>JAWKTA010000139.1:0-4409 GCA_041402025.1 Phycisphaerales bacterium | reverse complement strand
CCATTATCGCTTACGCCAGTTAGTGTTAGAGTTTGTCCTGCACACACACTCGCTACATTTGGAGATTTGGTGGCTGTTGGAGCAGAAGGGTCTGCCACCACTGTCCAGCTATAAATACTTACTGGAGAAATATCACAACCACTACCATTACAATTCTTTCTTACAGAGATACTATTTGTACCAACTGTCGCTGCAAAGCTTGGTACGGTAGCTGACCAAGCACCTGCTCCATTCACTTGATATTCTATCGTACAAGTTCCTGTTCCACCGCCATTATCGCTTACGCCAGTTAATTATTTAGAGTTTGTCCTGCACACACTCGCTACTTTGGAGATTTGGTGGCTGTTGGAGCATGAAGGGTCTGCCACCACTGTCCAGCTATAAATACTTACTGAGAAATATCACAGCCACTGCCATTGCAATTCTTTCGTACAGAGATACTATTTGTACCAACTGTCGCGCAAAGCTTGGTAAAGTAGCTGACCAAGCACCTGCTCCATTCACTTGATATTCTATCGGATTCCTGTTCCACCGCCATTATCGCTTACGCCAGTTAGTGTTAGAGTTTGTCCTGCACACACACTCGCTACATTTGGAGATTTGGTGGCTGTTGGAGCAGAAGGGTCTGCCACCACTGTCCAGCTATAAATACTTACTGGAGAAATATCACAACCACTGCCATTACAATTTTTCCTAACAGAGATACTATTCGTACCAACCGTTGCAGCAAAGCTTGGTAAAGTTGATGACCATGCACCAGCACCATTGACTTGATATTCTATCGTACAAGTTCCTGTTCCACCGCCATTATCGCTTACGCCAGTTAGTGTTAGAGTTTGACCTGCACACACACTCGCTACATTTGGAGATTTGGTGGCTGTTGGAGCAGAAGGGTCTGCCACCACTGTCCAGCTTACACTATTTACATTACTACCACAAGTCGTAACATTACAATTTCTTCTAGATTCTATTGTTGTAGTACCTACTGTTGCAGAAACTGAAGGCACTGTAGCACTCCAAGCTCCAAAACCTGAGCCGGTATTAATTCTATACTCATTAGTACAAGTTGTAACACCGCCACTTCCGCCACTTGGTGTTACGGTTAATGTTTGACCAGCACACACACTTGCTACATTTGGTGATTTGGTAATGCTTGGTGCAGATGGATCAGATACAATGGTTATACTAATAGTATTAGAAAAAGCTTGTGTTCCACATTTATCAGTTACTCTTCTTCTATATTGGTAAGTACCATTTGTAACTAAATTAGGTGCATCATAAGTTGCTGCATTAGCACCAAAGATATCTACCCAACCACTTCCTGGATTTGTTTGCCATTGATAATTACTTTCTCCATTAGTATAAGCAGCACTTGTACCTCCACTTGGTGATACACTATTTGTAAAGGCTGGTGGGTCATAACTTGTACAAGCTGTAGTATAGCCTGAAAAACCTATACTTCCTCCTAGTAATGGAGTAGTTACATCAGTAAGTGTAATGGCTAAACCAGCTCCTCCTCCACCTTCACTATACCTTACTTCAACTTGATCTGTTCCAGCTAATGCACCTACCCAAATATTATCGTGGGTATCACAACAACCATTGTGATCAAAAACATTTGTGCCATTTACAAATAATTGAGCTCTATCATCATGATAAGTCATATCAATTTCATATACTTTACATGGAAATCCTTGTCGTTTTGCTGAAGCTGAATGATAATCAGGTGGAATGTAGCAACCCAAATATGTACTGGCATCACTAGGCGAAGCACCTGTTCCCCAATCTAACCTTGTATCCATTCCCAATGTTGTGGTTGTATAATATCCGGCATAATTAGAACTCCAAGCACCGCCACCGCCACTAGCATCTCCTGCTCTCCAGCCATAAACATGCCAAATATTACTGCCATAGAGATTAGGATCGCCGACTGGAGATGTTCCTGTCCAATAGTACGTAGTAGCAGCACTGACATCACAACCCAATAAGCAATTCGCATTATCCACTCTAATTTGCATTTGATTCATATTTACACCAGATGCAGCGGCAAAAGTAGGTACTGCCGTTGTCCATCCTGACCAATTAGTGCCACCATTGGTAGAATACCTATATTCATATTGTGTTTGGCAACTTTGACCAGGACGAGTGCCTTTTGTTGGACTTGTTAATGTAAGTGCTTGACCAATACAGACCGATGCTACATTTGGTGATTTGGTTGCTGTTGGAGGGTCTGGATCGGGAACTACATTTATTCTAATAGTATTTGAATATACGGTAGTATTTCCTCCTCCTCCCCAATAGCCTCTACAATAAGTTGCTGTTCTTCTATAATCATAAGTAGTATTAGCATTAGAAACAGTACCTAAAGCTGGTGGGTCATAGATATTTCCAGTAGCTCCAGAAATGGTACTCCATGCTCCTCCATTTACACTTTGTTGCCAAGTATAAGTAACGCCAGATAAACCATTTACAGAACTGGTGATTACGGCTGGATTTCCTCCATTACAAATATTTGCATGAGCTGCATTACTTAAAGCAATGGTACCGCCAGCATTAGCATTGGTTAATGAAGCACTATTCCAAGCCCAATACCATTGCCAACGCAAATGGTAATTTTGGGTAACATTATCAGAACTACAGTTGTTTCTATCTGCTTGTTGTAAACCTGACCAATTACAAGGGTTTATAGAATTAATAGTAGGTTGTGGACCTACTGCAGAAACTCCCAAACAATTCCCATCATGACTACCACTAAGACCTGAATCATCTTCACGCCCACCAACTCTTGCTCTTACCCAATTCGCTCCAGAAATATTAGTAAAATCAACAGAGTTTGTAGTGCTTCTCCATCCACAAGAACAACCGTCACAAAATGGCTCCCCCTGTCCAGTTGTATTTGTGGTATTTCCAGAATGAATAAAGTTGTATCGAACTCTGTAATCTGGCTCATTAAAACCGCCACAGTCCTTATTTCCACAATTTCCTCCCCATCCATTAGACATGGTATAATCATAACCCTGAATTCGCACATTAATGGTTTGAGCTTTAATTTGGTGGGTAGATATGAAAAAAAGCGTTAATAATAATGTAGAAAATAAATATGATTTTCGACATAATTTTTTGTACAATTTACTCATAATAAAAAATTTACTAATTCAAATATAAACAATAAAATAATTATCTGCAAATATTTAGTCAAAAGAAATGATGACGATTAAAAACTTAACATTAGAAATAGATATTATTTGTCTGAATAGGATTCAGAGATTAATGAAGTAATGAAGTAATTTAGGTAGTATCGCATCTCATCTCTCAAAATCTCACTTCATTTTCAACCACAAAGTGCACTAAGTTTTTTGCACGGAGTTGTCAATGCCTTGGGTCTCGATTCTCATCTCTCAAAATCTCATTTCTCCAATCAATTGTTTGAATCTGGATTAGAAGATATAAGGATGAACAGGACTTTTAAATTGTCTGAACTATGATTTTTTGGATTAAATGATGGGCAGGATTTTTTAATGATATTCGTAATTTTTAATTTTTAATTCTCAACTTTCTTTCCCATTCATCTTTTTACTTTTTTGCATTATTCATATCTTTATTTATTTTCATAGGTATTCATGATAACGCTTCGCTAAGTTGTCCAAAAAAGTAACAAAAAAGTCTAGCCCTAGATTATTTTTTTGACCCACTTTATTTTTATCGTCTAAAATTTAAAAACTCGTATGCTCAATATTTTTTACATACTCAAACAGTTTAAATTTTTACGACGATTGCAAATAGTGGATACCCCAGAAGATTAACCAATGGGCAAAATTCAAAATCTATCTTGGTTCTAAAAATCTTTATTTTCTACAGGTAAGAGATGATAGAGAGAGGAATTAAACTTTTCAAACTTACACACATTTTTAGTTAGTATCTTAGAACTATAAACATATCTAATAATCAGATAAAAATGTAAGTTTTTGAGATAAACATTTAAGACTTAATGGTGCAGAACCAATAAATTCTCCATCCATATCAATGGTCATTAAATCACTATTTGAAGATGAAATATCAATTTCTTTAGCTTGTAAATAATGAACTTCAGGATGTATAATTTTTATGCCATTTTTTATCTTCCCTAAATTTTTTAAATACTCTACCAAACTAATGTCTCCCACAATCGTCAATTCAAAAATACCACTATCTAAATGAGCATCAGGAGCTACACAAAGCCCATTTCCAAAGAACCGACCATTTGCAACCACAAGACTCATAGCTTTCCCAGTCCAATTATAACCATCATAAACAGCAGTCATGGCAATAGGTTTGTATTGTGTAATAGAAGTCGTGATAGCCCACATATAACTAAAATTTGCACCTAGCCATTTAGGAACATTCTCTTTGCGTTGGACGGTATCTCCACC
>JAWKTA010000138.1:0-1762 GCA_041402025.1 Phycisphaerales bacterium | reverse complement strand
GGGCCCGACATGGGAGTTCCTCAAGCAGGTCGCCGCGCACGACAAGCGCGTCCGCATCGTCCGCAACACCGGGGACCACGGCCAGATCCCCAACAATAATTTCGTCATGAGCCAGGCACGCGCGCCCTGGATCAAACCCCTCTACGACGACGACGCGCTCAAGCCCGGCTGCCTGCAACGGCTGCTGGTCGCCACGCTCAAGAAACCCGACGCTTCGGTCGTGATGTGCCTGGCGGACAACTTCGTGAACAACGAACTGACCAAACCCGGCCTGCGCGGCAAGGCGGCGACGCTCGAATACCTCCCGCCGGATCAGGCCCTGCTCGCCTGCTACCTGCAGGATCTGGAGGTCGGCACGCCCGTGCAGTGCATGGTCCGACGCGAGGACATACAGGCCGGCATCCTCTGGGAAAACCCCGGGCAGATGAACTCCGCGTTCGACACCTGGTGGCTCTACCGCCTGATCGCGCGCGGCGGCATCCTCCTGCTCAACGAACCGCTGATCGACCAGCACTGGGGACACGAGACCGGCACCGCCGTCATGCAGGACAACCCCCACCTGATGGACAACGACATCCTCCGGCTCAAGCAGCTGCTCTACCCCATGATCCAGTCCGGCCACCGCCCGCCGGCGCTGAAAACCATCGAACAACAGACCCGCCTGATGCGCGCGATCCTCCGCTTCCGCGACCGCCAATACATCCAGGCCATCAAACTCGCCGCCCCCTGCTGGAACCCCCAGGCGTGGCGTTACACCCTGAGCTGGGCCAGAAACAAAAAACACCCCGGCCGCGGACCGCTGGTAGAGCGGCAGGAGTTGTGGCCGTAAGACAGTGCCCAGCAACTGCATCGTTGTGCCCACTCACTTAAATGTCTTCGCAATAGAAAAGGCCGCCCGTTAAGGCGGCCTTCTCGAACAATATCCGGCGGGGTGATGCCGGCATTCAATTAGTTACGGGCTTTGGCGGCGTCGCGCAGGTCGCGGATGCGGTCGTGGCCCTGTTTGACCTCGGCGTACTGGGCGTGAAGGACGGCGTTGAGCGGGCTACCCGTGGTGTCCTTGATCACCTCTTCGTACATGGCCTTGATCTTGTCTTCGCCGCGTTCGGCCTCGGCGAGAACGGCGTAGGCGTCGCCGCCGCTGAGCTTGCCGCGAAGGTCCAGCCACCAGCGGTGGAACATGCCCTTCCAGGAGCCGGTGATCTCCTCGCCGACCTTGGCATCTTCATCGTTGATCACGACGTAGCGCCTTAATTCATCCGCGAATTTGCGGCGTTCACCGGCCATCATACGGAACAGGCCCTTGAGGTCGGGGTCTTCGACGACGTCGGCCGCCTCATTAAACCCTTCCGAGCTGTCCTTGTTGATGGTGACCAGGTCCTTGATACGCTCGACGGTTTCGTCCTTGAGATTCGTAGTTGTTTCCAGGGGAGTCATGGTAATAACCTTTCTATTGGTTTCGTTATTGCGCGGCGGCCTGCCTCGGGCGGGGCGGCTCAACCGCGCTACTGATCAGGTTCGTGCCCGAATGATGACAACATTCGGATCGTCCGGCCGCCATGTCCGGCATCGTCGGTTACAACGACTTGCCGCGCACAAGGCTCATCACCAGCGAAGCCAGGAACAGGACCAGGAAGACGAAGAACAGGATCTTCGCGATTCCCGCAGCACCGGCGGCGATCCCGCCGAAGCCGAAGACGGCGGCGATGATGGCGATGATGAAGAATGCGAGTGCGTAGCCAAGCATGATGTTTCCTTTCTA
>JAWKTA010000137.1:0-1578 GCA_041402025.1 Phycisphaerales bacterium | reverse complement strand
TGACTGTTTTGATCGTTACAGGCGGGAAGGATTGACGGCGGGGAGGCGGGGGCGGGTCAAGCGGCGGGCGGGGCGGGTCGATGCGTGGGGTATGGATGCAGTTAACCCACAAAGCGGCGGGGAGCGGCGGCGTTCGCCCCGGCGTCGCAATCAGCACGCGAGCACGCACTTCGGGGAGGTGTTCGACCTCTCGGCGGGCGGGATGCAGGTCTTCCGCAAGGGGACGAAGCTGATCGAGATCGGCGAGGAGCTTGCGGTGGAGTTGCAGTGCGAACACCTAAGCGCGGGGCTGACGGTGAAGGTCGTGCGCCGGGAGTGCGTGGGGTTTCACCGGCATGTGTATGGTGTGGAATTCGTCGGGCTGGATGAAGCGCTAAAGGCGAAGGTTGGGCGGTTGATCGAGGCGGCGTGCGAGCCTTGTGCTTGTGCGTCGTGTTGGATCGCGGCGGCGTAGGGGGAATGACAAGTCGCAAGAGCAGGAGCGCTAAGCCGCGAGCGGCGTGGAGCGCGGTCAAGTTGACATTACGCGCTGATCCCACGGAAGGATGCGTTGCATCCATCCGTGGGCTGTGTGTTGCGCGTGACAAAACATGACCCACTAACCACTAATCACTAATCACTAATCACTAATCACCGATCTTACACACCGACGGTTGCGGTGGTTTCGACGAGGTGGTAGCGGAAGGCGTCGGCGATGGCCTGCCAGCTCGCGTCGACGATGTTTTCGTTGACGCCGATGGTGGTGATGTGACGGGCGACGTTGTCGGGGTCGTTGTGATCGCGGACGGCGAACTCGGCGATGACACGGACCTTGGCGGCGCTCTCGGCGGTGGGGTTGACGACGCGGACCTTGTAGTCGACAAGGTGGACGTCGTTGATCTGGGGGTAATGGTCTTTGAGGCACTTGCGCAGCGCGCCGTCGAGCGCGTTGACTGGGCCGTCACCCTCGGCGACGCGGTGCTCGGTGCTGCCGTTGGTGCGGAGCTTGACGGTGGCTTCGGTGGTGGAGGATTCGCTGCCGCGCTTGAGGATGACGCAGCGGTAGTGGTCCAGCTCCCAGTAGCTTTGCAGCTTGCCCATCGCTTCGTAGAGAAGCAACTCGAAACTGGCCTGCGCGGCCTCGAAATGGTAGCCCTGGTGTTCGAGGTCCTGGACGCGGTTGAGGACTTTGCGCTGCAGGTTCTTATCGTTCTGGATGGAGAACTTCTGGCCGAGGGTGGCGGAGATATTGCTTGCGCCGGAAAGTTCGGAGACGAGGATGCGCCGCTCGTTGCCGACCAGCGATGGCTCGACGTGTTCGTAGGAATAGGTGATGCGCTGGACGGCGTGTACGTGCATGCCGCCCTTGTGGGCGAAGGCGCTGGTGCCGACGTAGGGCTGGCCGGGGTTGAAGCTGAGGTTGGCGCGTTCGTAGACGGCGCGGGAGAGCTTGGTCAGCCCGTCGAGATTGCCGCCGGTCAGGCAGTCGTAGCCCATCTTCAGGCGCAGGTTGGCGACGACGGTGGTGAGGTCGACGTTGCCGCAGCGTTCGCCGATGCCGTTGATCGTGCCCTGGACCTGCACGGCCCCGGCTTCCAC
>JAWKTA010000136.1:0-1592 GCA_041402025.1 Phycisphaerales bacterium | reverse complement strand
GCCGCACTGCACCAGGACCGTATCGAGCGATTGTTATGCAAGTGATTACAGCCGCGTGATACCCATCATGCTAAACCAGTCGTGGTCGTGCGGGTCCGGGCCGCCGGTCATGGCGTTGTAGTTGATCGTCATCTCCTCGCCGGCCTCGATGTCGCGCACGGCTTCGTAGACGATGGCGGGGATCGACGGTTCGGCGCGGTAGCGCACGCTGGCGGGGCTTGCGTGGTTGTACATGCTGCCGAAACCCAGCGAGATCGCCGACTGATGGCGTGCATCCGACGGCACGAGCGTGGTCCAGTCGTAGACGCGCGTCCTGACGGGTTCGGGCAACGCGTCGTAGGGTTCTTCCAGCAGGATAACGGGGCAGACCTCGATGCGCTCGCCGGCGGAGAAGCGTCGCGTGGCGTAGACGCCGTAGCCCATGTCGGTCCCGGTGTGGCGGACCTGGACCCCGGCGGCGGGCGTGATCGTCGGCTGGGGGGCAAGCGTGTGCTGCGGGTTGGCTGGGGTCTGCATATCGAACCTCACTGGTGGGCTGAGCGGGTCGCGGGCTGACAATCAATAAAACGCGGCATGATATCCACCGCCCCATCCCTTCCGCCAACCCGTGCCCTGCACCCCGGAAAAACCCCCAATTGCGGGGGGCAATCGGCCCAAAGTCATCCAAAAACTTGCCTTTAACCCGGCTTGTTTGCCCAATAATGGCCGATCGAGGCAAATTATCACGAATTATCCTTGACCCGGGCAGGCGGGGGCTGGTATTTTAGTATTGTTAGTTCTGTGTACGGATGCACATGCAACCTCGCGGCCGGCACCCCTTGTCCGGCCAGTCAGTAAAAATTGGAGGAGAGAGAGTGATGACACGATTTGCCGCAATTCTTGCCTTGGGCCTTGCTACCGGGGCCGCCCAGGCCAGCACGATTACATTGGGTCTGCCGGATATCGCGGGCTTCTCACAGCTCAGTTCATCTGACGCGTCCACGATCACCGTGAACAACGGCCTGATCCCCGCCGCGACCGCCTACACTTTCACGACCATCTTCGTCCCGCCCCAGACCGGCGCACAGACCGCCGATGTCGGCCTGGCCGGGCTGAACATCGCGTTCGGTGCCGGGGATGACCTGAGCCTGAACCTTAAAAACACCAACGAGAACCCCTGGGACTTCCAGCTCGTCGTGGTCACCGACCAGGGCGTGTTCTCGTCCGCCCTGCAGTCGCTGATCCCGACACAGGACGCCGACTTCACCGCCTCGCTCGGCGGCGTGGCGGGCACGATCTCCTCGGCCTACTTCGTCGTTGGTGGCGTCGTCCCGCAACTCGACGGCGACCGCACCCCCGAATACCAAATCGCCCCCATCCCCGAGCCGGCCTCGCTGGCGCTGGTCACTCTGGGCGCGACCTGTATCGCCGGCCGCCGGCGTCGCTGAAAACCGAATAACTCAACGATCTCCTAACGTTGAAGATTGATTACCCCGGAGCGTGTGACGGCGCGCTCCGGGTTTTTTATTGATTCGACTTCCATCAGGCCCTGCCGCCGAGACAGCCCCCGGGTCGTCGACCCGGGGCTAAATAACTGGGTGGGTGTGGGTGGG
>JAWKTA010000135.1:0-1594 GCA_041402025.1 Phycisphaerales bacterium | reverse complement strand
ATAGGTCACGCCTTACGCCTCGACGTAGGTCAGCGAAACGATGCCCGAGGTGAGGATCACCTCCTGCAACAGCGCCGAGGCCGGGGGATAGCCGTACACACCCTGGGCCACGGCGAACCACAAAGCGCCCAGCCCCGCAGCAACCAGCAGCAGGAACAGGCGGGCCGTGTGGTTCGTGCCGTCGATCCGCATCGTGCGGAAGAAGTACCTGGGTTTAAGCATCAAGCTGATGACGAGGTTGAACATCGCCTGCGGTCCGGGGCGGGTCTGCCACGGGTGCCCGGTCCGCATGGCCGGTGAAGACTCCGCGATTGCCAGCCCGCATTCCGGGCAACCGCCGTCGGGGCTTAGCCCCTTAAGCGCATAGCCACACGACTCGCAGAGCGTGTCCGGCCCGGGGAAGGTAGATGGGGGATTCACCACTGGGTTATCTTAGCCCGTGAAGGCTAAAGCTTCTGCTGAAGCGCCGTGTGCAGCAGGTGGGCCAGGTCCTTGTGGTAGTCGGTGGAAGCCAGACGGAGATCGCCGCCGGCATCACGGTGGTCGCCTGCCGGGCCGTTAACGGATGCGATCACCGGCAGCCCGCTGTGCAGCGCCCAGCGCAGGCTAAGCCCCCCGGCGTCGGGGCCGATCGCCAGCGCGGCGTCGCACGCGCCCAGCACGTCCCACGGCCGGATCACCCCGGCGTCCTGCGCTACGCCCATGTGTGTCGATTGATCGTCGAGCAGCGCCCGCGCCCGCCGCAGGTTCGGCTGCGCGGGGTGGAGGATCAGTGCGGCCGCGGAGGACGTACCCGGTTCGTCGGTCAAGGTGCTTAAGCCGAGCACGACGATCGCCGCGGCGTGCAACGAGTTCGACAATTGAGGATGGTCGGACACCAGCGCGATGGCGAAATCCTTTTCTCTGGAGACCCCCCACGCCCGGCGTAGTTCTCCGCGTCGATCCGGAGGCAGCGTTATGGAGCCATCTTCCGGCAGCGGTATCGGCGCGGTTCGGCAGGGGATGCCCGCCGCGACGATGCGTTTGGTCAGGGCCGTGTTGTCCGCCGTGATGGCGATGTTCGCCGCGTACTTTGATTGTGCTAAGCGAAGCAGGCGATTGAGTTGAGTATGTCTGGGCGTGTGCCCCAGCGACAGGTGTTTAGGCGTATCGCGCGACACCAGCGACGCGGCGTGCAGCGCACCGGGCGTCCAGCAGTGGATCAGACCAAACGCCGATCTATCTCTTAGCCAGCGCTTTAGCGCGGGCAACCCCAGCGCCGCCTTGCCGAACGGCACAGATAGCTGCTGTGCATCTACGATCCCGGCTTGCTGTGCGTATTCCCGGATCATCGGCCCGCCGAGCAGCAGTACCCGATCGTTTGCGTTGATCGATGCGCGTACCGATGCCAGGACAGCCGGGCAGGCCTGGGTGCTGTCGGCGTCGATCAGGTGGAGCGTGGGCATCGGCAAAACGGCGCGGGGCCGGCGTGGTCAGGGTTTGTTGACGGTCGGCTCGGCGTCCGGTGGCACGTGGGTGTAGAACACCTGCGCCACCTCAAGCCCGATCCGCTCCGACAGCTCACGCGCCAGCATGGTCAGCGCGGCACGGCGCG
>JAWKTA010000134.1:0-1645 GCA_041402025.1 Phycisphaerales bacterium | reverse complement strand
CCTTGCCCCCCCCGCCACCACTCGCGTCGAACTCGGGGCGCAGCATATTCGCCGCCGCCCAGGCCGCCTCCGCGCCCGCGTGCCCACCGCCGATCACGATCACGTTGTAGTCACAGCCGTCCGGCATAAGCGGGGCATTATAGCACCCCCCACAGCCGGGCCACCCCGCCCCGGTAACGCCTTATGATCGTACGAATCCCTTCCGTATAGCGGCGGATCGAAGATCCGTGCGTTATCCCGCAGGAGCAACCCCGGCGATCTGCGATCGCCCGCTAAACGGCCAAACCATATTTGGGATCACTCGATCCCCAGCCCGACCTGGGCCTTCACCGGGACCTGGATCGTGTCCAGGCCGTCGAACAGTTCCAGCTCGATGTTGATCGTGTCCGTCTTCTTCTCCAGTGTCAGCTCAACCTCGGCGTTGTTCATCATCGTCATCGTCGAGTTCGGTCCGTCCGACAGTTCCGTGCCGTCCGGCGCGGTGACTTTCCAGGATGAGATCGCGTCGAGCAGTTGGGTGTCCAGCTTGATCGTCAGCTTGAACTTGCCCTCTTCCCAGTCGCTCGGGCCATACTCGGCGATCTGCATGTTCGCGTCGCCCAGTTGCACGTTGCCCGGCGCGGCCGCGACGCCCTCGGCCTTCACGGTCTTCATGCCGGCGGCGACCATGATATGCAACGTGCCCTCGTAGGTGATGCCGGTCGCGCCCGGCGCGGGGGGCTGAGGCGTGGTGAACTCGACGATCATCTGTTTGCCATCATCGCTGACACGCGGGAACGCGCCGATCGGACCTGAGCTGAACGACATGAAACCCCCGTCTTCCTTGGCGGGCGGTTCCTGCAAGAGGTCCTTGCCGGTGGAGTCGGTGGCCGAGTCGAGCGTGCTGTTGTCGTCGTCGAGTTTGACGATCGGGTTATCCAGCCCGGAAATGAGCAGGTGGACGCTGGTGCCGGCGTTGACGCCGTTGGGCCGGAACCCGAAATCCATGTCTTCGATCGCGGGCGAGCCGATGATCAGGCCGACGGGTTTTACGGAGACTTCGGCGTGGAGGGCTGATGCGAAACAAGTCAGGGCCGAGGCGAGCAGCATTGCGAGTTTCATCGTGGTTTCCCTGTTCGGTTGGGTGGGACGGTCTTGATTGCAGGAGCGCTAAGCCGCAAGCGGCTGGATACGGGAGTATTCCGGGGGTTACCCCGGGCGGGTCATGCTGTCGTAGTCCATGAGTTCGGCGAGGCGTTCGGCGGGCATGAGGTTTAGTTCGCTGACCAGTTGTTTGATGGTCTTGCCTTCCTTGTGGGCCTGCTTGGCCAGCGCGGCGCACTTGTCGTAGCCGACCTCGGGGGCGAGCGCGGTGATGGTCATCAGGGAGGCTTCGAGCAGCTCGGTGCAGCGGGCCTCGTTGACTTCCAGGCCGGTAAGCAGCTTGTCGACGAAGACGTTGGAGACGTTGGCCAGGAGCGTGACCGATTCGAGGAACGCGTCGATCATCACGGGCATGGCGACGTTGAGCTCGAAGATGCTGCCGACGCCGCCCATGCCGGCCATGGTGACGGTCGCGTCGTTGCCGATGACCCGGCAGGCGACCTGCATGACGGACTCGCAGATGACGGGGTTGACCTTGCCGGGCATGATGGAGGACCCGGGC
>JAWKTA010000133.1:0-1701 GCA_041402025.1 Phycisphaerales bacterium | reverse complement strand
CAACCAACCGATCGCCGACAACCTGAAGTACCACGAATACAATAGCGTTGTCTTTGTCCCAAGCGGCCCCGAGGGCAGCGAGAGCCGTGTAGATGATTTTACTTACGAAGTCAGCAACCCCTTTGCCGACGCGACCGCGGCCGGCAACTGATCCCGATCTATTTTGCCTCCACCCATGCGCCCAAGATTTGAGCGGGCGCAAGCCTCATAAACGAAGGAGACGGCTATGACAGCCACGCTAACCGAGACACCCACGATCAGTGATGCGGAGTTCAGCCAAAGGCTGACACGCGCCCAGGCGGCCGCGCGCGACCGGGGGCTGGATGTATTGCTGGTTAACAGCAATGAAGCCGACTTCGCCAACGTGCGATACTTCTCCAATTACTGGACGCTTTTCGAGATCGCCGGCGTCGCGATCGCTCCGCAGGGCGATGCCGCGTTGTTGATCGGCCCCGAAAGCGAAACGTATGCACGGGACCGCAGCAAGATCGCCAAGGTCCACAAGATGGTCGAGTACCGCGAGTCGGCGGACCCGGCATACCCGGGCGTGGCCGTGTCGACCTTCGAGGAGGTCTTCCGTGATATCGGTGTAAACAAACCCAAACGGATCGGTGTTGCGGGCTACCTGGTCACGACCGCGCCGGTGCTCGACAGCCTGCGTAAAGCGTTCCCAGATGCGACCATCGAACGGGCCGACGATATCATGGTCGGTATGCGGTCGATCAAGTCGGAGGCGGAGCTTGCCTGCCTTCGGCGCGGGGTGGAGATCAGCGAGCTGGCGGTAGAGCGTGTGCTCGCCGAGGTTCGGCCCGGCATGACCGAGCAGCAGGTGGTCGGCATCGCGCAGCAGGCGATGTATGAGAACGGTGCTGAGTACGAAGCCCACCCCACGTATGTCCTGTCCGGTCGTAATTCGACCCACGCGATATCCAGGCCCACGCCGAGGAAGTTGCTGAAAAATGAGGTGATCCAGTTGAATATCGGGGCGCGTGTGTCCGGCTACTCGCCGAGCGTCGGCCTGCCGATCTGCCTGGGCAGGATGTCCGCTGCGCAGCGGGACTTGGTCGAGTTCGGCCAGGAGGCTCATGCGAAGACTATGGATTGGATGAAGGCCGGCGTCATCGCCGCCGACGTCGCCAAAAACTATCACAAGCTGTTTGTCGATCGCGGCTACGCGAAGAACTTCCTCTACGGGCCGTGCCACGGCCTGGGCATGATCGAGGTCGAGCCGCCGTGGATGGAAGCGGTCTCCGCTTACCCGCTGCGGGCGAACATGACTTTCCAGGTCGACACGTTCCTCTACAACGACGACTTTGGTCTGCGTTGGGAGAACGGCGGCCGGGTTACCGACGACGGCTTCGAGCTGTTCAGCGGGCGGTTCCGTGACATCGTCGAGATCGAGTAAACCGACGCAAGGAAGTATCGGAGACGAACCGTGCGCTATGAAATGATGTTGCCGCACCAGATCCGCACCGCGATCGATGAGCGGTGGCCAGTGGTGCTACCGCTGGGGGTGCTTGAGTATCACGGCGAGCACCTGGCGGTCGGCTTGGACACGCTGGTGGTCGTGCGTGCTCTCGAACGGCTTGAGCAGCGGATGAACCTCGTAATCCTGCCGGCGTTCTACTACGGCGCGGGCAGTTACGTCGTCGAGCCGCCGGAAGGTAACGGCACGGTGCAGGTCGATACCGACGCGCTGGT
>JAWKTA010000132.1:0-1734 GCA_041402025.1 Phycisphaerales bacterium | reverse complement strand
GTCCGGCGCCTCCTGGTCGATCAGCACCTGCCCCACCACCGCACGCAGCCCACGCCTCGCGCAACACCCCAGCGCCCGGCGGGTCGCTTCATGATGCACGGTCGCGTACGCGGCGAAGCTGGTCGTGCCGACCGACAGCAACTGGTCGATCACGCGCTCGGTCATCTCGGCGGCGTAGTCCGCATCCGCCCAGCGCGCTTCATTGGGAAAAGTCACGCGGTCCAGCCAGTCCAATAACGCCATCCCGTGCGCCCCGATCAGGTCGAACTGCGGCAGGTGCATGTGGGTATCGATGAAGCCCGGCGAGACCAGGCAACCGTCGCCTCCAAGATCGAACGACGCGGGCATCCCGCCCTCGTGCACCTCGACGATCCGCCCACCGTCCGTGCGTAGCCAGCCCCCTGCCGGGCGCACGCCGGGCCGTTCACCGGTGACATCGGGCAGCAGCAGTGTTCCGGCGATGATCAAGGTGTGGCTCCAATAGACCTAACCGCTATCTTACTATGCCCCCGGGCATATCGCGCGGCTACATCCTGAACAGCGCATAACTCGCCAGCGCGTTGAGTACCTCCAGCGTAAAAACCGCCACCGCCACAACCGCCAGCGCCACGCGCGAACGCTTGCCTATCCAGTAACACACCGCGATCAGCCCGGCGCACATGACGCCGAGAAAAACCATGAACGATAGCTGGTCAATATTGTTCGGCATCCCGAAGACGTGATAACACCACGCTCCCGGCAGCAGAACCGGCAGGACCGGGAACATCGTCACCCAGAGCATCCGGTACCCGCCGCTCCACGGGTAATCGATCCAGAATATCCACGTGTTCGGCAGGTAGACCGCCAGCAATATCAAGCCGAATGTGACCCAGCGCCGCGGCCGGCCACACCACCCGGCCCGGTCCTTGCGCAACGCTGCGGGATCGAAACCCTTGCCGCATTCCGGGCAACGCGGCTCCGTCGTGCCGGTGAGATCGTAATCACACATAGGGCAACACAGGCCGGCAAACGGCATACCCGGCATGTCGGTCGTGCTTGATTTACCCCGCATCGGTATCACTCCCGGTTGACAGGCTTCAATCGTACGACAAACCGCCGGGAATAACCCGCCGGGCTTATGTGTAGTACGTCTGCGTGATCGCGGCCTCGGGGCCGCGGGGTATCATGCCCGTGTCGGTCTGGGAGGTGCGACCCCATGAATCCATTATCCCGATACATGCGCTGGCTGCACACCCGCTGGCCGGCGGGGCAGGTCGAGAAGCTCCCGGCGGTCAACCCCGACGGGTCCACCGCCGTGCCCGGGTTGTACGTCGTCGGCGATATCACGGGGATACCGCTCTTAAAATTCTCCTCAGACACCGGCGCACGCGCGGTGAAAACCATCACTGCCGATCCTGCGTTTGCAAAACGTGACAAGAACGCAGAGCGCAACGGCAAACCCGTCCTGGACCTCATCATCATCGGCGCGGGTGTCTCCGGCGTCGCCGCCGCGATCGAGGCACGCAAACAAAACCTGACCTTCGAACTACTCGAAGCCTCCGAAGCCTTCTCCACGATCGTCAACTTCCCCAAAGGCAAGCCGATCTACACCTACCCGACCGACATGACCCCGGCCGGGGACTTACAGTTCGGCGATAAGTCCGGCATCAAAGAGGGCCTCGTCGAAGAGCTGCGCGGCTACCTGAAAACATACGACATCCAGCCCATGCCGATCCGTGCCGAGCGCGTCGTGCG
>JAWKTA010000131.1:0-1859 GCA_041402025.1 Phycisphaerales bacterium | reverse complement strand
CGGCATCCTGGACCTCAACGCCGTCCTTGGCAGCTGGAACGCGGGGACGCCGCCTTCGAGTTCCAATCTGCCGGAGCCGGGCAGTGCGGCAGTACTGGGTATTGCGGTCTTGCTGTGCGGGACGGGAATCAGAAGATGATCAGCGACCTTAAAGTCCGTGGAGCAGGCGAATAAACGATTCTCTTGCCTCCGCCTGTACGGGATGGTACAAGTATATGAAGTTCCGGTAGTCATATCATCCGGTCCGGGACGCGTCACAGGCTTAGGAGAGGAGAGGTCTTGTGCAAGACCTGTTCGCTTGGTGCCAGAGTGTTATGACTTCCCACATATTGCATACCCAGTTCTAGAGCACTCCCAATCCAATCGTAGCGCCTGTTAGGCGCACGTTAGGTTGCGCTGCCGTCATGCCCGCGTTAGGCTGCTGCCGGGTCCCCTGGACGGACCGAAAGGAGCCACACGGATGGGCGTAGCGCATTCACAAGACTTGCGGGACCGGGTGTTGGCGGCGTACGACCGGGGGATGCCGACCCGGCAGATCGCCGAGGTGTTTGCGGTCAGCGCGTCGTGGGCGCGTCGGGTCAAACAGCGTCGGCGTGAGGCCGGCGAGACCACCGCTCGGCCACGCGGCGGCGTCACGGTGGTCAAGATCGACATGGACCGGCTGCGTGAGTTGGTCAGCGAACAACCCGACGCCACGACCCGGGAACTGTACGCCCGGCTGGGTATCGACTGCAGCGAATCGGCGGTGGGGATGGCGTTGCGTCGGCTGAACCTGTCTTACAAAAAAAGACGCTCCACGCCGCGGAGCAGGACCGTCCGGACGTCGCCGAGCGTCGCGTGGCCTGGAAACAAGAACCGCCGTTAACCGATGCGCGGCGGCTGATCTTCATCGACGAAACGTGGGCGAAGACGAACATGACGCGTCTGCGTGGTCGGGCGCCGGTGGGTGAACGCCTGATCGACAAGGCCCCGCACGGACACTGGCAGACCACGACCCTGATCGCGGCGTTGGGCATCGAAGGCGTACGTTGCTCGACGGTCGTCGACGGGGCGGTCAACGGCGACGTGTTTGAAGCGTTCGTGAAGCAGGTGCTCGTGCCGGAGCTTCGGCCCGGGGACGTGGTGGTGCTGGACAACCTCTCCAGCCACAAGCGTCAACGCGTTCGCACGTTGATCGAGTCGGCCGGGGCTGAGTTGCTGTTCCTCCCGCCGTATTCTCCGGACTTAAACCCCATCGAGATGATCTTCGCGAAGGTCAAGCAGCTGTTGCGTTCGCTGGCCTGCCGAAGCCGAGACGCGCTGTGGCAAGCGATGCAATCGGTGCTAGACCGGGTGACCGCAACCGACGCCGTGAACTGCTTCCGCCATTGCGGATACACGCTAGGATTGGATTGAGAACGCTCTAGGTAACGCACGTGGGATCGGCGTCCGGTGGCACCACCCTGTCCGGGTCACGTTCAATCAGCCGACGGTCCAGGTCGTAGGCCGGCGAATACGTGCGGCGGGTTTGCGCCTAAATTGTTGCACCAGCCCCTGATCAACTCTGGCAGTGCCCACGTTGCGATGTCGGTACATAACGCGATAACTGAGCCCGTATCACGGCGCGGGCGTAGAGGTGCAGCGGACGCTTGCCGAAGTAGAACGCCAGCCGGGCCTGCCTTGAAGAAAACCAGCCATGGCCACGCAGGCGGGCGAGGGTGTGATGGATCAGGAAATAGCGGGCACGGCCGCGGGAGTTATGCTTGTACGTGTTCGATCCGGCACTCGGATTGGACGCGCGACAGCAGTGCGCGTCTCCGCTCTTCGCTGAGCGACCCGATGGGCCACGGCGCCATGCGTCCGGGGATGCCGCGGGCGTT
>JAWKTA010000130.1:0-1867 GCA_041402025.1 Phycisphaerales bacterium | reverse complement strand
AGCCAAGCCGCCGCCTTCCGTGGGGAGTATAGTGAGTCCGGCGGATATCACATTACAAGAGCTCCAGTCACCCATTACCTGGGTCTTTGAAAACAACAGGCTCTGGGCTGTCCTCGATTACATCGGGAATACGATCTGGAGAAACTTTTTCATAGACTGGAGAAGGCTTTCAGCGGTCGGGGTTACGGAGGATACCCGTATAAGTGGAACGGGCGAGCCCAAACCGGCATCCGAAGTGCTTGATACCGTACTCGGAACCGTCAGCGACGACTTGGCTTGGCGGATCGACAATTTCGGCATCGTTGTCATTTCCACCCGGGAGGTGATCGGGCGGATGTTTCCCTCGCCGGACGAAGCCGGTGGCACGGGGGCTGACGCTCCGGAGTGAGGCGGGAGCACGGTGGGTTGGGGTGATCGCTAATCAGTGACCCTTTTCAATAGCTACGCTAAGCGGCAAGCGGCCGTGGAGGGCAGACGAACGGGTTTCAGGTTACCCTATCCGTCAATCCATGTCTTCGGGTCGTGGCCAGGGGTGAGACGGGTATGTGCAGGATCGCGGGCAAACCATGGGGCTTTATGGCGGGCCGGGTATCGGTGCGCGGCGCGATGGTCGCAATGCTGTGTTCACTGGCTGTTTGCCTGATCGCTTCGCCCGCCCGGGCCCAATTCGGGGAATTGGTCGCGTTCGAGTCGCCAGGCAATACCACCTACTACCTTGATCCCGACAACGGCGACGACGAGAACCGGGGGACGCGGCCGGAGTCTGCGTGGAGGACGCTGGCGAGGGTGAACACGTCACGCTTCGCGCCGGGCGACAAGATCCTCCTCAAGGCGGGGGCCACGTTCCACGGCAAGCTCTGGCCCAAGGGCACGGGCATCCCGGGCCGACCGATCACCATCGATTCGTACGGCGACGGCCCCCCGCCGGCGATCCACGGCGATGGCGAGGCGTCCGCGACGCTTCTATTGGAAAACACCAACGCCTGGCACATACGAAACCTTGAACTGACCAACACCGGCCAGCAACCCGAGGCGTTCCGCTACGGGATCAGCATCCTGATCGAAGACACCGGCGACGCGGGCGATTTTGTGCTACGCAACCTGCACGTCCACGGCGTCAACGGCACGGAGGAGCCCGGCCTGGGCGAGGGCGCGGCGATCAGCTTCAGCAACCGCGGCACGAACGTGCCCACGCGGTTCGACGGCGTACTCATCGAAAACTGCACGGTCGGCGAAAGCGGCCGCAACGGGATTCTGATCGATGGCGGATCGACCGACCGCGCACGCTGGCTCGCCAATCTCAACGTCGTGATCCGCGAGAACACGATCCAAAACATCCGCGGTGACGGCATCAAACTGACCGGCTGCGACTACGCGATGGTGGAATACAACACCGTTGCAGGCGGCGGTGAAGCAGCCGATGAAACCGGCAGCGATCCAAAAACCGGAGTAACCGCGGGAACCCGGAAAACAGCGGACGCGGCGGGGATCGCGCTGCAACACTGCGACAACACGCTGGTGCAGTTCAACGAGGTCGGCGGGATAAAGGGCGCGGACAGCGCGGCGATACGTTGCGGCGAGAACAGCCGGGCCAACACGTTTCAGTTCAACTTTACGCACGACAATGACGGCCCGATGGTACGGATCATCGGTGACGCCCCCACCGTCCCGGCACCCGGGAACCAAAATCCGGGCGGTATCAGCGCGGGCAACACGCAGACCACCGTCCGCTACAACATCAGCCAGTGCGACGGCGGCGCGTTCCACCTGCTCGGCCCGATCAATGAGGCCCGCCTCTACAACAACACGGTCTACGCTGGGCCTGAAACCAGGACCGTCGCCGTCCGCCTCGCCGACCGCGGGGGCG
>JAWKTA010000129.1:0-2094 GCA_041402025.1 Phycisphaerales bacterium | reverse complement strand
CAGTCCAAGGGGTTGATGACCAGGCCGGTCGCGAGTTTGGGGTAGAAGAACGTGCTCTTCTGGGGCATCAGCTCGCCCGCCTCGCTCACCCGCCGGACCGAATCCAACGGCGTGGCACGCAGGACCAGGCCGAGCTGATACACCGCGCTGTCGGTCAGCTCCTTGAGCTGGGCGATCTCGTGCGGGAACTTCCAAGCGATCGTCTCGCCGGGGGCGACGAACGTCGGCTCGCAGATCTTCTCGACGATCAGGTGCTGGACGATGGCGACGTCGAGCTGACGCCAGGCGTCGGACATCTTGCCGTGCGTGGCCTTGAGCGGGTCGCTGTCCACGGTCGTGGCGAGGTATAACGGGGCATCCGGGTTGGACGGGACATACAGCCCGACCGCGTGCGGGTGCTTCGACTCGGCTAAAGTTTGCTCCAACAGCTTCGGGTCCGCCCCCGGAATTGGCGTGATATCGAGCTTGCCCTTCGCGGCCTCCTTGAACTTCTCGAACGTGAAGCCCGGCATGTTGCCCAGGACGCGGTGCGTGGGCAGGACGATCATGCCCGGGTCCTGCATGGCGATCAGGACGAACAGACAATAGGCGGCATTCCCCACGGGTTTGCCCGCCGCGGTCAGCTCGTTGTAGTGGTTCAAGGCGGTGTTGTACCGGTGGTGGCCGTCCGCGATGAACAGGTCCTTATCGCCCAGCGCCTGCTGGAGCCCGGCGACGCGCTTGTCATCCTCGACCGCCCAGGCCTCGTGCAGCACGCCGTCGTCCGCCGTCTTGCCGGTGAACGTGGGCTTGCCTGCGTCGATCACGTCGGCGAGCAGCCTGCCGATCGCCTTGTCCGGGTCGGAGTAGAGCCCGAAGATCGGGGAGAGCTGGGCCTGGGTGGCGCGCATGAGCTTGAGCCGGTCTTCCTTGGCGGCGCTGAAGGTCTGTTCGTGGGGGTGGATGCCGCCCTTGCCATCCGGCGACGGGCCGAACGCCTGGACCTTGACGTTGCCGATCAGGCCGCGACGTTTGAAGGTCTCGCCCTTCACCGTATAGGTCTGCTGATAGACGAAGAACGCGGGTTTGTCCCGGCGTTCGAGGACGCCGTCGCTTAACCATTTGCGGTACGCCTCGCCCGCGCCGACGTAGGCCTGGTCCGGCCCGACGGTCTTGGCGGGCAGGTGCGGCAGGTCGATGACGCTGATGTTGTTCACGCTCGCGGCGACCAGCCGGCCCTTCGAGGCGTGGTCGAGCACGTCGTAAGGCGGCGCGATGAAGTTGGACAGGTCGTTGCCCGCCTGGGTGGAGAAGGTGACGGCCGGGATGGGCTTGAGTTCGGGCATGGTTTATTCGAGGGTTCGGGGTGCGGGGTTCAGGATTCGGGTGAGGGGCGGACAGCTTACCCGGTCGGGTATGAACTGGCGAACCGGGGCGATTTCCGGGGGTTTAGCGGGGGTATTGGCGGGTTAAAGGCGGGCAAACGGGCGGGCCACGGCATCACGGGTCAGCGGGCTTTATCCAGGAAATCCTTGAGCACGACCGCGTGGTTGATGTCGGGGTCTTTCGCGGCGTACAACAATGTCAGGCGTTTGCGCCGGTCGATCTGCCCCAGGAACGCATCCACCGCCGACCCGTTCTCCGAAAGCTCGCGGCGGTAGCGCTCAGCAAACTGCTTGAACCGGTCCGGTTCGTGGTCGAACCACTTGCGCAGCTCCGTGCTGGGCGCGAGGTCCTTGGCCCAGATATCCAGCGCCGCATCGTCTTTGGCCAGCCCGCGCGGCCAGAGCCGGTCGACCAGGACACGCGTGCCGTCCTGCTCGGATGGTTCGTCATACACCCGTTTGATCTGCGTCTTCATCGTGAACTCGGCCTAAATCCAGGCTGCGGATCGCGTCCATGGCGTACTCCCAGGCACCCTCGCTGCACATCCCGCGCAGCAACGCCTCATCATAGGCCCGCAGCGCAGCGGCGAGGCAGGCCCGGCGCGTGTTCTCCGCGATATCGTGGGTGTCTGACCCGCCCATATTTGATCCTGATGCCGCCCGTCGGATTTACCTGTAAGCACCCGGTCCGGCCGTACGAAATTAGCCGCCCTATCCGCTCTTATGCGGA
>JAWKTA010000128.1:0-2181 GCA_041402025.1 Phycisphaerales bacterium | reverse complement strand
TTGGCATTCGTAAGCATTTTCAGTGCACCGTCTGCTGCGAAGATACACGGCTTCACAAGCCCGACCCGGACCCGTACCTGCGGGCCTGCGAGCTGCTGGGTGTCGAGCCGACGGAGTCGCTGGCGCTGGAGGATTCGGCCCTGGGTATCACCGCCGCCAAAGCGGCCGGCATGTCCGCCGTCGCCGTCCCCACCGCGATGACCGGGTATCAGACGTTCGGCCACGCCGACCTGGTGCTCGGATCGCTGGATGAGATGGCGTTGGGGCAGATGCTGCGGAAGCTTGACGCCGGGCGTGCCCAGCCGTAGCATCACGCGTGAAAATCCGGCGACCAGCCGTACACCCAGGCCCATGGTGTAATTGGTAGCACGAGTGATTCTGATTCACTTAGTCGGGGTTCGAGTCCCTGTGGGCCTATTATTTCATTTGGACGAAAGCAAGCCCCGGTTCATGCCGGGGTTGTTTTTTAGCCGTTGTTTTTTTGGATTGCCCGTACCGGGCCGGCATTAATCCAGTCGGACGCCCTGTTTCTTGAGGAAGTCTTTCAGGTCGGGCATCTGGGTGTCGAAGACCTCGTGGTCGTAGTCCTCTTCGAGCTTCTGGATGTGTTCCAGCAGCTCTTCTTTTTTCGAGACGGCTTTGCTCAGGCGTTTTTCCCAGCGGTCGCTGGTCTTGCGGAGCTGGTCGAAGTTCAGGGGCAGGTCGAGCAGCGCGCCGAGCTTGCGGGCGACGGCCTCGATGCTCTTGGCGTTGATGCCCTCGATGTAGGCGGGGATCTCGGCGGAGAGGTTCGCCATCGTCACGCCGGCCTTGCTGGCGCGGGTGAGCAGATGGGTCGCAACACTGGCAGGCCCTTCGTAGTTGCTGAACTTGATGCCGAGCGTTTCGAGCTTCGGCTTGATGACCGCATCCGACACGGTGGCGAACAGGCGTGGCTCGCGGGTGTGGGGGACCGCTCCGCCGAAGCTGCCGATGAAGTAGACCGACTCGACACCGACCTGCTGCGCGACGTGGAAGACGCAATCGGTGTAGAGCTGCCAGGCGTTGTTGGGTTCCTCTCCCTGAAAGAGCACGAGGTTGTGTTCGGGCGCGGCGAAGAAGGTGTTGGTCGCTTCCTGGTACTCGTCGATCAGCCCGTCGTTGATGTCGACGTGCGGACGGAACATCGCGGTGACCTCCATCGACCCGGGGAAGTTGACCAGGTAGAACGGGTCCGGGTCCATGTGTGCGATCTGCTTCGCGCCGAGTTGATCGATGAGCCAGCCGACCGTCCCGGTGGAGACCTCGCCGCCGTCCATCCAGCCGTTGAGCGCGAGCACCATGCGTGCGCCGGACATCTTGGGCAGTTCGTCGAAATGGAGCGGTGGGGGGATCATGGTAAGTATGAAGTGTGAAGTATGAATGCTGAAGTTTGCTCGGCCGGTTGGTATGCGTGTCCTGTGTAGCGTTGTTTTGGTTCGGATACGTTCGTTTGGCTAATGGCTGCTCGCCGTCTCGCGCATTCTAGCCGGATCGGTGATGCACTGGCTGACCAGCGCGGTCCAGCCGGTCTGGTGGCTGGCGCCCAGGCCCCGGCCGGTCTCGCCGTGGAAATACTCGTGGAACAGCAGAAGGTCGCGGAAATTGGGGTCGTCTTTATACCGTGGGTCTTGGCCGTGGCAGGGCCGGTGGCCCTGATCGTCGGGCAAAAAGAGTTTGACCAAGCGTCGGCGGACCTCGTCAGCGGCTTCGCTGAGGCTGATTGTCTCGCCCGACCCGGCGGGGCTATTGACGCGGATCGTGTCGCCGTAGAACCGGTCGTAGCGTTCCAAGGCTTCGATTAACAGGTAATTAACCGGGAACCAGACGGGGCCGCGCCAGTTGCTGTTGCCGCCGAAGAGGTAGCTGTCGGATTCGCCGGGGACGTAGCCCACGGAATACCCCGCGCCGTCGGCGAGGAAGTTGTAAGGCTTGTCCTTATGGATGCGCGACAGCGAGCGGATGCCGTGGGGCGAGAGGAACTCGTTTTCATTGAACAGGAATTCGAGGATGCGTTCGAGCCGCCCGCGCGTCGGGATCGCCAGGAGGTATTGATCTTCCCCGCCGCCTTCCCCGTGGCTCATGCAGCTGATCGTTCGGCCGAGGTCCGAGCGGTTCTCTAAAAACCATTGCATGCGTTTCTTGAACCCCGGCAGCCTGTCG
>JAWKTA010000127.1:0-2185 GCA_041402025.1 Phycisphaerales bacterium | reverse complement strand
CAACTGCTTAACGGCGTCGAGCACACGACCTTGAAAACCTATCAGCAGATGCACGAATACGGGGTGTGCTTCGACGACCCGAAATTCGGGGAACTCTATTGTTTCGCCGACCACGGGCACACGTTCTTCCCGCACGACTTCTTCAACCCGATCGCCAACCTGTTCCTGGGCGTCACCGACCCGCTGCTGCGGCCGCGCCTGCTGAACCCACGCCACCGCGGCAACCACGGCCACCTGCCCACACACCCGGCCGAGAAGGGCTACCTCGTCCTCTGCGACGAGGGATTCGTTACGATGGCGGGCCAGGCCGACCTGACCGACTTCGCGCCGACCGTGATGCACCTGCTGGGACGCGAACCCGCCGAACACATGACCGGCAACACGATCTTCGTGCCCGCGAATCAGGACGCCGGTGCCAAGGCAAAGGCTTCGTGACCCCGACATGACCGACGAGCCGAAACACACCGACCCGGGCCCGAAGAAGAAGAAGCCGCTCTGGGTCAGGCTGTTGCGCACCTCGATCGGGCTTGTGATCCTGGCGGTCCTGTTTTATCTGATCCCGATCAAGGGCGTCGTCGAAGCGCTGCGCGGCGCCAACCCGCTGCCCGTGTTCGGCGCATGCGTGATATCGTTCACCATCTACTGGGCGACCGCCGACCGCTTGCGCAGGCTCTGTGAGGCGCACGGGCACGGGTGGTCTACGTGGGAGATATTTCAGATCAACCTCGCCACGCGGTTCTACGGCTTCCTGCCCGGCGGGAACGTCACCGGCATCATCATCCGCTTCTACAAACTCACCGGTGACAAACGCCACTACATGGGCACCGCCGTCGCCATGTTCTACGACCGCATCGCCGCCACCGTCACCCTATGCGGTGTCGGCGCGGTGTTCTGGCTGCTTGAAAGGCCAAGCGGCTCCTGGCAGGCGCTCGTCGCGATCCTCGCATCGATGCTGGTCATGATCCTGGCGCTGGTGGTGCTGTTCGACCGCTCACCCGGGCCGGTGGTTTCGTTCATCCGGCGCACGTCCAGCCGGTTCATCGGCGTCAAACTGCACACCGTGCGCCAGGCCGTGCGCGAGTCACGCACGCTTTCACGCACGCAGACCGTCACCGTCTTCACGCTCTCCGTGGCGTCGCATCTTTTGGGGGTGTTGGGTTGGTACCTGTTGTGCCGTTCGCTTGGGATAGAGATCTCGCTGATCACGGTCGGTTGGGTGCGATCGGCGATGATCCTGGCGACCATGATCCCCATCAGCGTCTCGGGCCTGGGCCTGCGCGAGGGGGCGGCGGTGCTGCTTTTGACCGGCTACGGGGTCACTGAAGAGAGCGCGCTGGCGTTTTCATTGCTGGTCTTTTTTGTCACCACCGTGCTCATCGGCCTGGCGGGCGGGTTGGTCGAGGCGTTCCGCCTGCTGCGCCCCAACAACTAGCCCATGTTTGGGGCAGGCTCAGGCAGGCGATGCCGCCTGATGTCATAGTAAGATGGGTAAATGGGGCGGCCGGTTCTGGATGCGAAAACAACTCTTTTATCCTTCTTAACTTAATTCCCCTTGACGACCCGCCTTAAGCGGGGGCATAATAGCCTTGTATCGATAAAATCCGCGGGAACAGCAAATCCTGATGCCGACCGTTTCCGGATAAGGGACACTGTCGGGGTATAGTTACATCGGGTGAACGCCCGGCGTCCCGTCGTGAGCCGTCCGATCCGTTGTCGTTAGTGAGGCCGGCGTTGTCTGTCCCCCGTGATCGACCCGCCGGCCCCTCCTCGGGTAGGTGGTACGCTGGTATCGGTCGGGCCGAGGTGAGAGTGAGACCGCAGTCATTAATGAGGTGGAAGATGCATCGAGATGTAACCGACGCGACGCGGTCGCAACCCGCTACGCTCCCCACGAGCTTTGAGTCACTCGAACCGAGGCTGTTATTGAGCGCCTCGGTTATCGATTACCAGCAGCCGCTGGACATGATTGACACCGTCGGGGCCGATACGCACGCGCACGATGATACCCACGGTCTTGAGTTCCCCGATGACGACTACGGGAACGATGCCGAAAACGCCGAGCAGGCATTCCTCGATACCACGCTGTATGGCAACATCGATTTCATCGGTGACCATGACTGGTTTGCATTCCAGGGCGAAGCGGGGGTTACTTATACTTTCACGTCCGAAATATTCTCGTTGCCTG
>JAWKTA010000126.1:0-2244 GCA_041402025.1 Phycisphaerales bacterium | reverse complement strand
ACACCAAGCCTGTGGTGCGCGGATTGACCCGCGAGGAACAGGCCACGGTCGATCGCATCCTCGAAGGCAAGTACGAATACATCGACAACGATCTGTTCGAACTGCCCGACGACGAGGCGATCGACAAGCTGTTCAACAAGGCCGAGGACATCCCGCGCCCGGATACCAGCTGGTATCAGCCGGTGATGACCAGTTCCACGACCATGACCCACAGCAAGAGCATGGGGTCCGTGCTGCTGACCGCAGCCCAGGAGCGCGTCATATTCCTGCAATACAACTACGTGCGGTACCGCGTGTGCCGGCTGCGTGACCAGTTGCAGGAGTCGACCGAGATCGACCCGGCGCTGGCCCGCGAGATGCTCGACTGGGACAGCAAGGCTTTGGCCCTGCGTGAGCACATCGCGCAGATCAACCTCGCGCTGGTGCTGGCGATGGCCAAGCGGACGCGTATGAGCGAGATGGACTTCGGCGACATGGTCAGCGAAGGGAATATGGCCCTCTTACGCGCGATCGACAAGTTCGACGCCGCACGCGGGTTCAAGTTCTCGACCTACGGCTGCCGCGCCATCCTAAAGGCGTTCAGCCGTGCGGGCGTCAAGCTCAGCCGGTACCGAGGCCTGTTCCCGACCGATTACGACCCGTCGATGGAACGCTCGGACTACTCCGAGACACGCCGGGCCGAGCACGAGATGGACTGCGCCGACGAGGTCAAAACGATCTTCGAGCGCAACACCGCCGAGCTGACCGACATCGAACGCGAGGTCATCGAGCACCGTTTCCACGTGCTGGAAGGCCCCGCCAACGGCTCCAAGCCCGAGCCGAAGCAGCTGACCCTCGAACAGGTCGGCAAGCTCATCGGCGTCACCAAGGAACGCGTCCGCCAGATCCAGAACAAGGCCCTGGAGAAAATGCGTGTTACGCTGGAAGACGGGTATCTGGCGTAAAAGCCGTTAGCTTTTAGCCATTAGCCGTTAGTTTAGAAAAACCCCACAGCCCCCGGCGGAAGCCGGGGGTTTCTTTTTGCGCGCAGGCAATCACGACAGCTTCAGTTTCCAGAAGCGGTGGGGGTGGCCCTGATCATGAAAGCCGTAGTCGGCGTATAGTTTCCACGCGGCGGTGTTGTCATCACGTATCTCGAGCGTAACACCGCAGCAGCCAAGCGAGATAGCATGGTCCCGCACCGCGTCGAGCAGCTTCCGTCCCACACCCATCCGCCGGGCGGAGTGATGCACCGCCAGGTCGTGGATATTAATTAGCGGCCTGCCCGCAAAGGTCGAGAAACCAAGGAAGCAGTTGGCGATCCCCGCAACTTGTCCATCGTTGTCAGGGTCGCCCCGGTACGCCAGAAACGTATACGACGCCGGGTGCGCCTTCAGCCCGGGAACCAGCCGCTGCATGACATCTTCCGGCAAAGGCCTGCCCCCGCCCATCGGGTCCCGCGCATAGGCATCGAGCATCGCCTCGATATCGTCCTTGTGGCGTGGGTTGTCGTAGTCGGCACGGATCACGTGAATCATGTCGGGGTTTCCTGTGTTCAAGCCGCACAGGATAACGCAAGCATGACGGTGGGGGTATTAGAAACGGGCTAGGCCTATCCACCCGCCCGATAACGGGCCGCCCGCTCAACCCGCCTGGCTTAACACCCGATCTGAGTCCCAGCGGTACGGCCCAACAGGGCAACCGCCAGGAGGGTTGCGCCATCGGTCAGTCAACACGGCATCTGCGTCTAAGCGTCATGATCCTCGTGGGTCTGACCGCTGTCGGCACACTCGGGATGATGCTCACCGGTGACCGCAGCGTGTTCGATGCGCTGTACCTGACGGTCGTGATCCTCACCACGGTGGGGATGGATCGGCCGATCACGGAGGCGGACCGTGTCTGGGCGATCGTGCTGATGATCGTGGGGATCGGTGCGGTGCTGTACGCGACCGGGCAGATGGTGTCCTTCGTCATCGAGGGGCAGTTCAAGCAGATCATAGGGAGGCGCAAGGTGACCGAGCGGATACGCAAACTCAACGGGCATTTCCTGATCGCGGGCTTCGGCCGGATGGGCCATGCCTTGTGCAACACGCTGGCGTTCCGTGAGCGGGCTTTCGTGTTGATCGAGAGCGACCCGCGCAAGGTCCGTGAGGCGGAGGAGCTTGGATATCTCTGCATCGAAGGCGACGCCACGCACGACGCGATCCTGTTGGAAGCGGGCATCGAACGCGCGTCCGGCCTGGTGACCTGCCTGCCCCACGACGC
>JAWKTA010000125.1:0-2280 GCA_041402025.1 Phycisphaerales bacterium | reverse complement strand
TGTGGTGAAGCCGGGCATGGTGTTGACTTCGATGAACCAGGGGCGGTTGAACTGATCGACCATGAAATCGACGCGGCAGAGGTGTCGCACGCCGAGTGTGCGGTAGGCGGTGAGCGACCAGGCGCGGACCTGATCGAGTGTTTCGGCGGGGAGTTGAATGTCGAAGAGGTATTTCGTGTCGTCGCGTTCGTACTTGGCGTCGTAGTCGTAGTATTCGCCGGCGGGGACGATGTGGATGACGGGCAGCGCGACGGGTTCGCCGTTTTCATCGGCGAGGACGCCGACGGTGAGTTCCTTGCCGGGGACGTAGCGTTCGGCGAGGAGGCGCGGGTATTCGGCGCTTAGGGAGGTTTGCGCGGCGTCGGCCTGTTGTTCGGTTTTGCAGATGGCCAGGCCGAGAGTCGAGCCTTCTTCGAGGGCTTTGATGACGACGGGCGCGGGGATGGTGCGTTTCTGTCCGGGGAGGATCAGTTGGGCTTCGGGGGTTTTAACGCCGTGGCCGGCGACGGTGAGCTTGGTGAGGTGTTTGTTGATGCAGAGGCTTGCGGCGGCGGGTCCGGAGCCGATGTAGGCGAGGTCGCGGTCGCTAAGGATGCGTTGGAGCCCGCCGCCCTCGCCCCATCGGCCGTGCAGGACGGGGAAGATGGCGTCGCCGTTCCAATGGGTGAATTCATCGAGCGCGGAGAGGTCGTCGGGCATGATGTCGCGTTGGAGGACGTCGTGCCCGGCGTCACGCAGTGCGGCGGCGACCTGCCCGCCGCCGACGAGGCTCACGGCGCGCTCGCGGTCGGGGCCGCCTGCCAGAACCATTATCCGCAATCCCTTGCTTGTCACGTTCAAACTCCCAGTAAAACTACCGGCTCCCCTTCCTTCATCGTCTGCGCATGCCCGCCGGGATTCAAGTTCCTGCGGTGACTTTTTTTATGCGGTGGGATGATCGAGAAAATCTTGTGTTCCGAGACGATTGCGCCTGGGTTATGGCAGGCATTTTTTGCGCGTCTCGGCCGGGATCGGTCGGTTAAACGGATAACCGGCGGTATTCTCGGACCACACGCCCGTGCAAGAACCCGGGCACGGTCGACGGCGGGGCGCGGTATGCGTTGGGCTAATGATAAGCGCGGTTCATTTGCGCCATATACACAAAAAAATGCTTGCGGCCTGCGCGCGTAACGATTACAAGTAACGCGAACGGGTCGTGTACACCCAGGGATGAGGAGAGCACGTCCAACAACCTTTCTGTTCAGTTTTCTCTTACGAACGGGCTACCCCCGGATTACCCCCCGGAATATGCCCAAGGGAGCTACGCATGATGTCACTGCATGATCGTGTCGCACGCCTTCAGCACTCCGTCTCGGCCAGGCTCGCGGGCCTGATGGCTGGTCCATCGAACTCAACCCAAGCGCGTGATGCTCGGCCGGGCATCGAGGCGCTCGAAGACCGTCTGCTTTTGTCAGCCACGCTGCTGGTCGATGCCGGCGCGGACGTCAACAGCGACGAGGGCTCGCAGGTCTCCTTGGCAGGGACGTTCGAGGATACAGACGCGGGCGGCGGCGGCACGCCGGGCGTGTTCGATGTGCTGCAACTAACCTCCACCGGCGACGATGAGCAGCAGATGGACATCGACGGCGACCGCGCGGTCTGGGTGAGCAACAGCGACATCTTCTTCTTCGACGGCACGTTCGATGCTGTCACGCTCGCGCCCAACATCATCAACCTCACCAGCACGCTCAGCTCCAACGCGAGCGATCCGCACATCTCGGGCAACCATATCGTGTACGCCGGCGGCGGCATCAAGGCTTACGACATCGTCAGCGGCGTAACGACCACGCTCGCGTCGGGCTTCAGCGTGGCGAACCCGGAGATCGACGGCGACATCGCGGTCTGGACCGAACGGCCCGGCTCATTCTTCAATATTACGATGGCGGACCTCTCCGCCGCGACGCCCGTGCCGATCGCCGTGTTCCCCGTGGGCAGCGGACCCGGCGCGACCGGCAACCAGCTGGACCCGAAGATCAGCGGCGACAACATCATCTGGCTCGCGCCGGGGGTCGGCGGGTTCAACGACGTCTTTATCCACAACCTGACGACCGGCATCACGACCAACGTCTCCAACTCCGCGGTGGAAGACACCGGGCACCAGATCGATGACGGCGTCGTCGTGTGGTCGAACAGCGCTTCGGGCGATTCGGATGTGTACGTCTTCGACGGCCGGGGCTTCGACGGCACGGGCACGGCACCCACGGCGATCAACCTCGGCGCGGCGGGCATCTCCGACGTGGT
>JAWKTA010000124.1:0-2392 GCA_041402025.1 Phycisphaerales bacterium | reverse complement strand
AAGAATCTGCCCCGCTGACGGTGGCTATACCGGTGGTGTTCGTGTTGTATCCGAGGTGCCCCTGATTACTGTGGACAAAACCACCGCCAAGGATACTCAGCTCCCCGTCACCATTGAAGCCCACATACAGGTTACCGTTGTTGATCCACTGAGAGTCCTGTCCCGAAACCGTCGCCGTCCCGTCCGAACCTGACAGGTCGCCGATATATCCCGCGGCGTTCTCAACCGAACCACCGCCTGCAATCACCAGCGTTCCCGTGCCGCCCTCGCCGATAGTGAGTGTACCGCTATTGTTCCACTGCGAGCCGGCTCCGGTCACCGTTGCTGTGCCGTTAGATCCGCTGCGATACCCAAGCACACCCCGTGTAGAGCCCACGGATTTCCCGTCCATGATCGACAGGGTGCCCAACCCGCTAAGCCCTGCGCCCAGGGCCCCGCTACTAGCCGTGGTGGAAAGATCAAGATTGAGGGTGATATTCTGTCCAGGTTCACCATCAAGGACGACCTGCTGCTGCAAATCGTGAGTCACATCGAAGATAAGATCAATGTCACTGACAATGCCACGGGCGTTGATCGTACCGGTGCCGCTGAGGCTCTCGCTTGCGGCCCATATACCGGAGGTGTCCAGCGTACCGCCGTTGAGATTAATCAGACCGCTGGCGTCAGCAGACTGGGCGAGGATCGTGTCTTTTGCCACGCTGACGACGCCGCCGTTGCTGATATTCAACTCGCCCGTGCCTTTCAACCCCACAAGCAGGTTCTCATTGATATCCCATCGTGACCCGGCCCCGGTGATGGTGGCCGTGCCCTGAGAACCGGCTTGATAGCCCAGCACACCTTCGCTCGACGTAACCGCCAGACCGTCGGCTATAGTCAGGGAGCCGACCCCACTGTAGCCGGCCCCTAGCGTCCTGTTACTCGTGCCGACGGTGGCATCAAGATTGATTGTGATATTTTGCCCGGGCAGTGCGTTTAGTATGATCTGCTGCTGCAGGCCGTGTACCTGATCGAATACCAGATTGATATCACTGACGATCGTGGCCGTGTTAATTGTACCCGTACCGATAAGGTCATCCTGCGACGTAAACAATCCGACCGTATTAAGTGTGCCCCCATTGAGATTGATGATGCTGTTCGGTGACGCCTCTTGCCTTACCCAGGTATCCCGGCCAACATTGACGACACCATCGGCCTCAATGTTAAGCGTAGCTGAACCGTAGACACCCACCCGCAAATCGGAGTTGTTGTTCCATACCGAACCGGCACCGGTAATGGTAACTGTCCCGTTTGTTCCCGGAGTAACTCCGATACTACCGGTGTTGTTAGTAACCACACTGCCATTATTAATCTGAAGCATGCCCGTACTAAATAGGGGGACATTCAGATCGCCCGCAATCACCCAAGGATCACTGCCTTGATAAGAAGGGTTAATGAAACCCGAGGTCGTGATCGCTGCGGAGGCAAAGCCTGTAAATACACAGAGCGAAACCAAACACCCCAAGCCGAGATGGGCCGCGTAACCATCACGAAGGACGGGTCTAATTAAGCGAGGGATAACACCGATGATCCGACAGATGCGGCTACTAAATCGCATGCCCTTCCAGCTCCTTTTAACCCCTCAAGGCCAGAGTACATGCCCCGCCGGAGGTGATGTAGTTGCTTGATACTGCCAGCATATCTTACTATGACGACAAATCAATCATCTATTTACCCAGACAGGCCTTACATATGACAAATAAGTATTCACCGATGTGAATATAGGCAATTAACATGTAATATATCGCCTGCTCACGCCCCCGCAGGCACCGGGCCGAGGGCGCGGGTGAGTTGGCGGAGGGCTTGTTTGATGCGGTTTTCGTTTTCGACCAATGCCATGCGGACGTAGCCTTCGCCGAGCGGGCCGAAGGCTGCGCCGGGGGTCATGGCGACTTCGGCCTGGTCGACCATCGCTAAACAGAAATCGTTGGTCGAGTTGTTGAAGCGTGCGAGCAGTTCGGGGTTGACTTTGGCCCAGACGAACATGGTCGCGCGCGGCGCGTCGACTTCCCAGCCGAGTTTTTGTAGGCCTTTGACGAGCAGGTCGCGGCGCGCCTGGTATTTTTCGGCCTGTTGCTGGACGTGTTTGTCGCCCTCGCGCATGGCGATGATGGCGGCGATCTGGACGGCCTGGAAGATGCCGTAGTCGTAGTAGCCCTTGACGGTCTTGAGCGCGTCGATCATCTGGCTGTGCCCGCAGCAGAAGCCGATGCGCCAGCCGGCCATGTTGTAGGGCTTGCTGAGCGTGGAGAACTCGACGCCGTAGTCGATCGCGCCTTTGGCTTGCAGGTAGCTCGGGGCTTTGTAGTTATCGAAACAGGTTTCGCCATAGGCGAAGTCGTGCATGACCATGACT
>JAWKTA010000123.1:0-2470 GCA_041402025.1 Phycisphaerales bacterium | reverse complement strand
CGCTACCTTGTCGAGGTCGACATCGAAAACACGCTTGTACGCCCGGCGGACCCAGGCCCACTCGTCCTCCGCATAACCGGCGTGGATCGCATCCAGCGCCTTCTCGAAGCCAACCACATCCGACACCTTGCCGGACTCGACCGCGGCGTACAGGTCCTCCAACCGCTTAAGCGGCATCATCTGCCCGCCGATGTCGACCCACTTCTCGCTGTAGACAGCCCCTGGCGTTTCAGCCAATGCTTTGCTGATAGCGCCGCCCGAACCGATCGCCCGCTCGATACGTGCGACGACTTTTTCGAGTAGATACGTATGGATGCCGGAGCGGTAATACTTCACGCCGCCTCGCAGCAGCACGCGTTTGACCTGTGCGCCGCTAATGGTGACGGTATCGACGGATTTTTCGGTGTTGTCCATCAGTTCTTTGAGCCGGTCGTGCCCGTTGAGCATCCGGCCGACGACCATCGGGCTGAAGACATCGAACGATAGACGGTCACGCTTGACCTTGCCCATGCGGCGGTCGCGTGTGGGCCATTTCGCGCCGTCGCGGACCGTGCCGACGGTCGAGAGGTTCAACCCCGGGACGACCATACACCGGCCGTCGTGCGCCGCCTCGATGTGGCTGAACGGGAAATCGGAAAGGTCGAACGTGCGCGTGTGCTTGCCGAGCACGACGGAGAAAGGCCCGACGCGGCAGGGCCACATCATGTAGCTGAAGCTACCGGTCTTGCAGCCGCGTTCGAGCTTGCCCTCGTGGACCGGGCCGAGCTTGTACATATGGTTGGACTGGTTCGTGCCGCTGCCAGCGTTGTAGAAGCTGAACGCGCCGGCGATCAGGAGCGTGGACTTGTGGTGTGTGACGGTGTAAGGCCCGGCGAAGATGCTGCAAGCCTCGCCGTGGAACGCCTCGCAGTTGGCGAAGAACAGCGAACCCTCGGCCGAGAACTGCTTGCCGACCTGACAGCCCTGACCGACATATGACTTGGCGACGATCGCGCCCTGAGTGACCTTCGAGGCCTCGCCGATGATGAAGTCGTGGGCCTGCACGGCGTCACCGATGAGCGTGGGCGCATCTTCTGTCGACAGGACGGTGCCGTTGACCAATGCCGATGCGCCCCAGACGGTGGCGGCGTTGCCGATGTTCACGTCAATAATGCGTGAGACACCGGCGATCTTTGCGCCCGTGCCAACCGTGCCGGTGTCGGACTTGACGCTGTCGGCGGCTGCCTTGGCGAAGGCCTGTAACTTCTCGATCAGCTTCGGGCGGTAACGGTGCATACACAGCAGGTGTGCGAACTGGCTGGACATGCCGTTGAAGAGCGCGACCTCCCGGCCTCCGCCCTCGTTGAGCACCTCGACCTCGACGCCGTTGCCGAACGCGGCGCCGGGGTTGGTCTGCATCACACCGACATCTTCGATGCACGCGCCGTCCCCGATGGCGTAGTTGGCGATGTGCGAGCCGGTGCGGGCGATGCGGACGCCGTCGCCGAGCGTGCAGTTGATAAGCGTGGCCTCCTCGATGCCGCTAGGGCGCTCAAGGCCGGACGCGTTCACGACCGACCCGTCAAGCGAGCCGACCTTCACCATGCCCTCGAAACACACATCATGCACACGCGCCGGGTCGAACCTGTCGGCAGCCGATACTTTCGACCAGTCGGCCGACCGGCAGCCTTGCGTTTTGAGTTGCTCAACCTGCTTATCCGACAGGGGGACGTACTTTTTGCTTACGGACATAACAAAACCTTTCAATCAGGCTTGACTCATCTGGTAGGTATCGATCGCGATAGCGGCTTCCTCATTGGTGGGCACCACGAGCACGGCCACCCGGCTCTTGTCGGCGCTGACCTTGCTCTCACCCTTGGCGGACTTATTGCGTGATTCATCCAGCTCGATCCCGATCTGGCCGAGGTCGGAGCAGATGGCGGCGCGGATGCCGGCGGCGTTCTCGCCGATCCCGCCGGTGAAGATGACCGCATCCAGCTTGCCCAGCACGGCCGTGTACGCCCCAATGTATTTCTTGATCCGGTAGGCGAACACATCCAGCGCAAGTTGAGCGCGTTCATCGCCCGCGCCCGCCTTATCGGTGAGCGTGCGCATGTCATTGGAACTGCCGGACAACCCCAGCACACCGGACTTCTTGTTGCACAGCGTATTGAGGTCGGCGACGGAGTAGCCCTTGTCGGCGAGGTAAAACAGGATCGCCGGGTCGAAGTCGCCGGTGCGTGTGCCCATGACCACGCCCTCCAGCGGCGTCAGGCCCATGGACGTGTCTACGCTCTTGCCGTTGCGGACGGCGGCGATCGAGCTGCCGTTGCCGAGGTGGCAGGTGATGCAGTTAATGTCGTACTTATGCCTGCCCAGCATCTCGGCGGCGCGTCGAGCGACCCAGCGGTGACTCGTGCCATGGAACCCGTAGCGACGGATTCCGAACTTTTCGTAAAGCTCGTAGGGCAGCGCGTACATGTACGCGACC
>JAWKTA010000122.1:0-2663 GCA_041402025.1 Phycisphaerales bacterium | reverse complement strand
TAGACGGTGACGTCGTGGCCGCGCTTAGCGAGGCGCTGGCCGAGCTGCTCGACGCAGGTCTCGAACCCGCTGTAGCTTGCCGGGACGCCGCGTGTGCCCATCAGGGCGATCTTCAGGTTTTGGTTGTGCTTGGTCATCGAAGCGAGACAGTATAGGGATTCACCGCCCGGGCGTTGTGTGTAAGCAAGTGACAATCTACGATGCCACCTGGAATCTATATCTGCCCAACCATGCCCGACCCCCAGCTACCCAACCTGATCATCGCCGGCGTGAACAAGGCCGGGACCACCTCGCTGTACGCGTACCTGGCACAGCACCCGGCGATCGGGGCGTCGGCGATCAAGGAGACTTGCCACTTCCTCCCGCTGCGCTACGGCGAACCGATGCCGGGGCTGGATGCTTACCGGGAGCAGTTCAAGGCCGTAACCGGCAAGCCCGTGCGTTTCGAGTCCACCCCCGGTTATTTCTACGGCGGGCAACGCCTGATCGACGGGCTGCGCGAATCACTGGGCGACGACCTGAAGATCATCCTCATCTTCCGCGAACCGGTGAGCCGATTGGTGTCTTTTTTTAATTTCAAGAAGAGCACGCTGGAGTTGCGGGATGATTTGACGTTGGCGGGGTATTTTCGTTGGTGCCAGGCACTTGAGAATGAAGACCTGCGCCAGCGATTGAACAACAAGATGTTCGGGCTCCAAGGTGGCAAATACGCCGATTACCTGCCGCCGTGGATCGAAACCTTCGGCGATCGTCTCAAGGTATTATTTACGGATGACCTGAACCGTCATCCCCGTGAGGTCTTGCGGCAGGTTTGTACGTTCGTCGGTGTGGACCCGGATTTTGTGGAGCGGATTGATTTGGCGAGGTCGAATAAGAGCACGCATTTCCGGCTCGCGGGGGTTCAGCGGCTGGCGTTATCCATGAACAAGGCCGGGGAGCGTTTCTGGCGGGCGCACCCGAAGCTCAAGCGGTCTATGCGAGATTTGTACTACAGGATCAACGGTCGGCCTTTCGAGCCCGCCGACGATCCTGAAACGATCGAAGCGTTGCATACGTTTTACGAGCCTTACAACGCCCGACTGGCCGAGCAGCTCCGCGCGGCGGGGTATCACGACCTGCCCGGATGGCTTACGCCCCAGCCCAAGGGGGGCCGGGCATGATCGCGCAGCTCGACGGCGACTACATCCGCACCCGCCCGAGCAAGGCGATATCGCGCATCGTGACGCACCTGCTTTTGCAGGGCCGGCCGCTGACGACATCGATGCGGTGGATGAACCCGCTATTGATGGCGCAGTACGGCCTGGTCAAACGCCTGCCGATGCCGCGTAAAGTCATCTCGCCCATCTTCGTGCTGGGCACCGGACGCAGCGGGACGACGGTCCTCGGCAAGGTGCTGGGTATGCACCGCGATCTGTTGTTTCTGAACGAGCCTAAAGCGCTTTGGCATTCAGCGTGCGCGGTCGATGATGTGATGGGGAATTATCAGTTGGGACAGGCGTGTTACACGCTTGATGACGAGGCCGCTGATGAAAAGACCGTCCGGGCGATCCACCGGCTATACAGTTACGCGCTTTTGCTTACCAACTCCGGACGTATCGTCGACAAGTACCCGGAGATGATCTTCCGCGTGCCGTTTATCAGGACGATCTTCCCGGACGCGAAGCTGCTTTTTCTGGTGCGTAACGGCTACGATGCGCTGCGTTCGATCACGACCTGGTCGGAAAAGGCCGGGCGGGAAACCACGCAGGGGTTGGAGGACTGGTGGGGGCTGGACCGGCGGAAATGGAAACTGCTGGTGCGTGACGTGGTGGCGAAAGATGAAGCGCTGGCTGACCGGGCGGAAGCGATCAGCAAACTGACCCGGCACGAGGATATGGCGGCGGTCGAGTGGGTTGTAACGATGCGCGCCGGCTTGAGGTTGAATGAGCAAACCCCGGGGTTGCTGCATTTCGTGGTGTATGAAAAGCTCTGCAGCCGGCCGGAAAACACGCTGCGTGGGGTGTGCGGGTTCTGTGACCTTAACAATGATCCAAAGTTCATCGACTATGCGTCACGGACGCTGTCCCCGGTTCCCGCGCGGCCGCCGACGAAACTCGACCCGCTGATCGCGGATGTGTTCGGCGACACGATGCGTCGGCTGGGTTACACGTCCGAAAACGTCAGCGGCCAAGACGTCGGCGCACCGACTCACGCAGGTTCCTGATCCGCCGGAAGTTCAGCGCCAACGCCAGCGCGCTCTTGAATACCCACGTCACCCGGCACCATGCCAACGATAGCACGGATGTCTTGACGGGTTCGATATCGTAGCCGTGGCGGGCCATATGTTCAGCGGCGATGCGCTGGCAGACCGCCAGTTCGGTAATTGTCAGTCCGCCCTGTTTCCACCGCCCGGCCGCGCCGGGGTCGAGCCCGCGCTCGGTGTGGCGGTCGGTCTGATGCGATGAACCGACACGCGGCACGTTCAGCATCGCCGGGTCGTAGCCGATCCCGACGGATTCACAGACACGCTTGAGTTGAGGTTCGGGGTTAGACAACAAATCCTCGAAACGCAGCACGCATACGCGCGGGTCATCCTTGAACCGGTCGCACGCCGCGACGCCACTTCGCCACAGCAGGCTGATCGTCTCGGGGTGGTAGCCTGCCCAGGTGCGTAGCGCGTTCCA
>JAWKTA010000121.1:0-2697 GCA_041402025.1 Phycisphaerales bacterium | reverse complement strand
GTCGGGTGGACCACGACCCGGCTGATCACGCGGACCTCGCTGTTTAAGAGCTTCGCGCGTGGGCCGGGTTCGAGCCAGGTGCCGTAGCGGTCGTTGAGCGCAAAGTTACGCATCTTGCACGACAGGCTGGGCAGTGATTCGGTGAGCACGGCAACGGTGCGCGGCGTAGCTGGCGTATGGGTAAAACGGTCCATGGCTGAGCGTTCGGTGTGCCGGATCGCGAGCACGCGCGTGAGGGTTGCCGGGCGGTCTGCGCGGTAGTGGTGTTCCTTCAGCGCGTTGTAGTCCGTGATGTCACCGCGCACCAGTTCGAGGTGTTCGGGCTGACCTGCGCCGCCGCGCGATAGAAAGCGTTTTTGCAGGGGCGTATTCATCCCGCCGATTTCTCCAGGACATCCATGCGTTCGCCCGGGTGTTTTTCGATCAGCACGTCGGGTGCGAGGCTTTCGAGCAGGTCGTCGTGGGTGGTCGCCGCGATGAAGCAGGCGTCGGACTTGCTGACCCACTTGCGGACGTTGTGCGCGATGACCTTGGCGGTGACACGGTCGAGCGTGGCGCAGAACTCGTCGGCGAGGATGACCTTGAGCCGGCTGGGCAGCACGCCCGCCTCGGCCATGGCCATCGCCTGCGCGAGTTTTAAACGGTAGCGCTGCCCGTCGGAAAGCTGTGAGGGTTTGCGGAGCATGACGAAGGCGTCGTTGAGGCCCGCGAGGCTCAGCAGGCGGAGCGTTTCGCCGAGCGTGCGGCCGGGGAAGCAATCGACCAGCGGGCGGTCGGGGATGACGGGCAGGTTATCGAAGGATAGCGCGTGGGCGGTGTCGCCGCGGTCGATCTGTTCGCGGATCAGGCGCAGCAGGGTTGTCTTGCCGCCGCCGCTTGAGCCGGTGATGAAGACGATCCGGCCGGGCGACAGATTCAGCTCGGTTTCGGGGATGAGCTGGATGTGTTTGTCGCGGTCGATCCCCAGGCCGAACATGGCGGCGACCTCAAGCACGTTGGGTGTGGGTTCGACGGCGGAGGCGACTAGGTGATTCAAGGATATCTGCATCGCATTCCCGCCGAGTTAAATATTTATATAACCATTTCGATGAAGAGGCGTTACCCGTCTTGCCGGTCATGAGGCGGGAGTATCAATTTTTATAGCTGTTGGTTAGATAAAGAGGCGAGCGGTGGCGTGAACGGTGTTCATGTGTTGGCGGACGTGGTGGAGGGTTCGGCCGGACTCCTGTGCCGCTTGTCGGAGGCTCATGCCGTGCAGCACGACGTATTTGGCGGTGAGCCGGACCTCGGCGGGGAGGGTTTCCTGTTGGACGGCGACAAACCTGAAGAGTTTATTTGACATACGTTTAATGATGGCTTGTGCCTGGCGTCGCAGGAGCCTGGGCGGGCGTTGGTAGAGCTTGGCGATCCGCGCGACGGGCATGCCTTTGCCCAGGATGTGTTCGATCAGGACACGGTCAGTCGGGGGCAGGTAATCGGCCAGGGCGATGAGTTGTTCGACCTGTCGGCGATTGAGTTGGCGGGTGTCGTGGGCATGGGTCGAAAGGTTGGGTGTGAGGGTGGACATGGGGTTGCGTCCCGGACGAGTAAGGTGTATGTTAGGTATTTAACTGGGTCAGGAGGCGTGTGTCAAGCACTTGTTCATTTAATTTTGAACTTTCATGACGGGGCCATTCCATGCAGACTCTGGGCGACTTGGTCCGTGAACTGAGGCGGGGGCGGGACATGACGCTGCTGGCCCTGGCCGAGGCGATCGGTTCGACCAAGAGCTACCTGTCGATGATCGAGAACCACCGCGTGGCCAATCCGCCGTCGGACGAACTGCTGACGTTGATGGAGCGGGCATTAGGCGTGACGGATGGCAGGTTACGGCGAGCGGGGGACTGGGAGCGTGCGCCGGCGGCGGTGCGTGACCAGTTCCAGCGATTGGCTGGTGATGCGGCGCGGGGCCGGGACCTTGCGCGTTTCATCCAGGACGCCGCGTCGAAGCGGCGTGGCGGCGGCAGGAATCTCGACGGCTTGTACCGCAGCGGGCAGTTGCGCCGGATGGTGGATCGTACGCTGGGCACGGATGCTGTTGAACGGATTGGCAAAGCTGATAAAAGCCCCGGCATGGTTTCGCTGCACCGTGTGCCGCTGGTGAACAAGGTGGCGGCGGGCTATCCCAGTGGATTCACGGACATGGACTACCCCGCGCGTGTGGCGGACGATTATGTGGGGTGCCCCGGGCTGGACGACCCGGACGCTTTCGCCGCAAGTGTGATTGGCGAGTCGATGCTGCCGGACTACCGCGAGGGTGATATCGTGGTTTTTTCTCCTGCGGCGGAGGTTTCGGACGGTTGTGATTGTTTCGTCAGGCTCGAGCCGGATCACGAGACGACCTTTAAGCGGGTGTTCTTTGATGACGGGGGCGCGTCGGTGCGTTTGCAGCCGTTGAACCCGAAGTTCGCGGCATCGGTCCATGCACGCGAGTGTGTGGCGGGGCTTTACCGTGCGGTGTGGCGTTACGCGAAGATTTGAGCCGTCTTTTTGTTTAGGCCGAGGCGGGTTATGTTGTGTGGCCATTGCGCACCCTGGTGTTGCGCCGCGCTCCCGTATCAGGCGGGAATACCACTTATGCGCGCACGTTTACGGCGTTTATGTGCTGTTTTCTTTCATAAAAGCATTGTGTGTCGGCATTAGAATCCCTAGAGCCTT
>JAWKTA010000120.1:0-2822 GCA_041402025.1 Phycisphaerales bacterium | reverse complement strand
CTGCTGCCACAGATCTTCGATCAGCTCACACAGACCAGCGACTACAAGGTGAGGCTCGCCGAGGCCGAGGCGTTTAACAAGCAATCGCCCACGCACCTCAAGGGTCTCGCTATGACTGCGGTGAAATTCGGCATCTCCTTCACCACCAAGTTCCTAAACCAGGGCAACGCGCTGGTCAGCGTCTACACCGACGGCACGGTGCAGGTCTCCACCGGCGCGACCGAGATGGGCCAGGGCGTGAACACCAAGATACGCCAGATCGTCGCCGACGAGTTCGGATTGGCGGTCGACAGGGTGCTGGTGATGACGACCTCGACGGAGAAGAACATCAACACCTCCCCCACCGCCGCCAGCGCGGGGACCGACCTCAACGGCGCGGCCGCCGTCAACGCCTGTGAAAAGATCCGCAAACGCATGGCGATCTTCGCCGCGGAACTATTCAGCGCTACGAATAAAGACCTCGCACCGAACCCGGACAACATCCGCTTCGAGGCTGGCCACGTCTTTGATGACCGCGGGCCGGATAGCCGCGTCCCCTTCGGCGAGTTCACGAACAAGGCCCGTATGGCCCGCGTCGACCTGGGCGCACGCGGCTTCTACGCCACCCCCGGCATCGAATTCGACCGCGAGACCGGCAAAGGCAACCCCTTCTTCTACTACACCACCGGCGCGGCCGTAACCGAAGTCCTGATCGACCGATTCACCGGCGACCTCCGCGTCACCGGCATCGACCTGCTCATGGATATCGGCCGGATGATCAACCCCGGCATCGACCACGGCCAGGTCATCGGCGGCTTCGTCCAGGGCATGGGCTGGTGCACCGCCGAAAACCTTGTCTATAACGACAAAGGCGAACTGCTGAGCTACTCCCCGACCACGTACAAGATCCCGAACATCACCGACATCCCCGAGCGGTTCAACTTCGCGTTCGTGGAAAACGACGGCAACGCCAAGAACATCCGAAGCTCCAAGGCCGTCGGTGAGCCGCCGTTGATGCTGGGCATCTCGGCGTGGGCGGCGGCGAAGCATGCGTTAAGCTGCATCGCGGGCAAGGCCGATGTCCCTTTGAAACTGCCGGCGACGAACGAGGAAGTTTTGATGTGTTTGACTCGCATCATGCGTGACGCCGAACAACCTGTACAGCGCACGACCAACCGGCGTTGATAAAGTAGTACGTCCATGAGCGACCCGAGCTATATCCAGCGTTATGCCGAGCTTGCCGACTCCGGCACACCGTTCGTCAGCGTGACCATGGTCGACGCGATCGGTAGCACGCCTCAGGACGCTGGTAGCAAGATGCTCGTCACCACGAACGGGCTCTTTCATGGCACGGTCGGCGGCGGCCGCGTCGAGGCCAAGGCCATCGACCACGCGCAGGCGATGCTCAACGACAAAACCGATACGCCCAAACATACCGACTTCGTCGACTGGAACCTGCAAAAAGACGTCGGCATGACCTGCGGCGGCACGGTCAAACTCTACTTCGAGACGGTCAACCACCGCGTCTGGCGCATCGTGATCTTCGGGGCGGGCCACGTCACCCAATCACTGACGAAGCTTCTTACCACGCTACCCTGCCGGGTTACGTGCATCGACCCGTGCGCCGATTGGCTGGCCAAGCTCCCAACCGCACCTAACATCGAAACCATCACCACCGACGACCCGCCCGCGCAGGTCGCGTCACTCCCGGACGATGCGTTCGTGATCTGCATGACGCGCGGCCACAAGTCGGATGTGCCCGTACTGATCGAGATCTACAAGCAAAAGCGCGTATTCCCCTACCTGGGCGTGATCGGTAGCAAGTCGAAAGCCGCCATCATGCGCCGCGAGCTGACCGAGGCCGGCATCCCGATGGAACAACAGATTTTCCACTGCCCGCTCGGATTACCGATCGGCACGAATCACCCCGGCGAGATTGCGGTGTCCATCGCGGCACAGTTGCTTGAGGTGCGTGACAAGCTTGCCGCCGCATCAATCGGCGGCTGAGTACGCCACTTCCCCGTTAATGATCGTCTTTTTCACCCAGCGGTCGTCGTAGGCGAACATCACCATGCCCAGCGGGTCGTGCGCGGTTTGCCAGAGGATGTCCGGCCGGAGGATGACCAGGTCGGCCTCGGCGTTTTCCTGGATGCGCCCCGTGTCGGGCCAGCCCATCGCGTCGGCGTTCCCCGCGGTCGCCTGCCACCAGGCCTCGGCCGCATTCGGCACGGCGGCATCACCCGAACCGCAATAGAACGTCGCCTCGATCATCGCCCGCGCGACACGGACCATGCTCCGCTCGTAGCCCCCGCCGATATCGCTGCCCAATGAAAGCGAAACGCCCGCGTCGAGCAGCTGTTTGCGGTCCATCGTGCCGGAGCGCAGGAACGAGTTGGCCGTCGGGCAGTGCGCCGCGACGCTCCCGGTCTCCGCGAGCAGCGCACGCTCGGCGTCGCTTAAATAGATACAGTGGCCGAGCAGCGTGCGCGGCGTGAGCAGGCCGGCCTTGTGATAGACAGTGGTATAGTCCGGCCCGCCGTGCAACCGGGCGACCGCCTCCAACTCGGGCCGCATCTCCGCCAGATGCGTCTGGATATAGGCGTCGTGTTTACGCGCCAGGTCGCCCGCCGCTTTCAACAAGCCTTCACTGCACGTGATGGCAAACCGTGGTGTCACGGTAGTACTTACACGGTTGCCCCCGGCCCGCTGTTCGGGACGTGACGGCCAATCATTTAACAAAGCTTCGGTCTCGGCGATGCATTCCCCCGCGTCCCGCAGCATCGAATCCGGCGCCTCCTGGTCGATCAGCACCTGCCCCACCACCGCACGCAGGCCCCGTCTCG
>JAWKTA010000119.1:0-2822 GCA_041402025.1 Phycisphaerales bacterium | reverse complement strand
CTGGTTGCCCTTGACGCCGACGCGCCAATCGGCCTGGGGCGCGAAGCCGATGGTCTCGATCTTGCAGTTCAGGGCGGCGGTGATCTTGATGCGGTGGGGCATCTCGTGGTTGATCAGCAGTGAACCCCGTTCATCCTTATCAGGGATGCGCTCGGCGAAGACCTTGAAGGCCTCGACGATCTCGTCGAGCGATCTGTACATATCCAAGTGGTCGGCCTCGACGTTGAGGATGGTGGCGTGGGTGGGGTGGAAGTTGTGGAAAGACCGGTCGTACTCGCATGCCTCGGCGACGAGGATATCGCTGTGCCCGACGCGGACGCCGCCGCCGATCTGTCGGCAGTTGGCGCCGACGATGAAGGACGGGTCCAGCCCGGTCTGGATGAGGATGTGGCTGAGCATGCTGGTCGTGGTGGACTTGCCGTGCGTACCGGCGATAGCGACGCCGGTGCGGCCGATCATCAACTCACCGAGCAGGGCGGCGTATTTCTTGATCTTGATGCCGCGTCGCACGGCCTCGGCCAGCTCGGGGTGGTCGGGCTTGATGGCGGCGGAGATCACGACCAGGTCGCAATCGGCGGGCAGGCTCTCGGCGGTCTGTTCGAGGATGACGGGGATATTGGCGGATTGAAGGGTTTTGACGGTGGCCGAGTCGTTGAGGTCGGACCCGGAGCAGTTGGCGCCCAGGTGCTGGGCGAGGCGTGCGAGGCCGGACATGCCGCACCCGCCGATGCCGATGAAGTGGACGCGTCGGCCGGCGAGGCCGTGGGCGGCGGATTGCGTGTTCCCGGTCTCGGCCATGGTATGTAATGGTACTGTCATCATACGGATTGTATCGGTGAGGTTAGGGATTGGGGGTTAGGGATTAGGATTCGGGGGCGGGCCGGTGCGGGCGACGACTAATTCCGGATTGCTCAAGCCCGAATCCCCAACCCCAAACCCCCAATCCCGTTACTATGTCCCCATGAGCGACTTCCTTGGCAGTTTCTGTCTGGTGCTTCACGGGCACCTCCCCTACGTCCTGCGTCACGGCACCTGGCCGCACGGTGAAGACTGGCTGTACGAGGCGGCGGCGGAGACGTATCTGCCGTTGCTTGCGATGGTTGATGAGTGCGTGTTCTTTAACGCCAAGCCCAAGATCACGATGGGGCTGACGCCCGTGCTGCTGGAGCAGCTCAGCCACGAGCACTTCAAGAAGGGCTTTGAGCATTACCTGGCGGACCGCGCCCAGCAGGCGGCGTATGACCTTGCGGATTTTAAGAAGATCGACAACGGCCACATGGCGTACCTGGCTGAGCAGTGGGTCAAGATGTTCAAGGGGCTCCAGGAGCAGTTCAAGAAGATCAACCGCGACATCCCCGGCGCGTTCGCGAAACAGGCGAAGGACGGGCACCTGGAGATCCTGACCAGTAACGCGACGCACGGCTACATGCCGCTTCTGTATCACGACATGTCGATCCGGGCGCAGGTGCGCGCGGGTGTGGCGAGCAGTGAACGTATTTTGGGTTTCAAGCCGACGGGGATGTGGCTGCCGGAGTGCGCCTATCGGCCGGCGGGTGACTGGGACCCGCCGATCCACTGGGGCCGCGTCCACGGGCGTATCGGGATCGAGCACCTGGTCGCTGACGAAGGGATCACGCACTTCTTCGTCGAGAATCACCTGGTCGAGAACAGCCGCAGCGAGCAGGTCTTCAATGACGGGCAGTGGTGGAAGGTCGGCTGGGACGAGGCGGTGAAGTACCCGAGCCGGGGCTGGCGGAGCGTGAACGAGCCGCAGGGCGTGAACTCGGACGGCACGGGGCTGGCGCGCGCCGCGGCGTTCGCGCGCGACCCGGACGTGTGCGAGAGCGTCTGGTCAGGTGACATCGGGTACCCGGCGGACGGCGTGTACCTGGAGTTCCACAAAACATGGAGCCCCAAGCGCGGCCTGCGCTACTGGAAAGTCACCGGCAAGAAGACCGACCTCGGCGACAAGCATCTTTACTATCCCGACAACGTGCCCGGCAAGCTGCACGAGCACGCGATGGATTTCGTGAACAAGATCAAGGGCCGGCTGCACCACTACAAAAACATGACCGGCCGCGCGGGCGTGGTCGTCGCGACGTTTGACGCCGAGCTGTTCGGGCACTGGTGGCACGAAGGGCCGAGGTTCCTGCGTGACGTGATGCTTACGCTCAACGCCGACGACCAGGTGAACGTCTGCACGACCGATGAATATTTAAAGGAACATCCGGTTGATAAGGTCGTCGCACTGCCGGAAGGCTCGTGGGGCGACAAGGGCGACCACCGCGTGTGGGCGAACGACCAGGTCAACTGGATGTGGGACATCGAGTACCGCTGCGAGACGAACTTCCTGCGTTTCGTGCGTGAACTGCCGTGGGAGAAGAACAAGGAAGTGCATGAGCTACTCAAGAAAGCCGGCCGCGAGCTGCTGTTGCTACAGGCGAGCGACTGGCCTTTCGTGATCCGGCGCGGGCAGGCGGTGGACTACGGCATCAAGCGCTACATGCAGCACGTCGCCCGGTTCGAGAGCCTGACCGACATCGCCGAGAAGGTCGCCGCCGACAGCGAATACCTGGGCAAGCTCACCGAGGTCGAACAGTTCGAGATCAAGGACGCGGAGATCCACGATGTGGTCTTCCCGAACATCGACCTGAACTGGTGGCGGTGACAGCCGCTCCGGCCGCTTGTGGCTTAGCGATCATGTGTCTTGATTCAAAAAAGAATGTAGACGGGATGACAGGATTGTCAGGATCAGAGAATCGTATCTGATCGAATCCTGATCTAGTCCATCCTGTCATCCTGTCCATGCCTTTTCCTCTTAT
>JAWKTA010000118.1:0-2893 GCA_041402025.1 Phycisphaerales bacterium | reverse complement strand
TAATCGAGTTCTGGGGCGTCCGAACGTTTACTGATCAACAGATCGACCGTGCGGTCGAGGCGTCATCGTTTGATCGGATGAAGGCACTGGAAAAACAAAACGGTCGGCCGTTCAAGAGCGAAGCTCACCAGCAGCGGTCCACGACGTTTATGCGTAAGGGCCAGAGCGGCGACTGGGTTAATTACTTCGACCAGGCGGACCTGGCGTACCTGGCCGACCGCTGCGGCGAACTGATGCGGCGGCTGGGTTACCACGAGAGAGACACGCTGGCGCTGGCCGGTTGATTGGGTGGGTGTGAATCGAAACGAACCATGCTGAAAGAGTTGACGCGAGATTTGAAAACACTGACGACCGTCGCGGACCGGGACCTGCGGCGGCGTTGGTTTTCTAATCGTCTGCCGTCAAAGCCGACGACGCTCAACCTGCTGGTCAACGATATCTGTAACTCCCGATGCGTGATGTGCAATATCTGGCAACAGAAGCGCGATACCGAGCTGACGCCTGATCAGCTCGGCCGTGTGCTGTCGGACAAGCTGTACCACAACATAAAATATGTCGGTGTGTCCGGCGGCGAACCGACGCTGCGCAAGGATCTGCCCGAGATATACGCGACGATCTGCGAAAGCCTGCCGAAACTCAAGGGCGCCGGCATCATCACCAACGCGATCCGTGACCAGGATGTGATTGATCGTATCGAGTCGTCCGCCGAGGCTTGCGGGAAACGGGGTGTTGATTTCAATGTGATGGTGTCGCTCGACGGCGTCGGTCGAGTCCACGACCAGGTACGCGGTAAGCCCGGGAACTTCGATTCCGCCATCCGTGTGATCGAGGAGATCAAAAGCCGGTTGAGCCTGCCGCTGTCCGTTGGTTGCACGATAACCAAGACCAACCTCTGGCACGCCGACGAGCTGCTGGAATACTGCAAGGAGAACGGTATTTACGCCCGCTTCCGCGTCGGCGAATTTATCCAGCGGCTCTACAACTTCGGGCAGACCTCCTACATCCGCGGCTTTGATGACGACGAATCGTATCACCTCGCGATGTTCTTCACGCAGCTCGAGCGAGAGTACGAGACGCGCGATGCCGTCCGCAGGACCTACCGCAGCATTGCGGGGATGCTCCTGGGTAAGCCCCGCCGGACCGCCTGCCCGTATCAAGCCTCGGCCGTGGTCCTCGATTGCCGCGGCGACGTGCAATACTGTGCGCCGAAGTCCGACAAGATCGGCAACGCCCTGGTCACGGCGTCGGGTAGGCTGTATCGTAAAAACATCGCCGAGCGCAAGCGAATCCGCAAGAGCGACTGCGACACCTGCATCCACGATTACCATGCGCCGGTTACGACACGCGAATGGTCGACCGGCCTGATCGACAAGTACGCCCGCCGTGCGTTGACCACACGCAACGCGATCCGCCTGTCCAACCGCTTGTCGGTCGCACGCGGTCACAGCGAGATCGTCGGCCCGCGCCGCGTGCTCGTCACCGGCTGGTACGGCACGGAGACCGTCGGCGACAAGGCGATCCTCGGCGGCATCATCAATGATTACAAGGCCCGCTACCCCGACGCCGAGTTCGCGGTCACCAGTCTGTACCCCTTCGTAACCGAACGTACAATGCGCGAGTTGAATATCGATGCGACTGTGGTGCCGGTTTACAGCCCGAAGTTCCTGAACGCTTGTGCGTCTTATGACGAAATTGTCATGGGCGGCGGGCCGTTGATGGACATCGGTGAACTGGGCGTGATCCTCACCGCGTTCACGATCGCCGCATCAAAAGGGCGTCGCCGCACGGTGTACGGCTGCGGCGTCGGGCCGTTAAACGGGGTCTTCTGCATCGACGCGGTCCGGCGGATTCTGAAACTTGCTGATCGTGTCACGTTACGTGACCGGGCATCGGTGGAATACGCCAAACAACTGACGGGGCGCAACGATATCACGTGTGTCGGCGACCCGGCGGGGGGGTTTGTGCTGGCACGCAAACAAGCATTGCCGATGCCTGATAGGCGTCCATTGCTCGCCTGCTTCCTGCGTCAGTGGCCCGGTGGCTACCGCGGCGGTCGCACGGTGGGCGAGTACGAACAACTGCGCAGCCGTTTTGAAAAGCAGCTTGGCGAACAGATTCGTCACGCCTGCGAGACCCTCGGCCTGCGTCCCGCGCTCTACAGCATGCACACGTTCTTCGAGGGCTGCGACGACCGCCGGTTCAACCTCGCCTTTGCCGAGAAGCACCTGGCCGGGCTGGACCCCGTGATCGACCACCGCCCGTCTACCGTCGACTCGACGATCCAGGCGATGCGCAGCGCGATCGCCTGTATATCGATGCGGTTCCATTCGGTGCTCTTCGCGCATACACTCGGCGTAAAGTACCTGGCGATCGATTACACGCTCGGCGGCAAGATCAGCGGGTTCCTTAACGATCACGGGGCGACCGGGAACATGGTGAGCCTGCCCGAAGCGGCCGACGGTGGGGCGACGCTTATCACCGACCATCTTTACAAGCAAGGTATCGCGGCCCCCGCGCATGGTCGACTGGGGGTGGCGGCATGAAGGTCCTGCTGTTTAGTGATGTGCAACGCAAGGGCGGCGCCGGTATCGCGGCGCACCGCCTGGCACGCGCGCTGATCGCGCAGGGCCACGACGTGCTGTGGGCGACACCGCACCCCGACCCGGCGTCCGACATCCCGACCGCCAACTGCCGTGACCTGCCGGCGGCCGGGCGCGCCGCACGCAAGGTCTCGCTGGTGCTGCAGCCTGGTCAGAAACAACATATTGAGGCCCGCGCGATTAAGCGAGGCCTGCAACAGATCATCCGACGGTTCCGGCCTGATGTTATCAACATTCACAATCTGCACGGCGCACAACTCCCAGCAACGCTCCCGGCCGAGTTGTCCCGTAGT
>JAWKTA010000117.1:0-2948 GCA_041402025.1 Phycisphaerales bacterium | reverse complement strand
CTGAACACCGTCCTGGGCAACTGGAACGCCGGCACACCCCCGACGGCCGAAGCCAACATCCCCGAGCCGGGCGCTTTGGCCCTGATGGGCCTGGGTCTGGGCGCGGTGCTCAAGCGTCGCAAGGCCTAAGTGGTTCTGTTCACGCGGGACATCGGATCAAGGAGCACCAAGGGAGAAGGATGATTTAGCCTGACGCCGATCCCGCGTTTTGCATATACCCCGCCGCCCTTCACTCGACCTTTTCGGGTGAAGGGCGGTTTTATTTCCGCCACTGTATACGCATCCCATTGTCACCCGACACACGCCACCGCTCACCCAGCGCCCGATACCCGGCGGGGCTTAAAGATTAGATATAACTTATATCTTATCTTTATGGCTGCCGAGTAAAGGTCCGGTCTGTAGCCCGTCTTGATCGGTGGGTTCGGGGCGAGATGCGTATGATTGGTCGATGTAGATAACGCTAAGCCGCATGCGGCCGGCAGCGCGACAATGAAATGAGATGACAGGTATAAGGCGGGGCGGGAATCACACGTCCACGAACGCGGCGAAGTGCGCGTTCTGCGCCGGCACGACGTAGTCAAGGATGTCGTGCAGCACCTGGGCGGGCGAGTTCATCGCATCGACCTGGACGACGTTGTTCCTGGGGTAGTGCTGGAGCACGGGCGCGGTCTCGCGTTCGTACACCTCCCAGCGGTTACGGATCACCTTGATGTCCGCGTCGTCGTGGCGGTTGGACTTCAGTGCCCGGCGTCGCAGCCGCTCGGTCATCGCTTTTTCGTTGTTGCACGAGAGGTGGATCACCTGGAGCACCTCGATGTGTTCGTCCATGAGCTTGGCCTGTTCGAGCGTGCGTGGGATGCCGTCGAGCACGAGCAGGTCGTTACGCGGTTTGTAGTGGCCGATGATGGCGTGGGCGCGGATGTTTTCCGCCCACATCTTGACGGTCACTTCGTCGGGGACCAGCTCGCCGCGTGAGCTGTATTCGTAGAAAATGCTCCCCAGTTCGCTCTTGATGTCGAGGTTGCGGAAGACGTCGCCGCAGGCGCAGTGGTAGAAGCCGGGGATGGTGCCCAGGACTTTGCCTTGTGTGCCCTTGCCCGAGCCGGGAGCGCCGAAGAGGAGAACGGATTTGTAGCGGTCCATGGGGGAGATTCCGGTCCAGCGTGAACGTAGGGATGAGCCGGGGAACCGTGCCCCGACCGCCCGCCCGACGAGTAAAGGTCCTTCGGGGGGATCGCAGTTATATGTTAAATAGCCGGGTTACGCACCTGCTAATCCCAGTGAAATCCGGGCTTTTTTTGGCCCCTGTGACGGCTTAGAAACCGGCTCGCTCGGCCCATCCTTTCAACCGCCACGGGGATATATAATACCCATAACCATAGCTATCTCATTTAATTACCCAATGTAACAAGGTTTATAAGGAAATATAGGGTCAAAAAAGTCTTTATTTTGGTTTTGATGCCCCCTCGCCTTGATACCGTACCAATCCGATACTATTATGTCTGGCGTAAATGATAATCAGGATCAATTGAGGTTTTACCCACCGTTGGTCCTGCCAAAAGGTGCCCCATGCTCGCCCTGACCCGCAAAACGGACTACGCCCTGATCGCGCTGTCCTACCTTGCGGACCGGCACGGCGAAGACAGCGAGCCGGTCAGCGCCAAGCAGATCGCCGAGACCTTCGGCCTGCCGCTGCCCTTGTTGATGAATATCCTCAAGGAACTGGCGCAGGCGAAGCTGCTGACCTCGACCCGTGGGGCACAGGGCGGTTACGGCCTGGCGGTTGACCCGCAACGGCTGACCCTGCTGGAGGTCGTGACCGCGTTGGAAGGCCCGGTCCGCCTGTCGCAGTGTGCCGACGGTTTGCCGGTGGTCGGCCAGGGTTGCCAGTTGTCAGGCGGATGCCCGATCCGGGGCACGATCCGGTCGCTGCACCAGCGGATCAACCGATTCCTCAGCGATGTGACTTTGCAGGACCTGCGCGACGAGCGCCTCGAAACGGATAACGATTCCCCGGCAAACGGGCCGCACGCCTGTGCCTGCCGGGATACACTTAAACACCCCGCGCACGTTGGCATCCCCTGCGGCGTGGAGCAATACCAGGACCAAGGAGCCTAAGCCGATGGCACTGAAGCTGCCGATCTACATGGACCACAACGCGACCACGCCCGTCGATCCGCGCGTGCTCGAGACGATGCTGCCTTACTTCACCGAGAAGTTCGGCAACGCCGCCAGCCGCAACCACGAGTTCGGCTGGGCCGCGGAAGACGGCGTCAAGCTCGCCCGCAAGCAGGTCGCCGACCTGATCGGTGCAGACCCCAAAGAGATCATCTGGACGTCCGGCTCGACCGAGTCGAATAACCTGGCGATCAAGGGCGTCGCCGACATGTACAAGGACAAGGGCCGGCACATCATCACCGCCGTCCACGAACACAAAGCCACGCTCGACCCCTGCAAGCGCCTCCAGAAGATGGGCTACGACGTGACCTGGCTTGAGCCGAAGGCCGACGGCATCATCTACGCCGAGCAGGTCGCGGCCGCGATCCGTGACGACACCATCCTCGTCTCGATCATGTGGGCCAACAACGAGCTGGGCACGATCAACGAGCTGCCGGAGATCGGCAAGATCTGCAAGGACAAGGGCGTGCTGCTGCACACCGACGCGACCCAGGCCGTGGGCAAGATCCCGGTCGATGTCGAGGCGGCCGGTGTCGATCTGCTCTCCGGTTCGGCGCACAAGATCTACGGGCCCAAGGGCGTGGGCTTCCTGTACGTACGCCGCCGCAAACCGCGCGTCCGCCTGACCCCGATCATCGACGGCGGCGGCCACGAACGCGGCATGCGCTCCGGCACGCTCAACGTCACCGGCATCGTCGGGCTGGGCAAGGCCTGCGAGATCTGCAACCAGGAGATGGCAGCGGAAACCAAGCGCCTCTCGACGCTCCGCG
>JAWKTA010000116.1:0-2963 GCA_041402025.1 Phycisphaerales bacterium | reverse complement strand
AGCGACGTATTTCAGCACATAACCCACTAACCTAGGGACCGGGATACTCGCGCCGCGGTTGATCTCCTCCATGCCCTTGTCGATGCCCAGGCCCCAGCCGAAGAGGATCGTCTGGAACGTCGCGAGCAGGAAGATGCACAGTGTGCCCACCCAGAAGTCCATCGTGTCCAATGCCATGAGATTCTTGGAGAAGAACACGACGAACAAACTGCCGACCAGCGTGATAAACCCGAGCATGGCGACCGAGGCCTTACGGCCCAAACCCAGCCCTTCTTCGAGCAGCGCGATCGCCGGTTGAAGCATGGATAGCGAACTGGTCACGGCGGCAAGGAACAGCAGGAAGAAAAACAGCGTGCCGACGACCCGCCCGCCGGGCATCGTCTCGAAGACCTGCGGCAGCACCTTGAAACCCAGGTCGAACGTCCCCTGCCCCGCGACGCCGGCCGTGCCCAGGAAGATGAACGCGGCCGGGATCGTGATCAGCCCGCCCAGCGCGACCTCGCAGAACTCGTTGCCCGCGTTGGAGGTCAGCGATGACAGCGCCACGTCGTCGTCTTTCTTCAGGTAGCTGGCGTAGGTGATGATGATGCCGAACCCCACCGACAGCGAGAAGAAGATCTGTCCGGTCGCCTCCAGCCACATCTGCCCGTTCATCAGGCTCTGCATGAACGAGCCGTCGGTGGTCTTAGGATTCCACATGTAGCCAAGCCCGTTGAGCACGTTCAGGTCCGGCTGCGCCGGGTCCGGCGTGCCCAGCGTCAACACACGCCCCAGCACGACCAACGCACATACCACCAATAACGGCATCGCGAACAGGCAGAACTTTTCGATGCCTTTGCTAAGCCCGCGGTAGATCAGCACGAAATTGAGCACGAAACAGATCGCCAGCGCGATCACAGCCGGGCTGACCCCGCCCTGATCGAGCAGGAACCCGTCTTCCGACGCCCCGATGAAATTAACGAAAAAATCCAGGTACGGCTGCTTGTCACCGCCCAGCGACAACGCGCCCGTCGCGGTGTAATAAGCATACGACAGACACCACGCCTCGATGAAGACGTAGTACATGTAGATGATGACCGGGACGATCATGCCGATGACGCCGAAGTAGGGCGATGCGCGGTTGCGCCAGATCGTGCGGTAGATGCCGGGTGTGGAGTTGTGCCCGCGCACCCCGCCGTAGCGGCCCATGCCCCATTCCGCCCAGGCCAGCGGGATACCCAGCACCAGCAGCGCGATGAAGTACGGGATCATGAAGGCCCCGCCCTCGTACTGCGCCGCCTTGCCCGGGAACCGCAGGAAATTGCCCAGCCCCACGGCACTGCCCATCACCGCCAGGATCACGCCGATCCGCGTGCCCCACGATTCGCCGCTGCCCACGCCCTTTGCCATAATGCCGTTCCTGTGCTTAGATCACGGACCAGATGTGACTAGTTATCGGACAGGCCCGGAGTTGATCATCAAGATAAACCGCCCGCATCATAACGCAACCCCGGCCGCCCGCTAAGCTTGGGGCCGAAAACCGGCCGATGATGAAGCTTCCGACCACCGAAATCCCCGACCACGACGACCCGCCCTATGCCGCATAATTCCCCGCTTGATAACGCGACCACCCCGGCCGACGACGCCGTCCACCAGGCCGCCGAAGCCGCCGTCGGGCCGGTCAGCCGGTGGGCGATCCACCGCCGGATGTACGACTGGGTCCTGTCGCTGGCCAAGACCCCGCACGCGACCTGGTCGCTGTTTGCGCTGGCGTTCGCGGAGTCGAGCTTCTTCCCGATCCCGCCGGACGTCCTGCTCGGCCCGCTGTGCCTGGGCAAGCGCGAACGCAGCCTCTGGTTCGCCACGGTCACGACGGTCGCCAGCGTGCTCGGCGCGGTGCTGGGATACGCGATCGGGCACTACGCCTGGGAAGTTGTGCAGCAGTGGATGTTCGATTACGTGCCGGGCTTCTCGCAGGATAAGTTCGATACCGTGCAGTCATGGTACGACGGATGGGGCGTGTGGGTCCTGTTTGTGGCGGCGTTTACGCCGATCCCGTTCAAGGTTTTCACAATCGCAGGCGGCGTGTTCGCCCAGCCGCTGCTGCCGTTTATCGGGGTGTCGCTGGTCGGGCGCGGGGCGCGCTTCTTCCTCGTGGCCGGTTTGTTCTGGTGGGTCGGCCCTAAAGCGACCCCGTTCATCGATAAATACTTCAACCTGTTGTGTGTTGTATTCGTCGCGCTGCTGATCGGCGGGGTGATGATCTTGAAGCTGATGCATTGATGAGTATCACTAGCCGTTAGCTATTAGCCATTAGCTTCAAGCGGCAGATGTGCTCAATCAACAAAACTAACGGCTAATGGCTAACGGCTGAAGGCTTAGAACAATGAACGTACTGGTGACAGGCGGGGCGGGGTATATCGGGTCGCACGCGGTGCGTCGGCTGCGGGCCGGCGGGCACACGGTGGCGGTATTGGACAACCTCTACCGGGGCCACCGCGCCGCGGTGCCGGACGGTGTGGCGTTTATCCACGCCGACCTGCGCGAGACCGACAAAGTCAGCGCCGCCCTGAAAGAAAACAAGATCGACTGCGTGATGCACTTCGCGGCGCTGGCGTACGTCGGCGAATCCGTCACCGAACCGCTGACCTATTACGACAACAACACCTCCGGCACCGTCAGCCTGCTGCGCGCGATGGACGCCCAGGGCGTCAAGCGTCTGGTCTTCAGCTCGACCTGCGCGACCTACGGCGAACCCGAGTCCATGCCCATCGTCGAGACGATGCCCCAAAAACCGATCAACCCCTACGGCTGGTCGAAACTATTCGTCGAGCGCGTCCTCATCGACTACGCCAACGCGAACAAAGACTTCGCCTTCGCGGCGCTGCGCTACTTCTACGTGGCCGGCAGCGCGAGCGACGGAAGCATCGGCGAGGACCACACGCCCGAGACGCACATCATCCCCGTGCTGCTGAACGTCGCCC
>JAWKTA010000115.1:0-3149 GCA_041402025.1 Phycisphaerales bacterium | reverse complement strand
CGATGAAGATGCCTGACCCTACAACCGCGCTTCCACCCTGTTGAATAACCAGCTCGCCGTCAAGATCCACCGCTTCTCCCACGGTGACACCGCCCGCGATATGCAGGCTGGACCCGACACCGGTTACGATCAACTGGCCGTTGGGACCCGTGGTGGCGGATGTCAGGGTCAGGTCATCACCAATATTCAGCGTGCCGCCGGATTCAACGCTCACAAGGCGACCGCTCGATGACGCGGAATTCACCCGGACTTCCATGTCGCCATCGATATCCACAACACCGCTGTTGCTCACCACCAGTGCGGCGTTACGGATGTCCGCGTTGCCCGTGAAATGCGCATAAGACCCGCTCCCATCAACGTTAACCGAGCTGACACCAACGCCCGCATTAATGCCGACTGTCAGCGCCGTGCCGGCATAGGAACCGCCGTTTTCGATGCTCAGCGTGGCGGGCACGCCGTAGCCGACATCGGCGGCGCCGCCCGTCGCCGAAGAGCCGGCCCCCGTGATGACAACGCTGCTGTCGGTCGCGCTGCCACCCTGACCGATACGCAAACTCGCACCCATGGCAAGCGTAGCGCCGTTTTCAATAAGTACCGAGCCGACATCATTCCTGCCAACGATCAGGGAGACGTCCGTGCTGAAAAGCGAGCCGGCGCCGTTGACGACGATACTGCTGTTCGCGGACCCCGCGAGGTCGCCGACACCGGCATACGAACCGCCCTGCACATGGGCCGTACCCCCGTTGGCGATCGTTAAGGCCCCCCGGCCTTCCAGACCTACCGTGAGCGAGTCGGTCGTAAACGTACTACCGGCGCCGTCCACGCTCAGCGTGCCGTATTTGCCCGTGGTCTGGCCGATCACGGTAGTCCCCTGCACGGAGATATCGCCTCCCGAATCCGCATAAACCGTGTTGTTTGTCCCGAACCGGCTGATAATGAGGTTGGCGCCGACGTTGAGCTGGCTGCCCTCACCCGTGACGGTTACGCTGCTGTTATCAGTGTTCGAATTATGGCCCACATATACGGCGCTTGCGTTCGCATCAAAGACACCGCCGTTGCTGATGATCAGGCTCCCCTGAGCATGATTTCCCACAGATGTAATACCATCGACCGTCAGCGTGCTGCCCGGGCCATCGATGGTGACGGAACTGCCCGCCGTGCCAACCGTATTATCAGCGATGCGTAAGGCACCAAACTCGGCCGTTGCCCCATCCAGCACGGACAAATGGCCGACGCCGCCGTCAGCGCCGGTATCCAGACCGCCGATGTGCGCGGCGTCAGAAAGGAACTCAAGCCGCGAGCTGGCTCCCGTCACGGTGGCGTAGCTGTCGCCATCCGGCGTCTGACGCGTTGCAATGACCATAAAGCCGCCGCCGCTCACTACGCCGCCATCCTCAACTAATAAGGTACCCGGCGCTTTCTGGCCTACGTCGAGAATGCCATTAACCGTTCCATTGGACAATCCCCATATGGAACCGGCGCCGGAAACAACCACGGAACTGCCCCCGGATGTCGGCTCATCGGCGATGACAGCGGCCGTGGTCCGCAACTCGCCGCCGTTGGTGATACGCAGGTGTCCGTCGTCCAGGTTCCCGATGTCCAGGCGGTTATCCTGAAGGTCGACCAGCGACCCGACACCATCGATCGTCAGCCTGCTGCCGTCGTCGGCGACGAGGTCCGGCCCGCCGGTATTGAAGTCGCTGGCGATGTTAATGATGTTGTCAGAGGTCGAAGGATTGTAAAGAAAGGTCGCGCCGTTCGTGACATCAAGTGTGCCAACCGCGTTATTGATAAAACCGATCGAAACCTCGGCGCTGCTGCCGGAAGGCGAACGGACGATCACCTGTGATGATCCACCGTCAATCAATAGATGGCCGTCCGTGACGTTCCCGATCCGTAACTGGTAGGTGTCAACCGAACCACTGGTGATTACTGAAAAGTCGCCGTTGATGTTCAACCCCGCACCGACACCGGTCGCGGTGACCAGGTTGCCTCCGGCGACGATCAGCTCGCCGGAGCCATTGACCTTAACGGTGCTGGCAACCTCACCGGCGGCAACCACCGTTACCTGGCCGGCGCTAATCACAACGTCGTCACTCAACGTCGGCTCAACCCCGCCGGGAAGCCAGCTCGCGTCCGTGTCCCAGTTGCCGGTACTGCCGTCCCAGGTCAACACCGCGGCCGGCGAAACGCAATGAAACGAAAACACAACCAGCACAGAAATGCCGGACATCACGCGCGGAAACGTACTGGCCATTCTATCCCTCCCATCTTTGCCATATGACTGGTCATCACCCGCCCGGCATCTAAACCGAACGCATCGGGCGAACACCCCGGTGATCCACAAAATGCGATATTATCATACCGCAAGAACGCCATATCTCAAGAATTTTTAACATAACGACGCCGGGACCGGATCGTTAACTCATCACGCGGATCGTATCGACACGAAATGTCCCGGCTCGCCCGGCACTTCCTGTAAAGGTGGGCGGTCCAGGAGGCTCTGGCGGGTGATGTAGGTGATGCCGTGGTCGGTGTGTTCGGCGGGGGCGTCCTGCGTGGCCGGCGTGTGGGTGCCCGAGCTTCCGGGGGCCTTGAAGAAGTGGATCGGGCTGGGGACGTCGCCCTCGAGCATGATGCGTTGCTTCTTGCCAGCCGGGTCGGGGTTCGGCGCGGCGCTTAACAGCGCGCGCGTGTATGGGTGCATCGGGTTCCGGTACAGCGTCTCGCGGTCGGCGAGTTCGACGATCCTGCCTAAATACATCACCGCGACGCGGTCGCAGAAATGCTCGACCACCGCGAGGTTGTGCGCGATGAACAGGTAAGACAGGCCGAACTCGTCCTGAAGGTCCGCAAGCAGATTCAATATCTGCGACTGGATCGAAACGTCCAGCGCCGACACCGGCTCGTCACAAACGACAAACTTCGGCTCGAGCGCGAGCGCACGCGCGATGCCGATGCGCTGCCGTTGCCCGCCGGAGAACTCGTGGGGGTAGCGGAACGCGTGATCGGGTTCCAGGCCGACCTTCTTCAAGAGCGTGGCGACGCGGTCTCGCAGCTCCCGGCCCCTGGCGATCCCGTGGACGACGATCGGCTCGCCGATGATCTTCCCGACGGTCATGCGCGGGTTCAGCGACCCGACCGGGTCC
>JAWKTA010000114.1:0-3152 GCA_041402025.1 Phycisphaerales bacterium | reverse complement strand
CCCGAAGGTCCCCCCCCGGCCCCCGGAATTTTTCCCCCGTTCCAATGAACGAAGGAAGTTTCCGGATGGAAGCTGAAAAACTTCCGGGGGGTGGGGACAGGCTGTGAGTCCCGGTCCCGAGAACATCACAGCAACTCGACAGGTTCGGACCTGCGCCGTCGTTGGGTTGTCGGCCGACGCCCCCGGGAAAGATGAACCGGAAACGACGCGGCCACTTATGGCGGGATGGCCTGCTGTGTGCGCACCGGGGCGGGTGTTATTTAACGGATCGATCGCGCATGTCGTCCGTCCGGCTGGGGTTGGGGCTGACGCGTGGGGAAGATCTTTATATTTGTGAATCGTGCCGGGCTGTGCGCGGATGCAGGTGTGTAGCACCGATTTCCGCTGATCAACACCGACCCCGGATCAGCGTCCCGGGGTGAGCATCAGAGTTCCGGCTTGTTTGGCGGCGGCCTGCCGCCGGGCGTGTGGAGACCTTCGGTCAGGTAGTCGTCGGGGTCGGGAGACCCGCGCCGAGCGGTGGATCGTGCCGGGCTGTGCGCGTATGAATGAATGGGGGCACTGATTCTTGCTGGTCGGCACTAATCCCGGATGTGTGGGAATGAGTGTGTATTAGTGTTCCGGCTTGTTTGGCACCGGTCTGCCTCTGGGCGCGTGGAGACCTTCGGTCGGTTGGGACGGCGGGGTCGGGAGACCCGCGCCGAGCGCGGGCGCGGCGTAGCGCGGTTTGTTACCGCTACCAGAGGTCCCAGACATTGGGTATATCTGCGATATTGCGTGTGCCTTTTTCGACGGCCGCCCTGATAGCCGAGTTAAAGAAGCCCAGCTGGTTGATGCCCCACGGCCCGTCGGCCAGATCGACTTGTGAGGTGGCCGACGTTTTGCCGTGTGCCATCAGCACATCGGGGAAGCTCATGCCGCTGACGTGGCCGTCCAGCCAGAGGATGTTGCAGGTGGTGTTGGAGTGCCGGGCGTGCGGTCCGCCCCAGATCGTCGGCTGGCCGCCGATGACCGCCGCGCCTCGCTGGTGGGTCGCGTGCTGAGCCGTTCCTTCTTTGAATAATTCGTACCAGGTGTCGGCCGTCATCAGCGTGCCGGTCGGGTCTTCCGCCCAATCCAGGCGGGCCGTGCGGTACCACTGTTCTTCAGTGGTAGAACCATATGCGACGCGGCCGGCGAGCGAGTACCAGTTGATGCCGTAGTCCGTGTCACGCCAACGCTGTTCGCCCGGGTCATCCAGGTCCGCGATGAGGATGCTGTAGTTGTTGGTATTCTCACCGGAATCAAAGCTTGGGCACTTGAACATCTTGCGTTCGGGGCCGTAGCCTTGGATGGCCAGCGTGCCGGTCCAGTAGGCGGTGGCGGGCGGGGTTTGCCAGACGTTGACCACTGCACCGTCCCTGTAGCCGTGACGGACCACATAGTCGTCGTTGTCCGTTGCGTAGGCGATGATGGCGATCCCGACCTGGCGTTCGTTGCTCAGGCAGACCGCGCCCCGCGCCGAATTCCGCGCGGCGCTGAGCGCGGGCAGAAGTATGCCCACGAGCAGGGCGATGATGGAGATCACCACGAGCAGTTCGATGAGGGTAAAGCCGTGAAGCGAACCGGGCTGCTTGGCCGTGCTGGGTGTGATGCGTCCCATGACAAAAAGTTCCCTCAAGATGTGACCGCTGGAAAGGTCTGGTACGGCCGCCCGCACCAGAAAAGCCCTGAAACCCGATATCGCCGACAAACCGATCTGAACCTGTGCGAAAACAGGATGAAAACCAAACTCTGACCCCATAATTATATAACGCCCGGGCGATGATACAAGCGTGATCCGGGCGTATGAGGTGTATTCGCGGTCTTTTTTTGACCGGCGATGAAAAAACACCGCCATCGGGGCGGTGTTTGAGGGCAGCGTAGAGAGCCGGGAAACCGAGCGGCCAAACAGGTCATACCGGGTTAATTCCCCAGACCCCGTTTATTACCCTGGCGTGGGCCGTAGGGTTAGATAGCCGCTATTGTTTTCGTGGCTGTCTTTTAGTTGCAAAAAACACCGCCATGAAGGCGGTGTTTTTTTATTTTAGTAGTCGTTGAGAAGTCGGCAGCACCCGATTAATACTCTACAGTATTCCAATAGTTCGGCATGCCGTCAGTATCCGGGTCGGTATCGTAGGCGCCGAGGTCTTTGTAGGCTTCGAACTTATCCTGGATTGCAAACGAAGCGCAATGGCCATCGCCCCATAGGATGTTCGTGGAGCCGCTGTGCCGGGCATGTGCTGACTCATTCGCCGCAAATTTATTACCAAAAATCATGTACAGGCCGCGTTGCCTGCCAACCGCAGGCGAAGGATGTTCTGGGTCAAAATTCGCAACAAATGTGTCAACAACGGCCAGGTGTTCGCTGGGCCTTCTCATGTCCGACTGGCGTATACTGATCGCGAATTTATCGTAATTCGGTGCACCCGCTTTCATATGGCGTTTCATAGCGTAATAAGAACAGTTGATGCCGTAATCTGAGTTATGCCAGTTGGTGAATATCTCAGTCAGTCCGGGCCCCGGGTCATCTAAGGGCGCTTCTCGAATGCTGATTGCGCTGTTTTCGTCAGCATCCGGGAAGGACGGGCACTTAAACATATCACGTTCCGCACCATAGCCGCCCACGACAATCATGCTGGTCCAAACCCAGTCGCCAATAAAACGATCTGTTAACGTCCATACAGGATTGGTGCGAGGCGGAATCGGAGGCTCGGTAAAAGCGCGCCATGGGGTAACATGATCGTTGTTATCCGTCGCATACGCGGAGATTGCGATGCCCACTTGGCGCTGGTTGCTTAAACACTGTACGTTTTGTGCCGTCCGCCGCGCCGCGCCCAGTGCCGGCAGGAGGATACCCACGAGCAGGGCGATGATGGAGATGACCACCAGCAGTTCGATGAGCGTGAAGCCCTGGCGGGTGGGTCGGGGTTTGCCGGTGGTGGATTTGCGTTGCATGTCTGGGTCCTCGTGAATGCGGTCCCTGTGTGGTCGGCCGGGGGCGTGCGCCTGAACCGGTCGGGGCCCGGGGAAAGCCGGAGCCTGCGTCCTTGCGTCGCCCCCGGAGGCCGGGGGATCGCGCCCGCACCCGCTGGGCAGGGTAGGTTTGCCCCGTGCGGACATCTCCGGCCGAT
>JAWKTA010000113.1:0-3208 GCA_041402025.1 Phycisphaerales bacterium | reverse complement strand
ATTGCGCGGCTGGGCGGAGGGGGCGCTGGGCACGCCGGTGCGCAAGGCGGTCGTGACGGTCCCGGCGTATTTCGATGATGCACAACGCCAGGCCACGCGCGACGCCGGCCGGATCGCCGGGCTCGAGATCGTCCGCATCGTCAACGAGCCGACCGCGGCAGCGCTGGCGTACGGGATAGGGGCCGGGGATCAGGGATCAGGGATCGGGAAGAAAAAGACCGATGGCACGGTCTCCCTCAACACCAAACTCAACCCCGAGGCGTGCAGCAGCAACCCCCAATCCCCAACCCCCAATCCCCAACCCCCCTCCCAGACCGTCGCCGTCTTCGATTTGGGAGGCGGGACGTTCGACGTCTCGATCCTGCGCCTGATGCACACCGATGCCGGCCGGGTCGATCAGGTGCTCGCCACCGCCGGGGATACGCACTTAGGCGGTGACGATGTCGATCGAATGATCGTCGAACTGATCCAGAAAGAAGTCCGCGAACAGTTCGGCGAATCGATCGAATTCCCGGCTTCCACACGACAGGCGTTCCGCAACTTCGCCGAGGCTATGAAGGTCCGGCTATCCAGCGAAGATGCCGCCCCGATCGAGGTTGACCTGGGCGCGGATGCCGACGGCAAACCGCGCGTGTACCGGCGGACGCTGACGTTGGATGAGTTCAACGCGATGATCAGGCCGTGGGTCGACAGGACGGTCGCCTGTTGCGAACAAGCCCTGCGCAGCGCCAAGTGTTCGGTTAACGACATCGATCGGGTCGTAATGGTCGGAGGCTCGACACGCATCCCGCTGGTGCGGCGGCGCGTAGGCGAGCTATTCAAGACCGAGCCGTACACCGCGCTGAACCCGGATGAGGTCGTGGCGCTGGGCGCGGCGGTGCAAGGGTCGATCCTTGCCGGCATTAACCGGGACATGCTGCTGCTGGACGTGATCCCCCTGAGTCTGGGGATCGAAACAATGGGCGGCGCGGTGTCGAAACTCATCATGGCCAACTCGACGATCCCCGCGCAGGCGACCGAGATGTTCTCGACCTACGTCGATGGGCAAACCAACATCAAGCTGCACATCCTTCAGGGTGAACGCGAGCTGGTCGCGGACTGCCGGTCGCTGGGCGAGTTCGAGCTTAAGGGGATCCCCCCGATGCCGGCCGGTTTGCCGAAGGTCGAGGTGACATTCCTGGTGGACGCCAACGGCGTATTGAACGTGCGCGCGGTCGAGAAGCGCAGCGAGAAGCGCGCCTCGATCCAGATCGTGCCGAACCACGGCCTGACCCGCGAAGAGGTCGATCGCATGGAGGCCGAGAGCTACGCGCACGCGGCCGAGGACATGACGGCCCACCGCCTGATCGACCTGCGCAACCAGGCGAGACTCGATATCCGCGCGATCGAGAAACAGCTTGCCAAGGTCGGCGACGAGATCGAAGCCGGCTATCGGAGCGAGGTCGAGGCGAACGTCGCGCAGGTCAGGGCGCTGGCCGATGCGCCGAGCGCGGACGCGGACACGTTCCACGGGGCGCTGGACGCGATGGATAAATCGACCGTTCGGCTGGCGGAGATGGCGATCGCCAAGACGCTCCGCGAGGAACAGGACGCACCATCACGTGGGGCCGGGCAGTAATCATGCCTGACCTGGTCCGCATCGAACATGAAAACAAGGTGGTGACCTACCGGTCGCCGCTGCTGCACGAGATCGGCGTGCCGCACGGGTTCACGACGCGGATCGGCGGAATAAGCCCGGAGCCGTACAGATCCTTGAATCTGGTGTCACTGGTCAATGACCCGGACGCGGACGCGAATACCAACGTCGCGGAGAATTTCCGCCGGGTGCGCAAAGCCCTGGGTTGCCGGCGGCACATCCGTGTGCAGGTAAATCAGGTACACGGGTGCAACGTCTGGCAGCCGCCGGCCGAACCCATCCGCCCGGTGGATGCGCCGCGCGCCGATGCGATCGCGACGGACAAACAGGGACTTTTGCTGATGGTGCGCGTGGCGGACTGTGTGCCGGTGCTGCTGGCATCGCGTGATGGCCGATCGGTGTCGGCGATCCACGCGGGTTGGCGCGGACATCATCGCCGGTGTTGTTCCGCGATCTGCGGAATCCGTGATGCAATTAACGGGCCGGTGCAACAAACTTCTGGTCGCCGCGATCGGGCCGTGCATCGGAGCGGAGCACTTCGAGGTCGGGCCGGAGGTCGTGGAGGCGTTCGACTCGGCCGGGCTTGGCTCGGTGGTGATGCGTGACGGCTACGCCAAACCGCACATCGACCTCGCCGCCGCCGTCGCGCATCAACTTCAGCAGGCCGGCGTCTCTGCCGAACACATCGACCGCACTGACCGCTGCACCTATGCCCGCGAGGATGAGTTCTTCAGCCACCGCCGTGACCACGGCCGCACGGGCCGGCAGGCCGCATTGATTGCCGTGCGACCCGGCTAAGTTCAAGACATCTCTTTTCTTGCCTGTTATCCAACGGCGGCAAAAGCCCGCACAACCGTCACAGCCCGCCGGGGCCCTACAGTTTCACGGCGTTCATACACAAATGCCCGATCCGCGTTTGCGGGCGGGTCGGCGCGTATTGGATAGTTCAATCGGCTTGTTGCCACACGATCCAGCGGTATGCCCGGGTTGACCGAAGGGACGGAACACCGCCGGGCACAAACCTGCCAATAAATAAATGACGAGGCTTGCGAAAGGAAGGGTGAACCGATGGGTATTTACAGTAAGGCGGACCTGATCAAGTCCTTAGCGGGCGCGGCCTGCCTGGGCGCGGTGCTTGCACCGGCGGGCATGGCGCGGGCGGGTGAAACGATTGATTTCACCATCAGCGACGGCCGGGTCGTCCCCAGCGAGGACTTCGCGGTGAAGGTTTCCGTGCTGGGCGCGGCGATCACCTCCAGCGGTGTGGATATGCCGGTGACGGTGAAGATCAACATCAACGGCCAGTCGTTCGAGCCGTTCGGCGATGCCGACGACCCCGACGCCGGCGACGTCAACGATCACTCCCCGCCGCGCCACTTCATCGTGCAGGAAACGTTCGGCGAAAACTCGTCGATCGACGTGACCGGCACGAGCTGGCGCACCAGCGGGAGCGTTTACCTCCAGCGCAACTCACACGAGGAATCGCCTTCGGTGAAGGTGCTGCGTGACGGCGACCCGGTGCCGGATATCTCCGGCTTCGAGAACCAGACCGACGCGGTCGAGTTCGTCAGG
>JAWKTA010000112.1:0-3285 GCA_041402025.1 Phycisphaerales bacterium | reverse complement strand
CACCGCCTACGCCTCGGCGACCGCGCTGCGTGACGATTGGAAAAAGGTGTTGGCGTTGCTAGGCGAGGTCGTGAACGAGCCGGCGTTTGATGCCGGCGAATGGGACAAGCTGCGCCCCCGCTTATTGGCCGCGATCGACCGCGAGGGCGAGACCTGGATCGGCGAGTTGCGTCAGGCGTTCCGCAACGAATACTTCGGGCAGCACCCCTGGTCGCAGGTATCACTGGGCCGGCGTGATGTGGTCGAAGCCTTGACGGCCGAGGACCTGAGCCTTTTCCACGCGGCGCATCTTGGCGCATCCGAAGCGGTGCTGGTCGTGGTCGGCGACGTTGATCCGCGGGCTGTGTACGAAGCGGCGCAGGGCGTGTTCAGTCCGTTAGCCGCTCAGCCACAGACCGCGTTCGACCCACCCAAGCCGGCCGCGCCTTCCGCCAAGATCGTACAGGTCGCCACGACCAAACCCGCGACCGCGTTCTACCTCGGCTTCGGCCCGGGTGTCAGCCGGGACGACCCGGACTACCCCGCGCTGTCGGTCTTGACCACCGTCATGAGCGATTTCCCCTCCGGTTGGCTCGAACAAGAACTGCGCGGCCGGGGGCCGGGGCTGGTTTATTCCGTCGGCGCAAGCGCCTGGTCGGGGATCGTGCCGGGGTACACGGCCGTGCTTTTCAACACCTCCGCGCCGCAGGCCGTCGAGGCGCTAGAGCGCACGATGTCCGTCGTCCGCCGCGCCAAGGCAGGCGACTTCAACCCCGAAGACATCGAGCGCGCCAAGGCCAAGGTGCTCACCAACGAGTTCTTCGGCAAGCAGAGCCTAAGCGACCGCGCGATGCTTATGGCGCTGGACGAACTCTACGGCCTGAACGACCCGGATTCGATGAAGTTTCTCAAGGCCGTCGCCGAGACCGACGCGGACACTTTGACGCGCATGGCGGAGAAATATCTGGTCAACCCCGTGATCGTCGTGCTGACCAACACACCGCTTGACGAAGCGCTGCTCGACGCCGCGGCACGGGGTGAGGCCGTGCCTGTACCCGACGCGGAACAGCCCGCTGAAGCCGCAGCTTCGCCGGGTGAGTAGGCCGTCGTCTAACCCTCCAACATCGCACAAGAGGATTGGTCTGCCTCCACACCTATCAAGTGCGCGTATCCGGCTGATCAATAGATCAGATATAAGTTATATCTGATCTTCACGCGGGCCTTGTCGATATCGTCGATGGGGTTACGTTCTGGCCGTGCAACGGCAGAGCGTGCTGTTGGCCTTCACGCCTTGGCCTTCGGGTCATGGTGTGGCGCCCCGGCTCGCTGTGTTTAGATTGTGAATGCTCTACGCGATCGCGGCGGCGATCTTCTGCGCAAGCGTTCTGGCGGCGTCGGGGTCGAGCTTGCCGGCGGGCCAGTGCAGGCCCAGGCCGCTGCCGGGTTGGCCGCTTGAGGGCGCATCGGTCGGTTTGGGGATGATGTGGAAGTGTACGTGCATCACGACCTGTCCTGCCGGCTCGCCGATGTTGACCAGCACGTTGTAGGCGTCGTTCCCGGTCGCCTGCGCGATGGCCCGCGCGATGCGCGGCAATACGCTGCCGACGGCCGCCGCGTCCTCGTCCGGGAGGTCGCCGAGTTCTTTGGCGTGGTGTTTGGGGATCAGCAGCGCGTGCCCGTTCGCCAGCGGGCCTAAGTCCAGAAACGCCAGCACGCGCTCATCCTCGTACAACTTATGACACGGGATCTGCCCGGCGGCGATCTTACAGAAGATGCAGTTGGGGTCCATCGCTTTGCCTGTGAGTCGATTAGTTGAGGGGCGTTGGGGTTTGGGACATTCCGTGTGAACCCGGCGGGGGGCTATGCATGCCGGCGGCTAAAGCCGTCTGAACCGAAAGTACTTAGAGGAGATGTCGCAGGCCGGGAAAAGCCCGGGTGTTAACCGTTTGGTTGATTCACGGCGGAGTAGGTGACCTGGGCGTTTTTGTAGGGTTCCGCGCCGGTGCCCGTACCGTCGCCGGGCGTGAATATGTCGTCGGCCTGGTTGCGGTAGCCGGCGAAGCGTGTCTCGACGACGGAGGTGTCTGAGAAGTCGACGCTCAGGTCGCCGAAGCCGATCGAGCCGATCCACTTACCCTCTTCGCTGCCGTCGTGGATGCTCAGGTAGGTGGTGGGGTCGCCGGGCGTAAAGTTCGGGGGGTCGGCGATGCGGTCGGTGACCAGCGGGGCGAGCGGGTTCTGCTGGTTGCGCCACTCTTCGCGTCGGTAGGCGTGTGTGTCAGTGGCTGCGGGGGTGACCACCGTGGGGTTGCCCGCCAGGTTCAGCATGGCGAAGGAGTAGTTGTCTTTTGTGACCGCGTCGCGTTGCCAGGGGGATTTGGATTCCGACGGGCTGATCAGGGCGTCGGCGGTGGTGTAGTTCTCGGTGAGCATGATCCAGTAGCGGCCCTCGGGGCACTGGCCGTGGGCGCTGGCGTTGGTGGTGTCGGCGGTGTTGTCGGCGAACGTGAAACCGTCGAAGCCCGGGAAGAAATTACGGTTGCTGCCGCTGTAGGTGATCATCGACTGGATGACGCCGCGGACGACGGAGCTATTCTCCGTCTGCCTGGCGTTGCGCTTGATCGCCCCGAGCACGGGGAACAGGAGGCCGATCAGGACGGCGATGATCGCGATGACGACCAACAGCTCGATGATGGTGAAGGCACGTTGTCTTTGCATGGTCCGCGGTCCTTTGTCGTCGCGAGTGAAGCCGCTTAGTATCGTACAAACCCGATCACGCGCGGGTTGGGGTTGCTTGTCTGCATCGAGCCGCGGTCGATCACGGCGATGAACCGTGCGGACTCGACCGGCAGCTGGTTGAAGGCGTTGTCCTGGTAGCCCCGCACCACGCCGTACACCACGAACCGGTCGCTGCGTACGCCGTAGGCCTGGCTGAGCATGGCGAAACGGGCGAGCAGTTGCTCGTTGTCGTCCTGCTGGTTCTCGGGCGGGCCGTTGGCGGTGCCGTCGTTGGGGTCCGGGTAGTTGTCCATTCTAGCGGGCAGGGCGCTGGCGTTGTCCAGCCCGTAGCGGAGGGCGTTGTTTTCGTCGTTGCCCGGGCCGCCCGGGTTGAGGTACAGGATCTCGCCGAGGCTGGCGATGCCGGGGCGGTTCAGGCGGTCGGCGGGGAATCCCGTCGTCGCAAATGTCGCTAGGTGGGGGCCGTTGGGGTCGGGCACGCGGATGTCGCGTACGTCGAAGCCGGCGACCGCGTTGGTCCAGTATTGATCGTGTGACTGTGCAAAGCGCGTACGGGGCCCCCGCAGC
>JAWKTA010000111.1:0-3329 GCA_041402025.1 Phycisphaerales bacterium | reverse complement strand
AATCCTATCGGTGTTTTCAACCCGGCGCTTTGGGCCCGAGAACCAAGTGACACACTGCCTAGCCTCGAACCGGCGGGATCGGCGGCTTCCACCGCGTAAAACCTGTGAAAGTCAGCACTAAGCCCCTGTACCCGGCGGGGCGAGGGCTGAAGTCGGATTGCTGAGTGCTGTTGTGGCTAGGGCCTCTGGGAGAAAGGGCTTCACTTCAGCCTTCAGCATTCCGACTTCAGCCTTCCCTGCTCCCCCTCAAACCCCGCCAAGACCCGGTCGATATCCGGGTATCGGGCTGCTATACTGGACAGGCTGTACCCGGGCACAAGCCCGACCCCCGGTCACACCCCGGAAACCCCGGTTAAACCCGCCGAGGACCCGACATGGCGACGAGTTTTGGTGCCCTCTGCACCGATTTTTATATCAACCAGAAGCTCACGCTCAAGATGGACCTGCCTTCGGAGCGCGACACGCTGTTGCACTTCTTCGACCAGGTCCGCAAGTCCCATCCCGGCATGACCCGCTTCCGCCGGTACGAGGGCGAGCTGAGCCTGGAGTCCAGCCGGCGTGAGGCCGAGTACACCTGGCTGAGCCTGCGCCAGTCCAGCATCCGCACCGGGCACGTCAACCCCGACTCGATGGAAGACGCCTACCGCTTCCACCGCCGGATGCTCGAGATCGCCCCGTACTACCTGACGCTGAGCCCGCTTGATATCGACTACGTCGAGCTGATGTTCGGCTTCGATATCGAGTGCAAAGCCAACCACGACGAGGTCGTCTACGAGGCCCTGTTCGCCAACTCGCCTTTGGGCGGGTTGCTCAAGCCCACCGACGCCGCCGCCGGCGCGAAGGTGCTGGACGTGCAGCCTGTCTTCGGCCTGAACCTCTCCGACGACGGCCAGCTCCAGGCCTACTTCGAGGTCAAGACCCGCCGACGCACCCGCCGAGGCTCCGGCCGACGCTTCGCGCAGGAACCGATCAGCCTCTTTGTCACCCTCCGCGACTACGGCCCGGTCGACAAACTCGAAGACCTCAAGTCTGTCACCAAGAAGCTCGCAACCCACTGCGAAGCCCTGGCGATGGAACGCCTGATCCCCGATCTGCTGAACCCCATCGTCCAGCACATCTCGCCCAGCAGCCGGTAGGGCGGGGCGGTACTTCTAAAGCCTACATCCATGAGGCGCTGCGCCGGGGATGCCGGGCGGCGTATGTTCCACAAACTCGCGAATTGCACCAAAGGTTTGACTACAAACACCGGCCGCGGCCGCGTTTTTTTGTGTCTTTCTGCGCATGTTCGCGGCAGCCCCTTACTGCCCCGACAGCAATCGGCAGACCCTTCAACCGAGAATAATCCGGGGGCACGCCTGAAGATCAGATATAACTTATATCTTATCTTATATCAGCCCGGTAAAGGCCTGTATGCGGCCTGGCGTGATGTGGGATACCGGTATGAGAAAAGTTTCACACCGGTGCCGGCGGGCGCGACGGCCAACACGTTCCCGGACGCGGCGTTTCACTCAGGGAAGCTCCTTATATATGACTGGACTTCCCCCGGGCCGCCTGATATACTTCGTTAATTGACGAATTAACAGATTGGAAAGCTTGTGCGTGACTACATCGCCATCACCAAGGCGCTGAGCGACCCGACGCGGGTCCGGGCGCTGGTCAGCCTCGCCGACGGGGAGCTTTGCGTGTGCCAGGTGATCGAGCTGCTGGGCCTGTCGCCGGCGACGGTATCCAAGCACATGACGGTCCTGCTCCAGGCCGGGCTGGTGGAACGGCGCAAGGAAGGGCGGTGGCACTACTACCGGCTCGCCGGCCGGGGCGCGCCCGCTGTGGTCCGCGATGCGCTGCGCTGGACACTGCGCTCCTTGCAGGATGAAAAGATCATCACCCGTGATGCGAAAACGATCTGCTGTGTGCGTGGCAAAGACCCGAAGGAGTTGGCCGCATGCTACAGCGCAAGGTGAAAATCCTGTTCCTGTGTACGGGTAATTCATGCCGCAGCCAGATGGCGGAGGGCTGGGCGCATCACTTGAAAGCCGACGTGATCGAGCCCTACTCGGCCGGCATCGAGAAGCACGGCCTGAACCCGAACGCTGTCAGGGTGATGGCCGAGGCGGGCGTCGATATCGCCGGGCACTACAGCAAAACCTTAGACGATCTCGCTGGCGTGGCGTTCGATTACGTCGTCACCGTCTGCGGCCACGCCCACGAGACCTGCCCGGTGTTTCCCGGCAACGCGACCGTCGTGCACCAGGGCTTCGACGACCCGCCCAAACTCGCCGCAAACGAGCCCGACCCGGAAATGGCGCTCAACCACTACCGCCGCGTCCGGGATGAAATCAAAGCGTATGTCCAGTCACTGCCCGCGGCGCTTCCAGGAACATGAACAAGCGACGTTAATCGAAAATCAAAGCTCGAAAGGAACGAGTCATGTCGGATAAACCTTGTTGTTCTCCCAGTTGCTGCGATACACCGGCCGACGGCACAAACGTCACATCGGTCATCAGCGAGAAATACGCCGAGACCGCGCGTAGCGGGTTATCCTCGAAGGATGCAGGCGTGCGCGCGGTTGCCGAGGCGTTCGGGTATTCGGCCGATGAACTGGCGGTGATCCCCGCCGAGGCCAACATGGGCCTGTCCTGCGGCAACCCGATCGCGCTGGCGAACCTCAGGCCCGGCGAGGTCGTGCTGGATTTAGGCAGCGGTGGGGGGCTGGACGTTTTTCTCGCCGCGCAGAAGGTCGGGCCGACCGGCAAGGCCATCGGCGTCGATATGACCCCCGATATGATCGCGCTGGCGCGCCGCAACGCGCAGAAGGGGCCGGACGGTAAGCCATACACGAACGTCGAGTTCAAGCTCGGCGAGATTGACAGCCTGCCGCTGGCGGATAATTCGGTCGATGTCATCATTTCCAACTGCGTGATCAACCTCGCGCCGGACAAGACGAAGGTGTTCGCCGAGATGGCCCGCGTGCTCAAGCCCGGCGGCCGAGTGGCGGTATCCGATATCGCGCTCAAAGCCGAATTGCCCGAGGAACTTGCGCGGAACGTGGCCGCGCTGGTCGGCTGCATCGCCGGCGCGATCCGCATCACCGATTACGAAAAGGGCCTGCGCTCGGCGGGCTTCGAGCACGTCGCCGTCATCGACAGCGGCGCGGATCTTACCGCCTACGCCAAGGTCGAGGGCCAGGCCGGCTGCTGCGCGCCGGTCGGCGAGGCCACCTGTTGCTCAACAAGCAACACCCCCGCCAAACCCATGCACCGCGACCTGGGCGAGCTATTCAAGAAATACGACGTCAACGCCTACGCCGCCTCGGTCAAGGTATTTGCCGT
>JAWKTA010000110.1:0-3378 GCA_041402025.1 Phycisphaerales bacterium | reverse complement strand
GTAATCTCACAGAAATAAGGTTGTAAACGCCATTTTTGGGGTTACTATTGCGTATGTGCGGGTGATCCTACCCGCCCGAGAATTCTAGCTCACAGCATCACAATATGCAAGACCACGTTTGAGACATCACAAAAATAAACGCCAAGAGCACAATCGGGATTCTCAAAGGTGCAGGCCGGTAGATGGATGCGGGCCCGGCGTCACAACGCGAACATTGTTGTTTTAAATCAACATCCGCATTGGATATGAGGGTTCACACAACGCACATCCCGCCGAGCGCCATGTGTTAATCAGATTCATCAGGGTCATGCGGCGGATACCGTTCGATCTTACTTACTTTGGAGGAAATACAGATGTCAGGTCACACCCCTCGTTTCATCCTCGCGGCCGGTTGCGCCGCGGCTCTGGCCGGGTTTGGCATGCAGGGTGCCCAGGCCCAGACCACATTGTTGAGCGATTCGTTCGAACGCGTCTCCGGCTTCCCCGAGGTCGGGGCTTTAGGTGGGGAATCGAACTGGGGTGACAATGACAACGCCGCCGGCGGCACGGTTGTCCAGACCTACCTGGTCACCGATACGAACCCGGATAACTCCCGCCAGCAACACGTGAATAACGAGGTATGGGACGGTAGCGCCCTAGTCCCCGGGCCTGATGGCGTAGGCCACATCCGTTATGGATCGACACTGGTTGATTTCGACCTTACCACGGTTGCGCCCAACGGCTACCGGGTCACGACCGATATGCAGCGAGGCCTGTTCGGCGGGTTCGCGGGCATCGGTTTCGGCATGGACCCCGTCAAGTTTGCTTCGACCGTCGATGACGGCAACGGCAATCAGATCCCATTCACGCGTGGCGGCACCAACCTTCCGCTAGACGCGACCACCGAGTTCGCCTTCCTGATGCGACCCATTGTTTCAGGAGGCACCGAAGGCCAAACCCAGTTCCTTTCGCAGGGGGTAGTCCTCGTTGACAACCCGTTCCTGATGCCAAACAACTTCGACTTCTTCAATATCGAGATGACAGTCGTCCCACAGGTTGCCGGGAGTTGGGGCGTCGGTGCGTTGATCGACGTCACGGTCGTGGCGGATAACAACCCGGCCCTGACCTACCAGACCACCGTCACATCCGACGGCTCCGGTGTCGGCTATGTGTCCTTCATGGGCAACAATACGAATATCGGCATCGACGACCTCTTAATCGAATCGCTGCCCGCCGGTTCCCTGGTCGGCGACCTGAACAATGACGGGTTCGTCGGCATCGCCGACCTGAACATCGTGTTGGGTGCCTGGAACCAGAACGTGCCCCCGGGCAATCCTCTGGCCGACCCGTCCGACGATGGATTCGTCGGTATCGCTGACCTGAACATCGTGCTGGGCAACTGGAACGCGGGCACGCCGCCGGTCGCAGGCACTGCCGTGCCCGAACCGGCTACGCTCGCGCTGCTGGGCGTGGGCCTGGCCGCCGCGACGCGTCGCCGCCGCGTGATGTGATTTCTGACGCGACCGTCCGCCCAACCGCGCACGGCCGCCTTGACGACCCGACCCCGCCGTCGCGGGCCGAATGGATTCATCACTGTCCTTAACGCTTGGAGAACCAACCATGCCGGTCAAGACCAGGGGGTTTACACTGATTGAACTGCTCGTGGTGATCTCGATCATCGCCCTGCTGGTGGGGATCCTGCTGCCGGCACTTGGTGCCGCCAGACGAAGCGCCAGAAACTCCGGCTGCCTTAGCAACAATCGGCAGATCGGTATCGCCCTGACCGCCTGGGCGACGGACAACGAATATCAGCAGTTTCCCGGCTCGCCGATCGACCTGCTCCAGCAGGGGGACTACATCAAAACCGGCGTCGCGCAAGGCTCGACCGCAGACCCGGGCTCCAACAACGTTCAGGTCTGCCCGGAATCCGACATCGTCAGCACCGCCAGTGAAGCCTCCAGCAACGGCCAGGTGATCGACGGCGCCAGCTATTTCGCGACCTCCACACTCGCCTGGGGCCGTGTGTACGGCCCGACCAAGAGCTTCGGAAGCTACAGCTATAACGGTTGGCTGATGCAGCCGAACCTGCCCGGCATCACGGTCGTGCAGATCGGCAACCCCAACAGCCCGATCGGTCAGCAACGCGGCAAGATGTTCTTCGGAACCTTCGACGGGATGCGGGAAGCCACCCTCGTTCCCCTGGTCTCCGATGGTTCATGGATCCATATCGCCCCGGACGGTATCACACAAAGCGTCCCCGGCGGCTTCGGCACCATGGACGTGAGCAACCCCGTCAAGTCGTTAGGCAAAGCCGCTTCGGTACGGCTTTACGGATACCACGAACTCTACTTGAACCGTCACGGGCAGAGCATCAACATGAGTTTCGCCGACGGCAGCGGCCGCGGCGTCGATCGCAAGGACCTGTGGGAACTGAAGTGGTCCAAGGAGTTGGACCTTGAAGACGTGAAACGCCCGACCGCTTTCCCGGATTGATTTGGATGAAAGAGCAGCGGCGGTTGACAGGCAACCGCCCCGGGTTGACAGCCAGTGACGGTATCGCTTTCTACCGGCACGTCCGAAGGCGTGTCGATGAATGAACACAAGATGTTTTTCTTTGATGGTTGTTTCTTCAAAAGGAGATGGGAGATGAGAAAGATGACGTTTGTTAAGTTGGGCGCGGCGGTCGTCACCGCGTCGATGTTCGCGGGCCAGGCCCAAGCCCAGGTGATCTACTCGGATTCGTTCAACCGCATCGCGGGCAGCGGTGATACCAACGGCAAACCGGCCGACCCGAACAACTTCTCGGCCTGGGGCGCCAATGACAACGCCCTGGGCGGATCCGTGGTCAATACCTGGCTCGTCGGGCCCAGCCGAGGCGGCGGCGCCAACCAGGTGACCGATGGAAGCCTCGCCTCCACCATCGAGGGTGGTGCACATTACCTCTTCGACGCCACCACCGTGGCACCCAACGGCTTCCAGGTTGAGTTCGACTTCACACGCTTCCACCCGTTCAATCCCGGTAGCGGCAACGGCTTCCTCGCGGTCGGCCTGGGTGCAGACACCGGCGCGGTCATCGGTGGTGGCGGATTCGTACCAAATAACTCCGACCTGACCCTGCTCTTCCAACAAGCCGTCGCCCCGAACGCCGGCAACATGCAGATTCTGGAAGACAACGTCTTCGCTGGTGGCACCAGCGGAACCGGCCTGGGTCCCGTTGACTACGGCGATCCCACTATCTGGCACTCTGTCAAGCTCGTCCTGATTCCAGCCGTCGCCGGAGCATATGGCTCTGCCGACACGATCAACGCATCGGTTAGCATCGACGGCGGTACGCCCTACAACTTCTCTGTCCTGGGCGGCACGGAGTTCGGCAACTTGGGCTTCAGCAGCAACGGATTC
>JAWKTA010000109.1:0-3415 GCA_041402025.1 Phycisphaerales bacterium | reverse complement strand
TGGGACAGTTTTTCAGACAGGGTCATGCGTGTGGCCTTAGTGGGTGCCGGATCGGAACGCGTCGGGTAACTGTACGTTTAGCTCCGCAACTTGCTGCGGACACGGGCGGCAAGCTGCCCGGCTAAACGGGGGCGACGAACGCCCCTGGCGTTATTTAGTTCGCATTGGCAAGCGCGGATTGCTTCGCCTGGTTCAGGGCGTCGGTGATCTGCGTGGCAGTGTACCAGTTGGCCTTGAAAACCTCCCGGCCGTCGGGCGCGAAGATGACCAGCCAGGGGATGGTGACCGAGCCTGTTTCCTTGAGCTTGAGTTGGCCGTCCGGGTAGCCGCCGGTGAGGTCGACCTTCATAGCGACATAGTCCTGGCCGTCGAGCATCTCGGTCACGGCATCGGTGTTCAGGACGGTGTGTTCGAGCAGGTGGCAGTTGGCGCACCAGTCGGCGGTGAAGTCCAGCAGCACGACGTGCCCGTCGGCGAGTGCCTGCTCGAAGCGTTCCGGTGTGTAGTAAACCCAGTTGATCGGCGCGTCGTTGTTGTCACCCTTCTCGGTCATCGCGACCGCACCCAGGCCGGCGGCGGCGATCGTGACAACACCCAGCGCCGCGAAGACGCCCCGCTTCACCGGCGACTTCGTCGCCCGGGGCAGGCGTGCAATCAGCCAGACACCGGCCGCGGCGACGAACCCGGCGACAACCCACCAGTGGCCCTTGGGCGCGGCCTCGGTGCCGTCGGACATCATGCCCGAGATGCCCGCACCAACGAAGAACGCGGCAGCCGCGAGCATGAGCAGGCCCATGACCTGCTTGAGTAGTTCGCTACCCGGCCCGGTGCGCGGCAGCGCATCGACCAGCTTCGGGTTCGCGGACAGGATAAAGTAAGGCAACGCCATGCCGATCCCGATGGCGGCGAAAGTGATAAGGGTTACGCCCGGCGTTTTCGTCGCGGCCCACGCGGCGGCGGTCCCCATCATCGGCGCGGTGCAGGGCGTGGAGAGCACGGCCGTCATGATCCCGAACCCGAACGACCCCGCGTAGCTGTCGTGCTTGGGGCTGACCGAATACACAAAATTCGGCAAACGCACCGCGAACAACCCACACATGCCCACCGCCATCACCGCGATGACGACACCGACCGTGATCGAGAACCAGGGGTACTGAAAGAGCTGATTCGATGCTGCAAACCCGCTGACGCCGGCGATCGCAATACCTAAACCCAGCCAGAAGGCCATCACGCCCAACGCCATCGTCGTCCCCAGCGCCAGCGTCTTAGTCCGGTTGCCCGCCGTCTTCGCCAAACCCAGAATCTTGATCGGGATGACCGGCAGCACGCAGGGCGTGAAGTTCAATAACGCCCCACCCACCGCCGCCGCCAACAAGAACGCCGCAAAACCCAGCCCGCTGGACGGGTCGACCTTGAAGAAATAGAAGTCGACAATTTCAGCCTCGGACGGCGTTACTGGCTCGGCAACCGGCTCATCGGTTACGGGCGCATCCCCTCCCATCAGCGCCTCAAACGCCGACGGATCAAACTTATCGAACAAACCGCCGTCCGCTGGCGCCGACACGGCTTCCCCGGCCGCAGCCACGGTAAATGTCGCCGTCTTCTTCACGACCTGCGGGAAGTCACACGTTTTGTCGTCGCACGCCTGATAGCCCGCCTTGACCTGCACGGTCACTTCGCCGGGTTCAGCGTCCCCCGCCACGACCACCGGGACATACACCACGACCCGCCCCTCGAACACCGCGATAGGGTCCGGCAACCCGCCCAACGGCATCAGCACGGCCTTAGGGTACTGCGCCGGGCCGAACGTCACACGGGCATCCTCCGACGTCACCGTCACGGAGGTGAACGACGGGTTGAAACCGCTCTTAACCGCCTGGGCCTCGTCCGAGGCGATGTGCCAGTTGGGCATGACATCGAAGGTCACCGCCAGCACGTTCTGCCCGTTGGGCTGGGCAGCCTCATGCAGCCAATGAGTGGAGACATTGGCCTTGTCGCCCATGCTGTCCATGCCCATGACATCCTGCGCCCGGGCCTGCCCGGCCGAGATGACCAGCGTCAGCAGGCACAAATACCCCATAACCAACGGGCGGAGAATCCCGGTGCCGTGGCGGGTAAGGCGATCAGGGGCGGAATCGTGCTGCATAAGGTCTCCTAATAGGTGCATAATTCTAGCTATCTACGCCGGATCGTGCCCAAAGGTTTTGAAGACCCGCCCCAAACCGGGCCGATAACAGGACAACCGGAACCCGAGGCCAGGAATTCCCGCTGTTATGTCCGACCTGCTTGACCAGAGTGAAGTAGACGCCCTGCTGGCGGCCGTGGGATCGCCCAGTTCCGAAGAGGAGACGTCCGAAGACGAGGGACGGGTGTTCTTCAGCCGACGCCGGATCGGCAGCACCGAGGATATCGAGGTCCGGGATTACGACTTCAAGCGTCCCGAACGCGTCAGCAAGGACCAGATGCGGGCCTTGGAGACGCTGCACGAGGCCTTCGCCCGCAGCTACGGTGCCCTGCTCTCAGGCTTCCTCCGCACCATCGTCGAGGTCAAGGTCGCCCACATCGAGCAGATGACCTTCAGCGAGTTCACCCATTCCCTGCCCAACCCCACGTGCTTTAACCTCCTGTCCTGCGACCCGCTGGACGGGAACATGTGCATGGAGATCAGCCCGCTGATCATCTACCCCGTGATCGACCGCCTGCTCGGCGGGTCCAACGCGGACCTCTTCATCCCACAGCGCCCGCTCACCGCTATCGAGCTTCGCCTGGTCAGCAAGATTATCGACCGGGCCAAGACCGCGCTGGCCGAGGCCTGGGCAAACATCGTCCCCGCCAACTTCCAGCTCGAAGAAAGCGAATCCAACCCCGCGCTGGTACAGATCGTCCCACCCAACGAGGTCGTGGTCGTCGTCAGCTTCGAGGTCAAGATGGGCACCCGCGCCGGCACGATGAGCCTGTGCATCCCCTACAACGTCATCGAGCCGGTCATCGACAAGCTCTCAAGCCAGACCTGGGCCGCTTACAAGAAAAACAAGAAGGACAAGCAGCTGCGCTCCCGCCTGGAAGGCCACCTCGAGACCGCACGCCTGGAGGTCTCCGCGATCCTCGCCGACACCACCATGAACGTCAACGACCTGGTCAACCTGCAGGTCGGCGACGTGATCCTCACCAACAAGCCCGCCTCCAGCCCACTGTCCCTGAGCGTCGGCGGCAAACGCAAATACATCGGCCAACTCGGCCAGTACCGCGGCAACCGCGCCTTCAAGGTCACCCGCTCGTTCACCCCCAAGGACCGGGTGTAAGGCTTACTTGCCGCTTTCAGGTGCGGGCCGATACATCTTTTTGTGTGTCACTTCAAAACCCAGCCGTTCGTAGAGCTTCGCCGCCGGATTGATCGCGAAGACCTGTAATTCCG
>JAWKTA010000108.1:0-3555 GCA_041402025.1 Phycisphaerales bacterium | reverse complement strand
CGTCGGCGTCACCGGTGGCGCGGGACGCGTCGCTAAGCAGGACGCGACCAACTTCGGCAACCTCGTCGCCCCGCAGTACACAGGCCTGCTCCTCAAAGACGAGGGCAGCGGGGACCTGCACTGGGCCTGGGTCCGCGTGAGCTGGGACGACGTGAACAACACCGCAACGATCTACGAATACGCCTACGAGACCGACCTGTTCACACAGACCGGGATCCTCGCCGGCGCGACACCCGAACCGGCCACGCTCGGCCTGCTCGCCGCCGGACTCGGCGCGATCGGCCTGCGCCGCCGCACCGCCTGATCCCTCCGTTGTCAGTAAAACTCAAGACCCCTTACACTGGGCGTGCACGAAAGTGCCGCCCAGTTGTTTTAAGAAGCCGTTAGTTATTAGCCTTTAGCATGAGTCACTAACCAACACCCAAAACTCACCATGACACAACGCATCAGCAAGAAGGTCCTGCTCATCGGGTGGGACGCCGCCGACTGGGTGATGATCAAACCCCTCATCGATCAGGGCCTGATGCCCACGCTCACGCAGCTCATCAAGGACGGCACCAGTGGCAAGCTCGCCACCATCCGCCCCATCCTATCGCCCATGCTCTGGAACTCTATCGCCACCGGCAAACGCGCCGACAAGCACGGCATCCACGGCTTCACCGAACCGCTGCCCGACGGCACGGGCATACGACCCGTCTCCAGCACCAGCCGGAAAACCAAAGCGATCTGGAACATCCTCTCCCAAAACGGGCTGAAGTCCAACGTCGTCAGCTGGTTCGCCAGCCACCCCGCGGAGCCGATCAACGGCGCGATCGTCACCGACCGCTACGTCACGCACCTAAGCCCCGACCCCGGCCCGCCCGGCGCACTCGACGGCACGTTCCACCCCGCACGACTCGCGGACGATCTTGTCAAACTCCGCGTCGACCCGCGCCTGCTCGACGCGCAGGCCGTGCTCCCCTTCATCCCGCGCGCCGGCGAACTGGAAGCCGACAAAGACGAACGCCTCTCGCAGTTCCTCGGCCTGCTCTCACGCGCCAGCACCGTGCACGCCGCCGCCTGCTGGATGATGCTCAAAGAGCCCTGGGACTTCATGGCCGTCTACTACGACGCCATCGATCAGTTCGGCCACAACTTCATGGCCTACCACCCGCCCGCCATCGAGGGCATCAGCGAACGCGACGCCGACATCTTCAAGGACGTCATGAACGGTTGCTACCGCTACCACGACATGATGCTCGAATCCCTGCTCAACTACGCAGGTGAAGAAACCACCGTCATCCTCGTCTCCGACCACGGCTTCCACTCCGGATCGGGCCGGCACGACACCGACGGCTTCAAGGACCCCGAGAGCTGGCACAGGCCCTTCGGCGTCGTCTGCGCCAAAGGCCCGGGCATCCGCAAAGACAACCACATTTACGGCGCGACGCTCCTGGACGTCACGCCCACGATCCTCTCGCTCTTCGGACTGCCCATCGGCGCGGACATGGACGGCCGGCCATGGCTGGAGATCTTCGACACCGAAACACGCGCCGAGAACATCATCAGCTGGGACGCCGTCAAAGGCGACGACGGCATGCACGACGAAGACATGCGCGAAGACCCCGTCGCCTCCGCCGAAGCCATCCGACACCTCGTCGAGCTCGGCTACATCGACGCCCCCAGCGAGGATGCGCAGGAGAACGTCCGCAAAACCCTCCAGGACCAGAAGCTCAACCTCGCCAAGGCGCTTAGCGACAGCAACCGCGTAGCGAATGCGATCCCCATCTGGCAGGAACTGCTGGAGCAGGACCCCGAGAACGCCGTCCCGTACAAATTTCAGCTCTCACGCTGCTACCTGCGCACCGGCCGGATGGCGGAATGCGAATCGCTGCAACGCGAGCTACTGGAAACCAACCCCAAGAGCGCCATCCTACTGGCGTCCCTCGGGCAGACGCTGCTGCAGCAGGAAAAGCCTGACGAAGCGCTTAAGTACCTCAAACAGGCCGAAACCATCGCTCCGCGCATGGAAGCCCTGCTCGGCTCGCTGGGACAGGCCTACGTCCAGCTCGACAACTTCGACGACGCCGAACGCGCCTTCAAGACGCTGCTTGAGATCGATGAGGAAAACTCCGTCGCTTACAACGGCCTGGCCCGCGTCGCCATCTCACGCAAACAGTTCGAGCAGGCCGTGGACTTCGCGCTCCGAGCCGTCGGGCTGACCCACCAGTTCCCCCGCGCCCACTACAACCTCGGCGTCGCGCTCGCCGAGACCGGCCGGACCGAGCAGGCTATCCAGGCCTTGCAGACCTGCGTCGCCATGTCACCCGCCATGGCCACCGCCCACCTCTGGCTCGCCAAACTCCTCGCCGCCGAGGGCCGCGATCCCGAACAAGCGCGAAAACACGAAATGATCGCACGCCAATTCGCCAACGCCGCCGCGAAAAAGTAAATGTGCCACGGACCAGAATTGACTCACAACTAATCGATCGGATTCAATATAAAGCCGCTTGCGGCTTAGCGTCATTCACCCTTCGGCGGGTTATCCGCGAGGTACTCCTGGAACCGCGCATAGCAGTGGATCAACACCCCCCGGTACGCCGGCCGATCCTTAAACGTCTCATGCACCTTACCCACCTCGGACCAGAAAACATCCGAAGGGATGCCGTAGAACGAGATGGTCGCGCTCTCTGTCGGGTCCGCCGTCGTCTTGCCCGTCTCCACCCCCGCGCACACGCCCCGGCCGACGCCGTCCGCGTAACCCATCTCGTTCTGTACGTGATACGTCACCGAGTTTTTCCCCACCGCGAACCGCCGGTACGACATGATCCCGATGTAATCGCACAAATCCTGGATGTGCTCGTGCAGGTTTTTACGCTCGCCGTTGAACGTCACGATGCAGTGATCGTTCTCGGCGGTCTTGGCGTCGTACCACATGGGGATGTCACAGGCCAGCGTCATCTTCGAGCCGCGGTCGTTGAGTTTTTGCCTTGCTTTGACGTAGAAATCAAGCAGTTCCGCCATCACCGCGTCACGCTCGGCCTGGCCGGCCTTCCAGCGGTCACTCGTGTAAGGCTCGATGTCGTAATGCACGCCCGTGAACCGCGCCCCCTCGGGCATCGACTGGTTCAGGTCGATCAACGCGTCGAGCATCTCAAGCGTCTTGGGCTGATTGGCCGCGAACGCCATGTCATTTGCGCCGTCCAGCGCCTCGACCGCGATCCCGCGCTTCGCCGCCTCGGCAACCAGCCGGGTCAGCTCGGCCGGGTACTTGATCGTATACCCCTGGGCCTCACGGTCATTATGGATCTGGATCAGTATCAGGTTGAACCCGAACCGCCCGCAGAAGTCGAGCATCTCGTCCTGGGCCTGATCCGTATTGATCCACTTCTCCTGCCAGACCCACGTCCCGCGGACTACCGGCCCGGACGATTCGCCGCTAAGCCTTTCCACGGCAGGTAGTTGCTGTGCCATTACCGGCACCACCAGGCCCAGTGCGATCAGGGCGGAAAAAAGTGACAGAATTAACCCGGCGGTCGTGGAATTCGTATGATTCATGGCATTCAATTTAACCGC
>JAWKTA010000107.1:0-3569 GCA_041402025.1 Phycisphaerales bacterium | reverse complement strand
CGAGTATATCGGTGGCGGCATCGAGATCGACGGTGGCGTTTTCCCACGTGGCCGTGCCTTGGACGCGCGCGTAGGCGTTGACGTCAACATTGGCTTTGATCTTGTTGTTGGCCCCGGTCAGGATTAGTAGTGTGGGGTTGCCGGGCGTTCCGTTGAAGTTGATGGCAGGGTATTCCGGTTGTGAGAGGAACGGGGCGGTGTCGAGGTTGCTGAAGGTTGCGGTCCGGTTGGGGCCGATGAACAGTGTGGTGCCGCCCTGCATTTCGACTTCATCGAAGTCGGAGAAGGTCAGGTTACCCGAGGTGGAGGCCAGCAGGCGACCGACCTCGATGGATTGGTTGCCCCCGGAGTTGATGACCTCAAGGGTCTGGCCGGCGGTGGCGAAGAAGTCCGACAGGCCGTTGATCTGGTTGAATACACGCAGTTCCCCGTGGCCGAAAACGGCGGGCTTGCGTGTATCTACATCCGAGAAGTTAAGCTCGTTGCCGACGGCGACTTCATTGCCGTTGAGGTAGAGGTTGCCGCCGGCGATGTTCAGGTCGCGCCCGACGGATACAAGCCCGGTACTGTCGGCGCTAAGGGACAGGTTGCTGCCGGTAGCACCCGGGCGTGCTATGAGGTTCAGATCATTGAGCGTGAAGAGGATCTCATCTTCCACATCCAGGGAGTTACCCTCCTCGATGGTCAGGGAGTTGAGGAAGGTGGTGTTCGATAAGTAGACGGCGTCATCGGAGAGCAGAAACACGTCATCACCGGAGTCGGGGGCCCGGTTGCCCAGCCAGTTGCCGGCGGTCTGGAAGTTGGTACCGGAGGCGAAGTATTTGCGGGGCAGGTCGATCTGTGACCAGCCGCTGACCGAGGCTGAGCGTGGCGAGACGTCGAGGCCGCAGCAACGCCTGTCGGTCTGGTAGCTGGGGAACATCAAAGGCATTTGTCGGGCGCGATGTAGCCGTATGCTGCTGATTGCTGGAAGTGCCCGACGGGCCGATTCGCGATGATCTGCCCGTCGGTCAGCGAGGTAGGCAGGTCGTAGTCTGAGTCCACAGTCTGAGTGACGGAGAAGGGGTTGTCGCCGGTGAGCCCAAGGCCGTGACCGATCTCGTGCAGCGCCACGGTGAACAGGTCCACGCCCAGGTTCGTACCGACCCAGCCGCCCTGGTAGGCGACCTCGAACTGGTCCTGCGGGTTGCCCGAATACCAGGCGCTGGCGCCGCCGACCTGGTTGGCGGCGCTAAGGTCACGGTAGAGCGTGGTCTGCAGGTTGAACTCGGCATGGGTGGTCGGGTCGGGGTCGAAGTACCAGTTGCGGGGGTTTTCGTTGCTGTCCTGCCAATCGAAGCGCAGCGTCATCCCGGTTTCGACGTTGCCGCTGAAAGCGGTGCCATCGTGGTTGCCCAGGCCGTTATCCGCCAGGTCGTCGTATAGAAAGTTGACATTGATGATCCGTGTATCCTCGATGACATCTTCCCAATACGCCTCGGCCGCCTGCATGATGGCGGTGAGCAGCGAGCCGTCAGGGTCGAAGTCCGGCGTGGCGGAGTTCGTGTCGTCGAAATTAAGCACGATATTGATCGCCGACACCGGCCCGGCCGTGATCGTCATTACAACAGCGAAAAGTCCGGCAGGTAAGGCACGCGTGACCTGTAATAACATGAACCACCCTCTAAAAGAAAAAAGCATCCAATGCATAAGTTGTGTACGGCCAGTATATTGAATGCAACCGGCCGGAAAAGGAAAATTTTTAATAAACGGGTTCTCCGGCGGGATAATCGGGGGAAATCGCATGCCCGGGCGAGAAAAGACCCATCAGGATCGGCGCCTGCGCACGCAGACCATCACGGCTGCCCCGCCTAACAGTGCGCTTGAAGCCGGCTCCGGGATGTTTGCATCGGAAGCCGGCGGCGTCCCCGCGTTCCAGTTGCCCAGCACCGTGTTCAAGTCCTCGATCCCCACGAACCCGTCGCCGGTCGGGTCGCCAACCAGTGGATCGCCCGCCGCGACGTTCTGGTTCCAGTTGCCCAGCACGATGTTCAGGTCGGTTATCCCGACGAAACCATCTCCGTCCAGGTCGCCGGGAAGAGTTGAAACGATCTGCACCAGCGTGAGAATCGCGGTGCTGATGTTGGGGTATTGGACCTCGAAGAGGAATCCCGCCGGTGCCAGGATGGTGTCAAAATCCCCAAGGACCCTGTCGGCCTGGATGATACTGAATGTGTTGCCGACCACGGGTGTGTAGCCCGGGGCGAAGTCGATCTGCAGCGTGCCGGCGAGCAGGGCGTCCTCGTGGCCGAACAGCCGGTCGTAAGACCCGAAAGCCGTGCCGGCTAATTCAAGCGCGAGCGTGCCCGCCGGGTGCTGGACGTAGTCGTAAAAGAACTCGCCGTTTCCGCGGAAGGTGCCCGCATTCGTGAAGTTGACGATACTGAACTCGCCGTTATCTGAAGTAATCTCGCCGTAGAGTATAAAGTCCAGCGACGAGTCGGTTGCGAAGCTGAATCCGTTGGCGGCTTCGATTGTGCCGTGAAAATCGACGTTGACGGGTCCGAACGGCGTGATGCTCTTGGCGAAGAAGTCGCCGTCGGTGGCGTCGATGTGGCCGTTATTGTTGGTGCCGTCGAGGTCGGGCGTGCCGGTGGTGTGGATACGGATCAAGCCTTCGTTGTTCGGGCGGATGGTCCCGTCGTTGGGAAAGGTGGGGCCGAAGATCAGGCCGTGACCTTCGATGACCCCGCCTTCAAGGTTATGAACAGGTTTGCCGTTGATCTGCCCGCCGGCGAGCGTGACTGTACCGATGTTGCCCCACTCGGTGATGCCCGAGCTGCTGACCGAGAGTGTGGCGTTGTTGCCGACGAATATCGAACCTTGGTAGGGGGTATTGCCCTCATTGAGTACGGGTGAGTTGATCGTGAGGGTGTAATTGTTCCCGATGGTGAGCGAGGCAAGGTTGGTGTCCGACCATTGGAAAGCCTGGGTGTCGATGGACATGTTGGCATCGACATAGAGGTTCAGACGGTTGGTCAGTGTGCCCGGGCCGAGTATGGTCCCGCCGCGCAGGCGTGTGTCGCCATACAGTCTGAGTTCGGCGGTTGAGTCGTTGACATTGACGACGCCACCGGGTTCCAGGGCCATATTCTCGATACCGCTGATCTCCCCGAATGCCTCGACGGTGCCGAACACCTCGACCCCGGACCCCGCGACATAGGGATTGCTGGAGTCTGCGATGAGGCTGATGACACCGCCTGCGTTGAGCTTCCAGGCGTCGGGGATCGGGATGGGCGGGCCGAAGGGGTTGAGCAGTTCAACGTAGGTATTGACTTCGAGCAGGCCGTAGACCGTCACGACCCCGTCATAGCCGGTGTCCGAACCGATGGGTTCGATCTGGCTCGAGTTGATGGTGAAATGAACGTAGGGGTTGATCTGTGTGTTGACGGGTGTGCCACCGTCGCCGTCCCAGTTGAAGTACTTGGTGCCGATGGTGGAGCTGCTTTTGACCAGAAGCTGCCCGCGTTGGATGAGTGTGCCTTCGCCGGAGAAGGTAACGCCATTGAAGGTGGTTTGGCCTTCAAGCG
>JAWKTA010000106.1:0-4204 GCA_041402025.1 Phycisphaerales bacterium | reverse complement strand
TCTTCCCTCGGCCGCGGCTGGAGATCGCCCGTATCGGCGTGCACCGCCCATTCCGCAGGCACACTGACACGCCAATTTTCATACGTCGAAGCGACGGAACCGACCGGCGTCTGCAGAGACAGCTTGCCCGAGAAGCCCGGCGACGGGTGGACCTGGCCGTAGACCAGTTCGATCGTCATGGGCTTGTTCGGATCGCGCGGCCGGGGCAGCGGGATCAACAGCTCGCCGGTTGCTTTGTTGTGGGATGCGACAATGCGCTTGTAATCCATGATCGCCACGCCCTGGTCATCGACCAGAACATCCCCGCCGGCATCGATCTGATACCCCTCAGCCATGCGTGTGCTCCAGACCTCCGCACCGGCGGGAAGACGCAGTGACATGAACTGGCTCGATGCGTTTTTGACCCTGAAAGTAACGGTGGTGGACGATTCCGCGTCACCGTTATCCTGTGCGGCGATCTGTGTGGATACTTCCGCCATCTCTACGACGGCTGGGAGCAAAGAACCCGATTCGTAGGCATTAACCTTGATCGGCATCGGTTCCACATCGCCGCTGTAACGGTAGCACGCAATCACCGGGGCGGAGACGAGCAGGCGGTAGTTGGCTGGCAACTCATCGCGGTCGATCTCGATCAGCCCGGCGTCGGTCGGCTTGTCTTCCGCGAGGCCGACGTCCCGGTGGCTGGCGACGACGAGGTAACCGGCCTGTGATTCAACGTCAGCGCACCGCACGCCGCCAACAAGAATTGGATCGGCGCCGGGACCGGGCTGGGAATACGTCACCGCCAGGTTGTAGTCGCCGATCACACGACGCTGGAGCTTGACGGTCCATAGACCGGGGGCCTTGTCGTCCTGCTTCGCATAGCGGACATCACGCCCGACGAACTCGACATTGCGCAGCCCCGGATCAACGCGGAACGAGAGTTCATCGATCGGCGAGCCGGTGATGAAGTATGAAAACGCCACGTTGCCGATCGTCACGCCGTCACCGAGCGTGACGAGATGGAACGATTCAACACGCACGCCCGGCGGGGTGCGCTTCGGCTCAAAACCGAGCGACCACCCGGGTTCGCCGAACCGGAAAGCGGTACGAGCCGAATCCATACGTACCGGCAGCGAAGCGATATTGACCTCACGCAACGCGTTCGGGTCCGCGGCGATCTCGCCCAGCTCGACGCCCTGCTCCGAAGCAAGCACGACAAACCCCCGCTGACTGCGCGCCCCGTCGACATTGAAACCCGTTAGCATCAACGCAACATCAAGCGGCGATCGGCCAAGCTCCAGTCTCAGGTCAACCACCACATGCCCGAGTACGGGTTCCTTGAATGTGACACGTACGCGCGGCGGCCCCTGCCCGTCGCTATCGATTTGGCGGTAATCATCCACCTGCGCCCCGGTGACGCTCACCAATGTCATCCCCTCGGGCAGCGTTAGATCGACCTGGCGTAGCGGCGCATCACGCACATCCAGTTCGACCTGCGCGTCGATGCGAATGTCGTCCTGCCCGACCCGTGTCAGCACGCGGACCGCCGCGTCCATCGTCGGCTCGACGTTGTCAAGGTTCAGCACCAGCCCGTATGCAGTAGATGCGAAGGCGTAATAAAACACCTTGCCTGTCGGGACGCGGCGCGGGTGGTCGTTGTCGAGGATGTAGTTTGGCATCGCCTGCGCATCGATCTGCGACAGCCCCCCCGCTTCCTTGATGACCAGCGCGATCGCGCTGTCAGTCCCAACCGCAAGGTGGCCGCCGGCACGGATGCCCCCGACCGTTTCGATGACGGGCAAGCGCAACTCCACTGGGAATGTGGCTAAGGTGGATTCCCCCACCACCTGCAGACCGTACCGCCCGGTCTGCGGCCGGCTCAATCCGACGTGCAGCAGGTCAGGCCCATCGCCTTCGGTCGTTTCGATACGCCAGTCCCGGATATCGTTGCCCAGCACCTGCGTGATGGACAGGCCCTTGGGCGTGCGCAGCGAAATCTCATCCACCTTGCCCTGGGCCACGTCGTAAACAATCAGCGTATCCAGCCTGACCGCCCCGGCCTGCACACTCGCGATCGTGTTCATTTCCGCAGAAAACACTAGCTCCGCGTCCAGGTCCTGCACACGCGGCTTCCAGCGCACGACAAAACGCTTGTCCGCGCCCTGCACGCCGGTGATCTTCAGCTTGGCATCTTTAACTTCGCGCTTCACACGCACCGCTCCAACCAGTTTTACTTCAAGATCAGCGCGGTCGCAGGTCATTTCAAGTTCACGTACACGGGAAGCGGGCATCTCGAAGCTAACTTCACGCCAGCCGGTATCGCCAAGCGGTGTCGGCTTCGCGGCAAGCGTGAGTTCGACCGTGCGTGGCCCAGCGCCACCGAAGCCCATGCGGTAGGCCTTGCGGTCCGCGTCGTAAGCGATCGTGTAACCATCACCGGGCGAACGCACCTCATCCAGCACGACCTCGCCGACCGCGACATCGACCCATTGGCCCGGGGTTTTGGTGACGATGTCGAAGCGCACAGTGAACGTGAGATTCTCGCCGTCGATATCGGCCAGGACGGCGGCGTTGCTGACATCCACCTCCGCGGCGGCGTGCGCAACTCCGCCAAAGAACAGTGCGAGCAATGTCAGAGCATAGGATAGCTTGCCAGGTTTCATGGTTGATCCCCGCTAATGGGTTGTCCTTACCGTTCACTCCGCGCGGGGCAGGCCCTGCGACCGGCGGACCAATGTCACGAGTTCCTGCGCCGCGGCGTCCATCGGGATCTGCGCCGCCGCAGGCTCCAGAACGCCCTGTACTTTTGCGAGACTACGATTCAGATCCGGATCACCGACGTACTCGCTGCCGCGCAGCACTTCCGCGAACCGGGCCGCACCGGCGGCGAGGAAGAACCGCGGATCGCTCTCGGCGTCACGCTTGGCGATCATGTCATTGGTCAGCCGTGATTCGATCTCACGCACCTTGCCCGAGTCGGGGTCACGGTAACGGACATAGACCGTGCCCAGGTCGGGCTGGTCATCGGTGGCCAAGGTCGGGCCGAGCAGTTCGACCTCGTAGAGCGCGGTGGCGGATTGCCCGGAGCCGACCTCACCGGCATCGATCGTGTCATTTCGGAAGTCGGTGTCGGCGATGTCACGGTTCTCGTAGCCGATCAAGCGGTAACGGCGGACACGGGCCGGGTCGAAGTTGACCTGGATCTTGGCGTCGAACGCGATCGTCGGGCGCGTCGCCGCGAGGTTATCCACGAAGACGCGCTTGGCTTCATCGAGCGAGCCGACGAACAGGTACCCGCCGTCGCCCTTGTTGGCGAGCTGTTCGAGCACCTCGTCGTCATAGTTCCCGGCCCCGAAGCCGACGCTGGTAAACGTCACGCCCTGCTTGCGCAGCGTCTGCGCTTGATCGACAAGCTCCTGTGTTTCGCTCGGGCCTACGTTGGCCACGCCGTCGGAATTCAGGATCACACGGTTCACGCCGTTGGTGATGAACTGCCGTTGGGCGACCTCGTAACCAAGCTCAACGCCGCTGAGCAGATTGGTCGATCCGCCTGTCTGGAGCGATTCGAGCGCATCGAGGATGCGCATCTTTTCGGTCGCGGGCACAGCCTCGACCAGCAGCCGGGCTTCGGTGCCGTAACTGACAACGGACACGCGGTCCTGTGGTGATAGTTGATCCAGCACCATCGCCAGGCTCTGGCGGACCAGCGGCAACCTGTCATCGCGATCCATCGAGCCGGAGGTATCGATGACGAACACGAGGTTCGCCGGCTTGGCCTGGTCGCGCCCGACCACCTTGCCGCGCACGCCGATCTTCAAGAGCACCGTGCCTTCCGTGAACGGCGACTCGCCCGCCTCGGCGTACACCGTGAACGCCTCGCTGTCGTCCTGCCCGGCCGGGTAGTTGTAGTCAAAGCTGTTAACAAACTCCTCCATCCGCACGGTGTATCTCGGCGGCAGGAACCCGTCATTGATATACCGACGAGCGATATCATACGACGCGGTGTCCACATCCAGTGCGAAGGTGGACAGCTGATCCTCCGCCGTCATCACCCACGGGTTGACCGGCATCAGACGCGGCCTGCGAGCGGGCGTGGGGTCTTCGGCGGGGCTGATACGGTAGCCGACAACTGCCTCACCCTCGACAACAGATTGTTCTTCGGTGGCGGCGGGCTTACCAATCGTTCTGCCGAGGGACAATAATTCGTCTGTCGAATCGTTGA
>JAWKTA010000105.1:0-5141 GCA_041402025.1 Phycisphaerales bacterium | reverse complement strand
GCCTGATTGTCTGCGATTAATTCATCGTTGACACCGTCCAGCCGCGCACAAATCGTCAGGAACGTGCCCCCCTGCGCCTGCAGCCAGGCGGGTGATGCGCCGATCGGGATGTCGATCCCAAGCGTCGCATCGACCTGGCCATTCGCAAACGTAACCCGCCGGCGTTCGGACGCCAATACTTTGCCTTGCGGATTGATCAGGTCCGCCACGACGCCGACGGTTGTTTCTCCCAGCGCTTGTGAGTAACGCGACAGGCGGACCTCGGCGGCCACGACCGTGTCGGATAACCCGCCGACCCACAGAACACGGCGGCCGGGCTTAACCGACATGACCTGCACGTTATTAACCCCGGCTAGCGGCCGCATCACGACGAAATCGTTCGTGCCCGTGGCGGGCAGCAGCCCCGGGTCCGCGGGTTGTTCGATGTACCGGCTGGAACGGGCGAAGTCACTGAAGAGAAAGGTTACGGACTGCGCGGAAACATCCTGGCCGTCGCGCGTCGATTCGGTCACTGCGGTCAGTGCGGCGGGGACATCGGTCCGGCTGTAGCCCGGGCGCAGCCCGGACAGCGCGCGGCGCAACTCCGCGCGGTCGCCGGTCGGCTCCGCGATGACGGGTTCCGCCGGCCGGCCGGCGCGCCAGACCGTCGCGCGGTCGCCGGGTTCCAAAGCATCGATCACCGAACCGGCGGCGGCGATCAGGCGTTCGAACCGGATCGTGTCCGGCCCGTCACCGGCTTGCAGCGACATCGCGTCGTCGATAACCAGGTTTACAACACGCCCCCCGCTATCCATCCCGCCGAACCATGAGCCCAACGCGCCGACCAGCAACGGACGCGATAACGCCAGCCCCAGCACCAACACGACCAGGCACCGCAAAATCAGAAGCAGCCACTGCTCCATCCGCATGCGCTGTTTCTGCTTTCGGTACGCTTCGAGCAGGAAGCGCATCGCGCCCCAAGGCTGGGGTTTGCGCCGCCAACGCGACAGCAGGTGGATCGCCACCGGCACGGACACCAACGCGACACCCGCCCACGCGAGCGCCGGCGCGATGAAAGGGGCGACGACCTGGGCCGGGTGGATCATCATGCGGCGCGTGGTGGTCCGTCGTTGGGTAGGGTCTGCCGGGTCACGATTGTTTTCCGATGGTTGCGCCGCGTCGGGCCATGAAATGGCTCAGCGCCGGCCCGAGCGGCTCACGGGTGTTCAGGAGCATGTAGTCGAACTGGAACCGCCGGGTGATCTTCTCGACCTGCGCGAGGTGTTTTTGCAAAGTGTCGAGGTAAGCCAAGCGTAGCGCCTGCGGGTCGAGGTTCATCCCGCCCTTCACCTTCAAGGCCCATGAACTGCGACGGCCCGCGGAAAGGAAATTCCAGCTCCGCCGGTCCAGCGTCACCTGCAAAACGATCACGTCGTGCCGGCGGTACTTCAGCCGGGCCAGCCCGCGCTCGATCACCGTCGTGTCATCGAACAAGTCGCTGATCAGAATGACCAATGATCGCCGGTTCAATCGCGCCACCGCCTGGTCAAACACACGGCCGAGGTTGGTCCGGATCGCTGCTTCTGCATTATTCGCTCCGGCGTCCGTGGCGTTTGAATCGAGTGGCTCGGAGTGGCTAAGCGCCTCGACGATCGTGCGCCAGTGGCTGTTGGAATTCGACAGCCGGGTCGCGATCTTGATGCTGTCGTCAAACGTGACGACCGAAGCGCGGTCCTGCTGGCGCAGCGCAACGTGACACATCGCCGCCGCCAGGCTCGCCGCATGGTCGTACTTGTTCCACCGGCTGCCGGCCTCGGCGCGTGGCGACCCGGTGGCGACCAAGCCGCGTGTCGAGCTATAGCGCATTGAGCCGGACACATCGACCAGCACGACCATGTCGAGGTTGGTCTCTTTCTGATACTGCTTGAGGTAGAGCTTGTCGGTCTTGCCGTAGACCTTCCAATCCAGAAACCGCGTGTCATCGCCGGGCGTGTACTGGCGGTGCTGTGCGAACTCAACGCTGACACCCTCCATCGGCGAGCGGTGCATCCCGGTCATCATCCCCTCGACGATCATGCGCGCCCGCAGGTCGATCGGCCCGATCGCGGCGAGCGTGCGAGGGTCCAGGTAGTTGTGCGAGTGGGTTGGTTGCATCGGGTTAAGTTTTTTAGCCGCGAATGAACGCGGATAAACGCGAATCAGAATATCCTTCTCTTATAAACAACCCGCATATGAGCGCTGCTTCTGAATGCGCATTCGCGTTTATTAGCGTTCATTCGCGGCTAATTCCTTGCATCCTAGCGCAGCACCTGCTCGGCCCGCGGGTCGGATGCGCCGCTGACGGCGGTGGATTCGATCAACTGTTCGATCAGCTCGTCGGCCGTGATGTTGTCGGCTTCGGCGTTGAAGTTGAGGATCATCCGGTGGCGCAGGACGGGGGCGGCGACGGCCTTGATGTCTTCGGGGGTCGCGTGGGTCCGGCCGTCGAGGATGGCGCGGGCCTTGGCGCCGAGGATCAGGTGCTGGCTGGCGCGGGGGCCGGCACCCCAGCTTAAGTACTGCTGCATGAACTGCGGGCGGTGGTCCTCCTCGCCGCGCTTGGGCCGGCGTGTCGCACGCACCAATCGCAGCGCATAGCGCATCACGTGGTCGGCGATCGGGACGTCACGCACCAGGGCCTGAACTTCCTGCACCTTCGCAGCGTCGAGCACCGAATTGACTTGGACCTTGTGCCGGCCGGTCGTGCGTTTGACGATGTCCAGCTCGTGATCCTCGGTCGGATACCCGACGCGGATCATGAACATGAATCGGTCGAGCTGGGCCTCGGGCAGCGGGTAGGTCCCCTCCTGCTCGATCGGGTTCTGGGTGGCGAGGACGAAGAACGGCTGGGGGATCTCGTGGCGGATACCGCCGGCGGTGACGTGGTGTTCCTGCATGGCTTCGAGCAGCGCGGCCTGGGTCTTGGGCGGCGTGCGGTTGATCTCGTCGGCGAGCAGGACGTTGGCGAAGACCGGGCCTTTTACGAAGCGTAGCTCGCGGCGGCCGGTGTCGCGGTTTTCTTCGATGACTTCCGTGCCGGTGATGTCGGAGGGCATCAGGTCGGGCGTGAACTGGATGCGGTTAAAGGTCAGGTCCAGCGTCTGGGCGACGGTCGAGACCAGCAGCGTCTTGGCCAGCCCGGGCACACCGACCAGCAGCGCGTGGCCGCGGGTGAACAGGCACATAAAGACCTGCTCGACGACCTCGTCCTGCCCGACGACGGCCTTGGCGACCTCCTGGCGGAGCTGGGCGCTGGCGGCGCGGACCTGGTCGATCAGTTCCTGGGGCGAGTGTTGATTGGAAGCATTATCGTTTGACATGCGATCTCCCGACCGGGGAATGGGGTGATGGGAAAGTATACCCCCCGTGTCTTGCGGATGTTCGGCAAACCGTATCGCTGCAAGACATAGAATACCCCGATGCCCGAACTACCCGAGGTTGAAAACGTACGTCTGGGGTTGGCAGACACCGTGGTGGGTCAGCGTGTGGTGAAGGTCGTGATCCGTCGCACGGACGTTGTGGAAGGTTTGTGCAGTCCTGCCGGCCTGCTGCGCGGTCAAACGATTGCGCGGATTGATCGCCTGGGAAAACAACTGGCCTTGGTCGCCGGCACGACGGACGGGCCGTGCGTCTGCGTTCATCTGGGGATGACAGGGTCGCTTCGTTACTACCCGGCCGAGCAGGCGCATAAGCCCGATGCACACACCCACGTGGTCTGGCGGCTTGAAAACGGTGGCCAAGTGGTGTTCCGGGACCCCCGACGGTTCGGCGGTTTGTGGGTCTTCCATTCGGTGACTGAATTGCGGGCGGTCCGCTGGTCGGGGCTGGGGGAGGATGCCTTGGCTATCACGCCTGTGAAGCTGTATAGACGGCTTAGGAAGACACGTCGGCCGGCTAAATCCGCCCTGCTGGACCAGACGGTGGTCGCGGGGCTGGGCAACATCTATGTGGACGAGTTGCTGTACGGCTGCCGGATCAGCCCGCTGAGGCCCGCCTGTGACCTGACCCTGCCAGAGATCAGGGCAATGGTGGGGCGGATGAGGCGGTTGTTAGACCATGCGATACGGGCCGGGGGCTCGACTCTGCGCGATTATGTGGATGCCGGGGGCCGGTCCGGCGGATACCAGCTAAAGCACAAGGTCTACGGCCGGGGCGGGCAGGCGTGTTTACGGTGCGATCAGCCATTGTGCACCACAACGGCTTCAGGCAGAACGACGGTGTACTGCGGGAATTGCCAGGCCTGATCGGATAGAGCGTTGATATCGCGGAGTATTACTGACATAGATAGATATATTTAATCTTCTTCATCGTCATAGGTGGTGTCGTTTAGGGGATACTCGTGCCGCCAGCGATATTAAAGTAAATTAAACAAAGAGTTAAAAACAAACACATGGCGGGGAAAGGTTGTCGGTATCTAACCGGTCGCGCACGGTATTGGTTTAGGAATTGTCAGCTTGACCGCGCGTTACGGTGTAACCGGCGCCGGCCCCCCCACATGTGTGCGTCTATCGCTAACGCTACAGTCACAAAGCAAGCGCCAATCCACAACGAATCCACGGGAATGCCGACAGGCGTGCAATGAGGTGTTGGCACCGCAAGCCGTGCGATTCAGTTCAAGTTGGGCGTGGTTGAGTAGCGGAGTAGGAAGCGGAAAGTCAGCGGCCTACCGGGACATGATGCCGGCACCCTGGCTGACCTGATCGTCCAGGTGAGAGACCTGCTTGGCGAAGTCCTGGTCTTTTTTGGACTTACCATCGACTGTACGGATCGAGTGCATGACTGTGGTGTGGTCCCGGCCGCCGAAGTACCCGCCGATCTCTTCGAGGCTGAACCGTGTTTGCTTGCGCGCCAGCCACATGCAGACCTGGCGGGGTTCGGTGACGGACTTGTGGCGTCGGCGGGACTGCAGGTCGCTGAGCTTAACGCCGTAGTAGGCGGTGACGACCTCGATAATGTGCTGGAGGGTGACCTGGCTGTGCTTGGCCCCGGCATCCGGTTCGCGCAGAGCTTCCTGGGCGAGCTTCATGTCGATGGCCCGGCCCTGGAGTTCCGAGTGCGCCTGGATGGTCTTGACCGCGCCTTCCAGCTCGCGGGCGTTGGAGTCGATCTTGGTCGCCAGGTAG
>JAWKTA010000104.1:0-5203 GCA_041402025.1 Phycisphaerales bacterium | reverse complement strand
GATCGATTCCGCCGGGCTTTAGCTGTGCCAGAGGCTCAGCTGCTTCTTCTTCAAATCGAACACCCGCCACACAAACCCGCGACTGCTGGGTAAAAAGAAGCATCACACGCTGAACAACATCGCCCCCGGTTATGCCGGGGCCCGATGTGATGTCGAGCCGGAGCTGCTGCCACGTCTTTGGGTCTGCATCAAATTGCAGGTAATTCTCACCATCCACCGATACGCCATCGATCGTGTAGCGCGACAACTGTGGCTCATAACTGCGTGTGCGTGAGTTTGTGCCGTCGGCGAGCAGGAGGTCGATTCGACGCAGACGGCTGTCCTGTGCGCTATCCACCTGATCGAAGTTCACCCACATCAAAAGTGTCAGGTTCTTGCCCACACGCACGCCGTTATCAGCGAGCAGACGCAGGCTGTCCCACTTGCCGTCATCGGGTGCGTATACGCGGCAAACCATCGCCCCGCCCATGCCGGCGGGGGCGGCCGCGGGCAACGGCTGCACCTCACCCCTTACCACCCGGAAACTGCTGGCCGTCGCCCCGCCGTCAAACACAACCGTTGCGGCCATAACGCCGCCTGCGAAGCAAAACGCTATCCACGTCAAGCCCAGGATAAACACTGACGGCTTCAAGTACGGGCTACGGCATTGTTCAGAACGAAACGTCAATCTGTGATTCCTTTCAGTATCTGTTTCAAGCAGAGCGGTGCTAGCCATCTTGTCGCCCGGTTTGGGTGGTCCTCGCGTCGGGGGCCATTATCCTGTAACCCCCGACGCGATTACACCCGGACTCAAACACATCCACCTCGCACAAGGAGGTGATCAGCGCTTACGCAGCGCGATCATTGGGAGGGCGATACCGAATAGAGCCAGACTCGCCGGCTCCGGCACAAAGGGTGATTCAGAATCAATCCGCAACTCATCGATCGTATGTACCGATGCCGCCTGAGTTGAGTTAGCCCCGCCCCCACCCAATCGGATAGAGGTCAGGAAATCAATATCCGTGATGCCCAACAGCGTTGCGCTGGGCACATTGGCGCCCTCGGGGAGAGACAGGTCTGGGTTGACCCAGAGGGTGACATCGTCGTTGCCCGCCTTGGAATCGATCCGGGCCACGAGCAGCGCCTCCGTTTGTGAGCTGACGGTGGAAGATGAGGCCGTCGCACCTTTCGCGATATTCCAGTTGGGCGAACCCGAACTCTGCCCGATCAGCAGTTGTTCGCCGGCAGAACTGTAAAGAGCCACGCCGAAGAAGCGTGTCACGTCATTAGCAACCAGTTTTTGAGCTATAAAGCTGACGTACCATGAAGTCCCCTCCGTGCCGAATGTCTCACCCACGCCGCGGAACAACGTGCCGCTGTTGCTGCCGGAGGTTGCTTTGTTCCCCGCTTCGGCGATGCCGAGATATGTCAAGCCGGGGCTTGTCACGGTATAGGCACTGCTGCCCCATGCACCGCTCCAGCCGGACCCGCCGTTCAGCCCGTTGAGGCTGCCCTCGGCATAGTCGAAAGACTCGACCGCCGCATTAGTCACCGTCGAAACAGCACCAAGCGTAATAGCTGTCGCGATAGCCATCAGTACATTTCTATGAGCTCTCATAATCATCATGTAGATCTCTCCTTTCTCCGGTCCAAGTGTTCTGCCGGATACCACCTCTACATCAACGGTGTCCGGCGCTACAGGCAGCACGTGCAACCCGCAACTATGTAATGATCATTCCTGCGGCTTAGCCAGCCGCCCCACGCCCACCGATCGGTTCACGCTCTCGCGCCTCGGCGTTGGCCAAGGGTCGCCAAACCCAACGCACCGAGCAACGACACCGCCCCGGGCTCGGGAACCACAGACCCCGACACCGGCGGCGTACCCGCGTTCCAGTTCCCCAGCACCGTGTTCAGGTCCTCGATACCCACGAAGTTGTCTCCCGACGGGTCCGCCAACGCGTCGCCAGGCGGGATACTCAGGTTCCAGTTACCAAGCACCAGGTTCAGGTCGCTGATCCCCACGAAACCGTCTCCATCCAGGTCGCCCTCAAGGCCCGCCGCGAACGGAGAAACGTCCTCGAATCGGATCTCATCGATAATGTGGTGTGATGCCGCCTGCGTGGCGTTCGCCGTCCCCCCGCCCAGCCGGATCGTGGTCAGGATGTCCAGGTCCAGCGAGATACTCCCCGCCGGGGTGTTCGATGACTCCGGCAACGAAAGGTCCGGGTTCACCCAGAACGTAATGTCATCAAGGCCCGCCAGCGAATCCACACGCACCACAATCAACGACTCGACCTGCGAACTCACCGTCGACGGGACGATCGTGGCGCCCCGGGCGATGTTCCAGTTCGGCGACCCGGAGCTCTGGCCCACCAGCAATGTCTCACCGCTTGAGTTGTACAGCGCGACGCCGAAGAAGCGGGTGTTATCGTCCGCGTTGAGCTTCTGACCGATCATGCTGAAGTACCAGGTGGTGTCTTCAACACCGAACGTCTCGCCCAGCGAACGGAAGTTGGACCCGCTGCCTGGGTCGGATTGTGCCTTGTTGCCTGTGGTGGATAGGCCCGGGTAGCTCAACCCCGGCGAGGTGACGTCATGGAAGCTCGTCCCCCAGGCGCCGCCGAAGCCCACACCCCCGTTCTGCAGGCTCACACCCTGCCCGCCCGTCGCGTAGTCGAACGGCTCGGGTAGATCAACGCCGCGGAGGACTGACCGCTTACAAATAAAGCCGCGACAGTAAAGGCAAACGCGGTATAAATCGAACAAAACTTAATCATGATATTCCTCCAAGTTAAGTGAGACATGTTGTCAAATAACCTGCAACCGACACGCACAACACATCACCCGATGGGCTCATTGCGCGCGGGGCCTCCGAGGCACACGGATACATTACACTATTGACTGGGCGTTTAATATATGTATTGGTCTATTAATAGCACGATACTACAATATGGTGCCCATCAGTGGAGCTATCAGACGCACCCAATCTTGTCTTCGCGGGACGCACAAACGTGCGGCAAATGTTTCCGAACACGCGCACCCGTGCCCGGAACTTATCCTGATTGTGCAAGGCCATTGCGATGTCAATATCGAGAACGGTCAGTTGAGGCGGGGAGGGCGACCTCATTCTGATGCCCCCAAAGGTCGTACACGATCAGGTATCGAATAGTTATATCGAGACTATTTACGTGGGCTTCCAGGAACCCGATAAAGGCGGCTGGATCAAACCCAGCGTCGTGACACTGGAAAACTGCGGCGTGATCCAGCCGTGTATGGAATTACTCGCCAGCATCTACCAAAAACGTGCAAACGCATCCGACGCCGCTACCAATGCGATTTTGTACGCGATACTCGATCAACTCAGCCACCACCTGCACGCTCTTTTGAGCAGCCCCAGTCTCCCCGCACGCATACGTGGCCTGATCAGGTACATCGACGAGCATTGTGCCGAACCGATCACGATCGAATCTTTAGCAGACGACGCCAGGATGAGTGTCAGCAACGCATACGCACTATTCAGACACCACTTAGACACCAGTCCCTACGATATCTATTAGATCGCAGGATGCATGTCGCGCGGATCGCACTCCAGGACCCCTACCTGACCGTCAAGGAAGTCGCACACCGCTGTGGCTACAGGACGTGAACTACTTCATACGTGTGTTTCGCAGGAGCACGGCACATCACCGGGCGTAACAATCTTTGACGATACTACTGATTTACCCCGCGTCGGAATAAGCTCAAAGCGCCGATAGCCAGGCACATCAGGCTCCCAGGCTCGGGGTATAGCTGCCTCACCAGAAGGTGGTATGCCCGTATTCAATTGCCCAGGACGGCGTTGAGGTCTTCGATCCCCACAAATAAATCTCCCGAAGGGTCGGCAGGGGATCACCCGGGGGATAGCCAGATTCCAATTACTCAATACCAGGTTCAGGTCGCTGATACCGACGAACCCGTCGCCATCCAGATCGCCCTCCAGGTCCGGAATGGGCAACACGTCCTCAAACCGGTGGAAATTGATGAAATTGGCGTCGTGATAGTTGTCGGCTCCCCCCAGCCCATCCGGATACGAGGTGCGCGATACCGCGATGATATCCCGACCATCGAACTGCCAGTCGAGGTACTGAAACCCGATCTTGCTCACGTCGCTTAAATCCTGCAGAACAATCTGCTCGACATTCCAATCCGTCAGATTGGTCGATTGCATGACCGCAACGATGTTCCTGATGCCGTTCGGCAATGCGCTCGGATTGTAGTTGCTGATGTTGATGATATTGGACAGTGTCCAGTAGGTGCCAGTGTACTCGTTGTAACGGATCGTGAATTTCTTCGACGCTCCATTCATCGGGACGATATCGTTCACCGGATCGATCGTCAGCGTATTGACGTCCTGCACTCGCGCTATCGCGGCTTTTTCCGGCCGCCCGCTTTCAACGTCGATTCGTAACACGTTCACCACCTGGCCATCCGGATCGACCACCGCGTTACCCTCGAGCCAACCCCTGAAGTATCCACCGTTCTCGGGTGCCTGGGTGTTGTACGGCAGGAAGCTTTCATCCCCCGACAGCATATTCGTGAACGTCCAGTTCGCCGCGTCCAAAAGATTTGAACCGACCGGCGCGCTCATCATCCCCGCGCGGAAATGATAAGGCCAGCCGCCCCCATCGCCGTTATCCTCAAAAGCACGCCAGACCCGGCCGTCGGCCACCACCACCGGGACAGGTGCGGTGTGATACGCCTCCGTTGTGCTATCGCGGATGATGCCGTTCGTCGAAGCGGTTGGCGTGGTCCAGGTCGCCCCGCCATTGGTGGATTTGCGTATGACCAGGTCGTTGTAGCCACCGCTTGTTCCAAGGATGTAGAGGTCGTTGCCTTGGACAAACAGGTTGGACCAGTACTGATTAAACAGAACGCTTCTTAAGGTCCACGTCAGACCCTGATCGGTGGATCGGTAAACATCGGTCCGTGCCGGCCCAGTGCTGCCCGGGCCGAAATAATCGTGCGACACGATATAATCACCGTTAGGCAGCACCGCAATCGAGGGCGAACCTAGGTATAAGTCGGTTGAAGCGGGTGAATGTTTGATAACAACACCGGGCACCTCGACGCCATTAAAGAGCGTGGTCTGTCCTTGTAGGGATGCGTCGCACCAAAAAAGCAACGCGAAACAAAACACAGCATACTTAAGGTAATGATACATGGTCATAAGCGTAATATGCACAAA
>JAWKTA010000103.1:0-5629 GCA_041402025.1 Phycisphaerales bacterium | reverse complement strand
GCCGTCACGCTCGAACACGTCGAAGATCGCGGCGGTGACCGCCATGGACAAGCAGTTGCCGCCGAGCGTGGTGGCGTGGACAGCGTAGCCCTTGGTGCGCCAGTCGAACAGCTTCGCGAACTTCGGGCTGATGTGCGCGACGCCCACGGGCAGCCCGCCGCCGACCCCCTTGGCGAGCGTCATGACGTCGGGGGTGACGTTCCAGTGCTGGTGCCCGAAGTATTTGCCGGTGTGCCCGACGCCGGTCCAGACCTCGTCGAAGATCAGGACCATGTCGCGTTCATCGCAGAGCGTGCGCAGGTCGGAGAGGTAGGTATCGCTGGGGACGTTCACGCCGCCCTCGCCCTGGATCGGCTCGACGAGCACGGCGATGGTCTCGTCGTCGATCGCGTTCTTCACGGCGTCGATGTCATTGTACTTCACGTGTACGTGCCCGGGGCTGAGCGGGCCGAAGCCTTCGTAGACCTTGGGCTGGCCGGTGGCTTCCATGGCGACGAACGCCCGGCCGTGGAAGCTGCCGAGGGTGGAGATGACTTTGTAGCGGCCGTTGGCGGACTTGCCCTTGTTTTTCTGGCCGTGGAGCCGTGCGAGTTTGATGGCCGAGACGTTGGCGTCCGCGCCGCTGTGGCAGAAGAAGCTTCGGCCGGTGAAGCCGTGCCTGCTAATGGCGGCGGCGGCGCGGGTCTGCGGCTCGGTGTGGAAGAGGTTGCCGACGTGCCAGAGCGTGTTGGCCTGCTCGGTGATAGCTTTGACCAGGTCCGGATGACAATGCCCGAGCACGCCCGCGCCGAAGCCGGCGAAGAGGTCCAGGTATTCCTTGCCCTGCGCGTCATACAGCATCGAGCCTTCACCGCGCACCATCGCGACGGGGTAGCGCGCGTAGTTGATCGACATCGCGGCGTCGTGGCGCTCGATGATCTGCTGGGTCAGGGTGTCCTGTTCGGTGGTGGGCAACTGTGTTGTCTCCTGCGTGTGTGCAGAGGTTTGGGGTGCGTTGTTTTTCGCTGCGCGTGTTGCGCGGTGGATGGTGGCTGAAACCGCCTCAGCCGGTATTGTTGCTAGAACGTATGGTAACAGCACCACGCTTGGCGCAAAAGAGAACCCCCGGCATCGGAGCTTGCCGGGGGTTCTTGTTCGATCGCTGTCAGCCTCGGGTGGCGCTTGGGCGCCGCCCGTTGTTAGCTTCGGCTGATCAGACCATTTCCTTGAGGTTCTTCAGCGGGCGGATGCGGACGGCCTTGCTGGCGGGCTTGGCCTTGAACATCATCTCTTCGCCGGTGAAGGGGTTGATGCCCTTGCGTGCCTTGGTCGCGGGCTTCTTCTTCACGACCATCTTGCACAGGCCCGGCATGGTGAAGATGCCGTTGCTCTTGAGGCTCTTCTTGATGATCGGCTGAAGCTCTTCGAACACGGCGGCGACGTCGCGCTTGGCCAGTTCGGTCTTCTCGGCGATCGCGCTGAAGATCTCGCTCTTCGTCGGGGCCTTGCTGCCTGAGGCGGCTTTCTTACGGGTGGTCTTCTTCTTAGCCATGGTGCTCTCCTAGCGGTTTGGGGTTGGATCATCCTTGATCGGAGCCAACCCGTGGTTACTTTCAACCCCTGCGGGGTAGAACGGAATATCGCGTTTTGTACGCTATTTTCTATACTTTTCAACTCGGACTACCCTTCCGGGGCGATTTTTCTCGTATTTTTTTTGCCCCGGGCGGTCATTTACGGGGTTTTTCCGGCCGGTTGCGACGATGAAAACAGGGCGCGGGCGGAGTCTTTGTGCCCCCGCGCGGGGCGGATCGTTTGCCAATTTGGCAGACCGTTTCGGGCGTTGCCACCGGCTGGCAGACCCCATCCCGGCTGACATCGTTTCAGGCCCGATCAGGGGCCGGCACGGCTGGCACCGGGTTTGCAAAATACGGGGCAGGCCTGATCATGCGCATGGCGCGGCGTCAGGCCCCGGCGAGGCCCGTGCGGGTCTGCCGGTCAATAAAAACTGGTTTTTTAAGCAGATAAAACAGTAATTTCCATAGAGGTCCCCACCATGTCCAAAATCATCGGCATCGACCTGGGCACGACCAACTCCGTTGTCGCCGTCATGGAAGCCGGCCAGCCCAAGGTCCTGATCAACAGCTCCGGCAACCGCGTGACCCCCTCGATCGTCGCCTTTACCGACAAGGGCGAACGCCTCGTGGGCCAGCCCGCCAAGCACCAGCAGGTCACCAACCCCAAGAACACGATCTTCTCGATCAAGCGTTTTATGGGCCGGCGGCACAAAGAAGTTCAGTCGGAAGAAAAATTAGTGCCCTACGGCGTCGTCGGTGGGGCGGAAGAGCTGGTGAAGGTCAACGTCCGTGACAAGGACTACACCCCCCAGGAGATCAGCGCGATGGTCCTGGGCGACCTGAAAAAGACCGCCGAAGACTACCTCGGCGAGAAGGTCGACCGGGCCGTCATCACCGTCCCGGCCTACTTCAACGACGCCCAACGGACCGCCACCAAGGAGGCGGGCGAGATCGCGGGCCTGAAGGTCGAACGCATTATCAATGAGCCCACCGCCGCCGCGCTCGCCTACGGTATGGACAAGAAGGCCAACGAGAAGATCGTCGTCTTCGACTTAGGCGGCGGCACCTTCGACGTCTCCATCCTCGATATCGGCGAGGGCGTCTTCGAGGTCATGGCGTCCAACGGCGACGGGCACCTCGGCGGCGACGACTGGGACCAGTGCCTGATCGACTTCCTCGCCGACGAGTTCAAGAAGACCGAAGGCATCGACCTGCGCAAGGACGCGATGGCTTTGCAGCGGCTCAAGGAAGCCGCCGAGAAGGCCAAGCAGGAGCTTTCCACCGCGCAGGAAACCACCGTCAACCTCCCGTTCATCACCGCCACGCAGGAAGGCCCCAAGCACCTGCAGATCACGATCACCCGCGCCAAGTTCGAGCAGATCGCAAGCGCGCTGTTCGACCGTATCTCCGGCCCCGTGAAGCAGGCGCTCAAGGACGCCAAGCTCTCGCCCTCGGATATCCAGGAGGTCGTACTCGTCGGCGGCTCGACGCGCATGCCCAAGGTCCAGCAGATCGCCAAGGAGATCTTCAACAAGGAGCCCAATAAGAGCATCAACCCCGACGAGGTCGTCGCCATCGGCGCAGCGATCCAGGGCGCGGTGCTGCAGGGCGACGTCAAGGATATCCTCCTGCTGGACGTCACCCCGCTTAGCCTGGGCATCGAGACCATGGGCGGCGTGAATACCAAGCTCATCGAGAAGAACACCACCATCCCGACGAGCAAGAAGGAGACCTTCTCCACCGCCAGCGACAACCAGACCGAGGTGACGATCCACGTCCTGCAGGGCGAGCGCGACTTCGCCGCGGACAACCGCACGCTCGGCCGGTTCAACCTCGCGGACATCCCCCCGGCCCCGCGCGGCATGCCGCAGATCGAGGTCGAGTTCAATATCGACGCCAACGGCATCCTCAACGTCACCGCCACCGACAAGGCCACCGGCAAGAGCCAGAACATCGAGATCAAGGGCTCCTCGGGCCTGTCCGACGATGAGATCGAGAAGATGAAGAAGGACGCCGAGGCCCACCAGGACGACGACCGCAAGCGCCGCGAGCTGGTCGACGCCCGCAACACCGCCGACAACGCCGTCTACCAGACGCGCAAGCAGTTGGATGAGCACGGCGACAAGGTCGCCCCGGAAATCCGTGGCAACATCGAGTCGGCCGTGAGCAACCTTGAGTCCAAGCTCAAGAGCGACGACGCCGCGGCCATCACCGCCGCGTTGGAAGAGCTGAACAAGCAGGCCCAGGAGCTGGGCAAGGCCGTGTACGAAGCCGCCGCCGCCGAGTCCGGCAAGGGTCAGGCCACCGCCGGCGCGGGCGCCAAGGCCGGCGAGTCCGGCGACGACGTCATCGACGCCGAGTACGAAGTGAAGGAATAAGCCCGGGTATTTCCCCGGCAACCACCTTGATTCCCCAAGCCCCGCGGGCCATTGCTGCGGGGTTTTTTATGAGCTAATCAAAAGACTAATTTGACTTGACATGGGGAGCCGAACCCCTACACTGGGAGGAAGATTGTTTTTGAGGAACCCAGGGCCCGTGATTGGGGGTGCGGGATGTACCCCGCCGCTGCGTCCGGACTGACGTGTCTACGCCGCCGATGGCACCTGACCGGTCAGGTCCAGGGTGTCGGGTTCAGGCCATTTATCTATCGACTGGCGCATCGTTGCCACGTGACGGGCTATGTACGAAACGATAACCGGGGCGTCACCGTTGAAGCCCAGGGGTCGGTTGCTCAACTTAAGCGGTTTTCACGGGCCCTTGATGAAGAGCGACCGCCCCTGGCCTTTATTGATAGCGTCATCGTAGACGACCTGCCCCCGGTACTCGAACCCGGGCCGCCCCGGTTCACCATCATCGACAGCGACGATACGCAGCCAGGCCACGCTGCTGACATCGCCCGCGTCGGCGTCACCATCGACGCCGCCGTCTGCCACGCTTGTCTCCGCGAATTATTCGACCCCGCAGACCGCCGCGCCCGCTACGCCCTGACCAACTGCACCGACTGCGGACCGCGCTACACCATCATCGAGCGCATCCCGTACGACCGGCCGAACACGACGATGCACCGCTTCGCGTTGTGCAGCGATTGCCAGACCGAATACACCGACCCGGCCGACCGGCGTTACCACGCCCAGCCCATCGCCTGCCACGAATGCGGCCCGACGCTCGAACTGGTCAACCCAAACGGCGCACCGCTGCCCGGCGACCCGGTCGTGTCCGCCGCGAAACTCTTGCACGCCGGCGGGATCCTGGCGAACAAAGGCCTGGGCGGGTTCCACCTCGCTGTACGTGCCGATGATGAACAAGCCGTTTCCCGCCTGCGCCAAAGCAAGCAGCGGGACGGCAAACCCTTCGCGCTGATGTGCCGATCGGTCGATGCGGCCAAGCGTTTGGTATACCTAAGCCCTTCGGCAGAAGTGTTGTTCAATTCGCCCGCCGCGCCGATCGTGCTCGCGCCGCGCAGAAAAAACATCAACATCGCCCCGTCCGTCGCCCCCGACAACCACCGCCTGGGTGTGATGCCGCCTTACACGCCCATCCACCATTTATTGTTCGCTGAACTCGACCCCGCCATCGATGCGCTGGTGATGACCAGCGCCAACCCGTCCGGCGAACCGTTGACCATCGACAACGACGAGGCACTGAAGCGTCTGGCCGGGCTGTGCGACGCGATGCTCCGGCACGACCGGCCGATCCATAGGCGGGTCGATGACTCCGTGGTGCTGGATACCGGAACATCACACCCGTTGCCGTTGCGCCGCGCACGCGGCTTCGTACCCACCGCCATCCCACTGCCGGTCGGCGGCGAAACGCACGGCCTGTGTGTCGGCGGCGAATTGAAAAACACGATCGCGCTCATCCGCGACCGCCGCGCGATCCTCAGCCAGCACCTGGGTGACCTCAGCTACACCCCCGTGTTCGACCACTTCCGCAAATCGATCGACGATCTGCTCGCGCTGTTTGATGTCCGGCCGGAATGGATCGCGCACGACATGCACCCGATGTACCTGGGCACAGCCTATGCGCGGCAACTCGCCAAGCGCCTGAACGTGCCTTTGATCGGTGTGCAGCACCAC
>JAWKTA010000102.1:0-5893 GCA_041402025.1 Phycisphaerales bacterium | reverse complement strand
GAACGCGGACCTGATCGAGTTTTCCAACGAGTATTTTTACAAGAAGCGTTTGCAATCGATCCCGGGCCATCCCAAACATCGTGCGGTCCTGCCGCCGCTTCGGCTCGATCGGGCGGACGGCATCTACGAGGAACGGTGCAACCGGATCGAGGCGCAGCGGGTCGTTCAGATCGTGGATGACCTGTTGAAGCGCGCGGACCCGCCTTCGATCGGGATCGCGTGCTTCAATATCACGCAGCGCGACCTGATCGTGGACATGCTCGACGACCGCGCGGTGGATGATGAGGTGTTTGCCGGCCGGCTCGCCAAGGCGCGGGCGCGCGTCGGTGAATCTTCCTTTGAGGGGTTGTTCGTTAAGAACCTTGAGAACGTGCAGGGCGACGAGCGCGACCACATCATCATCAGCACGACCTACGGCCCGACCAAAGAAGGCAAGTTCTATCGCCGGTTCGGCCCGCTGGGGCGCGTCGGCGGGGGGCGTCGGCTGAACGTGCTGGTGACCCGTGCCCGAGAAGAGGTGCATCTGGTCACGTCGATCCCGCGTGACGCTTACCTTGCGGTCGAGGGTCTGCCTACGGGTGCGACTCCCGGTGGTGGTTGGTTGTTGTTCGCATACCTGCGATACGCCGAGCAACTCGCGGAACTCTACGAGGAGAACAACCGCATCCTGGAACAGGCATCGTCAGGCGATAGTGGTGGGGGTGATGAATCGAGTGGCACTTCACTAGCGAAAACGCCGAACGTGGTGCGGCGACCAATCTCGCCGATGTCCGCGTTCGGGTTTGCGCTCGGGGACCAACTCGCGAAGCAAAAACGCATCGGCAGCGATGTCCACTGGGGCAACGAGGCGTTCTGCGTCGATGTCGCGTTGCACCACCCGGCCCGGCCGGAAGACGTGACCGTCGGCCTGATGTGCGACTTCACCCGCTACGACCGCGCGCCCGACCCCGTGGAGTGGGAGCTTTACCGCCAGGGCATCCTCCGCTGGACCGGCTGGGAGTTGCAATACGTCTGGAGCCCGCATTTCTTCCGCGACCCGATGGGGGCGATGAATCATATCGAGGCCCGCTCGGCGGAAGCCGCCGGCAAGGCCGAGCGTAAAGCGGATTAGCGCGTGCTTGCCGGTATACAGTTCACCCGACCTTGCGCATAAAAACGGCCCGCGGTTCTGCGCCGCGGGCCGTTACAAATCAATATGGATTCTCTTACAGCTGGTGACTGGCTTCAGCGGTTGCCGCGACGGATCACGCAGGCCGCGCCGAGCATGAACAGGCCTAGCGAAGCCGGCTCGGGGATGTTGTCGCCTTCGATAGTCGGGATGATCGTGAAGTCCTTCTTGGCGATTAACGCGGTGGACAACGGCTCACTGATAGCGACGAGCAGGTCGTCAAGCACGACGTTGGCTTTCGTGACGCCGAGGTTGTGGGGGACATTCACGAGAGACGGGCCAAAGTCGACGAACAAGGTGTTGGCCCAGGGTGACAGGGCGGTCGGGCTGCTGGCAAGGTTTGCGGTAAAGCTGACAGTGGCGAGCACGTCGATCGGGCTGGGCAGCGCGACGCCGTCCACCTCGATGATCTCGACACGCACCGAGATGCCGCCGGTGATCATGGTGGCGGCGGAGCCGGTGCCCAGGAGGCTGAAGTCACCGCCCTCGCTGAACAGAATCGAACTGATGCCCGTACCGGGTGCCGACATGATGGAGAAGTTGAGCTGGCCGTCGGTGATATCCGAGCCGGCGCTGCCGGCAAAGGCGACGAAGCCCTTGGGGTCGAAGTCCAGCGTGTCCTCGGTGATCGAGGGGGCGCTGAACAGGGGGGCGGCGTCTGTGCCGGACGATTCGGTGACGTCCAGGTACATGACGGAGCCGGGCGGGATATCAGAGAAGTCGCCGTAGTTAATCGCCGCGGCGTGGGCGGTTGTGGCATGAGCGGTCAGTGCAATGACGAGCATGAGGCCGAACAGAAAGCGCCCGGCGGAACGAATGCGTGGCATAAGAGAATCTCCTTCTTCCTTATTGATCGGCGGCAAACATACGTTTCCCTGACCGCTGATCGAGTGAGCCGATAAGAACAAGCGCGTGACGGGAAACGATCCCATCGACGCGATGCGTAAACACATCGGAATCAGCACGGACAAGCCGGGCCGATCTTTCTCACCCTTTGGATGTAGTCTTTCTCCACCTCGCAGATGTGAACCGGATTGCTCCGGCCACGAGTTATCTCATTATCATCGATCCGGGGGCGAATAGCAATAGGGGTTTGTTGTTTTTACGAAGATTAAACACGAAAACGGGGTATTGTATGATCGGTAAATCCTTTTTTATGCCGTATTTGTATTAGGCCGACTTATATTCGGACCCGCCGGGGGATGGTCCGGTTGCCCCCCGGCCTGCTCCCCCGTGATTGGCCCGCACCATTGAATCAACCTTTGCGGGCTTCCGGCATCCTGGGGGCATCCATTTCCCCCGCCTGCTTTAGCCCGCCGCCCGGGCGTGTTATCATGCGCGGTTCGCACGCTTTTTTTGTCAGTTCAAACCGAAGGACCGCCGCCATGGCCAAGCAGACCGCCCAAGACCCGAAAAAAATCGTCCTCGCCTACTCAGGCGGGCTGGACACCTCCGTCATCCTCCCCTGGCTCAAGGAACGCTACCCCGGCGTGAAGCTGGTCGCCTTCGCCGCCGAGTTGGGCCAGGGCGATGAGCTGAAGGGCATCGAGAAGAAGGCTTACGAATCCGGCGCGGACGAGGTCGTTATCAAGGACCTGCGCAAGGAGTTCGCCGAGGAGTATTGCTTCCCGATGCTGCGGGCGCACGCGGTCTACGAGACGGACTATCTGTTAGGCACCAGCATCGCCCGGCCGTTGATCGCCAAACACCAGGTCCTCGTCGCCAAACAGACCAAGGCCGACGCCGTCGGCCACGGCGCGACCGGCAAGGGCAACGACCAGGTCCGCTTCGAGCTGACCTATAAGGCTCTCAACCCCAAGCTCAAGATCATCTCCCCCTGGAAAGACCCCAGCTTCGAGCTGACCAGCCGGGAGGCGGCTGTCGACTATGCCAAGGCCCACAACGTCCCGGTCGATCAGTCCAAGAAGAAGATCTACTCGCGCGACCGAAACCTCTGGCACATCTCCCACGAGGGCGCGGAGATCGAGAACCCCGCCAACGAACCGCTGGACGCCTGCCTGGTCATGACCTTGCCCGTGAGCAAGGCCCCGAACAAGCCGCAGTACGTCAAGATCGGTTTCGACAAGGGTGTGCCCGTTTCCGTCGACGGCAAGAAGATGGCCGGCCACGACCTTGTACAGATGCTTAACAACATCGGCGGGCAGCACGCTGTGGGCACCACCGTCCTGGTCGAGAACCGGCTGGTCGGCATGAAGTCGCGCGGCGTCTATGAAACGCCCGGCGGCACCATCCTCTACGAAGCCCACAAGGCGCTCGAACAGCTCTGCCTGGAACGCGATACCTACCACTACAAGCAGCAGGTCGCGCTCCGCTACGCCGAGCTCGTCTACAACGGCCAGTGGTTCCACCCGCTCCGCGAGGCGATGCAGGCCTTCGTCGACGAGACCAACAAGGTCGTCACCGGCACCGTCACGGTCAAGCTCTACAAGGGCCGGGCGCAGGCCGTTTCGTCCGAGAGCGACAAGAGCCTGTACGATCTGGACCTCGCCAGCTTCGCCATGGAAGGCTACGACATCACCGCCGCCCGCGGCTTCATCGACCTCTTCGGCCTGCCCATGCAGGTCCGCGGGCTGAAGCATAAGCCGAAGGTGTGATGCTGGGATAACCGCGAAGACGCGAAGAGCGCGAAGAAGTCAAAGGCATTAGACAGGATGACGGAATGGTCAAGGTACGGTTAGGCTTCTTTGCCGGATCTTGATAATCCTGTCATCCTGTCTACATTCTTCTTTATGCCTTCGCGTTTTATTGTCTTGCTTGAGTCTCGGCTTACACGGGAGTGACGCCATGAAAGTCCTCTACATCGGCGGGACGGGTGAGATCAGCTTTGATTGCATCCATCAGTCGGTGCGGCTGGGGCACGACGTGTCGGTCTTTAACCGCGGCAACAGCAACGTCGGCCTGCCCACGGAAGTGAACTTCATCACGGGCGATATCCACGACGACGCGGCATATTCCAAGCTCGCGGATGAAAATTTCGATGTCGTCTGTCAGTTCCGCCTGTTCAGCCCCGACGAGATCAAGCGCGACATCAAGCTGTTTGCCGGGCACTGCAAGCAGTATGTCTTCATCAGCACGGCCTCGGCGTACCGCAAGCCGGTGCGCGGCCTGCCGATCACGGAACGCACGCCTTTGGTGAACCCGTACTGGGCCTATTCCCGGGCCAAGGCGGAGATGGAAAAGCTGTTGCGCGGGCAGGCCGGCCTGCCCTACACGATCGTCCGGCCGAGCCATACCTACCGCACGCACATGCCCACGCCGTTGAGCGGGAACATGGACGTGTCACGCCTGCTGCGCGGCAAGCCCGTCGTTGTACACGGCGACGGCGAATCGCTCTGGACCATCACCCACGCGCGCGACTTCGCGCCGCCTTTCGTGAAACTTTTGGGCAACGAGATGGCGATCGGCGAAGATTTCCATATCACCAACGACCGGCAGTGGTCCTGGAACGAGATCCTCGAAGCGGTCGCCGCAGCGCTTAAGGTGGCGGATTACCGGTTCGTCCATGTGCCCACGGACACGCTGGTCCGCTACAACCCCGACTGGTCGGGCCCCCTATACGGTGACAAGGCGGCGTCCGTCATCTTTGATAACACAAAAATCAAGTCCGTCGTTGGCGATTTCGACTGTCCAGTCGACCCGTGGCAGGGGATGAGGCTGGTCGCGGAGTTCTTCCCGCAGGACGCAAGTAAATTCGACGCCAAGACGGATACTCTGCTCGACCGGATCGTCGCCGAGCAGTCGGCGCTGGGCGCGTGATTGGGTTCAGCCTGCCGTATTAATTACGAACACCGCCGCCTGCCCGCTTGGGTATTGTGTTGGTGGTTCGATGGTCAAGCTCGTTGCTGTTTGCGACCAGTTTAGTTCTTGATCACTGCCAAGCAGGCCAACCGTCTTGATCGGGGTGCCGAGCAGTTCCGCGTCCGTACCCATAGACTTGATATGGAGCGTTTCGGTCGGCAGGCCAAGGGTGATGGCGTAGATCGTGTTGCCTTTGGTGGTAAACCGCACATCCTTCGCTGAGAACGGTTTGCCTTTGCCTTCATTGAATCCCTGACCCTCGATCGGGACCACGACCTCGCAGGCCGGGCCTTCGCCGAACATTTTCCACGGCCTGGTCCCGAAGATCGCTTCACGGTTCACCGTCATCCAGTCGGCGATCGCTTCGACGATGGCGCGTTCTTTCTCGTCGATCGTGCCGTTGCCACGCAGGGGTACGCTCAGCAGCAGGTTGCCGTTTTTGCTGACGATGTCGGCGAGCATGTGGATCACGGTCGCGGCGGATTTGTACTTATCCTTTTCGTACACGGCGCGGTCGTAGTGCCAACTGCCCAGGCAGGTTTCGGACTGGAACGGCTGCGGCTCGATCCGGTTGCTTACGCCGCGTTCGATGTCCCAGACCATGCACTTGCGTTGCAATTCGTCCGGGGCTTTGCCGAAGAGCACCACGTCGAGCTTGCCGTCGTTTCGCTGCATGCCGCGGTTGTAGTAGTGGGCCGCGATCTTCAGCCCGACATCGCTGATCGGCCAAAGCGGCAGCGCGGTGTCGTCGAAGTAGATCATGTCGGGGTTAAACTTATTGATCAGGTCGACCGTGCGGTTATAGAACTTCTGGCAGTAGGCCTCGTCGGGCACGCTGGCGTCATCGACCCAGTCCCATCGGCCCGTGATCTTGCCGAGGTACTGGAAGTCCGGTGCGGGCGCGTG
>JAWKTA010000101.1:0-6233 GCA_041402025.1 Phycisphaerales bacterium | reverse complement strand
AAGCCGGGCGGAAGGCTGTATTTCGAGATTGTATGCGGGTGACGATGAAAACGATGCTCAATACATTGGCGTGGGGGTTCGCGGTGTCGGTCGTGGTGTACGCCGCGGTCGGGCCGGGCATGGGCGTGCTGTACGGCAACCCACTGGCGTGCCTGGGCGTGGGGCTGATCGGGCTGGGCCTGTGCGTAGACAGCCGGCGCAGGCTGGTGGCTGTGAAGGCGGAGGCGTCGGTACGGGTTAAGCCGTCAGCGCGGGATTGAAACGCCGTGCGCAAAAAACAACCCCCGGCAGAGCCGGGGGCTGGGGGGAAACTACGAAACCTATCAGACCCGACGTGATGGTCGCTACTTGGACTTGTAGTCCAGCAGGGCCTTGTACTTCGGCGCCTTGTTGATCGCCTGGTCCATAAAGTCCATCTGTCCCCATGCGCCCCACTGGTCGGGCTTCTCGACGAAGTTGAACGCGGTGAACAGGCTGCCGCCGGCGTTCTCCCACTCACGCATGTTGGCGAGGTAGGCGTCGTACATCTTCGGGTGGTTCTGCATATCCAGGAACGCGCGGGCGTAGGGCGGGTTGCCGCCGGCGGCGGTGTAGTGCTGGCCGCCCTCGTACCCGACGAGCGGGATATTGCGTTTGAGCTTGCGTGTCCACTGCCGGCTCAGCGCGCCGTGCGCCCGGTAGTTTTCACGCTGACGGCTGGCGATGTTATCGATCGCGTCGTCGAGCAGTTGTGCGGCGGTGACACTTGAACGCAGCGCGTTCAGCTCGCTCGCGCTTAACCCGAAATACGTCGTGCAGGAGATCGCGTCGAACTCGCCGTTCAGCCCGTTCGTGAGCTGCTCGGTGACCCAGGGGTTGTCCTTCTGGGCGGCGGCGACACGGATCACCCGGTCGCTCTGGTTGCCCCAGACGTCTTCCCAGATCTCGAAATCTCGGTCAGCCTCCTCGGCCCAGGCGGCGTTGAACGCGCCCGAGAGCGATCGGCCGTCGGACCGGCTCTTGATCCACTGGTGCTGGGGGAACTGCGAGTTCCAGACCTCGTTGGACCACTCGACGTAGACGTTCAGGTCTTTGCGCAGCCGACTCTTGACAAGGCTGGCGAAGTTCTCGACGTATTTGTCATTAGCCAAGTGTGGCATGCAGAACCAGGGGTCTGCGCCGAGTTCGTTGCACAGGTCGATCATGTACTCAAGCGCGACGCCGTCGGGCGTGCCCTGGGTGTAGTAGTTGGGCTTGGGCCGGTCGCTCCAGCTCACCATGCCCGAGCCGTTGGTGCGCATCCAGTCCATGAAACGGATGACGCTGAAGGGCTTGAGCCGTTGCAGGTAGAACGGGTGGAACGCGGACTTAGCGTCCTCGAACCCGGGGAGCCAGACCTTGACGTTACGCACAGGGTTGCTGGGGTTGGAGCTGTCGATACGGAGATAGATGCCGAGGTTGGTCGGGTTGACATCGGCGGTGACCCGGCGGTTTCTTCGGTTGACCTCACGTGCGTCCCAGCCGAGCACGACCTCGCCGTCGCCCTCCCAGGTGCAGACGTAGCGTCCGGCGGGGTAAGCGCCCTCTGTATCGTGGTACATGATGGTGTGGGCGGCCTGCCCGGCGCGGAGGATGGGCCAGCCGTCGGCGTCAAGCTTAAGCGACTCGCCGGAATCCCACGGGTCGCTGCTGCCGGAGCGTGTGGGCAGCCAGTCGCGCGACTGTTTCATGGCGTCAACAAAGACCCATTCGCGCGTGTAGTAGGTGACGTCGGCGAGGTTCATGCCCAGGAAGTTTCTGCTGCGCGGCGTTGGCGCCGGGCCGGGGTCCGGGGTCGGATCGGGTGTCGGTGACGGCGTCGGCCGGGGGGTGGGCGTGGGGGTCGGCGCCGGCGCGGGGCGTGCGATCTCGAAACGCAACGTTCGGCTATGGGATTGTTCATCACCGGAGTAGGTGATGACACGCAGCGTGTAGTTGCCCTCGGGGTACTGTGTCACGTCCCACTCGTTGCCGTCGCCGAACATGAAATACGGCGCGCTGGTTTCGACATCGTAGATATTCTTCGGGCCATCGACCTTGAAGACGACTTTGGAGGGCACGCCGCCGACGACATCCGCCTGCACTGTGGTAGGCTTGGTGAGAACCATGTCGTTGTTGATGCCAATCACACGGCGGATACGGATATCGCGCTCGATGCTGAAATTCAACGAGCGTGTATGCACCGGCGTGCTGCCGTCATACGCGGTGACATCGATGGTGTACTTGCCGGTGGGCGCCTGGTTGACGTCCCATTCCTGGTTATCACCGAACAGGAAATAAGGGCGCTCGCGGTCGGTGTGTGAGAAGTTTTGCGGGCCCTTGATGTCGAAGGTGACCTTGGATGGCGTGCCGCCACGGATCACGGCCTCGACCGTGGTCGGTGTGCTGAGCACGATATCGCGGTTGATCCCGACGATGCGTGATACCTTCAGCGCGGTGCCGATGGAAAAATCCACCGAACGGAAGTCGATAACGCGGCCGTCGGTGATCAGGTAAGCGGTGAGTTTGTAGCTGCCGGTCTCGGCGTTGCTTGTGTCCCATCCGGTGCGTCGCCCGGCGAGGATGTACGGCGCGCGGATAGACGTCATCGTGAAACTGGTCGGGCCGTCGATCTGGTATCGGACCTCGTAGGATTGCCCGTCGTCCGCATTGGCGACGACGGTCTCGATCATCAGTTCCCCTGAAACGGTCTGGCCGTCACGGATGCCGGTGATCCTGGAGATGTTTGCGGCGTTGGCGATGCCCGCACCAAGGAAAAGCAAAGACAAAACCAAAAACAGGTTCAAACTTCTGTTCTTGCGCAGCGTGGTCAGTAGAATCAAAACAAATCCTTTCGGTAGCCTGGTGCGTGGCACCACTCTTGGCCGTCGGGGGGTTATTCGGGTTAACGGCGTTCGGTCGGATGTCGGTCGAGGGTTGGCTTGCGAGGCGTTTGCCCGGGGGGGGCCGGCCATAAAAGGCAGGCGGCGTAGCATGTCCTGCTGGCGAGACTATCGACGGGTCCGTTCCGTCACCCGGCAAAAACTCCGGGGCCCGCCAGTGGGTCCGATAAATATAACGAGAAGTTCACAAAACGCCACCCCACCCCCCCAGATTTCCCGGTTTTACAAGCTAATTCGTGAGAGGCGCAACGCTTAAAGCAGGTTCATGGCCACACGAATCTATCCACATCAAAGGATGGCACAGGCCAGAAACAAACTTGTTACACGGCGACTCCGGCGGTAAAGCCTTGCCGATCAATGCTATGCCGATGCGACGATCGTGAACCACAAAAGCATCCGTATCGCACAACCAAATATCAACGACGCGCGAAGCACATCATTTCCAAAAGTCAGAACGAAAAAGCACGTGTGTTATCCGACGCGATGCAATCCATCTGTGGCCCGATAGCCTCGCATGGTTTGCCGACCACTGCGCGCCGAGATAGGCTCAACCGTATGGTGTTGAAATAAAGAAGGAGGATCGCGTGCCAGTTCTCGAAGGCAAGAGCGTACTGATCTTCGTCGGCGACGACTACGAAGATATGGAACTGCAATACCCCAAGTACCGTTTGCTGGAAGCGGGGGCGCGTGTCGTGGTCGCCGGGCTTGAGAAAGGCGTTACGCACAAAGGCAAGTACGGCTACCCGCAGATCGCGCAGGCAAGAATAAGCGACCTTAGCGCCGCGGACTTCGACGGGCTGGTGATCCCCGGCGGGTGGATGCCCGATAAGCTGCGCCGCTACGACGAGGTCAAGCGCATCACCAAACAGATACACGACGCGGGCAAATGTGTGGCGTCGATCTGTCACGGGCCCTGGATCGATATCTCCGCGGGGATTGTCAAGGGCGCGACGTACACGAGCACGCCCGGGTTAACCGACGACCTGCGCAACGCCGGCGCGACGTGGATCGATCAACCGGTCGTCATCGACGGGAATCACGTGACCAGCCGCCGGCCCGACGACCTGCCCGAGTTTTGCCGGGGCATCCTGGAGGTGATGGGGCGATGAGAGCATCACGCTATATTTCGATGTCCGTTGTGATCTTGATGGCAACCGTACAAATACTTTCCGCGCAACCCGCGCCGCAGGAATCAAACGAAGGAGACCGCGTGTCCCCGTCGCCCCAGCCGTTTAAGGTGATGAGTTTCAATATCCGCTACGGCCGCGCGATGGACCCGACGAGCGTCTGGGTCGATCGACGCGAGCGCCTGCTCGCCACGATCAAGGCGTATGACCCGGATATCCTGGGCGTTCAGGAGGCGATCCTAAGCCAGGTGAAGTACCTGCGCGACGAGATGCCGGAGCACGTGTTCTTCGGCGCGGGGCGGGACAACGGCAAGCTCGCCGGGGAGATGTGCGCGATCTACTATAAACGCGACCGGTTCCTGCGGATCGGCGGCGGGCACTTCTGGCTCAGCGAGGAGCCGGACGAGCCGGGCAGCTACGGCTGGGACGCGGCTTTCCCGCGCATGGTCAGCTGGCTGCGCCTGCGTGACAAGGCCGATGACAGCACCCTGTTTGTCGCCAATACCCACTTCGACCACCAGGGCGACAAGGCCCGGCTGAACTCGGCCCGCATGATCCGCGAACGCCTGCCCGCACTGATGCAGGAGGGCGACGCCGTCGTGATCATGGGCGATTTTAATTGTGACGAAGATTCGGAGCCTTACGGCGTGTTAGTCAACAATGAGCCCGGCGCTGCGATTGGGTTAATCGACAGTTACCGTGAAACCCACCCGGAGCGCACGGACCAGGAGGCGACGTTCCACGCTTTCCGCGGGAAAACCCAGGGAAGCCGGATCGATTGGATCATGCATGGTCCTGACCTGCAAACACTTGCGTCGGGAATCGACACCACCCACGAGGGCCTGAAATACCCCTCGGATCACTTCCCGGTCACCGCGACGTTCCAACGCGCCGCCCCGTAAAGGCTGTGAAACAGGGCAAAATAGCGTCTTGACCCTTGACCCCACGAAAAAACCCCGTACCCTAACGGGGCCGAGGATGTGGCCCCGCCCTGCCCGCCTTATTCGAGGCCCGAACGCCACGGCACCGATATATATAGTAGACGGCCCGGTAATGGAGCGGTTCGTCGCCTTGTGTATCCCCGAGCTGAGGTGTCCCCGCATGATACGAATCCTGCCCGTGTTAGCCCTCGTAACGGTCATGCTCACGGGCTGCGCCGCCGGCTCGCAGTCGTACAACTTCTTCAGCAAACGCCAGCCCCAGCGCAGCGTCGCGAACAACAACGACTACCGCGTGATGAGCTTCAACCTCCGCACGAAGTTCATCATGGACGCCCACAACCACTGGAACCACCGCAAGGACCTGGCGGTGCAATCCATCAAACAGTTCTCGCCGGACCTGCTGGGCACGCAGGAATGCGCGCTGGACCAGGCGATGTATCTGAAGTCCCATCTGCCCGGCTACCAGTTCGTCGGCGCGGGGCGCGACGACGGCAAGGCCGACGGCGAGATGTGCGCCATCTTCTTCCGGGGCGACAAGTTCACCCTGCTGGACAAGGGCCACTTCTGGCTCAGTGAAACCCCGAGCGAACCCGGCAGCAAGAGCTGGGGCTCCAGCTACCGACGCATGGTGACGTGGGTCAAGCTCGTGCCACGCGATAACAACCGCGAAGCGTTCTACTTCTTCAACACGCACCTGGACAACACCGCCGCCCGCGCTCGTGTGCAGCAGGCCTGGATGCTGCGCCGCATGATGGACGCCATCGCCGACGGCCGGCCCGCGATCGTCACCGGCGACTTCAACACCGACTCCGACACCACGCCCTACCAGCTGCTCGTCCGGGGCCCGCAGGACTGGCGCGGCTACCTCATCGACACCTACCGCGAGGTCAACCCCGTCCCCGGCGACGCCGAGGGCACACGCCACAACTTCCACGGCGGCACGTCCGGCGACCGCATCGACTGGATCATCACCACCAACAACTTCGCCACACTCAACGCGACCATCGACCGCACCAGCTACAACGGGCACTACCCCTCTGACCACTTCCCCGTCACCGCCGTGGTCCGCATGCAACGCGGCTCCCAGTTCGCAGGCCACCGCAGCGCGATGATCGGCGGGTCGTAAAGTTGATAACACCGGGATCGTTTCCGACAGGACGGGTCAGCGCGTATGAGAGGTATTTACCGGTACTTCGACCTCAATGACCCTATCTGTGAGTGCTATACCGATCGAGCGAAGATAGTCATGGCGCTTGCGCACCAGT
>JAWKTA010000100.1:0-6238 GCA_041402025.1 Phycisphaerales bacterium | reverse complement strand
TTCAACAGGATCCGGTACCTGATGCCGGGGCGCGAAAAGTAATATAGCGGTATTGATCTGTATTCTGGCATGTGTTTACGGTGGATTTAGTTCATAAAGGGCCATGTTGTGAGTAGTAGTAGTAAGTCAAAGGTCCGTCTCATACTCGATACGGACATGGGTAACGATATTGACGATGCGCTGGCGCTGGCGATGATCCACGCGCTGCAGTCGCGCGGTGAGTGCAAGCTGCTCGCCGTGACGCTCAGCAAAGACAACGCTTACGCGCCTATGTACGTGGACATCGTCAATACCTTCTACGGTCGCGGTGACATACCGATCGGCATAGTTACCGACGGCGTGACCCCAGACGACGGCCCGTACAACCGGCCTGTGATTGAATCGACCGATCATGGGAAACCACGTTACGCCCGTAGTTACAAACCCGATACATATCCCGAAGCGGTTACGCTTCTACGCTCGTTGCTCGCCCGGGAGCCCGACCGTTCAGTCGTACCCGTCATGATAGGTTTCAGCACGAACATGGCCCGGCTGCTTACGAGCCCGCCGGATGAGATAAGCAGCCTGACAGGGCGTGAGTTATTCGCGAGGAAAGTCAGGCACGTTGTCATGATGGCGGCTGATTTCTCGGCGGACGTCCTGAAGAACCCTACCCTCGAGACGCGCGAGTACAACGTCATCAAGGACATCTCGTCGGCCAAGTGCTTTATCGACAACTGCCCAACGCCGATCGTATTCACCGGCGTCGAGGTCGGTCGGGAATTGATGTACCCCGGCTCAACCACGGAGCACCTCTACGGCTGGACCAAGCACCACCCCGTTGCCGAGGCGTACCGGCACTACAAGCAGATGCCTTACGACCGCCCGACCTGGGACCTCACCGCGGTACTCGAAGCGGTCCGCCCGGGCCGGGGATACTTCGGCGTGTCGGAGCCGGGCAGAGCCATGGCAAGCGACGACGGGATCGTTCGGTTCGAGTCCGACGCACGGGGCAAACACCTTTATCTGACACTCATAGAATCCAAGCGCGAAGAAATCGTCGACCTCATGGTCGAGCTGGTCACACAACCTGTTGCGCAGCCTTCGGTAAAGATTACCGCGGCGCTGGCAAATCCCTCTCGGCGCCCCGCCCATTCCGGTACCGATGGGACTGACATATTGCTGACGTCTACACGTGGCAGGGATTCTAAGTAACCATGACCACGCAACAATCTATAGAGAACCGGTGCGTACCTCTGCGCCTTAAACATCATCGGGCAGGTATTTTCGGCATCGTTCCGCCGATGGTAACGCCGCTTGCGGGACGCGATAAGCTCGACCTCCCGGGTGTTGAGCGATTGATCGAGCATATCCTCGCCGGTGGTGTGCATGGGTTGTTTATCCTAGGGACTACCGGTGAAGGGCCAAGTCTTAGCAACCGCTTAGAGCGTGAAGTCATCGAACGCACCTGCAGCAGGTCGGCGGATTGGTGTGTCGGCGTGACCGATCCATTGCTGCGAAGCCATGAAGCCTCGCCCGCACCACGCCGCCGATCATGGGGCCTCGGCGGTCGTCATTGCGCTTCCGCCGTACTATTCCCCTCGGGCCAGCCGGAACTGACCGAATACTACCTTCAGATCGCAAGCCAGATGCCCTTGCCCGTTGTACCGTGGCATGCCGAGCTGTACAAAGACCCACATCGAACTGAGCACGCTCCGGATACTGTTGGATCACCCCAATGTTGTGACTGAAGACAGCTCGGGGCAGATGGTCTACCTGCATAAGAGTAATCCAATTGCTTAAAGCGTTACCCCGGTAGACGGTGCTCGTGGGCCCCGAGGAGATGCTGGGCGAGACAACGCTCTTGGGCGGTAACGGCGGCGTCGGCGGCGGTTAATCTTTTCCCGAGCTTGTATGTCGCAGCGCACGAAGCCGCAAAATCGAGCGACCTTGTTGAGGTTCAGCGTCTGCACGGGCTGGTCATGCAGGTCTCTACATTACTTTACGGCGTCGGGAAGTTCGGCTCGTCCACCATCAAAGGTATTAAGTGCGCTGTCCTGCCTTGGGGTCTGTGAGGACAACATGGCCGATCCGTTAACGATTCCTCCCACGAACGTGATATCATACGCGGGCATCTGTCAACGATCGGTGAACACCTGGCGGCTGATAAGGTATAGGGGCGGGCATGTCGCATGTATTGGTGATCGGTAGCGCAGAAACATGGACAGTCGCGCCGCTAAAGCGCATCCCTTCGCCCGGCGAAACCATCCTCATTGATGACATCCGGCTGGTGTCCGGCGGCAAAGGCGCGAACGCCGCAGTGTCGGCGGCCCGTCTGGGGGCGGACGTCCAGACCATCGGTTGCGTGGGCGACGACTCTTTCGGGCAGACACTGCGTAACGGGTTGATCGACGAGGGCATCGGCTGCTTGAACACCTCGGCAAGAGCATGCGCGAGAGCGGCACCGCCGTCATCCTGCTCAACCAGGCCGACGCGAGAATGCCATCATGGTCGGGCCGAAAGCGCGAGAACCACGAACTAACGCTGCCCATTGATGACGAACCTTTCAAATGGGCCGACGTCCTGATGCTCAGCTCCAGAAACGCCCATCGGAATCAACATCGAAGCGGTCAATCGTGCCCGTGCGTGCGGCCTGAAGGCCGATACTCGACCCCGCACCGGCGACCGCGGCCTGCCGACGAATTGTTATGTGAATTGTAGACACTCCTCTCGCCCAACGAGCGTGAGCTTGCCACGCTCGCCGGGCGCCAGGTATCCGACATCGGTGACGGTCGCCGCTACGCCTGGCTGCGGGCGCGGCGATGCGCCGACTCGTGGTCAAGCTCGGCGACAAGGGCAACCGGTATACCAGCACGGGGCACAAGCACTTCCAGCACACGGGTTAAACCCGCTGGATACGACCGCCGCGGGGATGCTTTCACCGGCGGCGCAGCGTGATCTCGATCGCCGGCGGTGGCTTACGATGCCTGACGCCATCCGCCACACCTGCACCTCGCCGGCGGCACAGCATGTACCAGACTCGGCATACAGCCCTCTCTGCCGACGCGCGAGATCAACGTACGCGCCAGGGTTACCGCGATAACACTTGAAGGAGCTTAGATGCGGACCCTCGCTGTCGATTCTGGATTTCACCATCACGCTGTTCGCCTACCTCGGCGGCATCATGCTGATGGGCCTGTGGACCTCACGCAAGAACACCAACACCGAAGAGTACTTCGTCGGCGGGCGATCGTTCCCGGGCTGGGCGATCGGTCTGAGCATGGTGGGCACGTCGATCAGCTCCGTGACGTTTCTCGCGTTCCCGGCCGATGCTTACAAGACAGCGTGGCTGAGGTTCCTGCCCAATCTCATGCTGCCTTTCGCGATCCTGATCGCGGCGTACGCTATTCCTGCCGTTCTTCCGCCGAGGCAACCTGACCACGGCTTACGAATACCTCGAAGAGCGCTTCGGCCCGTCGGTACGTATCTACGCGGCTTTGGCATTTATCATCGCGCGACTTTGCCGCATCAGCATTATTCTCTATCTGGTATCGGTGGTCGTTTATCAGATGACCGGGCTGGCCCCCGTCTGGTGTGTCATTATCGGCGGCGTGTTTGTCGGCTTCTACACGATCGTCGGCGGTATCGAGGCGGTGGTCTGGACGGCGTCGTGCAGACGCTTGTCCTGGTGGCGGGGCTGATCTGCATGGGCTACATCGTCAGTCACCTGCCCGGCGGCCTCGGGCGGGTCTTCGAGATCGCCGGTGAACACAACAAGTTCGCGATCGCCGAAGTCATCGACGGCCGGGTGCAGACGGCATACTGGGACCTGTCGCTTGAGGCCGGACGATGATGCTGGTACTGGGCCTGATACTGATGCTGCCACCGGGAGTTCGCGTCCAGCCAGGACGTGGTGCAGAAGCGATGCGTCGCCGCCCAAGAGCGCGAAAATGGCATGTAAGGCCATGTACATCTGTGCCGGTGCGACGTGCCGATCTGGGCATTCTTCGCCGTTTTCTTGGCACCGCCCTGAATACCGTGTACTACCGCGTGTTCCCGGATGAGAACGCGGCCCAGCTCCGGCGGGCTTAAGTCCGAGCGAGATCACTGCCTTACTTCATCATGAATACGCTGCCCAAGGGCCTGGCGGAGCTGGTGATCGCGGCGGCGCTGGCGGCAGCGGTGAGTTCGCTGAGACTCTCGATCAATGCGATCTCGACCGTGGGTGTTGTGGATATCTACAAACGCCTGATCTCCAGGATCGGGAGGACAGGCATTATCTGAAGATAACTGGAGCGTCATGACCAGTGCCGCGCTTTATTCATGATCGGCGGGGCGATCGCTCACGCGGCCCGACACTGCAAAACCCTCCAGGACGTCCACGATCATCGTCGCTCGTGTCCGCCGGCCTTCTGGGCGTCTACTTCATCAGTTTCTTTACCCGGCGGGGGTGCCGCAGCGGTATGGATTGGGGTCGCTTGTTCGTTTGTATGTGTGTTTACCCTTTGGACGGTGATCGCCTCATTACGCGCCACATGCCGATTCGCTGGCCGTCGCGATCTTTACTATACCGGCCTGATCGGAAACGTCGTGATGTTCGTCATCGGATACCTCGCCGGCTTGCTCCTTCCGGCTAAACCACGACCTGACCAATCCACGTCTGGGACTAGCGCTTGTCACGCGGTATTAGAATTGATATGCGGTCAAGTTGCTTCAGTGAGATGAAATAGTAAATACATGCAGTAACTATTCGTCATGCGGGTCTAACAAACACACTAAACAGATTGTGAACCCCACCGAGACCTCATAAGCATTGAATTCAAGGCAGTGGCCTATTCGAAACCTGCCCTTAAGCCTCTATACAGATATATGCGATTCTCTAGCAGCCGCGGATTATGTGGCGTCAGACCGGAAAGCGGATGAAGGGACTCGAACCCTCAGCATTCAGCTTGGGATACCCGAAAACACCTGCAATACAAGTTGTTATTTGCAAGTCACTTGTGGTCAACTCACGACTGAGCCTCGCAGTAGTCCCGCAGTGTTAACGCGAATGGTGTGTCTGATTTACTTGTCTTACTCGAGGCGTGGGACAACCTGCCCCAACCAATCCGGCTCGCAATCCGTGTAATGCTGGACTCCTTCGATTCGCCCAATCGCGACTGATACAAGGCAGATCGTCTTGTGACCCAGGCGATACATTTCGTGACCTACGCCGATTAAATAGAAAGAGCTTTTTATGCGCCTTAATTACACCTGCGGCCCGCCCGTTTCTTCCTGCTCCACCACGCCCTCACTCGCTTCCGTGGCCGCGGCTGGTTTTCTGCGCACCAAGCCGCCCGGACCACCTTCTTCGGCGTCGGCCGTTTCCACCAGCAGCGGCTCAAACGCATCCGGAAAATGCTTCAAAAGTATGTGGAGGCCGGTATCCTGGAACGCAACGATCGGATCGCGGCACGCCCGCTGTACCGCCACCGGGACGTGACGCTCGACCAAGTGGACCGTTGTTAGCGGAAGCGCTCGAGAAGCACGCCGGCCGGTTCAGGATGACGCCCAGCCACAGCTTCAACCTGAAGTTGCTGGACCACTACCTAAGACCAAGTAGCCCCGCGGAACCCGAACCCGGCTCTGTTCAACAAGCACGGGCACCTGATGATCCGCGAGTTGCAGGAATATTTCAATAGGGCAAAACAGCCGAAGCCGGTGCCGCGGGTGCTGGGCTATTTGAATGAACCGACATAATGCCAATTGACAAAACCTTGTGTGACAGCTTCCGGGAAGGGCTATTGTCGGTGAAGTTAGTGCTGACGACCAGAGCATCGGTTTGTGGCAACCAACATTATCAGACTTACGGCGGCCATCAATCGAGTCAGGTTGGCCTGCGTTGCAACAATCAGCTTTCGACAAAATCCACTACAGCTACTTTGGGTGGTGGGTTTTGTCGAAACGCGTATCTTGCAAAGGGCCTGAAGGTGCTGCGCAATAGCGGATGGTATTGTGCATGCCGCTGGATCATCTAAGTGAAGAGCTGAGCCCGGGCTAGCCATGAGCATCTATCCCGGGAGGTGACCGATCCAATAGGGCGTGCCTAAGAAAGGTGCCAAATAGCGGTCAAGCAACGACTGCGCCGCGTCCAGTTGGTTATGCACCTGATTTCAAACGGGCTGTGCTCCAATAACAGGTTCATGCCCGATACACGCCCGGCACACTATTAGTCTCGCTTGATCGCTTGAATGCCGCGGCCAGGTCTGAGAAATAGTCG
>JAWKTA010000099.1:0-6468 GCA_041402025.1 Phycisphaerales bacterium | reverse complement strand
ACGCCGGGGGAAGCTTCAGCGAATTTTATGTGACGGATTTCAAGGACGACGTGGTGCTGCTGGGCCACGACGGGCCCGGGCACCCGGCCATCGCGCAGGGGCGTGTCAGGCTCGTGCCGCTGCCGATCTATCACGGCAAACCGGGGGCCGGGCTGTCGATCGAGATGCGCGTCAAGCACGGGCCCGTAACCCTGCTCTCGGTCGTCGAGGACGGCCACGGCCGGGTCAAACTCCTGATCGCCGAAGGGCAGGCCGTCGCGGGGCCGATCCTGCACATCGGCAACACCAACAGCAGGTACAAGTTTCCCCCGGGTACCCGTCAATTTATCAACCAGTGGTGCTCGAACGGCCCGGCGCATCACTGCGCGATCGGCGTGGGCGGCCACGCGGAAACGCTAAGACGGCTGGGCAGTTTAATGAACATTGAAGTATTGCGTGTCTGCTAGCGCTCCCGCCTCGATACAATACCCGAACACGCGAGCGACGCCTCTGATACCCATCCGAATCCAGTTCTTTCTCTGTTACGCCATCCTCGGCAGCATCATGCCCTACGCGCCGGTGTACTTCGCCCAACGCGGTCTCAACGACGCACAGATCGGGCTGGTGATGAGTCTAAGCGGTGTCTCGGTCATCCTGATGCCGGTCTTGTCGTCGCTGCTGGCCGACCTGCGCCTGGAGCACCGAACCCAACTTGCCGCGTTAGCTTTGGGGGTGGCGGTGTCGTTGGGGTTGCTGCTTTTCAGCCATGGCTATTGGTGGCTGGCGGCGTGTTACTGGGGGTGGACGTTGGCGACCGCGCCGATGCCCCAACTCCTCGACGGCATGGTATTCACCCGCCAATCCCAAGATACTGGGTCCGCCTCCGGCCTGAAGTACCACCGCGTCCGGGCTTTCGGCACCGCCGGATTCATCGTCCCGTCGTTCATCCTGTACGTGCTGCTCGCCGCCGGTACTCACGTCGGCGCGGCGTTAGCCTGCGGGGTCGGCGCGGGTATGCTCGCGGCGATCAATACACGCTGGCTTCCACACACGCATCGTGCCCCCGGGGCCATGGTCAACCCCGAGCCGGTACCCGACGTGTTGCCACACGTCCCCGAAAAGCAATCGCTGCCGACGGCCATGGCTCTATGCGCAAAATGCTTGAACCCGATATCGCGGTATTCTGCCTTGCTATCTGGCTTTCCGAGCTCGGCTTCTCGACCTATTACGCGTTCTACCCGATTTACCTTGAGCGTATCATCGGCATCGAGGAGCACTGGCTGGGATGATCTCTGCGGTCGGTGTCTTTCTCGAGATCGGGTACCTGCTGATTTTTGGCTGGCTAATAAAACGTTTCGGTGTCAAGGGCCTGGCCCTGATCGGGATCGCCGCGACGGCACTACGTATGGGGCTGCTGGCCACCGTACCGACTCTGACGATAGCGGTCGGCACACAACTTCTGCACGGCTTGGCGGTCGTCAGCACCTTCGTACTGCCCGCGATCTACCTTAACCACCGCGCTTCGAGCCGAGTTATCGCAACTCGATACAAGGCCTGTACGCCATGCTGATCTTCGGCACGGGCTCGATTGCCGGCAGCATTCTTTCGGGGCAGATCGCGGAGCACGCACGTCATGGCGTACTGACCGCCTTCTTGATAACCGCAACCATCGCTGTTCTTGCTTGCTTTATTGTGATTATTGGGGTCAATAGTTGTCGTGACATTGAGATGGACCTGTAGATCTGGTGACGCGGCATGTTACTGATGTTTCCCCAAAGACAAATCATGATGTATTGAACTCGGCTCGTTCTTTAACCCAACATCGTTATGCAGTGGCAACATAAATCAAAGGGACCCACATTGAGCGCTGATGCGCAAGTGACAGTCTGCCACCCCGGCCGGCCAACTCAGTTGATATTAGGCTTTTTGAGCCCGGGATCGAGATGTCGATAAGGATGTTAAATGCGGACCATTACGAAATGATACGAAGGAAAAACCTGACTGACGGGCTGAGCGTGCGGGCAATCAGCCGGGAGCCTGGGCATTCGCGCAAGACAATCCGCAAGGCCTGATCCTAATCACTCCGTCCGGGTTTCGGCGTTGCCAGTCGGTGCCGTTGCCGGTGATGGAGGTGGCGGGGATCGTTGAGATGTGGCAGGAGCAGGACAAGACGCGTCCGCCTAAGTTGCGTCAAGCACGGTCAGAGCTATGCCGCCATGCTCGAGACGACTAGCAAGGAGGTGTTCATGCCGCTACAGTTCGACCCCGGCGAGGAGGCGGGTGGACTGGCACTCGGGTGGGCTCGTAGTGAACGGCACCGAGACCAAGATCGAGAACGACCGCTGACATTCTGTAGTAAATCCCAATATTAGAGATACCCTTTATAGTTGATGAAAATGCTCGCTATTACATGAATTGTCACCGACATAAAAAATAGAATCGGTGTGTACAGGTCCATTAAATGGTAGTTCACGATGGGATACGTCACTTATCCAGACGGACCCACCCACTCTCGGTCAGGCCAAACGTCAGCGGAAACCCCGCAAATGTATTCGCAGGATTGTCGACTGTGTGGTCTGCGAGGTAACGGATCATCTCGAAGCGTGCGGTCTTCTTATCGGTATCCAGCGTCACCAGTCCAAACGCGCTTGCCCCTGGCCTACGCGACCCGGTACGGACCATCCTCTGCGGGTATTAACAAGTTTGAACCCGGCTCGGGGTTAGCCACGGCGTAGATGGTCATCTGGTTGCCAAACTCGTCAACAAACCGGCCCGTGTACGCAGGCGCACCAGGATCGCGGTTCTCGCCGGGCCGATCCGGCCACCACGCGCGTGGCCAGCCATTGGCGGTGCCTGGAACCATAAATGCTAAGGGTCCATCCGTCCACACATCCACGCCCAGCTGCGCCAATACACCCAAGTGCTGATCTCCGGCAAGATGCAAAGCATGCGCCTTACCGAGCAATGCAACCGCACGGTTGCGCGGCGTACGCGGCCAGCCGTTGGTGTCAAAGTCCTCGGCGATCTCTCGAAGCTCGGGCCCTGTATGGGTGTGCGCTTTAGCGAACATCGTTTGTGAGATCGCTACGTGTATCAGGCCCGTCTCTTCACGCGCCCACTCGGCAAGAAACCTCTCCTGCCGTGGCCCCAGTAACTCTAAGCCAGGCGGGTCCAGCGCATCAAAGTCACCGGCGGGGATGTCCTCATCGCTCGGCCAAATCCTCCTGTAGCCAGTCTTCCACTTGCGATCCTCAAGCACCGCAAAGTGAACCCCGCCCCATGTGAATCCGCCAAAGTAAACCGTGATGCCCTGCTCGACCGGTGCCGGGTCAGCAGGGTCGGGCAGGTGCCAGGTCTGCGTGCGCTGCATGGTGTTGATCCATGCCGGCGGCTGACGGTAACCCCCCATCGGATCGCCGCCTCGCCCGTTCTCGCGCGGCGGCCTCGGTAAGCCACCCGCGCCCCAGATATTGCCCTGAAACACGTCATGGTCGTCCGGGATGATAACACTCGGACGATCACGCAACAGATCACCATTGATCCATCCGAACAAAGCATATTTACGCAGGTAGTCCATCGCCGATCGATCCAACGGCTCGTGCTCCGCGCCGAACTTGCCGAAAAACTCATAGATCTGATCGCCGGCGTAAACCAGCATGTCTGGGTCAGACGCCATCACATTACGTACCAGCGGCGCGTTGGGAAACGCGTACCCCCAGTCGCAGGACATCACCGCGATCTTCATCGATACCGAGGGTGCCGGCCGGATCGTGCCATCGTAATCGTACACCGTCCCACGCCAGCGATACCTCACACGGTAACGCGTCGGCTCATCTACATCGATCTCCTCAACACGGAACGTCGCGCATCGTGCCAAGGCGTCAATCGCCTCATCGGCAACCTCAACAAACGCACCATCTCGCTCGATCAGTAGCTGCACCCGCTGCTCGTCGTTGGGACCGATCGGCATCATCATCGCCGTCAGCTTCAGCACACCATCAACATGCGTGTATTGCGTCCAGCCGATCGGCCCGAACGTGCGCTGTTCATGCTCAATAAGACGCCCACCCTCAGCCGAAAATGACTCAAAATGCCACTTCTTAACCCCGTGCTCTGCGGGCGCAGCCGATACTACCTGATCCGCCGTCCCAAGACCCAGCAACCCCGCCACGTCGTCCTCATCAAGTCCAAGCGTCAGCTCCGTCGCCGACCCCGACTGCGCCGCCACCAGCGTCAACAACGCCTCCCCGCCGGACACCGACACCGTCAAGCGAAGGTCAAACTCACGCGTCGGATCGATCGCGCTCTGCCTCGTCGCGCTTGCCTTAAACGCCCGATCACGCAGGACCAGCGTGCCGTCAGGTCGCACCCCCGCAAAAGCGTGGTAATACCCATACGCTGCCGCCGAACGCCATTGATCTTCCACCGGCCCACGCACGCCCAGCCAAAAGCCCGCCGGCACACTCACACCTTCATCGCCCTCGACACGTACACCCATCGACAACACGCCGTTCCCCCGTTCAATCTCACGCGTCATTACAACACACGACCGCCCGGGCCGAGACTCAACCGACAAACGCCCTTCACGCACCGACCAATCCTGCCAGCGGATTGCAAAGTATTCCGGCCCGACCCATGTGCGCGTTGGGCCTTGCCAATCTGCTAAAAACGACTCGGCGTGAACTTGTGATGCCGGTACCAGAATCATGAGTAGGGCAATGACAACGAGCATAATGATGTTTCTCTTAAGCTTTAACTAAATGTGGATATGGGACGATGTAGCCGAGGGTGTTTTCTACGTTGCGTGACAGGTCCGAGGGTTCTACATCAAAGCTACATGTTAGCATTCCGAAGTGTATACAGCAGCACGCCATTAGCTTGCCAGCGTAAATAAGTCTCAGACCGTTGACACCGCGTAGATGAGGGGTATTTTTACCCCCCCCTTGCCCATGGCAGACTTAGGCAGTGCTCAAATGATGAACCTTCGAAGCGCTGCCCCGGCGCACCCAAGCCCTACACGGCCTGCTGGGCGGTGCGTGCTGTCGAGCGGCGTGAGTCGTACCCAAGGCAGGATCTCACTCTAGAGGCGCTGCTAAGGCGATGTGCATTTGGGGGAGCCATGACCAGCACCATCGCCGGCCGCATCATGGAGCTGAAAACCAACAGGCTCCAAGCGAGGATTTGTTATTTGAACATAACGATGACACCGGGCATGTGGCAGTTCTGACAGAACCGACACTGTTAACACCGTGGAAGTGGATATCGTCTGTGCCCATTAAATACCGCGTCCGCTCGATGCCATTTCGACAAAATCCCTGCCTGGGCGCAGTCACGCGGGGTTTTGTCAATTGACATTATGTCGGTTCATTCAAATAACCCAGCACCCGCGCCACCGGCTTCGGCTGCTTCATCCGCTCCACATAGTCCTGCAACTCGCGGATCATCAGGCGGCCGTGCTTGTCGAAAAGGTCAAGGGCCGGGTTTTGCGGGGCCACTTGGTCTAGGTAGTGGTCCAGAAGCTTCAGGTTGAAGCTGTGGCTGGACGTCATCCTGAACCGGCTTGCGTGCAGCTCGAACGAGTCGGCCAGCAACGGGTCCACCTGGTCGAGCGTCACGTCCCGGTGCCGGTACAGCGGGCACGCCGCGATCCGGTCGTTGCGTTCCAGGATGCCGGCCTCCACATACTTTTCAAGCATCTCCCGGACGCGCTTGAGCCGCTGCTGGTGGACACGGCCGACGCCGAAGAAGGTGGCCCGGGCGGCTTGATGCGCGGAGAACCAGCCACGGCCACGGAAGCGGGCGAGGGCGTGGTGGATCAGGAAGAAGCGGGCGGGGCCGCGTGTGTAATCAAGGCGCATAAAAGCTCTTTCTATTTAATCGGCGTAGGTCACGAAATGGATCGCTTACGTCACACGGCGATCTGCCTTGGATCCTTCGCGACTGGACAGGTCGAGAGAGTCCAGCATGGCTCGGATGGCGAGCCGGATCGGTTGGGGCAGGCTATCCCACGCTGTCAGTAAGACAAGCAAATCAGGAGGGGCAGTATTGATCGCGTTAAAACTGCGGGGACTACTGCGGGGCCCAGACGCACGTCGACCACAAGTGGCTTGGAGATAATAACTTGTGTTATAGGGCACCAGGTTCTCATCGTGGAAACACGGGTTCGACTCCCGTTGGGGGTACTTCCCCTGGTAAAAACCATCCGACCATTCAGGCCTTGGTGTTTGTGCGCCTCACGGGACGGCATACCACAAAAACTATAACTACCCCGCCGGCCCGCGATGGCCCCGGTTCAGTAGCGGTTAAGTACGGCCTGACCGGGCCGGCCGCGTAGACACCGGTGCAGGTCGCAGACGCGCCGCGTTGGCACGGGCATTGACAGTGTTTCTTTATACGATATACTGTTTCTTATGGATGAACAATCCATCGGGCAGAATATCCGGCGTTTACGCGAGACCAAGGGGCTGACGCTCACGCACGTCGCCGAGG
>JAWKTA010000098.1:0-6514 GCA_041402025.1 Phycisphaerales bacterium | reverse complement strand
CCTGTTCACGAACGCGTTCCGTCTGGATGTCAACGGCACGGCAACGGTCGAGCACGACGGCGTCGCGGTCCGGCCGCAAATCTTCGTGGAGGCGGGTGGCGAATTAGAAGTCAACCGGCTCGATCTTAACGGCGGTGAGTTGGACATGACCGACGGGCTGGCGGACATCAACGGCATCCTCGATATCAACACCACCAACGGGTTCCTGGGCCGGATCACCGGCAGCGGCACGGTCGAGGTGCTGACACGCCTGGATAACGACGGCGAGATCGTCCCCGACAACGGCACGCTCGTATTCACCAGCACCGCGGCCAACCCGTGGAACCTCGACGGGGGCGCCAACGGCATCGTCAATGCCAGTAACGGTGATATCGACTTTAATTCCGGCGGCCTGTTCGACGCCTTCGACGGCACGATGACCGTCGGGGTCGCGCACAGCATCACGTTCGTGGCCGGCTGGGAGCACGGCTCCGGCGGCGTCCTGAACCTCAACGGCGGCGCGACGGTCACGGACCGGGCGGAGATCGACGGCGGCGCGATGGTCATACGCGGCGACATCAACGTCAACCGGTTCGGCGAACTGGATGGCGTCACCACCTTCTACTCCACCGCCGCCGTCAGCATGCCGGACGCGGATGACAGGCTCGATATCGGCAACTCCACCTCGGACACGATTACCTATAACGGTGGCACCTTCAGCGGCAACGGCACGCTCGTGCAGGACGGCGACGCCACCGTCACCGCCGGCAGCACCGTCAACATCTCCGTGAGCAACTTCGATTTCGACGGGGACACCATCAGCGATACCACCATCGAACCCGGCGCGACCATGAATATCACCGGCTCCGGGGTCACCGACGCCCATAACGGCGTGATCACCATCGACTCCGGCACACTGAACGTCGCCACGGGTAACACCATCAGCATCGGCGGGGGTTTCCCGATCTTCCTCCCGACGCCGTGGACCATGGCCGGCAGCCTGGTTTTCCTGGACAACGGCACCGACCCGGTGCTGACCGGCTCGAAGGTCAACATCACCGGCGCGGTCTCCGTGCCCATCACCGGCACCGGCCGGATCGAGGCGCCCGTCGAGTTCCACCCCGGTTCCAATACCGAGATCACCAGCGCCAGCGACCGGCTGCAACTCAACGGCTTAACGACCTTCAACGGCGGGTCGTTCACCGGTTTCGGGCAGCTCGAACAGAACGCGACCGCGACCGTCATCAGCAACACGACCCTCAACGTCGGGGTCTACGACTGGGACGGCACAAGCGGGACGGAGGTCACCCATATCAACGACGGCGTCACGTTCACCATCAACTCCGGCACCATCGACGACGGCGTGGGCGTGTATAACGGAACCGTCAACGTCAACGGCGGCACGCTCGCGGTGAACACGACCGCCGCCTGGGGCATGGACGGGACTATGAACCTCAACAACGGCGGCGGGGGCAACCCGACGCTGAACGGCCAGCAGATGGATGTCAACGGCACGATCAACGCCACCGGCGGGCAATCGCTGGTCAACGCCCCGGTCAGCTTCGAGCCCGGCGCGGCCGTCAATGACGACGCGGGGTCGAGATCGAGTTCAACGCAACCACCACGCGGCGGCGGCGGTGCACCGGCGACGGCACGATCCAGCAGGACGGCGCGGCGACGGTCAACGCCGTAACGACCGTTGACATCGCGACCTTCGACATGGACGGCACCAGCGGCGGCACACAGTTCACGCTCACCGATGACCTGACCGTCAACGCGACGAACATCGATACCGGCAACAATGTCTACAACGGCACGATGAACATCAATAACGGGTTCAGCGCCCTGACTATCAACACCCCCGCCGCGTGGGTTATGGCCGGGACGCTGAACATCACCAGCGTCGTCGCCAGCACCAACACCTCGATCGCCGGGCAGGACTTCACGATGTCCGGCGTGACCAACGTCAACGGCTGGACCGGGTGGGACGCCCGCACAACTATCAGCGGCACGGTCAACGTCAACGGCGCGGGCAACATCTTCTCGGTCCGCGGCGGCGATGCAGTTAACACCAACAGCCTGGTTGGCGGGACCATCACCGGCACGGGCAGGTTCAACGTCGGAACCAGCCGACGCATGGTGGGGTTCGGCACGATTTCCACGGCGCAGGTGAACCTCAACCTCGGCGGCAGGCTGCTGGCCGACAACGGGACGCTCACCGTCACCGGCACGCTGCTCAGTTCCACGCTCGCGCGGATCGGCACGAACGACACCGACGGCATCCTCAACGTCACCAATGCCTGGAACACCAGCCTTTTCCAGGCTCTTGAACTTAGCGGCGGGTCGGTCACCGGCGCGGGGATCACCAACAGCGGCCTGACGACCGGCTTCGGCACGATCGCCAACGCCGGTGGGTTCTCCAACGCGGGTATTGTCACCGGCGACGGCGGGGAACTTGTCCTGAACCCGCCCGGACCGCTCGACTTGGACGGCGCGGCGAACAGCGGCACGATCAACGCACTCACAGGCAACGTCCGTGTGGCCAAGAACATCGGCATCGCGGGGTTCGCCGGCACACTCAACATCGGTGCGGGGCAATCTTTCAAGATGGACTTCGGCGGTTTGAGCAACAACGGGCAGGTCAACCTGACCGGTGGCGAACTGATCGCCCCGAGTTTCAACCACTTCAACACGCTCAACGTGGCCACCGCCGCGTCGAACCTCAACGCCGCCAGCAGCTTCCAGAACGGCAGCAACACCACCCTCAATGCAGACCTGAATCTGCTGGGTGACACGCTGATCCGCGCCGGCGCGAATATCGGAGGCCCCGCTTCCCTGATCGTGAAGTCGGGGGCCACCCTCACCACACTTGACGGTGTGTTTATCGGCGCGAAGCTCGTCAACGAAGGCGGCGTGATCCTCGGCTCGTCACCCGGCGCGCTGGTCGCCGATGACTACACCCAGGCCCCTTCTGGCAAGATCGAGTTTGAGCTGGCGGGGCTTGCCCAGGGTGTGACCTACGACTGGCTGAAGGTCGGTGACAACGCGGACCTTAACGGCTTGCTGAGCGTACAACTCCTCGGCGGCTTCGTACCGACCATCGGGGACAGCTTCGACATCATCACCGCCGGCTCGGGGGTCTCGGGCGCGTTCGCCGGAATCGATTTCCCGCTGATCCCCAATATCGGGCTGGGCATCCAGTACGCCGCGAACGTGGTCACACTCAATGCGGGTCTGCTCGGCGACCTGGATAATGACGGTTTCGTGGGCATCTCGGACCTGAACATCGTGCTGGGCGCGTGGAACAACAACGTGACCGCCGGCGTCTGGCTGCTGGGCGACCCGTCGGGCGACGGTTTCATCGGGATCGAAGACCTGAACGTGGTCCTGGGCAACTGGAACGCGGGCACGCCGCCTCCCGCCGAAGCGCTTGCATTCGTACCCGAACCTTCAGTGGCGTTGGTCGTAGCGGTCGGCGGATTGGTTTGTTCGACACGGGGCGTCTGCAGACGACAGGCCGCGTAAGGATCATCAAGGCTTAGGCACCGCTTCGGGCCGGGCGTCGGCGTCCGTCTCCGCGGGCGCGGTTTGGCCCGCGTAGCGCCACAGGTCCAGCACCTCGTCGTAATCGTGCTGGAAGGCGCGGACCCTCTCGTAGCCGCTGCGCCGCAGTACGCGCCGCGCGTCTCCGGCCTGCGGGGCCAGCACATAGACGTGTTCGGCACTGCGCCCGAAATCTTCGGCCTCGGTCGGCCTGACCGGCGGCAAAATCCGCCGGGCGTACAGCAGGAATTCTTCGTTGGGTGACAATGGGTACTTGCGGTGCTTGAAGTAACCCACGGCCGCGCCATCGACGATTTCACTGAACTTCTGCGCCGGGGCGCGGACGGGGTGAAAGCCACGGTCACCCGTGGACCAGGCGTACCACACCAGCAGCATCAGGACCAGTGACCAGGCGCCCATCACAACCGCCGCACGCATCGGTTTCCACTTAAAGTGCCACCACGCGCCGAGGATCGCTAGCACCGTCAGTACGGCTCCGATGGCAGCGGCGAACCCTTGCGGCACGTCACCGATCGGCATCGTCTCAAACCAGCCACGCTTAACCATCCAGCCCTGGCTGACAAAGAAAGGCCAGACAAGCAGCGACGCCCCGACAACCCCGATCCAGTGCGGTATGCGTAACAGGTTCACGCCCGGGTCGGTTTCGCCACGCTGCGCCAAAGCCTCGTGGTAGCGCCAGAGCTGACCGATCAAAAGCGCCGCCGCCGGCACGATCGGCAGGATGTAGCGCTGCTGCTTCGCGCCCGGCAGCGAGAACGCGACAAATAGAAATACGAACCACACCCACGCGATCATCAGTTTGCGCCGGTGCTCGCCCGATGCGCGCATAAACGGCTGGGTCAAACCCGCGACCAACCAGATCGACCACGGCAGCACCAGGCCCAGCAACCCGAAGTAGTAGTAAGGCGGCTGAAACTCTTTGCGCTCGGCCTTGTATTCGTGCAGCAGGGCTGCCGCAGTGTTCCGCACTTCCACCCACAGGTACAGATACCAAGGCAGGGTCAGCAACGCCGCGACAAGTAACATCCCCACGAGGCCCTTCACGTGCCGACGCCAGTTGTCTTTCACCACAAAGATCGTGCACAACACCGGCGCTGCGCCGACCAGCAGCGCCAAAGGCCCCTTGCTCATATATGCGCCAGCCAACGCCACACCCGCCAATCCCCAGCCCGCCAAGGTGCGCCACAGCGCAGGCGTCGGGCCGAACGGCCGCATCGCCCAGATCGCGGATGCCACCGCCAACGTCGCCCACCCTGTCATATGGATGTCGTAGGAGGCGATCCGCGCCTGCCGCTGCAAAAACAAACACGTCCCGGCCGCCAGCGCGGACATGATCGCCAGCTTGCGGTCGCCCAGCACCAGGCCGATCCAGTAAACCCCCGCCACCGTCAGCAGCCCCATGATGACCGAGACGACGCGTGCCCGACCGATCAGTTGCTGGGCCGTGGAATCCGCGGGTGTCAGGTCTGACCATGCGAGCATGTCCAGCCAGATGACCAGCGGCGGCTTGACGATGCGCGGGTTGCCGTTGCGTGTGGGCATCAGCCATGCGTCGGGGTCCGCCGGGATGTCCTGCCAGCCATGCTGACGCAGCCAAGTCTCCTGGGCGCTGAGCACGGCGATGTTCTCCATCGTCCGCTTGGAGTCCGAACGCCCCACCACGACCAGCATCGGGATCGCACTGACAACCAGGATCAGCAGCAGTATCAGCCAGTCGCCGGCCGCTGTGGTTTGACCGATCGGACGACCCGGTGCGGGCTGTTTATTGCCATGTACCGCCCCGGTCACGTCGCTGGATAAAGTGTCATGCATCGTGGTCAAAAGCCGTCCTTGCCTTGCCTGGGATCGCCCCCTCCGGGGATATGCGGTATCGTCGCATATCCGTGCCACCCTGCAACCCGTGGCCCGTGTCATGTTTCCGTGCCGGGTGCGACAATAAGGTGATGATGATGCCAGAGATCGATGCATACCCGAACGCCTTCCGACCGCGCCCGGGCTGGCTGGCCTTGAGCCTGCTGCCAATCGCGCTGCACCTGCCGGGCTGCGCCGCCGACAAAAATGTAAATCCCTCGTTCCCGCTGTCGATTAAGCAGGCGAAACTCGAACTCCGGACGATGCACGAGGAACCTGTGGCCTTGCAACGCCCTGTAATCGTGCTCGGCGGCTGGGGTGACCTGCTCGGCCTCCCGCCGGCCAAGCTCGCCAAGCAACTCCGCCACGCTACAGGTGACGAGCGCATCCTCTCCGTCGGCTTCGGCGGGTGCATGACCTTCGACACCTGCCGCGCGCGCCTGCTCGAACGTATCGAACAGGCGTATCCATCACCCGACCCCGGCTGGACCACGGAGGTCGATGTCATCGGCTTCTCGATGGGCGGCATCGTCGCTCGCTATGCGGCTGCCGCTACGCCGGAAAACGACCCGTCAGGAATCAAGAGATTGCGCATCGCAAACCTCTATACGATCAGCACCCCCCACCGTGGCGCGCTGATGGCCACCGTCATCGCCCCTGGTTCACTCGCCAGCAACATGCGCCCCGGTTCCGAGTTCATGCATACGCTCGACAAAAACCTCGAAGTCAGCAACTACCCCGTCATCCCCTACGCCCGCCTGTATGATCTGACCGTCGGCGAGTTCAACGCCGCCCCGCACAACCAGAACCCGTACTGGGTCTCTCCCGCCCCCTTCACCAGCCCCCACCGCGACGCCTACAAAGACCCCCGCATCGTCGCCGACATCGCAAGGCGGCTGCGCGGCGAGACGCCGTACACCGCTGAGCCGGCATTCGCACTGCCGGAGTAATGTTAACACCTGACTTTCCACAGTCGCCATTAATATTACGGCAACTCACCGTAACGGACCGCATGCGCCCATCCCATCGCGGTCCATTGCGCACCTGAATAACATAGCTGCCGGCACTCCGCCATCGTTGCCACCACCCCCTCACTCTTTAGGCTATACCGTACCGAACG
>JAWKTA010000097.1:0-7008 GCA_041402025.1 Phycisphaerales bacterium | reverse complement strand
GCCCCGTCGCCACCTGGGATACCCGGATCGGTCTTGTGTGTACGTGGTAGCGAAACCTCGATTGTGTTCGCGTCCGTGCGCGACACCACCTCGAACGCCAGGCCGGCGATCAGCACGACCGAACCCGCATCCACCTGCGCCGAAACGAAGTCCGCACTCGCGCTTGTCACCGTGGTCCCGCTGATCGACGCATCGGCGACCTGCAACCGCTTCTGGGCGGCAAAGGGCACATCCTCAAATACGGCCGGTTCTATCGCGAGCAGGTCGCGGTCGGTTGAAAAGTTCATGGTGTGTCTCGTCATGAGTTGTCGATTCAGAAACGGCGCCGAAGGCGGTCAGGCCTTCGGCCCGTGGGCGCGGGAGGTGCGGCCCGGGAACTGTGGCGTCTAAGAGAGATGGACGCCGAGCGTAGAGGCGGTGTATATCAACTGCCGGCAAGCCCGCGGATGATGCCGTGGCCCTGCTCGTTGCGCAGCTCCAGCGTGTACTCGCCGATCACCTGCCCGGCCTCGCTGTCGCCAGTCGATGCCAGCTTCTTGAAGCCGAAGCTCCGGCCGGCCAGCGGCAGCACATCGATCCGCGAGGAATCCAACAGCAGCACGGCATCGTTGGGCACCCAGCGGGAGAGGACCACCCGGCAGACGCCGAAGTCCGACTCATAAGTGCTCACCAGGTCGCGGAAGCGCGTCGAGCTTTCGCCGTAGCCCCGGCTGCTGGAGATGAAGCTGTTGATCCGGCGCTTCTGGAACCCGCCGACCACGATCGTGTCGATCGACCCCGAGGCGTCTTCCCAGATCGTGCGCAGGGCGGTATTAATCTGGTCCTCGGTCAGCAGGTCGCTGCCGCCACCGGTGCCGGAGGGGAACCCGTTGGTACCGTTGGTAAACAGGTTGGTCTGAAGGAACGGGATGATGCCCTTCATCGTACGCCGGGTCGTGGCGTCACCCTGCGGATTGGCGGCGGGTGAGACGCCGTTGATGACGCAGTTCTCCAAGTCACGGACCAGCTCACGCAGCCGCTCCTGCTTCTGGTAGTCCAGCTCGTCGGACAGGCCGACCTGCTTCGCCGCGCCCTGCGACCCGGACACCTCTACGGAGGCGGTGAAAATCTGCGTGTAATTGGTCCTGCGGACTCGGTTGGTGAATCTTGGGTCCGGGGCGTCGTCGCCTTCCAGTGCGGCGTTGCCGAGGATGCGGATCGGCGTGTCATCGACCAGGCTTTCCGCCGTGGTCCCGCCGTAGCCGCGGACGACGGTCAGGTCGTTGGACGACACGCCGGTAACGAGCATGACTTCTGCCGATCCGTTGACCTGGATCTGATCCCCGACGCGGAACCGGTTGCCGTTGCCGACGGTGAAGGTGGTCTCGGTCAGCGGCGAAGAGATCACCGGGTCCTGGATGCTGTCGGTATTCGGCAGCAGCGCGTCTTCGAGCCATTCGTGGACTGTGCTGGTGGTCGAGCGTTGCGGGTCGCCGAGGTGGTCAAGCAGCGGCGTCTCGAACGGACTGACGATGCTGATGATGTCGGAGACGTCTTCGACGAGTTCGGGAAGGGCGCTCCCGGCTGAATAGGTTGCTTTGCCTGTGAAAGACATGGCGTGTTTCCTTGATTCGGTGTGTGTTTACAGAGTTGTGAGTCGTCGGTGGATGCACCGGCGTGATTACAGACGCGGGCGTCTTAGCCGCAGGTATCGCAGCAGGTCGCGTCGGTCGCCGGTCCTTGCCGCCTGTTCCGCGGCCTGCTCGGCCGGGTCGTGGCCGTGGGGGTGGATGCATGGCGCCATCGCCGAGTCGTCGGGTTCTCGCCTGCGCCTAAAGAGGTACGGCCTGTGCCGACGCAGGTCCTGAACCGCCATCTCGATATCCGGCTCGTCCATCATCAGCACCGCCTGCTCGGTCAGGAGACGGGCCGCCTCCAGGTCGATCGCGTCCGATTCCATCAGCAGCGCATCGACCTTCTGCCGGCGTTCCAGGCCGGCCACCGTTTGGTTCGCTTCCTCCAGCTTCGCGTTCATCACGCGCAGCTGCTCATTGATCTGCTCGAGTTGCTGCTCGGCCGTCTGCGCCCGCCTGCGGTAGCGGATCGCTTCGCTGACGGGGACGAGTTTGTCCGCGGTGCCGTGCTGGTCCGTGTCCTCAACCGGGCGCCTCGGCGTGACCGGTTCGTTGTGCGTCTGCACTGTCTGTTGAGTTGTGTCGTCCATCGTGTTTTCCATGGGTGTGTGAGTTTCTCTCGTTTAACGCCCGAGGATGGCTATCCCCGGGCTTTGTTTTCATTCATCAGATTCTCTGTCCGGCTGTTCGGTGTAGCCCAATTCGGTCAGCACCTGTTTGCGCGGCACGCCGACCTCGATCTTCATCAGGGCGTTGCGCAGCAGTTGTGAATCGGTGTCGGGCAGCGGCTCGGCCCAGTCCAGGCGCACGCCTCGCTCCTCGGGCCGGTTCGGCAAAACGCCATGCACGTCCGCGGCATGCAGCACCAGTTCACAGACACGCTCGATACCTTCCCCGTAAGTGAGTCGCTTCTTATCAACCGTGGCGAGCAGGCCGAGCAGCACGATCCGCAGCGCGTTCTCGCTGGTGAGGTTGCCGACCTTTGCCCGCAACAGCCCGGCCGCCAGCGGGCTGACCGTGCTGGTCTTGTCCATCGCCTCGCGTATCTCGGCGATGTGCGCCGTTTCCGACGGGCTGTCACCGTCGCCGCCGAATTCGGTGATGGACGCTTCGGGGTTATCGGTCGACCACATCTGACCCGGACCGACGGGACGCTCGGTGAAGCGATCGATCCCCTTGCCCAGGTACATCTTGAAAGACTGGAACGTGACGCGGTTGGCCCGGTCGGACAGACGCGTGTTCAATTCATTCTGAAGCGGGATCAAAGGCTCGACGTCGCTCAGCCCCTCGTAATAAAACGGCTGAGACAGGTTCTGGATATGCACCACGGGGATCCGCCCGAGCCGGTTGACCGACTCTTCCACCAGCCTGCGTCCACTGCCGAACACGCCGGGCCTGGCGATATAGCTTTGATAGACGTGCGGTGTCCAGACCTGTGTGTGTTCGGTGACCGCGCTCGGCCTACGCCCCGCCTGGCCGAGGACGCGGTTGCGAACCCGGGAAAGGAAATGGTTTTGTTCGACCTGCGTGCTCCGTCGGCGAAAGTGCAGGGCGTAGGCGTCGAGTCGGCGGTAATCCTGGGGGTTCATCTGCGGGACCGCCCGCGGTGCTTCGATCGTCTCGAGAACAAAGCGCTCGGCGAGTTGCGGATCGTCTTGCGAACGCGATGCCGGGCTGTCGGTCACACGCAGCAGCACATCAACGTAGCCGTAAATCGAACCGAGCAATCCCAAGTCCTGGAAGAACCGCGCGCCGCCGTTGCACTTGAACACCCTGCGTAACAATCGATCGATAGTTGCGGCCCGCTCGGGGTCCGGCGCGGTACTCTGGATCGCCAACGGCTTGCCGAACATGAAGCTGACGATGGTGTTGATCCGCCAGGCGATATCGTTCTCAATCACGATCTCCCGACCGGTGCCGGCGTAACTATCTTCACGGGAGGTTGTGAGCCTTGCGGGCAACCCGGCTTCTTGTGCTAACCGACCCGCTTCACCCGAACCGGTGCCACGAGCCGGGTTGCGGTAGTAATCCCACAACCGTCGCAGGCGTGGCTCATTCACGGCTGTGTGTTCATGGAGGAGCTGGCCCAGAACTGACGGGTCCAGAGTCGCGTGGGTTTGCTGATCGATCGTGTCGGTCATCTTGTCGCTGGCTCACATGAGGGGGGTTGTTGGAGGCGGGCGGTACTTAGCGTCAGGCCGTGTGTGTCCTACACCTTTGGTGGAATGCCCCGCCACGGGCGCACGGGAGCGCCCCATCGCCCGCGTTGGCGGATTTAAGCCAAGCCATGACAGGAAACAATGATGTGTGCCCACAGACCATTTTTTGTATGGAAAATGTTAGGTTTTATGCGCATGAAATCAGCAAGCACCGGTTGCGTGCGATCTCCGGTGATGATTTAATTAGCGTGATATGGGTCGCGCTGAACAAGAATTAGACGTACTCGAACAGATCAGCCAAATACTTGGCGACGGGCTTGAATTAGGCCAAGTCTTTCAACGCGCGATGGCGCTATTGAGTGATAAATTGCATATCCAGCGTGCTGCGCTGGTTTTATGGGATCAGGCCTCGGAGCAGCTCCGCACGGTGGCGGGGATCGGCATGAGCGCCGAGGAGCAGAAGCGCGGGCGATATGCCGTAGGCGAGGGCGTCACCGGGCAAGTCATCGCCTCGGGAACCCCCGCGATCATCCCGGATATCACCAAGCACCCGGCGTTCCTGAACCGCACCGGCAGCCGGGACCTCGTCTCGCGGGACGGCACACCGACCCAGATCAGCTTCATCTGCGTCCCCGTCCAGGACGGCGGCCAGACCGTCGGCACCATCAGCGTCGACAAGCCCTATATAGATGACGAGCAGCTAAACGCCGACGCCCGCCTGCTGACCATCATCGCCGGGTCGATCGCCCAGACGATCCGCATCCACGACCTGATCCAGGTTGAAAAAGACCACTGGCTCCAGGAGACGCAGCAGCTCCGCGACAACCTCCGGGGCAAGTACAAGTTCGACAACATCATCGGGTCCAGCCCGGCGATGTTGGACGTGCTCGCGACGATCGGGCAGGTCGCCTCCAGCCGGGCCACCGTGCTGTTACTGGGCGAGACCGGATGCGGCAAGGAGCTGATCGCCAAGGCGATCCACTTCAACTCCCCGCGTGCCGACCAGCCCTTGATCCGGATCAACTGCGGCGCGCTGTCGCCGCAACTGCTGGAGTCGGAACTGTTCGGCCACATCAAGGGCGCTTTCACCGGCGCGGTCAAGGACAAGATCGGCCGATTCGAGGCGGCCGAGGGCGGCACGATCTTCCTCGACGAGGTCGGGACGCTCGATCCGCAGTTACAGGTCAAGCTCCTGCGCGTCTTGCAGGAGCGCGAGTTCGAGCGCGTCGGCGACCACCGCACGATCAAGGTCGATGCCCGTGTCATCGCCGCCACCAACCTCGACCTCGAAGACGAGGTCCGCAAAAACAACTTCCGCGAAGACCTCTACTACCGGCTGAATGTCGTGCAGATCAACCTGCCCCCGCTGCGCAAACGCCGGGAAGACATCCCCCGGCTGATCGACTTTTTCCTCGATAAATACAACCGCGAGAACCAGCGCAGCCTCAAGAAGATCAACCGCGAAACGCTCAACACGCTTTTGCGCTACCCCTGGCCCGGCAACGTACGCGAGCTTGAAAACGCGATGGAACGCGCGGTCGTGCTCTCGACGGGCGAGGAGTTTTCCGACGACCTGTTGCCGCTACAGATCCGCCTGTTTTCCAAGCAGACGCGGGGCGAAACCAGCGACGCGTCGATCGAATCGCTCGCCGCACGTCTGGCCGAGCATGCCGTGCGCGAGTACCAGACCTGCGAGGGCCAGGTCTACGACCTGGTGATCGGCGAGATCGAACGGCAGCTGATCCGCGAAGCGCTGGACTTCAACAGCGGCGTCAAGGTTCGTACCGCCGACTTCCTGGGGATCAACCGCAATACGTTGAACAAGAAAGTGAAAGACCTGGGGATCGACGCTGAAGACTGACCAGCGCCGTGCAACATCGGCCCGGATCAGGCGGCCTTGCGTTGTTCATCGGCCTGGTCGGCGAAGAATTCCAAAGCCGCCGCGTGCGCTTCGTAGTCATAGGATGTGTCTTGCAGCGGCTCGGCGGCCTTGCCGTTGCGCGCCATGCCAGACAGACGCCGTTTCAGCCGCTGATAGTAAGTCGTGATCCACTTCGCGGGGTAGTAGCTGAAGAATCCCGCCGTTGTGCCGACCAGCAGGCCGCCGATCAGCATGGGGGCAAGCATGCCGGTCCCGAGGCTGAACACGTTGTGGAAAACGGCGAGGATCCCGCTGGGTCCAAACGCGGAGCCTGACCCCTGGATCGCTCGGCTAAGTTCCCAGTACCCAACATCATGGGTGCCGAACCAGAACGGACGCCCCACCATGTACATCAGTGCGTAGGTCGGCCCGGCCGTCCAGGGGTTGGTGATCCATACGGCGGCCATCGCCGCGGGGCGGGAGGCGTTGAGCACCGAACCGATGACCCACGCCAGCCCCATCTGGAAACCGATCGCGGGCAAAAACGCCACCGCCACACCTATCGATATGCCCAGCGCGATCCGCTTAGGGCTTTTATGGCAAGGAAAAACCAGGCATACCTGGCGGTACGCCTCCCGGAAGCGTTGGCGGGGGCCCCCGACACGGCACCCACCGAACCGGTTGGATGATGTCTCTGACATAGAACCGAATATCGGCAGGTCGACACGCCAACTTACGGCTGTTACTTGTGAAGCTAACGCATCGTTGGCACCGGTTAACCCGATCAGAGATTATCCGGACGCGATAACCCGCCCACCAGCTTGGATAATACCGGCACACTCGTCTGGTAAGCCTCGACCCCGCGTCGGGTGAGCACATAACCCAACACCGCGGCCAAAAGGCCCACCACCGCGCCGCCGATCAGCAGCGGGGCCAGCAACCCCCGCCCGGCTTCAAACACCACACCAAGCGTCATGGCGGACCCCGGGGTCACTTCGCCGGCCGGCGCAGGTGCAATCGTCGAGGCAGAGGCCGATGTGGGTGTAATGAATAACAGGCCAAGATGATAGGTAAACGCAAAAATCGGCCCCATTGTAACCGGATTACTGATCCAGACCGCCAACATCGCCGCCTTTTTCGACGCGCCCGCCACCGTCGCGACCAGTGCCGCGAGCAACATCTGCAAGCCGATGAAAGGTGTAAAGGCGATGAAAGAACCCAGCGCCACACCCAGTGCTACCTGCCGGGGCGTTTCACGTATCGCAACGATCGTCCGCGCCCAGCCCCGCCAGTCCAAATACCTGCCGATGACCGAGCAATACCCGTCCACAGCCTTTGCCGGCTGTCCACCTTCGGGTGTTCCGGGCACCGTGAT
>JAWKTA010000096.1:0-7402 GCA_041402025.1 Phycisphaerales bacterium | reverse complement strand
GATCGCCCGCGCACGGTAGCGCATGCGTTGCAGCACGTCATCGGCCATACGTTGCCAATAGGTAACGCTATACCCCTTCAACTTGCCACCGGCAGAACGCTCGATGATCGCCATGAACTGCTCAAAATCTCGGTTAGTCAATCGCTTCGATCTTGAGGACGGTTGATCGCAGGCCAGGCCATCGGCGTCGTACATGGCACGCCGGAACTGGCGCAGGACCAGCTTGCGGTGATCGTCATCAAGCCCCGCTTCGCGGCACACCTGGGCGGCTACCATCTTTTGCCTATTGGTCCATGCCATATCTGTACCCCTATCACGCGGCCCGCTGGGCCAGCTCAAGGTGACGCTCCGCGTACCGCCCGATCGCCGCGCCGGTCTGGCCAAACAGCAGCGACAACGCCCGGCGGATTTCCCCGCGGCTGATCGGCTTCTCACGGCTAGCTGCCTGGGTGCGCACCAGCATCACGACGCGCTTGATCGTGCGGAGACATCCGTGATTCGGCAGGCACGCGATAGCCCAAGCCAGGTCCATCGCGTCGTCACGGAACTTGACGTTGAGGTTGGCCAGGAAAGCGGCCACTTCCTCACGAGTAAAGAGCGGCCGTCCAAGCTTCGCACCGGTGGGGTTTTCTGCGTTCACGATATGCTCCAGGCAGTTGTATTGAAGGCACCGGCTGGCGAACTGGCCGCGCCCATCGGATCGGTCGTTGATCCGGTTTAGTATTTCGTGCGTGCCGGTCATGATGACGGGCACTTCGGTCTGATCGTGGATCGCGCGGATACGCGGCAATACCTCGGCCGGCAGACGGTGCGCCTCATCCAGGAAGATCGGCCGGTTGGTGCCCCGCAGTTTCTCAACGATCGAATCCATCAACAGCGCTTTGGTGTAATGCGTGCTGCCGGCTTCCACCTTTTGGCATAGCTTCCGCATGAACTCTTTGGGCGTCATATCTTCGGTGCAGTAAAGCAGCCGGCCCCGGTGCTTTTCGCTAAGCACATCCAGAACCATCGACTTGCCCGAACCGCTCGGCGCAACGATCGCGGCCATTGAATTAGTCGTGCAGGCGACATTAACAACGGTCTGGATTTCCTCGGCGATGCCGGTGAGGACGAAGCCCTTGGGTAGCTCGGCCTCTCGCTGCCGTGCGTTGCGCTCCATCCAGTCATTCAGCACGCGGGCAACCTCGGCGTTGTCGCCGTTGTATTTCCCGTGCCCGAACTGGCTAAGCACGCTGGCGCTTAAACCCGTCTCCCGGCAGACCGTCACACGGTAGATGCCGTGCTTCTTGGTGTAGCCGAGATAGTCGCGCCGCACAGCGGCGACATGGTCATCCGTGAGTGGGGTCATCGGTAGCATCCTTGCTTGCTTGAGTGCCCGGCCTTCCTTGCGCAGGCTCTCAATAAACCGTTGGCTGTCGTCCTGTGGGTGGCTCATAATCCACGCTCCCGAAAAGCGGCCCACGGGCTTTGATCGTCGTCGTAATCGCCGTCGTCGTCCGGCCCGTCGCCGTCGTCGGTCAGCGTCAACGCGGCGTGCAGATCGGTCACGCTCTGGAACGCATCATCCTCGCCGTAATCCGAATCCGGCCCGTCATTGGCCGGCAGGTAGCGCAGCATCTCACGCGGCGACGGCAGGCCGCGCGGCTCATCGTCCGGGCGCGTGACCGTCTCCGCACCGGCGGCGTGGCGTAGGTCATCCCGGCGGATCGCCTTGCCCTGACCGTCAAGCCGCGTCCGCACGGGCTGCAAACTCGCGGCGGTTTCGGCCTCGGCCGTCTGCCGTATCGACTCGGCGGCGATCGCCTCCGAATCGGTCAGGAAGTTGATGTCCGGGTTCGCCTGGATGCCTTTGGTGTGACGGGCATACGCTGTCTTCTTGCGCATCTGTTCGCGGAGCTGCTCCATCCCCACCTTGCCCTCCACACCGCACAGGATGTTTTCCTCGGCCGTGCAGACGTAACGGCGCTGCGCGTCGTACACGCGGACCCGCCGCATATCGTGCGGATCGTAGGCGACGATCACCGGCCGGCGGTCGGCCTTCTTCGCCGCCTTGAAGGGGATCAACTCGGGGGCGAACTGGCCGTAGGTCAGCTTCACGGTGCCGAAGCGAAGATCAATCCCGTTGCGCCCGACGTGCAGCGGCCGGTGCCAATGCGCCATCAACTCATCCAGGATCGACGGGTCGGCGAACACGCGGCGCATGGACCGCCAACGCGCCATCGCCTGATCCGGGCTTAGGGTTTCGCCGTGATCGACCATATCGGCCATCTGGTGATCCGCGTTGGCGTTGAACGCCGTGATGAAGTCACCGACCCATGCCTGGACCTGCTCGAAGGTCGGGATGCGGTGGCGTTCGTGCTTGAGCGTGTGGTTAAGATTCTCCGGCTTGTATAGCGGGTTGCGCCCGCAGTACGTCGTCATCCACTTATCAAACTGCCCGTGCAGCGTGCCGTACCAACGCTCCATCCTGCTCTTGCCGTTGGGGTTGAAGGGCAACGAAAAATGGGCCTCGATCGGAGGATCAAAATCATTGAGGATGCCCCGGAACTCGATCTCATCGACGTAACCGGCAGAGATAACTTTCTCCCGCCGCGACTTCTTGGTCTGGCCGTGAAGTACCCATGAATCAAAGTCGCGGCCATTGTCTATCCAGAGCGCACGCGGCGGGCCGCCGTTGGCGCTGTCCATCAGCGCGTGGCGCAACGCCCCCCGGATCGTGTGGCTGCTCGGGCTGTTCCAGACCATGTAGCCGACGATGCGCCGCGTCCGCCAGTCCTGAAACGTGGTCAGCCAAGCGCGGATAATGTCCTTGCCCCACCAGCACATGAAGTCCAGTTGCGTGTGATCGCCCACCCAGCAATCGCCCGCGCCGAAGCGGTCAGGGTTTTGCTTGAGGTACGGCGCGAAGTGATTACGGAAGGTATCGGGGTCGCGTGCCTGGGCCTGCTGCTGGGGCGTGAACCGCCGGTTAAGCTGGCGCTTCAGCGATTCATAGCTACACCAGGACAGCCCCGCCTGTTGGGCGTGGCGTTTGGTTGCCTTCCAGCACGCTTTGGCCGACCGCTGATTGGGGTGCAGGTACAGCTCGCCGAAGTGTGCCCACGCCGCCCGGTCGCCCTTGGATTTCTGGTCGCCCCCGCGCATGTCGATCAGCTTCACCAGGTCCGCGCGGCCGTTGTAATCGCGGTCCCATCCGTACAGCGACCGCCGGCTGATCCGCAAGCCCGTATAACGGCCTCTAAGGGCCTCGACACACCGACCGACCCAACCGTCCCCGCCTGCCTTCCTCGCCGCCCTGAACCGCAGCACGCAAGCCTGACGCATCCGTGCCCCCCGGATTTGGTCGTCTGTGAACCGCGACAGGTCCGCCGGCCGATGCGCCGCTCCCACGATGCCACCGATCAGGGCCGCGTCATAGCGCCGCGAGATGAACCACTGACGACGCCCGCCGTCCGGGGTCGTGGCCATGATCGCCACGCCCTCCGCTTGCAGACGCCGCTTGCACAGCCGGCCAAGATGATCCTTGTCCACGCGCAGGCGCTCCGCCGCATCCGACAACCCGATCCACTCGGACCAGTCGAAGCGGTCGCTGTTCAGGTTGGGCGTGGGCAACGCGGTCATGGTGATGTCTGACTCTCCCCCTCAACGCTGCGCCTCGGCCAGTCGATCCGCCGAAGCGTCGCCTCCACCGTGGCGATATCCAGCGTGTGCAGTTCGTAGCTGTCCAGTTCCCCGGCCAGGTCGCCCGCGTCCGCCGCGTAGGCCCATTCTTCGTTAAGCCCGTCCGCGTCCAGGATCACGCGGTCGATGTCGATGTCACCCGGCCCGCGATCAAGCAGCAGGTTGAAAAGCTCCTTGTAGCTGATCGTCGCCGGTTCGATGTCCAGGTCGCCGATCAGACCCGTCTTGCAAAAGCCCTCGGCCAGGCGCTGCTGGCTGAACAGAGCAACGCAGTTACAGCCCCGATCGGTGCGGAACACGCAGAAGCCGCGCGACCCCTTGTATTTGGCGATGAACTTGCCGACGGGGAGCGTGGCTTTCATGCGGCGTCGTCCTGTTCCTCGGTGGGGCTACGGAAGCCCAGAATGTGATCGGCCCGGTTGTCCGCGATCTCATTCAGCTTCCCGATGGCTTCGGTCAGCAGGGTAAAAGATTCGTGATCGCTGGCGAGTTGATCGAACTCCGTATCAATCTCATTCACTTCTCCAGCTTGGCGCAGCCCGCGACGTGTAGCGCGGCCGCGCGTGGAACGGGTCACGCGCGCGATCCGCTGCAACAATTCCGGTCAGCGTACGGACCGCCGGCACGTCGTGGCCGGGCGCGCGGTCTGAAACGCCGGCCCCGAGCATTGCACTTGCAAAATCCCCAACGCTCGGCCCGCTGCCTGCCCTTTCATCCGCAGGATCGCCAGCTCATCGGTCCCGCCGATCACGATGCAATCGCCCCAGATGCCCGCCGACACCAAGCGTGCCGATCGGCACCGGCGACGCCAAGCGCCGATCCAGGTTCGTGATCCGCTGCTCATCGGCGGCTATTCGTTCCTCGCAGTTCGGGAACCGGCTTAAGGGGTGTAGGCAGAGCGGGCGCGATGAATACACCGCCCGTAAAGCCCGTTTGATCGGTGTCGAAGGGGGGTTCGTTTGCCTTGCCATTGGCCGCGTTGACGGGCGTATGACGATCGCCAGGTAATGGCCGTAAGCGCGCATGTTCCTCGCCGGTCTTGATATCAAGGTAGGATGACAAGGTGTCGGTCAGGCCGTGACGATGCCCTCAACCATCACATAGCCGCCGATCCGCACCGCGTAAAACCATGTTCGATCCTTGGTAATCAAGCGTACCCGGCACCGTTAAAATCTCGGTTGCGTGGGTCGGTGTTATGGTGATCGGCCGTGTTGTGTTGGTCGGCGGTGGGGCCAGTCGGCGGTGTCAAGCAACCATTCAACAGGAACCCCCGCGGCGCGGGCGATCTTTACGGCGATGTCGCCCTGGGTATTGATCCTTTGGCGATGTAATTGCTGATTGTGCTTGGGCCTAGTCCGACTTCCTGCCCGCGCTTTGATTTGTTGATATCGGATATAAACCGTTGAAGTTTTTCAAATGAACTTCATGCCATTTGTGCTGGTATTCGTAAAGGGTCATCGGCTAGACTCCTTTCAACTGGTATTCGGCTGAAACCCGCCGTGTCACGATGGCGGGCTTTCAGTTTGGGTATCATGCGACGGTGCGCTCCTCCACCCTCTTGCAACTCGACCAGATCACTTCAACACGCCTGGGGGCCAGCCCCGGCTATCGTCGATCAGCCAGCCAGATCAACGCCGAGTACGCGGGCCAGGCTCTGCGGGGCTCGTGTGCTTAGGTTGTGCTTTTGGGATAAGGCACCTGCCAAATACCCCTTGTCGAGTCCAGCTAGACGACAGACCCAGCGCGGTTAGCCCAGCGTGTGAGATAATCCAGCTTTTCGTGAATGGTCATCCCTGGTGTCTCCAAAACGTGAAAAGCTGCATGGGGAAGATGTCCGACTGCTGTATCGTTTATATGCCCCATGCTACTGAATATTTTCGTGTGTCAGAGCAGATGAGCATGACTTCCCAATCGAATATGTGCGTACTGGCTCCGATTGTTGGTAGATGTCGAGCTATGAACTTCTGGTGAGAAGCTGAAAAAACTGACCGATTCTGCCAACAAGGCGGACTCTCCCGCAGTGCGGGCTTACCGCCTAATGCCATCAACGATTACATCAAAAAAGGCCATCTTCCTCGCGCGGATACGCTCCGATTAGCTCAGGTTTTGGGCGTGCCCCTAGACTGGCTTGTAGACGATAGTCGGACTTGGCCTCCTCCTCCGGTCGATACACGTTCACTTGAAACGGCGTCGGCCGACGAATTGATGGCGTCGTCTCCCGTCGATACTGCACAGGCGCTCAGCGGACCGTATTTTGTCTGCCGCTGAAGCCGTCGATGTGGAGGAACTATCAAGACAGATACTTGAAGTCCCAGTCGATCAGGAATTGCCCGGGGAGTTATCCGGGCGGAAGCCCTGCGAGATGCCGGCCCGGTACTACACAAGACGATTGATAATTATCTCCCGCTCCTGCTGGATGGAAGAGCATCACACGGAACTCCCCGCCGACGAACAGATCACGGATGAACTCGACGAAGAAACTCTGCTGAAACGATGGATGCGCAATGAGGATAGGTGGGGGACTTGGCAAGGCTTGAGCGATCATTATTTGGAAGCAAGAACACTGGTAAGGAAACACAGATTGACGTCTGTTCTTGAATCCGCCCGAAGCATGAAGTTTCCACGATTGTTGCCGCCTGATGAACACGCGGGCCTGCTGTATAAGGCGTTCATGTACGCTATAGGTGTACGCTTCCCCGAAGATGACAAGCCGCAGCCGAAAGATCCTCGTATTAAGGAAATAAGCCGTTTTTTGCTGGAGGCCGAAGATACCTTGCAAAAAGAAAAGGGCGGTGTAGATGCTGGCGAACCGAAGCCTAAAATAAAGAAAAAATCCACCAAGGCGAAACGCCGTTGAGCCTATAAACATAGGAATTTTGCACTGGATGTGCCTATGGACCAGTACCTAACCAACCTCATAATGAACGGCCGCAAACTGCTCACCGTGCAAGAAACCGAGCAGCGGGCTTATCAGTGGTTCTTTGATTGGGACCATACGGTGGCGAGCTGGGTTCGGGACAATCTGGGGCCGGCGCAGCTCGCCGCCTGGTCTGCGATCCAGTGGCCGGCCCAGCCGTCCAGCAGCGTCGTGAAGTCCCTTGTGTCCGTTTCGCTATCAATACAAAAGGCCGCTGCACTCCGCATGGATTGGCTTGCCAGGCACGCCGTCGTATCTGTATCTGAGGCGCAAGACCTTCCCATCCCCGCCACGGTGTTCATCGTCCACGGCCGCGACACCGCGATGCGGGAGTCAGCCGCCCGATACATCGAACGGTTCAAGCTCGAAGTTGTGATCCTGCACGAACAGCCCAACCAGGGCAGGACTATCATCGAGAAGTTCACCGACCACGCCGATGTCGGCTTCGCGGTGGTGCTGTTGACCGGGGACGATCGCGGCGGGCTGTTTGATGAGCCGTATGAAACCCAGCGGCCGCGCGCCCGGCAGAACGTGCTTTTCGAGCTGGGTTACTTCCTGGGCCTGCTCAACCGGCAGCGGGTATGCGCCTTATATAGTCCGGGCGTGGAAATCCCCTCGGATTATCAAGGCGTGCTGTTCATCCCGGCCGATGAAGCCGGGGCGTGGAAGCTGCAACTGGCCAAAGAGATGAAGGCGGCCGGCCTGCCCGTCGATATGAACGATGCCTGACGGGGTGTAACCAGGTGTCAACGCGCCCGCCGGGCAGACGGCGCACCGTGTGCCCGGCCGCGTTGAAGCCCGCGC
>JAWKTA010000095.1:0-8443 GCA_041402025.1 Phycisphaerales bacterium | reverse complement strand
ATGCGATTGTGGATAACCCCGTCTGCAAGGGCAGCGCCTACCTGCACGGGGCGCACGTCACGGCATTCCAGCCGGTCGGCCACAAGCCAGTGCTATTTATGAGTAAGCAGTCCGCGTTCGCGCCGGGTAAGGCGATCCGTGGCGGCGTGCCGGTGTGCTTCCCTTGGTTCGGCCCGCACGCGACGGACCAATCCGCGCCGGCGCACGGCCCGGCAAGGATCACCGAGTGGCGCTTGCAGGAAGTGCTGGAACGCGCCGGCGACGTGTCATTGCGTTTCACGCTCGCGATCGACCCGTTCGCGGTGGATTACCTCGTCTCGTTCGGCAAAGTATTGACGATGACGCTGACGGTGAAAAATACATCCGCCGCACCGGCGACGTTCGAGGCGGCGCTTCACACCTATTTCGTCGTCTCCGATATCAAGCAGATTCAGATCACCGGGCTTGAGGGCGTGGATTATCTAGACAAAGTCGATACAGGCAAACGCAAGAACCAGGGCAACGAGGCGATCCGGTTCATCGGCGAGACCGATCGTGTTTATCTGGACACACGCTCGGCGTGCGTGCTGACCGACCCCGGCATGGGCCGGAAGATCACCGTCGAAAAAAGCGGATCGGATACGACCGTGGTCTGGAACCCCTGGATAGACAAGGCGAAAAAGATGCCCGACTTCGGCGACGACGAGTGGCCCGGGATGGCGTGCATCGAAACCGCCAACGCCGGCCCCAACGCCGTCTCCCTCGCACCCGGAACCACACATTCAATGAACGCTACGATCCGTGTCGTGGACCAGTAGCACATCTTCAATACACGCTTCGTGTTTGACCCAATCGCGGGGTCAATGGGCAAGAGGCGGAGATTCTACAGACCCACAACCATATCTTCGGCTGACGGCCAGCACCTAAACGGGCAAGGTAACTTTCTTTATACACCGCCTTGTAATCCGGCCTTCCGCTACGACTTACTGGTGTAAAGCCGTGGGTTTTGACTCGGGTGGTGGTTGGACACCACCGTTATCGCATGCCCTCCACCCCGCCACGGCCCAGTAACAGGGAGACGCCCCATGACGGATAAATCAAACGCCGTGACCGCCGCCGCACGCCCCATGTTCGAGCCGCTTGAGCCGCGGTTGCTGCTCTCGGCGTCCGAGCCGACTTCACAACTGGCGTCCCAAGAGGCCGTCGAAGTGGCCTTGGTCGCATCTGAATACAACCAGCTTGCCCAGCAACCCCAGGCTACCCAACAAACCCAGTTAACCCGGCAGATGCAGGTCACTCAACAGGACGAGGTCTCCGCCGAGCAGGCCGGCCTTGAACTGCTCAGCACCTCGCTGCAGGGCGACCTCAACGGCGACGGCTTTGTCGGCATCGCTGACCTCAATATCGTCCTGACCAACTGGAACCTGGCCGTGACCGCGGGCGACCCGCTTCAAGGCGACCCGTCCGGTGACGGCTTCGTGGGGATCCAGGACCTCAACACCGTGCTGGGTAACTGGAACCAATCCAGCGATGTCGTCTACATCGAACTCCAGGGCAACTCCGTCACCGTGAATGGTTCGGGCGTTACAGTCAACGGCTCCGTTGTGACCATCACGGCCGCGGGCACATACGAGATCAGCGGCACGCTCAATAACGGCCGCATCGTCGTCGATACCACAGACACGGACCCCGTCAACCTGATCCTTAACGGAGTCGATATAACCAGCGCCGATTACGCGCCGATCTATGTCGCCAACGCGGAAAACACCGTCATCACCCTGGCGGACGGCACACAGAATGATCTTACCGATGGCGCTGTCTACAACCTTGGGGCCGAGGACGAACCCGACGCAGCGCTTTTCAGCCACGATGATTTAGAGATCAATGGCAACGGCTCCCTGACGGTCACCGCCAACTACGATATGGGCATCGTCAGCAAGGACGACCTGATCATCACCAGCGGCAACATCACCGTCACCTCCGTGGGCCACGGTATCCGGGGCCGGGACTCCGTAGAGATAGTGGACGCAACCCTCACGATCAACGCCGGCGGCGACGGCATCCAATCCAATAACGATGAGGATACGGAAAAGGGATACATCACCATCGACGGCGGCACCATCAACATCACAGCCGACGGCGACGGCATCCAGGCGGAAACGGACCTACTCATTACGGGCGGTAACATCACCACCCTGACAGGCGGAGGCAGCGGCAGCGGTTCGGGCGGGGGCAAGGGCATCAAAGCCGGTACGGACATCACCATCGAAGGCGGCGTGATCAATCTGGACGGCTCCGACGACACCGTTCATTCCGACGGCACAGTGACGATCTCTGGCGGAACCCTCACCCTGTCCACCGACGATGACGCCATCCACGCCGAAGGCCTGCTGACGATCTCCGGCGGTGATATCGATATCACCACCAGTTACGAAGGCATCGAGGGCGGCAATGTTGTTATCAGCAATGCCACCATCGACGTCGTCTCAAGTGACGACGGCATCACCGCGGTCAGCGCCGATGGCCTCACTTCGACGATCAGCATAAGCGGCGGGACCATAACCGTCGTCGCGGGAGCCGACGGTATCGCGGCCGAAGCAAGTGTCAGCATTACCGACGGTGACATCACCGTGACCACCGGCGGCGGACACAACTATCTGGTCAGTGCCTTGGACAGCGCCAAGGCAATCAAGTCCGACGCGGCGCTTACCATTGATGGCGGCGTCTTCTATCTCGACACGGCGGAGGATGGCCTGCACGCTAACGGCACCGTGACCGTCAACGGCGGAACGTTCACGATCCTGGCCGCCGACGACGGTATCCACGGCGACACCGGCGTAGTGATCAACGGCGGCTCCATCGACGTACTCACGAGCTACGAAGGCATCGAGGGCGCCGAGATCACGATCAACGACGGGAACATCCGTGTGGTCAGCAGCGACGACGGGATTAACGTCGCGGACGGCGCGGACGGTTCGGGCGGCGGCCCCGGTGGGCCGGGTGGCGGCGGCGGCGGTGACGGGCACCTCTACATCAACGGCGGATACATCGCCGTCTACGCCGAGGGCGACGGGATCGACGTCAACGGGTCTTGGACCATGACCGCCGGCACCGTGATCGTTCACGGACCCACCGCCACCATCAACGGCGCCCTGGACTACGACGGGACCTTCCTTATGTCCGGCGGTTTCCTCGTAGCCGTGGGCAGGTCCCAGATGGCGCAGGCCCCCAGCCCGGCTTCGACTCAGGAATACGCCAGCCTGACGTATTCCTCCTGGCAGACAGCCGGAACCATTGTTCACATTGAATCCACGTCGGGCCAGGAAGTCCTCACGTTTATGCCGGATAAGGCGTACCAGTCGGTCGTGATCAGTTCACCCTTGCTGACGGCTGGAACCACCTACAACGTTTACTCCGGTGGAAGCTCAACCGGCACCGAGGAAGACGGCCTGTATTCCGGCGGAACCTACACCCCCGGCACGTTGATGGGCAGTTTTACCATCGTGTGAGTCTATACAGGTGATATACCCGGCAAGCTCCGTGTAAGTATGAATAGGGCCGGCAGGCGTGTCCGGCCCAATCAAACCCGCTCCCCCGAGGGAGCCATCAACGGGAGAAACAGCATGACATTCAACAAACTCATGGCAGCCGCGACGATCGTGACAACCGGGGTCTTGGCCGGCCAGGTCCGTGCGGCTTTCGACCTGCGGATCACTGAAATCTGGTCGGGCCAGGACGGCGCCGACATCACCGAAGACTGGATCGAGGTGACCAACTACGGCGACCTGGTTTGGACCGCCGCGACCGACGGAGACCTGTATGTTGAGGACGCCAGCGGCAGCGACGGTATCACCGATGCCGTGCTCGTTCAGGGCCTGACCGGCATTGCGCCGGGTGAATCGGTCATCATCCTGTTCGAAGATGACGGCACGGGAGCCGCCACGTTCAACGCGGCCTGGGGCGACCCCGGTGTCTCGGTGGGTTACGCCGACGGCGGCGGCATCGGGTTAGGCGGCAGCGGTGACGACAGCTACTTGTTCCTGGCAGGCGGCACGTTGCTCGATAGCGCCGGATACCCCGACACCGGCGGTTCACCAACTGAAACCGAGTCCTGGGATGTGCTGCTCGGCACCTGGAGTACGATCGGAAACGCCTCCGACGCTTACGCATCAACCGCCCTGGGCGGTGCCGGTGCCGATACCCCGGCCATCGGATCGCCCGGAGCAATCGTCCCGGAACCCGCAGCACTGATGCTGATCGGCCTGAGCGGCCTGGCCGCTATGCGCCGTCATTAGAGCAAACCGAATTCAATCATAGCGTTTGAGGGTGCCACACTTTGCCCCGAAGGGCAAAGTACGTTTGTGGCCGACTTTACGTCCGCTCATCAACCATGCAAATCACGCTTAACGCCTGAATCCATGCGCTTCTAACACAACCATTAAGAGCCGGGAGCGTCGAATATGCTCCGGGGTGCGCTATTTGCGTTCGATGGTGGAGCGGCCGGTGGGGGCTTCGGTGTCGCCGGATTGTTCCTGTGGCTGAGGCGTCTGAGTTTCCGCGTCTTCGGGCTTCGGCGGCGGGGGGAACAGGCGGTCGACGACCTCGGCGTAGCCCATCGCCTGAAGCTGCTGCCTGACCGCGTCGATGAAGCGCGGATAGGTCACGGTGCGGAAGGTCGTGGGCGAGTTACGGTAGACCTGTGAACGCTCGAAGATGTCGAAGTTCGGGGCGCGCATGTACTTGATGTAGGTGTCGCCGAGCAGCTCCTCGAAGCTGTTCCAGTCGATGAGCCGGCCCTGCCCACGCGGCGCGGTGGGGTTGTCGTACTGCCGGTCCTTGCGCAGGTCCTCTTCAATCTTCCTGGCGATATCGACCTGCCGCTCGAAGATGTCGTAGCGTGCGTCCGCCAGCCCCTCGCGGAAGGCCTTGATCAGCAGGGATTCGATCAGCGGGCGGGCGACCTGGTCGGTCATCTGCCAGTCGTTCTTGATTTCCTCGGCGATCAGGTCGCGCAGCGGGACGGTGTAGCGCGGGCGGGGGTACTGGTTGTGCGGCTCCTGTCCGTAGAGGTCACGCAGCTCTTTGTAGTAGCGTTGCGCCTGTTCCGTGTCGCCGTAACCGTAGAGGTAGGAATAGAGCACGGCGCGGAGCAGGAAGTTTTCGTGTCCCTGCTTGAAGCTCTTGGTGTTGCCCGTGCCGGCCCATTCGATATCCATCTGGCGTTCGTTGGCCTCGACCATGGCGTCACCGTAGGCGTCAATGAAACGGGGGTCGGGCGTGGTGTCGATGCGCATGGTCATCGGGTCGAAGCTCAGCGTCCCCATATTCATCAGCATCTGCAGGCCCTGGATGACCTGCCGGTCGGTGTTGAGGACATCGATCTTGGTCTTGTCTTTGAGTTCCCCGGCCATCTCGACGCCGGTCGCACCCCAGTAGATGGCGTGGCTGCCGGCGTGGCGCCAGTCCATCGGGCCGAAGCGCTCCATCAGGGCGTACATGCGCTTGGGCTCCATGTGGTAGTCTTCGATGAGCGTGCGGGCCTGCATGAAAGGGATCAGGTATTCGAGCGCTTCGGCGTTGGATGTGTCCAGCAGCAGCTCGAAGAGTCTGCGGCCGCGCTCGTCCAGCAGCGGACCGTCCGGCCCGACCAGCTCGCGCGGGTCGCCGTAGCGCTGGAACATGCTGATCTTCCCGATCGTTCGGATACACGCCTGGTCCGGCTCGTAGCCGATACGGCGGAGCTTGCCGACCAGTTCGCGGGTCGAGGGGTACTTGTCGTACAACCGTGTCAGCGGGTCGCGCGGATCAACGCCGGTGGTGTCCAGCGCGAAGTAATCATCCGCAGCGTCGGCGATCGGCTTGAACCGCTCCAGAGCCAGCGCCTTGGTCGCGCCCTCTGTCGGGTTGCCGAGGATCTCCTGCCACTCCATGGCCAGCTTGGCCTTGTAGTACTGGTTCATGTCGTCGGCGCGCTGGCCGATCTTGTGGAAGAAGGTCCAGCCGAGCTGGCGGTAGATCGCGATGTTATTGGGGTTGTAGACGATGCCCTCGTCGCGCAGGAGCTTGATGCCCTTGTTGACCCAGTCCCAGCGTTCCTCGGGCGTGTGCGTGATGACGGAGATGTTGTAGGCCATGTTCCAGCTCTGGAAGACCCAGACCTGGCCGAAGCGAGGCTGGAGCGTGGTGATCCAGCCTGCGGTGGTGTTGGCCTCGAATAGTTTGCCCTCGTTTTTCTGCTTCTCGGCGCGGTACCACAGGACGTCGGCGGCGAGCCCGCGGAACGTGCCCATCGCCGCAGCAAGCAGCACATACTTCGGCGCGTCGGCGTAGCGCGTCTCCTGCGTAATGCCCAGGTCGGTGCGCACGTTGTTGATCGGCCCGACGAGGAAGGTCGAACCGACGACGCAGAGTGCTGCGGTCGCGCCGGCGGCGAGTTGGACGAAGCGCCCGGGGATCATACGGTCACCCTCGCAAGCTCGCGGCCGCGGAAGATCATCCAGCCGATGAAGCCGGTCAATCCGGTCCAGACGACGCCGGACCAGACGAACGCACGCACCACCATCGCGGTGGGCACGAGCCTGCCGTCAGAGACAAGCGGCGTCGCGTTGAGATCGCCGAACGACGGCGCGACCGCGACGAACCCGGACCCGATCAGTTTGATCAGCATCTTGAAGACATCGTAGTACTTGCCCTCACCGATCAGCGAGCCGGACTTGGCGATAAGCCAGAGGACCTTGTCCCACAGGGGTAGCGCCTGGTTGGGGAAGGCGGCGTAATACTGCAAACTCTCGGTGAGGTAGGCGTTGCCGGCGGCGGTGAAGTAAACCAGCAGGCACACGAGCGTCGCGACGGGGAAGCCCAGGTAAGTCCCGGCAGCCAATCCAAGCATCGCCAGGAACATCAGCCTAAGCCAGATAACGCCGACCGAGCGGACGAGGTTGCCCTCGAAGTCGCCGACGCGGTAGAGCACCTCGAAGCCGTCCTTGGGGTTGAAGCTCAGCGCGGGCTGCTGGACGCCGCCGGGGGTCGGGTTGTAGACCTCGACGTCCATGTTGCCGTTCTCATCAAGCACGGCGGGATCAATGTTCAGCGTGTGGAAGTTGCCTTCTGCGAGCTTAAGGAACCCCTGTGCGGTGGTGATGCCGGGCTGCTGGAAGTACCGGCCATTGATGCGCAGGCCGACGAAGACAAAGCCGTCCAGCGACGAGCCGGCGAGCTTGGGCTTGAAGCGGAGCTGGAGCGGCTGGTTGTATTGCTTGGCGTCGTTGAGCCCGGAGAAACGGTAGGTCTTGGAGGACTGGTTGGGGATGCTGAACCAGCGGAGCATGACCTTCTGCTGGATGTCGGCGATGTCGGCGGGGGAAAGCTCGTGGGCCGTGTCACCGGGCATGCCGTAGCGATCGGGTTCTTCTTCGCGCAGGCGTTCGAGCAGTTCGTCGTACATGGCGGAAAGCTCGGCGGGGTCCGGGGCGATCGGGTCGACCGACTTGCGCGCCACGAGGACCTCGCTCTGCACGGCCAGGCGGTCCTCGGCGTCGCGCGCCGGCTGCGCCGCCAGGAGCATCGTGAAGGCGTAGATGCCCGCACACGCCACCGACAGCAGCAGCAGGTTCATGAGCGTGATCCCCAGCCATTTGCCCAGCAGGTACTCCGCGCGGTGTACCGGCTTGGTCATCGTCAGGAAGATCTGCTTCTTGGTCTGCTCGCGCGTGATGGTTGCGATCGATAGGAAGACCGTCATCAGGCTCAAGAGCGCCGAGGTCGCCATCAGCGACCAGGTGAGGAAGGACGTGATGCGGTATTTGAGGAAGTCTTCCTGGTCGATCATGAAGGGGAACACGGCGATGAGGATGGCGACGCCGACGATGAAGACCAGGGCGATCTTCATGCGGATCGCCTCGTCGATGAGCGTGCGTGCCACGCCGAAGACGGCGATGCCGGGCGAGAGCAGGAAACGGATCAGCCACAGGCCGGCGTAGAAGATCAGCGCCATCGCGTAAGCGCCGGCCAGCGCGATGACCATGTCCATCCAGCCCATCGCGTAGAAGATCAGCGCGAACAGCTGTGCAAAGGCCGTACCGAGCAGGAGGATGCCGAATCGTCGGACCCAGGGGACGGAGCGCCAGACGATCAGGCCGTAGATGATCCAGCCGTTGCCGATGATGCGTCCGATGGAGCGGACGATGCTTGCGGCGGATTCCGAACCCTGCGCGGCCAGCAGCAGGCCGATGCCCTCGGTCAGACCGACCAGGGCGATCAACACGATCAGCCACATCTTCCAGCTTTTGCGCATGATTTCTCGCGGCCGGGGCCGGGCGGCCTTACCTGGGTTTGCCGTCGGCGTCCTTCTTCTGGATCAGTGAATCGATCAGCCCGGTGTCGGCCTGTTCCTCGGGCTTGGGCGCGGGTTTCGAGTCGGGATTGCGTTTGGCGGCGTCGGTCAGCGAGCCGATGACGGATTCGT
>JAWKTA010000094.1:0-8848 GCA_041402025.1 Phycisphaerales bacterium | reverse complement strand
AGAAGACCCAAGCGACAGCGAGTTTGCCGGTGGTGGTGGTGGTGGAGGAGGCGGTGGTGGCGGCGGGAATAGCCCACCCCTGGTGCCGCCTTTGACCGAATTGAAGCTGATCCGCGGCCTGCAGCAGGTGGTTTATGAACAGACCCGTGAAGCCGAGGCTGCTCGGGTGGGGCAGCCGGATGAGCCGATGAAACAACAGATGCTCGAACTCTCGACCCGCCAGCGCGAACTGTCCAGCCTCGGGCAGCGTCTTATAGAACAGATGCAGCAACAGCAGGCCCCGCCCGGGCCACCCACGGGAGATCAGCCATGAACCGCAAACGGACAACGCGGGTGTTGTTTGTTGGCGGGGCGTTGGCGTGCGCGTTGGGCTTTGCCTGTGCCGCATTCGGTCAGGCCGACCAGCCTTCGCTGGATGATCTACTGAATCTGTCGCCGGACGGGCCGGCCCCGAGTCAGCCCGCTCCCGAAAGTCCGGATGCCCAGCCCGGGAATGAAAACCTCACCGAATCGGTTAACGAGGCATTGACGGCTTCCGATGCGGCGGACGCGTTCGAGCAGGCCGTGCAGGAAATGGACAGCGTGTCGCGCCGGCTCGGCCGGGCGCTGGACCCCGGCGTGGAGACCCAGCGGATGCAGGAATCGATCCTGCGTAAGCTCGATCAGGTGATCAAGGCGGCGAAAGAACAATCCTCCGGCGGCGGCAGCAGTTCCGGCCAGCCGCGCGAGCAGGACCAGGGCGGCGAGTCCGTCGCGCAGCAGGGCCAGGCACAGCAGCAGGGGGGCCAGCCCCAGCCCGGCGGCCAGCAGGCGAGCACCGGAGAGGCGGGCGTGACCACACCGATCAAACCGGAGACGAGCGAGTCCGCGATCGAACAGCTGCGCAAGGAGTGGGGCGTGCTCCCGCCGCGTGTGCGTGAGGAATTAAGCGACGGCCTGCGTGAACGCTTCAGCCCGCTGTACCGGCGGATGACCGAGGCGTATTACAAAGCGCTGGCCGAGCAGGAGTAGCGGATTGAACTTTGTGGCCCGACGAGTTGTGTTTTCTTTGGCGCTGACGGCGAGCGTGTTTATCGCGCCGTCGCGCGCGGATGCGCAAGAGCTATCCGGCGAGGACGCGGGCTTCGTGGAGATCACGCCGCAGGTCCGGCAGGCCGTGCAACGCGGTCTGGCTTACCTGGCGCAGTCTCAGAATGAAGACGGCAGCTTCGGTGCTCCGCGTTTCCCCGAGCACGTCGGCATCACCGGTCTGGCCTGCCTGGCGTTCATGGCGGATGGCCACATGCCCGGGCGTGGTGAATACGGCCCGAACGTGCAGCGCGGGCTGGACTTCGTCCTCAGCCACGCAACCGAGTCCGGGCTGATCGCCGCTGACACGTCGCACGGTCCGATGTACGGCCACGGCTTCGCCACGTTGTTCCTCGGCGAGGTCTACGGCATGACCGGCGACGAGCGCGTCCGTGAAGCACTTCAAAAAGCCGTGCGCCTGATCATCACCACGCAGAACGCCGAAGGCGGCTGGCGTTACCAGCCTCGGCCGTTCGATGCGGATATCTCGGTGACGATCTGCCAGATCATGGCCCTGCGCTCGGCGCGCAACGCCGGGCTGAGCGTCCCCAAGGAAACGATCGACCGCGCGATCGCTTACGTGCGCCAGTGTCAGAACCCGGCCGACGGGGGATTCAAGTACATGCTCAACTCCGGCGGCTCGGCGTTCCCCCGGTCGGCGGCGGGCGTCGCGGCGCTCTACTACGCCGGGGTTTATGAAGACGACGCACTAAACAAGGGTCTTGCCTACCTTGAGCAGGGCACCGACAACATGACGTTCCGCACCGGCGGGCACTATTTTTACGGCCACTACTACGCCGCCCAGGCCATGTTCCTCGCCGGCGGCGACCACTGGCGCAAGTGGTTTCCCCAGGTCCGCGAACAACTTGTGAGTCAACAACTGCCCGACGGCTCGTGGAACAGCGGGCACGGCAATCCTTATGGGACCGCCATGAGTTTGCTGATACTCCAGATTCCCAACCGGCTTTTGCCGATATTCCAGAAGTGACACGTTATTTTTCTTATCAACTCGCCGGGGGTCGATCCCGTACGTTGTTCACGCGCGTCGGGGTGCTTGTTGCCGTATTGGCTTGTTTGGCAGTTGCTTCGGACGTTCAGGCGGTGACGCCCGCCCGGCTGATCGGGCCGGACCTAGTCTCGCAGCCGGTCACGATCGCGGGGCTGAACGATGAAACCTTGACCTACTTTGACGAGCATCGCATCCTCCGCAGCGCGGCGGTCGATGGGTTTGTCCAGTTGCGTTCGATCGGTGGCGCCCAAGACACGGCCACGCCCTATCCTTGCGTTGTGCTCACGGACGGCCAACGCTTCACCGGCGACTGGGTCGGGCCGACGCCCGATGGCAACGCGATGCGCTGGCGTCACGACCTGATCGGTGAAATCGTGATCCCGCTGGATGAGCTGGCGAACATGATCTGCCGGGGCGGTGAAGCTTTACCCACCCCCTCGGACACGCCGGCGACAGACACGCTCACGTTTATTAATGGCGATACGCTATCCGGGTTTGTGTCGATGCTGAACGATCAGGGCGTGGTGATCGTGCCCGACGCCGGCGGCGCGCCGGTGACGATACCGTATGACCGTGTCGCGTCGCTGTCGTTTGCCAACCCGTTGCGCCGGGTTGCCGAGCCTTATCACAGGGTGACGCTCGCCGACGGCACACGCGTATGGGCCGATGAGGTGCGATTGAGTAATGAAACAGCCTCGTGGCTCGTCACGCCGCCCGGCGCGTCGCCCGTGCGTGTCGAAACGCCGATTGCAGAAGTAGCGAGGATCGATTTCCGGACAGGCGGGATGAGCCTGATCGACCTCACGGACCTGTCGCTGGCCGTAGGGCCCGACACCGGTGTGTTTGGCTTAGCGATACCCCCGCGCGTCGAAGGCCGCGCCATCCGGGCGCACGCCCCGGCGACGCTGACTTTCGAGTTGCCCGAAGGCGCTGCCCGGTTTGCCGCTCTGGCGGAACTGGATACCGTCGATGCTCCAGACACGATCAGCGAATGGGCGGATTTTCAGTTTGTTTTGCTTTCCGAATCGACCGAGGTTGGCCGGTGGCACCTCGATGGGGCGGAGCCGCGTGTCCTCATCAACACCCCCGTCACGGGCCGTGAATTGACGATCCGCTTGGAAGCGGGGGTGAATGGCCCTATCCTTGATCGGCTACGGATGTCCGACGCGGTCATCCTTGTGCGGATCGAAGCCGCGGATCCCTCCGCGGTCACGGGTCGATGACAATCCTAACGCCCAGTCAGGCAATCAGATACACAAAACGCCATGAACCCCCCAGCCCCCGAACAATCCGCGATCCACCTGCCCGCCCCCGGCCACGCCGAGTGCGACGAGCAGGGCAACGTGCTGTTTCTGAACCGGGAGCTTTCCTGGCTGGAGTTCAACAGGCGTGTGCTGCACGAGGCCCTGGACGACCGCACGCCGCTGCTGGAAAGGGTCGCGTTTCTGGCGATCTTCAACTCGAACCTGGATGAATATTTCCAGAAGCGCGTCGGCGGGCTGAAGCGACAGGTCGCCGCCAAAGTCAGCCTGCGCAGTCCGGACGGTTTGACCCCCGCCGAGCAGATCGGCGTGATCCGACAGGCCGTGCTCCCGATGCTCAGGCTCCAGGCGGACTGCTTCGAGCAGGTCATCAAGCCGGCGCTGGCAAGCCACGGCATCCACCTGCTGAAGTGGGACCAACTCGACGACAAGCAACGCGAGCGTGCTTCGGAATACTTCCGCAAGAACCTCTTCCCCGTGCTCACGCCGCTGGCGGTCGATCCCGGGCATCCGTTCCCCTTCATCAGCAACCTCAGCACGTCGCTGGGCGTGTTGCTCAGCAACCCATACGATGAGCAGGAGCACAACGCAGGCAACGGCCGACGCCGAAACCGTGACACGGATGAGAGCAGCCGGCACCGGTTCGCCCGCGTCAAGGTGCCCGCCGTCCTGCCCGGGTGGGTCCAGCTCGACGGCAACACCGAAGGCGAAGAAGCCGGCAACGGACACCTGTTCGTCAACCTCGAGCAGATTATCCGGCATAACCTCGACGAACTGTTCCAGGGCATGAAGATCGTTGACGCCCAGCCGTTCCGTGTGACGCGTAACGCCGACGTCGAGCGTGACGAGGAAGACGCCGAAGATTTGCTGGAGCTGATCGAACAGGAACTGCGTGACCGCCGATTTGCTCAGGCGGTCCGTCTGGAGGTGGCAGACGATCCGTCACGGCCGATGAACCGCTTCCTGGCCGAGGAACTGGACCTGCGTGAGCAGGACGTGTACCAGATGCCCGGCGAGCTGGAGTTCACTGATCTCTGGGCGATCCACGGCCTGAACAAGCCGGAGCTTAAGTGCGATCCGTGGAAACCGACCGTGCCCCCGAGGCTGGCGGATACCGAGGCGGACATCTTCAGCATTATCCGCGCCGGCGACGTGCTGGTACACCATCCATACGAATCGTTCGGCGCAAGCGTCGAAAGGTTCATCCACGCCGCGGCGACCGATCCGAAGGTTATCGCGATGAAGCTGACGCTCTACCGCACCAGCGGTGACTCGCCGTTCATCCCTGACATCGTCCGCGCCGCGGAGTCCGGCAAGCAGGTCGTCTGCCTGGTCGAACTCAAGGCGCGTTTCGACGAGGAACGCAACGTCCACCTCGCGCACCGGCTTGAAAAAGCGGGCGTGCACGTGGTGTACGGCGTGGTGGGCCTCAAGACGCACACCAAGACCAGCCTGGTCGTCCGACACGAGGCCGACGGCATGCGCTGCTACGCACACATCGGCACGGGCAATTACCACTCCAAGACCGCCAACCTCTACACCGACCTGAGCCTGTTCACCGCCGACCCCGTCATCACCGCCGACCTGGTCGAGATGTTCCACTACCTCACCGGGATGAGCCAAGAGCGCAACTTCAAGAAGCTCTTGATCGCGCCGACCAACCTGCGTTCACGGCTGGTCGCCATGATCGACCGTGAAATCGAACACTGCGCCGCCTGGCGTGAGCGCGGCGGCAAGGCTGACGACCCGAACCGCCCGACGATCATTGCAAAAATGAACAGCCTGGAGGACCGGGGCATCTGCCGCAAGCTCTACGAAGCCAGCCGGGCCGGTGTGCGCATCAAGCTGATCGTGCGAGGCTTCTGCACGCTGCGCCCGGGCGTACCAGGCCTGAGCGAGAACATCACCGTCCAGAGTGTGATCGGCCGGTTCCTCGAACACTCGCGCATCTTCTACTTCCACAACGACGCCGGTGGCCGCGGCCAGGCCGAATACTACATCGGCAGCGCCGACTGGATGTACCGAAACCTCGATAACCGCGTCGAGTGTGTCACGCCGATCACAGACCCCGCGCTGCAGGGGCGACTCAAGCAGATCCTCGACATCATGCTCGCCGACCGCCGTCAGGCCTGGGACATGCAGTCCGACGGCATCTACGTCCAGCGGCAGCCCGACCCGGACAACCCCGATTCGGCGATCGGCACGCATCAGCGGCTGATGGACCTGGCACGCCGGGAAGCCGCGCCGCAGACATCGGATCAGGCCTAAGCCCGCTTATACAGGCATTTACACACAAATTGCCGAGGCGTCGCTCGGCTGGTTTTTCCATAACAGGCCCGATAATCATTGCATAACAGCATGTCCGCTGTTACATTGGTTGCGCATTTCAAGGCGGTGTGCGGCTTGGTGGGCGAGCCGCGATTAGAAACATTTCGTTACGCCGCCATCACACTTGAGGGAAAGGGTCAACCATGTTCAACCAGATGTGCTGCGGGTGCGTCGCCGCGTTGCTGATTACCTGTCCCGCGTCGGCGCTGACGATGACGCCGACCTCGGACTTCAGGCAGACACATGCCGGCGCGATGGCCGGGGAGGATTCCGATTCACAGAGCGGCTACCCCAGCCCCGACTTCTCGATCTTCGTCAACGAGTCATCCGCCACGGCAAACGAATTCCCGGTCGATGAGTTGGTGCAAGACGCCGGGTTTATCGGGTTCGGCGCAACCGCTTCGGCGAACGCGCGGCAGAACTCCCAGTTCGGCCCGCTGTCGATCTCCGGCTCGGGTTCGGCCAACGCCGACGGCAACCAGGGCGAGGTACCGCCCGCCGTGGTAGATGGTGGAACGCTCGGGGGCTTATTCAGCGCCAACGCCAGCAGCCTTGTGGACGTCTTTTTCTCCATCGACGAGTCCGCCGCGTTCGACCTGCAAGGCTTCCTCTCGGCGGGGATCCAGTTGGCGACGCTTGGTTTGTCCGACGGTGGCACCGGCGGCGTGAACAACTCGGCAAACATCCTCCTGATCAATGTCGATACGAACGCGACCGCTTACGAAGCCTCGATCTCCAACGACAGCCTGAGCGTCAACGAATCGGGCATACTTTCGGCGGGCAATTACCGCTTCACTGTCGGGGCGAACGCATCGGTCGATGACCAGGGCGTGATTATTTATCAGTCGACCCTTGGCCTCTACGAAGGGTACCCGACCTACCCGTACTTCGGGTACTCGACGGCCGCGAGCTTCGAGGCCAGCCTGCAACTCAGCGCCATCGACAAGCCTATCCCCGAGCCGGTCACGACCACGCTCGCCGCGCTCGGCCTGGGCGCCCTGGCCTTGCAGACCACGCGCCGCCGACGGCGTAAGCCGATACACGTTAAAGCATCACGGACAGCCCGCGGTCCTCTGGATCGCGGGCTGTTTTTATCATTCTTATGAAGACCGATCAGGTCGTTGCGCCGGTGGGTTTGTCCTTGGGCGACAGGCGGATCGGCGGGCCGGCGGGGTCACGGTCGGGCGGAGTGACGCCGCCTTTGGCGTCTGGTTTCAGCGAGTTTGCCGCGCCCGTGTTCATCGCGTGGTCGTAAAGGCTCAGCAATGAGATCAGCCACGAGCGTCGCCTCTGCGCCCTGGTTCTCGTTGACGCCATGCGGCATCAGCGGCGTCGTGACACCCACCGCTTCGGTGGTCGTACACCGGTGTGTGCAGGTCGTTCTCTCCTAGGAACCAGTTAAGGCACCGGTCGGCCCGGTCCACCCAGACGTGTTCGCCGGTCACGTGGAACGCTTCGAGGTACGCCTCGATCGTGACTGCGGCTTCCAACGGTTTCTGATTGAAGCGGGCCTTTTCCCCGGCCGCATCATCCCGCCGTCGTCACCGACCGGGGAGAACCGGCCTTCCTCACCGTCCTGCACGTGTTGCAGCCACTGAAGGCTGTATGCCGCGGATTCGATCATGTCGTTGCGGAACATCCACCGTCCGGACATCAATAGCGCGTGCGGCAAACGCGCTGGCGTAGGTCAGTTGATCCGTTGGCCAGGTCCGCCTCCATGCTCGTCTGCTCGCGGAACCGGTTGAACAGCCGCTCCGCCAGGTTCTCACGTACGCGCCGCGTGGCTGTCACCGGAGTAGCGGCGCGACAGGCGTGGATCCCGATCACGCGTGTGACCAGGCGAACGGGCACTCGAACGTCTCGCACGCCGGCAAAGCCCGGTGGAACAGATCGGCAGCGAGCGTCATCGGACCGCGCGACTGGCACCGCGCTACCGCCTCGCCCAGCGCCAGCACCGCTTGCGCGTGCACATCGTCGGACAACTCACCCGCGCGCCAATTCCGGTCGTAGCCCATGGTTGTGCGGAACCGCTCGGTCTCCGGGTCGAACGCGTGTTCCAGGAAGCTCAAGTACGTTGTCTGCAGCGGCTCGACCTTCCCGCCGGCGGCAAAATCCAAATGGTCCTGCGCCATCAGCACCGCGACCAGCGCCCGGGCGTTGTCTTCCGTGGTGTAGCCGTGGTGCCGGTCGGGGATCGTGCTCTTGGCGTGGTGCAGGATGCCCACGTCGTCGGTCAGTGTCAGCAGGTGGTCGAGCTTGATCTCGGTCAGGTCGTGCGGCGCTTCCAGGAGCTTGCGTGCCGGCTGTTCGACGGGCTTGGGGTTACGGTTGCGTTCCTCGCGGACTTCGGCGAAGAGGTTGAGGTACTGCCCGGCGACATCGTGCCAGCGCATCGGCCGGGTGTATTGGTACGCGCGCTTGCGGATCGCGTGCCGTTCCGTCTCGTGATCGAATAGGTGATTCACCGCGGCGGCGAGGCTCTTTGAATCGGCGAACGGCACGAGCTTGCCCCGGCCCTCCGCCAGAAGCTCCTGCGCGTGCCAGTACGGCGTCGATACCGTCGCTTTGCCCGTCCCCAGCGCATACGCCAGCGTACCCGAAGTGATCTGCGCCTCGTTGAGATACGGCGTTACATACACATCCGCCGCGCCCAGGAACTCGACCAGCTCGTCCAACTCGACGAACTTATTGACGAACTCGACGTGGTCCGTGACGCCCAGCTCCGCCGCGCGTCGCTTCAAACCGAGGCGGTAATCTTCGCCCGAGTGCTCGATCACGCCCGGGTGTGTCGCGCCCAACACGATATACACCGCGTCGGGGTGCCGGTCCACGATCCGGGGCAGCGCCTCGATCATGTTCTCGATGCCCTTGTTCGGCGAGAGCAGGCCGAACGTCAGGATCACCTTCTTGCCCTCGACCCCGAAGTGGTCTTTGTAGAAATTCGGATCGACGAACGGCACGTCCGGGATCCCGTGCGGGATGAGCTTGATCTTGTGCTCAGGGATGTCGTAGATGCCGGTGAGGAACTCATACGCCCGCTCGGCCATCACGACGAACCGGTCGCAGACCTCTCCGAGCTGGCGGGTGATCTCGCGCTGGTCGTCGTTGGGGTCTTTCAGGACCGTGTGCAGGGTCGCGACGATCGGCATGCGCAGCCGACGCAGCAGGTCCAGGATGTATT
>JAWKTA010000093.1:0-8882 GCA_041402025.1 Phycisphaerales bacterium | reverse complement strand
TGTGCCCGGCTCGGGGATCGTGGCGGAAACATCCGGCGGCAGGGGTGGTGTGCCTGCGTTCCAGTTGCCGAGGATGGCGTTGAGGTCGGCGGCGCCCACGTAGCCGTCGCCGTTGAGGTCGCCGGATTGCAGGTCCCACATGGTGACGTATTGGTTCCAGTTGCCCAGCACAATGTTCAGGTCTTCGATACCGACGAAGCCGTCCAGGTTCGGGTCGGCGAAGACTAGGTCGCTGTCGAGCGTGACGGTGATCGCGGTGCCGGTGTTGAGCACGGTTACATTGACGCCGAACAGGTTGAACGCACTTATGTTCTCGAACATGCCGGTGATGTTCCCGCCGGTGGATTCCAGGACGGTGTAGGTCCCGGCGGCCATGCTGCCCAGCGCGCGGAGGTCGAGGGTTGTGCCGAGGATCGAGATATCGATATCACCGGTCGCGGTGACGAGGTCGATGGGGTTGCCGGCTCCGCCGACTTCGATCTCGACGGTGCCTACGGTGAGGGTGTAGTCGCCGACAATATCTGTTTGGCCTATTGGTCCGCCGGGAGACAGAATGCCCCCGGACTGGACGAAAGGCTGCTTGAGATCAATGTTAGTGGCGTTTTTGAGGATGCCGGCAGTGAAATTGAAATGGTGCCCGGCTCCCTGCCCGCTAAAGATGCTGTTACCCCGTAAATCAAATGTCCCCCCATTGAGATTAATGGTTCCAACAGATGAACCCTCTGACGCAATCCAGGCATTGTCAGTCACCCTGACGATCGCAGAATCTTCAATATTCAACGTGCCCGTCCCCTGATAACCAACATACAACGGCGTCTGGATGTCCCATAGCGTGCTCTCACCACTGACGGTTACCGTACCGGTGGAACCTACACCATGGCCGATATATGTACGGGGGTTGAAGAAATGTTGAGTATACACCCGGCCGCCGTTTTCGATACGTAACGCACCCTCTCCATTGCGGCCGACATATAAACCGTCATTATTGTTCCATACCGAATCCGCACCCGTTACGATTACTGTCCCGTTTGCACTATTCGTGGCCCCAATGTTGCCGTTATCAGTGCTCAGCACAGCACCTGCTTCAACAGTCAGTATGCCTACCGCACCGGAACCAACGATCAGGTTAGCGGTGTTCCATTGCGTTCCGTTCCCCGTTAACGTTACCCAGCCGGTTCCGCCTGATTCGTAACCAACGATGGAAACGTCGCTGTTGACCTGTCCGCCATCGGTGATCGTTAGCGAGCCGGGGCTGTTGTAGCCGACCCATAGTTTGGAGACATTATTCCATTGCGAGCCGTTACCACTGACATTGACAACGCCCGTTGAACCGGCTTCATAGCCAATGTAGCCTTCATTATTCTGCAGCACGCCGCCGTTCAGGATAGTCAGCAAGCCGCTCCCCCCCTTACCGACTGTCATATTCCCGGTGTTAATCCATTGGGTACCCGCGCCGGTGATGGTGGCAGATCCGTTGGAACCATTGTAGTAGCCGAGAATACCCTCAACGGTAGCCATCGATAAGCCGTCTGCGAGCGTCATCGAACCAGTGCCGCGATAGCCCAGGCCCATCGTGCGGTTGGACGCGGGATCGGCGCCGGGATCGACGTTGAGCGTGATGTTCTGACTCGGCACGGCGTTGAGGGAGAGCTGCTGGTGCAGGCCGGAGGCCTGATCGAAGACGAGATCGACATCGCTGACGATGGTGCCTGTGTTGATCGTACCGGCGCCGATCAGTTCGGAAGCGGAGGCGATCAGGCCGGCGGTGTTAAGGGTGCCGTTATTAAAGTGGATGCTTCCCGTGGCGGCGGCGTCTTTGCGGACCCAGGTGTCGTAGGCGACGTGGACGGCGGCGTTATCCTCGATATACAGCCTGCCATCTCCGAGGTTGCCCACGGTGAGGTAGCCCTGGATATCCCATTGCGATCCGGTGCCGGAAACATTGACCCTGCCGATGGAACCGGCCTCGTTGCCGATGTCGGTTTTATAACCGTCAGAAAGATGGTTGACGTTCGCCCCATTGAGGATATTCATGGTGCCCGAACCTTCTCCACCGATATACGAGTCACCGATGGCATCCCAACGGGAACCCGGGTCCGTTACGGTGACGATCCCGATAGCATCGGAGGCGGCGCCGATCCTGCCCTGCCGGCTCTCGAGTACGCCCGAGTTCTCGATGTTCAGGACCCCGGTCCCGCCGCTACCGACATAAAGATATGACCCAAGCGTCACCGTCGAGCCGGCACCGGAAATATTGGCCTCGCCGTAGCCGCCGTCGTATGCACCTATATTCAAGCTGCCCGAAAGCGTGACATTTCCACTCTCCCGGACATCAAGCATTCCGTGCCCCTTGCCCCCGACGAGGATCGACCCACTTTGCCAGGATGAACCCGCGCCGGAAATTTCGGCCGCCCCGTGGGAACCGAGTTCGGAACCCAGATACATGGAATAGCTATAACCCGGGCTGCCGCCCAAAGCGCCGTCGCGGATGGTCAGCGATCCCGTGCCATACCGCCCAACATAGATATTGTTAACGCGCAAGAACGATCCACTGTCTTTAACATCAACGATCCCGTAAGCATTAGCCTCATCACCGATATAGATCTCATCGGGTTTTACATATCCGCCGTCGTGGATATTCAGCCTGCCCAGGCCTTTGTGCCCGACGATCAACTCATCACGGGTGATCCATTGCGAACCTGTCCCGGTTACGGTCGCCGTGCCCTGCGAACCGGCGTGATACCCCAGCAAGCCCTGCGCGGAACTAACGGAGACCCCCTCGGCGATCGTCAAACTCCCAAAACCGCGGAAACCCGCGCCGAGGATATTGTTGACGCTGGTATCCGAGGTATCGACGTTGAGCGTGACATTCTGGCTTGTTAAGGGGCTGATATTCACCTGCGGCGCGAGGCCCGATGCCTGGTCGAACCGGATGTCGATATCACTGACAATCCCCTGGGTGTTGATCGTGCCGACACCGAGCATCTTCGCGGGTGAGGCGAACAGGTTCAGCGTATTGAGCGTGCCGTTGTTGAAATTGATCGTTCCGTTGGCGGACGATTCCAATTCGATGTAGGTCGCGCCGGTAACATTCACGACGCCGTTGTTGTTGATATTGATCGTACCAGTGCCTTCTTCCGCCACATAGAAAGGCCCATCGATATTCCATTCAGAGCCTGCACCGTCAATTGTGACAACACCGACGGCGCCGGATTTGTCGCCAATAGATGCGGCATAATTTGTATATGAACTGGTATTGACCACGGCGCCGTCCAGGATGTTAAGCGTACCGACACCTGCGCCGCCGACGTATAGTCCCGAGTTGGTCTCCCACCGCGATCCTGCCCCCGTAATAATGGCCGTACCCTCGGCATCTGCCTCTTTACCGAGGTAGCCGGTGTAACTGGTTACAACCCCGCCGTCCATGATATGGAGCGTGCCTGAACCGGCATTGCCGACATTCAGTATGTAACGGGGAATTCAGCAAGCGATCCGGCCCCCGTCACAGTTAAGGCTTCCATTTGAACCTTCGTCTTTTCCGATATCACTGGCGTTCGTGTAGGGGGTGTAGTAATCAACCAACAGCCGGCCGCCGTCCTGGATAGTTAACTCACCTACACCAGACCGCCCGATGGACAGTCCTTGGCCCCAATCGCAAAAGAATCTGCCCCGCTGACGGTGGCTATACAGTGGTGTTCGTGTTGTATCCGAGGTGCCCCTGATTACTGTGGACAAAACCACCGCCAAGGATACTCAGCTCCCCGTCACCATTGAAGCCCACATACAGGTTACCGTTGTTGATCCACTGAGGTCTGTCCCGAAACCGTCGCCGTCCCGTCGAACCTGACAGGTCGCCGATATATCCGCGGCGTTCTCAACCGAACCACCGCCTGCAATCACCAGATTTCCCGTGCCGCCCTCGCCGATAGTGAGTGTACCGCTATTGTTCCACTGCGAGCCGGCTCCGGTCACGACCTTGTGCCGTTAGATCCGCTGCGATGCCAAGCACACCCGTGTACAGAGCCCACGGATTTCCCGTCCATGATCGACAGGGTGCCCAACCCACGCTGCTAAGCCCTGCGCCATGGGGCCCCGCTACTAGTATTGGTGGAAAGATCAAGATTGAGGTGATATTCTGTCCAGGTTCACCATCAAGGACGACCTGCTGCTGCAAATCGTGAGTCATCGAAGATAAGATCAATGTCACTGACAATGCCACGGGCGTTGATCGTACCGGTGCCGCTGAGGCTCTCGCTTGCGTATACCGGGTGTCCAGCGTACCGCCGTTGAGATTAATCAGACCTTTGGCGTCAGCGAACTGGGCGAGGATCGTGTCTTTTGCCGCATGACGACGCCGCCGTTGCTGATATTCAACTCGCCCGTGCCTTTCCCCACAAGCAGGTTCTCATTGATATCCCATCGTGACGACCCGGCCCCGGTGATGGTGGCCGTGCCCTGAGAACCGGCTTGATAGCCAGCACACCTTCGCTCGACGTAACCAGACCGTCGGCTATAGTCAGGGAGCCGACCCCGCAACCCAGCCGGCCCCTAGCGTCCTGTTACTCGTGCCGACGGTAACATCAAGATTGATTGTGATATTTTGCCCGGGCAGTGCGTTTGGCCATGATCTGCTGCTGCAGCGGGCTGTTACCTGATCGAATACCAGTTGATATCACTGACGATCGTGGCCGTGTTAATTGTACCCGTACCGATAAGGTCATCCTGCGACAAGCAATCCGACCGTATTAAGTGTGCCCCCACATTGCGATTGATGATGCTGTTCGGTGACGCCTCTTTGCCTTACCCAGGTATCCCGGCCAACGATGACGACACCATCGACGCAATGCCCAAGCGTAGCTGAACAAAGACACCCACCCGCAAAATCGGAGTTGTTGTTCCATACCGAACCGGCACCGGTAATGGTAACTGTCCGTTTGTTCCGGAGTAACTCCCGATACTACCGGTGTTGTTAGTAACCACACTGCCATTATTAATCTGAAGCATGCCCGTACTAAATAGGGGACATTCAGATCGCCCGCAATCACCCAAGGATCACTGCCTTGATAAGAAGGGTTAATGAAACCCGAAGATAGTGATCGCTGCGGAGGCAAAACCTGCCAAACCACAGAGCAGAAACCAAACACCCCAAGCCGAGATGGGCCGCGTAACCATCACGAAGGACGGGTCTAATTAAGCGAGGATAACACCGATGATCCAAACAGGGTAGGCTACTAAATCGCATGCCCTTCCAGCTCCTTTTCTGCAACCCCTCAAGGCCAGAGTACATGCCCCGCCGGAGGTGATGGTTAGCTGATACTGCCAGCATATCTTACTATGACGACAAATCAATCATCTATTTACCCAGACAGGCCTTACATATGACAAATAAGTATTCACCGATGTGAATAGGCAATTAACATGTAATATAGCCTGCTCACGCCCCCCGCGGGCTGCCGAGGCCGAGGGCGCGGGTGAGTTGGCGGAGGGCTGTTTGATGCGGTTTTCGTTTTCGACAATGCCATGCGGACGTAGCCTTCGAGAGCGGGCCGAAGGTACGCCCGGGGTCATGGCGACCGGCCTGGTCGACCATCGCTAAACAGAAATCGTTGGTCGAGTTGTTGAAGCGTGCGAGCGGTTCGGGGTTGACTTTGGCCCAGACGAACATCGTGGCGCGCCGGGGGTCGACTTCCCAGCCGAGTTTTGCAGGCCCTTGACGAGCAGGTCGCGGCGGGCTTGAGTATTTTCCGGCCTGCTGCTGGACGTGTTTGTCGCCCTCGCGCGCATAGCGATGATGGCGGCGATCTGGACGGCCTGGAAGATGCCGTAGTCGTGGTAGCCCTTGACGGTCTTGAGTGCGTCGATCATCTGGTAGCCGCAGCAGAAACCGATGCGCCAGCCGGCCATGTTGTAGGGTTTGCTGAGCGTGGAGAACTCGACGCCGTAGTCGATCGCGCCTTTGGCTTGGAGGTAGCTTGGGGCTTTGTAGTTGTCGAAGCAGGTTTCGCCGTAGGCGAAGTCGTGCATGACCATGACCTGGTGCTCGGCGGCGAGTTCGACGACGCGGTCGAAGAAGGCGGGCTCGACGGTCATCGTCGTGGGGTTGTGCGGGTAGTTGAGGATGACGACCTTGGGCTTGGGCGTGAGGTGCGTGAGCACATCCCCGATGCGTTTGAGGAACGCTTCGTCGTTGCCGAGCGGGACGGAGACGGTGCTGGCGCCGGCGAGGACGACGGCGTAGGTGTGGATCTGGAAGGCGGGGTCGGCGACGACGGCGATGTCGCCCGGCCCGAGCAGGCCCAGGCACATGTGGCTGAAACCTTCCTTGGAGCCGATGGTGGCGATGACTTCCTTGTCGGGGTCGAGTTCGACGCCCCACTTGCGTTTGTATTTAAGCGCCATGTCGCGGCGGAGGTTGTAGACGCCGGCGGACACGGAGTAGCGGCTGTTACGCGGGTCGGTGACGGCCTCACGGATCTTGTCGACGACGGCGTCGGGCGCGGCGTCGGTGGGGTTACCCATGTTCAGGTCGATGACGTCTGCGCCGGCCTTGCGGCGGTCGTAAATCATCTGCTTGAGCTTGCCTAACACGTAGGGTGGCAGGCGTTCGATGCGTGTGGCGGGTTGGATGTCCATGGGGATTGGTGGTTAGTGGTTGGTGGGTAGTGGGTAGTGATTGGTGAGTAGCGGTTCGTGTCTGATCCGTGCCCAGAGTTCAGACTCAAAAAAAGCCCGTGGGGTGCGCGTGGGAGTGTTCATAATCTGACGGCGGCTGAAGCCGCCTGAGCCGATAGTTTTGCGACAACGTCTTACTCGCTCTGGGTCCGTTACTGCTGGGCGTTCCAGCTCTTGTTCAGGGCGGGGTCCAGCACTACTACTTTAGCATCGGCGAGCATGGCACGCGCGGTCTGCTGCATCAGTTGTGCTTCTGTTTCCAGACGGACGGTGCGCTCCAATTGTGGGCGGGCGTCGACAAAACTGATCGGATCGGGGGACAGGATTTCTTCGAGTTTCATTATTATGAAACGATCGTCCACCGCGAGCAGGTCACTTATACCACCTATCTGCATGCCTTCCAGCGATTGGCGGAGCGTCTTGGGGTAGGTCGCGTCGGCGGGGCTGATCGGCGAGAGCAGGCCGCCTTGGGCGGCGCTTACGTCGGTGGAGTTTTTGGCGGCCAGGTCGCTGAAGGATTCGCCGGCTTTGGCGCGGATTAACAGTTCGCTAGCCTTGGCCATGGTCTCCGCGACGAGGATGCGCACGCGGTAGCGTTTGCCGTATTGCAGTTCATAGGCCTGGAAGACTAGGGCGGGGGCAACCTCCACCTGGTCCTGCACAAGCAGGCGCAGGCCGGCGTTTCGGAAAAGCATCGACTGGAAACGGATCTCGCCCAGGCCGCGGCGGGCGCGCATCTCGTTGAGCAGGCGCACGGCCTCGTTCGGGTCGGCGGAGAGGGTGGCGAGCATGTTCGCTTTTTCCTGTTCGATCAGTGCGGGCGTGAGTGTGAGTCCGCGCTGGTCGAGCTGGTCACGGATGAGCCTGTCGAGGGTGATTTCGGAGAGGACCGAGCCGCCGGCGGCCTCGATGAGCGGGCCTTGGAGGTCGCGGTCGGTGACGGTGGTGCCGTTGATGTAGGCAACGGGGCGTGCGGTGTTGGGTTGGCCGGTTTGCTGCGCAAGGCCGGTGGGCGCGGGTTGGGAAGATGATGCGGCGGGCTGGGGGGCGGTTTCACAGCCGATCAAAAGCGTGCCGGCCAACAGGCATAGAGGGATTCGCTGGGTCATGACGGCACGCTAGGGCTGGCCGGGGCCGGTGTCAACGTCGATTCATCGGCGTCGGCTGGCCGGGGGCGGTTGGGTGCCTTAGAATCGGATTGTTATGCAACGACGCTACCTCGACAACGCCGCGACCAGTTTCCCAAAGCCCCCCCAGGTGCTTGAGGCGATGACCCGGTACGCCACCGAACTGGGTGCGAGCCCGGGGCGGGGCGCGTACGACGAGGCCAAGCGGGCCGGTGAGCTTTTCGTTCAGTGTCGGCAACGTATCAACCGGCTGATCCACGGCGAGAATCCCGACCACATCATCTTCACGCTCAACGCCAGCGACGCGCTGAACACGGCGATCCGCGGCGTGGTCCACGGCCACAACCGGTCGAAGCACAAGCCGCACGTCATCACGACCTGGATGGAGCACAACTCGGTGCTCAGGCCGTTGAACGAGTTGCAGCAGCGCGGCGAGGTGGAGCAGACGCGCGTGCGCTGCGACAGCATCACCGGGCTGGTCGATCCGGAGGATATCCGCCAGGCGATCCGGCCGAACACGGCATTGATCGCGGTCGTGCATGGGTCGAACGTGACGGGCACGCTGCAACCGATCGCCGAGATCGGCAAGATCTCCCAGGCGCAAGGGATCGCGTTCCTGGTGGATGCGGCGCAGACGCTCGGGCACGTACCGATCGATGTGCGTGCGATGGGGATCGACCTGCTAGCGTTCCCGGGTCATAAGGGTTTGCTCGGGCCGTTGGGCACGGGTGCGCTTTACATCCGGCCCGGGCTTGAACACCGCATGGCGACCAGCCGTGAGGGTGGGACCGGGTCGGTGAGCGATCGTGATACGCAGCCCGACTTCATGCCCGACCGCTTCGAGCCGGGCAGCCACAACGCGCCGGGGATCATCGGGCTGTCCGAAGGCGTCGACTGGATCATCCGTCAGGGCGTCGAGCCGTTGTGGCAACATCAGCAGGAACTGATCCGCCTGATGATCGAATGGCTGACAGGCGACATGCCGGGCTTAACGTTCTACGGCCCGCAAGGCGTCAAACACCGATGCGGTGTCTTCAGCATCCGCATCGACGGCTTCGATGACCCGCAGACGCTATCCGATAT
>JAWKTA010000092.1:0-9844 GCA_041402025.1 Phycisphaerales bacterium | reverse complement strand
AAGTTGTTACCTGTCCATAGGGTGGGTTTATGGATCGCGGCGTCGGTGAGGTTGTCCTCATCAAAGATCGAACCTTCGGGGTTATTACCGTTCGTGAATTGGAGAACCTCGAACCGATCGCCGGTGATCTTGAATGCCGACCCGTGTCCGTCAACCCAGGTGAGATTGACGCTGTTATTGTGGCGTGCGTCGGGCCCGAACCCCTTCCAGCCTTTATTTTTTTCGGCCGAATCCCAGAAGAAGCACGCGCCGGTTCCTTCGCCTCCCGCCGGAGTGTAGGAATTCGTGTTGCGTTTATCGATCGAATCGCCGAAGTAGATCGTGCTGCTTGCGTTGGGGATATTCGCTTGCCGCTGGGTGAGGTTGTAAGGCAGAACGGCGGCGGTCCCCGAGATGGGCCGGGGTGGGGCGTAGCAGGACTGGTCAAAACCACACTCGCGTTCGATCGTGCCGATGTTCGGTGAGTTCATCGCGTACTCGGTAAATGCCCAGTTCGGCGCTCCCATGTTCTGGATTTTCTCTGCCAGATTGGTGTATTGAGCGGTCGCGTTGACAAGTGCGTTGGCATCGTTGGTGTATTCGGGATCGAACGTGGGGCAGTCAAAGGATTCCGGCCCGGGCAGGTACCCCGTATCCACCATGGTCGCCGCCCACCACCAACCGCCGGCGGCCCCGGTATTGGGGTACGCCGACGTAAATACACGGCCCTTGTACTGGACAAAATAGTCTTTGCTGTCGGTGGCATATGCCGTTGATGCGGTGCCAAGTTGCCTCACGTTGCTTAGACACACGACGTTTTGCGCCGATCGCCGCGCCGCGCCCAGCGCCGGGAGCAGGATCCCCACAAGCAGCGCAATGATGGAGATCACCACCAGCAGTTCGATCAACGTAAAGGCTTTGACGGGTGCGTGGGTCAGTTTAGGCATGAAATGGGACTCCTGAAGCGCGAATGAGTTGCCCGGCTTAAAGGTCGGTCCGTCATAGGTAATCGCAGCGATTAAAAATGATTGAAGATACGGGACCGGCCGGGTTTTCTGTCTCGCCATCGACGCGGACACAAGCCCGACCGCGTGCGATGACCCCTGTTATCTGCTAGAAACGGACGACCACTAACTTATCATGGTCACTACGGCAACGCAACCGAATTATTATAGAAAAAGAACAAATGCTCACTCATCAAGGGGCCCGCAAGGAGCGCTCAATTTCGTAATTTAAGACAGGCACAAGCAAAAGGACCGCCGGGTCGTGTGATCCGGCGGTCCTGTAATCATCGGTACTGCTTCACGTCAGTAAGGGTTTCAGGCGCTGCGCCGACGGAGCATGGCCAGACCGCCGAGGGCGAGCAGCGCCATCGAGGCCGGCTCGGGGACGTCGGTCACCTTGATGTTGTCAAAGACCTGGAGGTTGCTGTACCCGAAGATGTCATCGACGTTAACGGAGTTGAACGGGTCCGACGCGCTGAGCATGATCGAGCCGCCGGAGAAGATCCCGCCGGTGTTATCGAACGAGTCGATGACGTAACCGTTCATGGCGAAGGTGACGGTGCCGCCTGAATTAACGATGGACAGCGTGACCCACTGGTTGTAGGGGCCGATCTTGCTGGGGCCGGTGACGACGCCGGGGATCGAGCCGTCGGGGATCGCTTCGTATCCGCCGAGCCCGGTCTGTCCGATGCCGCCCTCGTAGCGGATGATGTCATCGCCGGTGTCGCCGTCGGAGTCGACCTGCCAGTTCAGGCCGTTAGGCGTATTAAGCCCGAAACGCAGCGGCGCGCCGCTGACCGCGTCGGTGTGGACGCCGATGCCTGAGTACTCGGTGCTGCCGCCGCCGCCGTTCCAGAACATGTAGACGTCCGCAGTAAGGGTGTAGTCACCGGCGGGCAGAATGAACGAATTGGGGATGATGGCGACGGCTTCGCCTTCGTCCGAATCGGTGCAGCCGATGCCGCTAGGGCACTGGTCGGTGGTGTTGGTTTCCATGGCGACGCCGATGGTGGTCCCGCCGATGGTGCCGGGGGCGGGCGCCGCGCCGATGGTGCTGTAATCAAAGGCGTAGTCCACGCTGCCGTCAAAAGTGATGGCCGGTTCTTCCTGGAACGGTAGCGGTGCCGACCAACGGGACGCGCCGGCACCGTCGTCCCAGTCCTCGCTGAACACGGTGGCCGCCATAGCGTTGCCGGCCGTCAAACCAGCCAGGAGCGCGGCGGTACTGAATAACGTAGTCTTCGTCATCTAACTTCCCTCCTTAATTAAGAAGTAAACCGAAATACAACAAAAATCTGGATTAAAACCGGTTTATCCGGCACGTGATGATCGCGGGCTGCAGCTGGAGGCGCATGCAAACAAGAGATAGTAAGCTTGTGAACAGACCGCCCAAGAAAGGCTCTCCTCTCCGTGATATGACAACCAAACCCGCACAAGCCAAAACCGGGTTTACAATAATATAATAATTTCGTTGTGTCAACAAAAAAAGTGACATCTGGAGTTGAGCATAATTAATGATTATTGAGGCCTTTAGGCCCTATGTTTGAGATTTTGTTTTTATAAAAGAGCATAGAAGACCGTGAGTGGTTGGGCCTGTTCGTTTCATGCCACCCTATATATTTCCTATAGCCGAAGGGTACACAGAATTCTTTTATCAGTCGCCTTACAAGCCGGTACGGCGACTGCGGTCGCGTTTTTACCAGGCCGTTACCCCGTTTTGCTCGGGTCGAAGCTATTGATGATGGTATGTGTTTGAGCCAACGGTCCTGCGGACCCGTGCGAGCCTGTCATCGCCGACCCATGCGTAATGGATTCACCGGCCCGCTTTGACCGGTGCGGCCGTGACCGGTGCCAGCCAGCGGGCGCTGATCTGGTCGGCGGGGGTGTCGGCGTAGCGGTGTCGGATCGCGGCGGCGACCAGGCCCATGAACATAGGCTGGGGGCGCAGCGGCCGGCCGGTCAGCTCGGGGTGGAACTGGCCGCCGATGAAATAGGGATGGTTCGGCAACTCGAGGATCTGCATGATCGGTTGCCGGGGGTGCCGGCCGGAGAACACCAGGCCCGCCTTCTCAAGCACGTCGATGAACTTAGGGTCCACCTCGTAGCGGTGACGGAAGCGCTCGCGGATCGTGAAGGGTTTGTCGGCATCGGGCTTGTAGAGGAACGACGCCAGCGTGTGCGGCTGCACCAGCACGTCCTTGCCGCCTAAGCGCATGTTCCCGCCCAGGCCTTCGATCTTTTTCTGCTCGGGCAGGATGTCGATGACCGGGGCGTCGGAGAGCTTGTCGAACTCCGTGCTCGCCGCCTCGGGCAGCTCCGCGACGTTGCGGGCGTACTCGACCACCGCCATCTGGAAGCCCAGGCAGATGCCCAGGTAGGGCAGGCCGGTTTCCCGGCAATACTTGACGCAGGCGATTTTCGATTCGGTGCCGCGCACGCCGAAGCCGCCGGGGACGATCACGGCGTCCATGTCCTTGAGTTTCCCGGCCGCTTCCGCCGGCTCGAAGCGGGTCGTGTCCAGCCATTCGCTGTCGATCTCGCAGGACAGGTGCGCGCCGCAGTGCTCCAAAGCCTTGTCGATCGAGGCGTAGGCGTCGCGCAGCGAGGCGTATTTGCCGGTGATCCCGATGCGTACCTTGTATTTGCGTGTGCCGGTGAGCTTGTTGACGAAGCCGCGCCAGGCTTCGCGTGCGCGGTCCTCGCCGCCCTGATCGACCCGGCCGTGCAGGTTGAGCATCGTCAACACTTCCCGGTCCAGCCCGGCCTCGCGCATCGCGTCGGGGATGGTGTAGATCGAGTCGCGGTCGTGCATCGAGAACATGCGGTTCATCGGCACGTTGCTGAACATGGCGATCTTCTGCGCCGCCGAGGTCTCGACCGGGTTCTTGGCGCGGGCGGCGATAATGTGCGGCTGGACACCGGCTTCCATCAGTTTCTTTAAGCCCAGCTGCGCAGCTTTTGACTTTTGTTCTCCCAGGGCCGGGGGCTCGATGACGTAGGTGAGCGCGACGAAGCACACCGCGCCGGCGCCTTCCTCGAAGGCGAGTTGACGCACGGCCTCGATGTAGAAAGCGTTCTCGTGGTCGCCGACCGTCCCGCCGACCTCGACGAAGACCACGTCCGCGTCCTGCTTGACCGCCAGGTCGCGGAGCAGATACTTCACCTCCCCGGTGACGTGGGGGATCATCTGTACGTCGCGGCCGAGATAGCCGCCGTGGCGTTCCTTGTCGAGGACACGTTTATAGATCTGCCCGCTTGTGGTGTAGTTGTTGCGGGTGAGGTTCTGGTCGAGCATCCGTTCATAGGTGCCCAGGTCCATGTCGGTTTCCAGCCCGTCGTCCAGGACGAAGACCTCACCGTGGCGGTAGGGGTTGAGCGTGCCGGAGTCGATGTTCAGGTAGCCTTCCATCTTGATGGGTGCTACCGACAGACCTTTGTCTTTTAAGAGCTTGGCGAGGCTTGAGGAAAAAATCCCCTTGCCCAGCCCGCTCATGACCGTGCCCAGGACGATGACGTACTTGTGCCGTCCGGGCTTGTAGCCGGGGGGGGTGGGGTTGAAGAATTCGGATTCCTGGGTGGCGTGGCCGGCCTCGGCCAGCAGGTCCGCGGTGGTCTGGGAAGGGTCAAAATCGTCGTTGGCGTCTGTTGCGGGGGGCATCCCCGTTTGTACCACGCGCCGGGTCCGGTTTCAAGCCCGGTTATGTTCTGCTATTCGGGTTATCCGTCCGTATTGTTGCCGGACGGATCACTTATTCTTTCGCTTGTTTTATAACTGTGGCAATGGGTTTGGCCTTTTGTGCGTTATAATTCGGGTACCTGTCTGTCTTGAGGGAGCGAGTTGCGTAGACGTTACACACGCCACCTGACGATCCTGTTCCCCGCCGTGTTGATCGCGGCGGTGTTCTTCATGATCCAGCCCCGGCCCGAGCCGGAGGCCCCCGCCAACAAACCGCCTCAGGATTCACGCGAGGTTTTACGCAGTGAGGGCTATTTCAATGACGAGGCGCACCGTGAGCAGCGGGCGCTACGGTGGGAGGTGATCCGTGAGGTGATGATCGAACGCGGTATGATCACCGAGGATATGTCGCAAGACGATGCACGCGCCAGGATGCGCGAGCTGATGTACGGCAGCGATGCCCAGCGGGACTTGATGGCGGATGTGCGCATCCGTCTGCTTGAGCGCGGCATCGAGCCGGGCCGGTGGGTCGGACGGAATATGGCCGACACGCATGACAGCCGCTTCAGCCTCAATGGCATCGGGTACTTTGAGGGCAGAGGCGTCGCGTTGGGCGATACCGTCCCTGCGCTGACGGTTTACAAGCTCGATGGCTCACCGGCGAAGCTCTCGGAGTGCTGGCGCGACAGGCCCGCACTGGTCGTGACCGGGTCATTGACCTGCGACATCACCCGTGAACGCATCGACCAGCTCAACGCGTTGGCCCGGAGGTTTGACGGGCGCATCCACATCGTTTTGCTCTACACGCTCGAAGCCATGCCCAGCGATTCCCCCGCGCCCGGTCCGGCCGGCGAAGCGCTCGCGGAACGCCCCGGTGATACCGATACGCCCGTACGCCCACAGCCGAAAACCCTCGCCGACCGCATCCAGCTCGCCACCGAGCTACGGGATACGTGCGGTGTGCAAGCCGCCATCCTCGTCGATGACATGGATAACACGGCCTGGTCCGCCTTCGGCCTCGCGCCCGCGATGGCGGCGCTGATCACACCGGACAGCAAGATCGTCGTCAAACAGGGCTGGTTCGACGCCTTCGCCATGGCCGAGGCCGCCGAATCGTTGCTGGCGGACAAATGATCCCATCACTGTTCCCCGTCGGTGGGGAATAACTGCTTGATAATTGTCTGGATGACCTCTTTTTCGCCCGCCTCCGCCTCGTCGCCGCCATGGTTGGTGGTGACTAGGATCGCTGCATTCTTTTCCGGGACGATCCAAATCGCGCAACGCCACATCGTGTTGCTCCCCACATGCGTCAATACCCGGCCCCCGGCCCACCGCCTGTTCGGGCTGCCCCAGCCCAGCGCGTAGGTCTGGCCCTCAAGAGGCGTGTGCAGTTTTTTGTACGACGCCTCGGTGAGCAGTTCGTACGACTCGCCCCGGGCCGCACGCAGATGGATCTGTGCGTACCTGACCCAGTCCTGAAGCGACATATGTGCCCGGCCGGCGGGGGCCAGCCCCTCGGGATTATCCGCGGAACGCTTCTCCGGCGACACCGGCACCCCGTTCCTGTGCCCGCGCGGCTCCGCATCACCCAGTGGCGGCCCGAACCCGGCGCTACTCAAGCCTAACGGCTTGAATATGTTTTCCCGCATCAGCTCTTCGTAAGGTTTGCCCTCCATACGCTCGATGATGTGCCCGACGATGACGTAGCCCACGTTGGTGTATTCGAACTTCGTGCCCGGCGGCGACACCGGCTCCTCGCCGAGATAGGTCTGCGTGATCAGGTGGCGTTGTTCGACAGGAGATAAGCCGCCGCTGCGGAGCTTGATCCAGAGTGGTCGGCCAACCATGTCCTTGGGGATCCCGGCGCGGTGGCCCAGCAGTTGCGCGATCGTGACCTTCTGAAAATCAGGGTGCAGCTGAACATCGCTGCCCGCAAACGCTTCACCGAGCGTCGTGTCCCACCGCAGCTTGCCTTGTTCGACCATGAGTGCCGCCAGCATGGCCGTCATCGACTTGGTACACGACCCCATGTGCCACCGCGCATCGACCGGCACCGGTATCCAGCCCGTTGCCGATCTTCCCGACCACTATAGGCTCGCCGATCTCGCCATCCGTGATGAGGATCGCACCCATCGCGGACAGGTGATGTTTTTCAGCGGCCGTTTCCAGGATGGGCTTTAATTCCACCTGGGCTTGAACCGGGCAAGCCACCGCACAAAGCCACCCGATAGCCAGAACAGCGAAAAATTGCCTCATAGATGCCCACCCTGAAGTTGCAGGAATATTCGGTGATGTTCAAGACCAACCATAGAACGCATGAAAACAGTTGACGATTGCCCGCCTGTCATAGACACATGCAACGAGGGCGTCTTACGTTTGCGCGGACTTCTTGCTCGTGGATAGCCACGCCAAACCAAGCAGTATCAAAACGATCGCGCCCTGCCACCACAGCCCGGCGGAGAAGAGCCAGCTCACGTTAAAAACGATCAGCCAGGCGGTGGTGAACTGCGCGAAGCGCCGGGCGGTGCCGCGACGCGCGCGGGGTTTGAGCGCGGACGGGCCGAGCAGCAGCCAGGTGATGAAGCCGAACACGCCGGCGGCGAGCGCCGGACCGACCCAGACCAGGCCGACGCCTGTGTGCGAAACGTCCCGGCCGCGCATCCCGATCAGCACCAGCACGACGAGGATCCAGAAGACCCAGCCGATGCAGATGCCCCAGCCGTCGATCGGCTTAAGCCGTGGCCTCTTGCCCGCCAGGACGTGGCGCACGGTCGCGGCGGCGATGACATGTGTCATCATCAGCAGGATCGGCCAGGCGAAGGCGAGACGCGGGTTTGGGATCAGCGAGGCGACGCCGATGATCAGGCCCAGCGTGATGATCCCGACCGCGGGGACGAACCGGCCGGCGAGGTTGTAGAACACGATCGCGCCGGTGGCGACCAACGCCAGGATCACGCTCATCGGCCCCAGCGCCACCGCCGCGCCCAGCGCCGCCAGCAGGCCCGCCATCGCCAGCCCCAGCGCGGCACGCTGCGTCGCCTTCCCCGACGGGATCGGCTTGTCAGGCTCGAAAGCGCGGTCGTGCCGGGCATCCAGCGCATCGTTGAGTGCCAGCAGGAAGATGCCCAGCCCCGCCGCGACCACGGCCGAGGCCACCAGCGCCCACGGCAGGCCGAGCGTATCAAGCGCCGGGTTCCGACGCTCGACGGGCTCGACGTATACCCCCAGGAACACCATCGCCCACTGCACGCTGACCAGGGACAGCAACACCCCGGGGCGGGTTAAGCCCAGAAGGCCGCTTAATTTGCCCGCTTGTTTCATCATGCCCCGGCCCTGGTTGCCCGGCTGGTGTCTGGTTGATCCCGGCCGCCGATTCATCCGCCGCCCCCGGCCCCCTATGAATCAAGGCCCGGCGGCACGGTGTCCGATAGCCATGCAGGAAGGACCCGGTCACGATACACTTTTATCCCATGCGGACCAAACACCCCACCCGCCCCCGGTATTGCCGCCGCGCCGCCCGGCCCGACGCCGCCGTGCTGGGCGCTGTGCGGGCTGTCGGTCCTGCTGGGTGCTTGCGCCGGGCCGAACAACGGCGGGGACGCGTTCGCCGACTTCATCAACTCCATGATGCCGCCCAAGCCCTCGCAGGTCGCGCGGGAGGCGTTTAATGTTTACGACGCGGACCTCCGCCGCCGCAGTGTCGCTTTGCTTTCCAGCTCGGACTTCGGGCACGAAGAGCCTTACCTTAGGATGTACCGGCTGCTGATCGACGATCAGGACCCGACCGTCCGCGCCGCTTGCGCCCACGCCCTGGGCCTGCACGGTACGACGCAGGACGCACCTACCCTGATCGCGCTGCTTAAGGACAACACCGGCTTCGTCCGCTGGGAGGCGGCCAAGGCCTTGCAGAAGATCCACCACGACGACGCGGTCCTGCCGTTGATTAATGTGCTTAGCAAGGATGAAGACGCAGACGTCCGGCTTGCCGCCGCCCAGGCGCTGGGGCAGTACCCGACACGGCCGGTCTTCGATGCGTTGGTCGGCGCGCTGACCGATCACAACTTCGGCGTCGTGCAGTCCGCGGCCGTGTCGCTCTCGCTGCTGACCGGGCAGGACATCGGCACCGACGGCGGCCCCTGGCTTGACTTCGCCTACGCCAACAGCGCCAACCTTTTCAGGGATCAGCGCCCGTACACCTACATGCCTTATCAGGAACCGCCCGGCAAGCTCGACAAGATCAAGTTCTGGGATAGCTCCGAGCCGGTGCATCCACAGACGCCCGTGGGCCTGGGTACAAACCAATCCAGCGACCCCGGCGCCTGATCCCCCGGAATTTTAACACTTTAAGAAGTCGCCCAAAGCCGTGTCATGGCGCAGCCTTGGCACGGGTTTTTCAACTAATAAACCACACCCCGTCTTCACTCCTCATCCGCCCGACGCGCCCACTCCTCCTCCAACGGCGTCAGTTCCGCCTGGACCTTCTCACGCTCGTCGTGCAGTTCGCTGAACCGTTTGTGATCTTTGTAAACCTCCGGGTCGGCGAGCAACGCGTCCAGTTCCGCCAGCTTCGTCTCGGCCTTCTCGATCGACTGCTCCAGCTTCGCCTGGTTCATGTGCGAGAAGCGCGACTTCTGCTTCGGCTTATTCCCGCCCTTGTCTTTCTTCTCGACGTTTTTCTTCGCCGCCGCTTGCGGCTTAGCGCTGCTTGACTTGGTTTCTTTTACTTTCGTCTTCACCTGCTCGGCATCGTCCTTGACCACGGCCTGTGCGTCCTGCGTCTCGATGTATTCGCTGTACGTCCCCAGGAAATGGCGGACCCCGCCTTGCCCGTCGAACACCAGCAACTGGGTCGCCAGGTTATCCAACAGCATCCGGTCGTGGCTGATGATCATCAGCGTGCCTTCCGGCGGCTTGTTCTGGCCGTAGCCCGTGCCCGAGGCGCAGAACCGGCGGAGCGCCTCTTCCAGACGCTCGGCGCTTGGGATATCAAGGTGGTTGGTCGGCTCGTCGAGCACAAGCAGGTTGTGCCCGCCGGTGACCAAACCCGCGAGTACGGCCCGGCTGCGCTCGCCGCCCGACAGCATGCCAAGCTGTTTGTCCTGATCGTCGCCCGAGAAAAGGAACGCGCCCGCCAGGTCACGCGCCTCCTGTTCAAGCTGGTTGAGCGTGAAGGGCCTAAGGTATT
>JAWKTA010000091.1:0-9912 GCA_041402025.1 Phycisphaerales bacterium | reverse complement strand
AGGTGCGCTTCTCGACGAGGCGGCGGTCCAGATGCAGTTCGGAGTTACCCGTGCCCTTGAACTCTTCGAAGATGATGTCGTCCATCTTCGAGCCGGTGTCGACCAGCGCGGTGGCGAGGATGGTGAGCGAGCCGCCGTTCTCGATCGCGCGGGCGGAGCCGAAGAACTTCTTGGGCCTTTGCAGTGCGTTGGAGTCCAGGCCGCCGGTGAGGATCTTGCCGGAGTGCGGCATCTCGGAGTTGTAGGCACGGGCCATACGGGTGATCGAGTCCATGAGGATCACGACGTGCTCGCCGAACTCGACGTACCGGCGGGCCTTCTCGATGACCATCTCGCAGACCTGCACGTGGCGGTGGCTCTGCTCGTCGAAGGTCGAGGCGATGACCTCGACGTCGTCGGGGGTGTTGTTCTTAAAGTCGGTGACTTCCTCGGGCCGTTCGTCGATCAGCAGGACGATGACCTTGGTCTCGGGGCTGTTGACGATGATGGAGTTGGCCATCTTCTGGAGGAGGACGGTCTTGCCGGTGCGTGGCGGCGCGACGATCAGGCCGCGCTGCCCCCGGCCGATGGGTGTGACCAGGTCCACGATACGCATCTCGATGTTGTCGGGCGTCGTCTCGAGGATCAGCCGGTGGTACGGGTGCAGCGGCGTGAGGTCTTCGTAGTTCTTGATGTCGTTGAGGTGGTCCGGCGGGTGGCCGTTGACGGCATCCACGCGCAGCAGCGCGAAGTATTTCTCGCTCTCCTTCGGCGGGCGGATGCTGCCCTGCACGACGTGGCCGGGCTTGAGCCCGAAACGGCGGATCTGGGAGGGTGAGACGTAGATGTCGTCCGGGCAGGCGAGATAGGAATACTCGGGGCTGCGGAGGAAACCGAACCCGTCGGGCAGGACTTCCAGCACACCGTCGCCGTACATCAGGCCCTGCTTCTGCGTCTTGACTTCAAGGATCTTGAACGTCAGGTCGTGCCGGGGCATGGTGGCGGCGTCGTCGATGCCCTCTTCCTTGGCGACCTTCAAGAGTTCGTCGAGCGTCATGGCCTGGAGGGTGTGGACGGTGACGTCGCTCTTCTTGGCCTGCTCGTAGCGGCGCTGGGTCTCGGCGTCGAGCTGCTCGTCGGTCTGCGGGCGGCGCTGTTGTTGCTGGGGTTGCTGCGGGGCCGCGGGCTTGGCATCGCTCTGCGGTTTGGGCTTGGCGTCTGCCTTCGCTTCTTCGACGGGCTTTTCGGTATTGGCGTCCGAAGCCTTGGGCTTCTTGGTGGTGCGTTTCTTCCTGGGCTTGGACTTGACGTTTTCTTCCGTGGCCATGTGAGGGGCAATCCTTAACGGGGTAACAAGTGGTTGCGTCCGGGTTGAAGCCGGGCGGCGGGGGATTGTTTCATGTCAATAAGGACATGCGGCGTAACTCGGTCATCTATCGGTTTAATCCGCGCAAAATACGCGGGCAAGGGATTTCTTTGACACAGAACGGGCCGGATAAAAAAGTAGTGGGTTAAATCAAGCTCGCGAGGCGGGGAGGGAATCGGTTTGGCTATCAGGGGCTGATACCGAGCAGGCTCGGTTATGTGTCAGGGGGTAATCTGGGAAAGAACGCGTCGGGTCTGATCCAGGCAATGGGCCTCGTCCGCGTCGTTGATAATGACATAATCGGCCCGTTGCCGCTTGATGTCAAGCGGCATCTGATTTTTCTCGCGCCGACGCAGTTCCCCGGCGTCCCAGCCCCGCGTCCGTCGCACCCGGTCAAGCCGTATGTCAAACGGGGCATCCACCAGCACCAACACGTCACAATCGCGGTCGATCCCGGATTCTAATAACAAGGGACTGTCCTCGATAATCGCCCGGGTGTCGGGCCGGGCCAACGCCTCGGCACGCAGCGATGCCCGTCCGGCATGGACGATCGGGTGCGTCAGCGACTCCAGCTTCTTAAGTTCGGCCGGGTCCGTGAAAACGATCCGGGCCAGCGCCTTGCGATCCACCAGACCCTCGGGCGTAAGTACCCCATCCCCCCACAGGCTGCCGATCTCCTGGATCATGTCGGGCTGATCCAGCGCCTGCCGGGCCAGGCCATCCGAATCGATGACCACACACCCCATCGACGCCATCTGCCGGGCGACAAGGCTCTTGCCCGAGCCGGGCGCGCCCATCAGGCCGATCGTCGGTACAGGTCGGTCATTCATCCGTCATAAACCCAGTCAAGATAAGCCGGCATGGCCGTGACGCAGCAACCGTTGCGCCTATAATGTGTCATAAGCCCACCCCGTTGTCACGCCGGCCCGACACCCTAAGCCGACCCCGCCAGTGACTTGCCCCCGCACGCGATTGGCTTCATAATTCGACGTCTTGTATCGCTTTAACCTGCCCACCCACCGCCGACACCGGCGGACCAACACGAGGAACGGATGGCCCGAACACGACGACAGCTCGGCGAAATCCTCAAACGCTGGGGACTCATCGACGACGAAAAACTCGAAGAAGGCCTGAAGATCGCCAGAGGCTCACGCAAACGCATCGGCGAGGTACTCGTCGATCTCGGCTACGCCCAGCAGAACGACATCGCCAAGGCGCTCGCATCGCAGTTCGGCATGGAGTTCGTCGATCTCGACCAGCCCGACGTCGTCTCCAAAAACAACCTCGAGCTGATCCCCACCGACCTGATCAAAAAATACCTCGTCCTGCCGCTGTCAAAAACCGGCAACAAGCTCAAGATACTCGTCCACGACCCGATGGACCTGGCGCTGATCGACGACCTGCGCTTCCGGCTCGGCGGCGAGCTCGAACTCACCCTCGGCGCCAAGGACAAGATCAAGGAATACATCGACAGCTTCCTCTCCGAGACGCAGGCCTCGATCGACGAAGAAGTCCGCAAGATGACCATGGACCAGTCACTGGACCGTGGCGCTTCGCTGGACGTACACCTGGCCGGCGAAGACGACGAGGAACAGACCGGCGACGAAAACAAGGACGCCCAGTCCGCCCCGATCATCCGCCTGGTCGCCGAGATCATCAAGGAAGCCGTCGTCACCCGCGCCAGCGACATCCACATCGAGCCGTTCGAGAACCGCGTCCGCCTGCGCTACCGCGTCGACGGCGTCTGCGTCGAGAAAGACACCATCCCTAAACGCACGCAGCAATCCGTCATCGCTCGCCTGAAAATCATGTCCGGGATGAAGATCGAAGAGAAGCGCATCCCGCAGGACGGCCGTATCAAGATGCGGATCGGCGGAGAGATCATCGACTTCCGCGTCTCCGCCTGCCCGGCGTACCACGGCGAATCCGTCGTCCTGCGTATCCTCCGCCCGGACGCCGCCAAGCTCGGCCTGATCAACCTGGGCATGCAGGACGACACACTCGATACCTTCAAGAAAATCATCGCCCGCCCCAACGGCATCTTCCTCGTGACCGGACCCACCGGCTCGGGCAAAACCACCACACTCTACTCGGCTCTCTCGGAGCTTAACCGCCCCGATATCAAGATCATCACCGCCGAGGACCCCATCGAATACAACTTCAAGGGCATCAACCAGTGCCAGGTCAACGACCACATCGGGCTGACCTTCTCCCGCATCCTTCGCGCGATGCTGCGTCAGGCGCCCAATATCATCCTCGTCGGCGAAATCCGTGACAAGGAGGTCGGCGAGGTCGCCATCCAGGCCGCGTTGACCGGCCACATGGTCTTCTCGACCCTGCACACCAACGACGCGCCCTCCGCGATCACCCGTCTGGTCGACATGGGCCTAAAGCCCTTCCTCGTCGCCAGCTCGATCCAGGCCGTGCTCGCCCAACGGCTGGTCCGCATCCTCTGCGACCACTGCAAGCAGCCCGATGAAAACCCCAGCACCCGTATGCTCAACCTCTGCGGATTCAAGAAGGGAGACCTGGAAGGCAAGACCGTCTATAAACCCGTCGGTTGCACCCGCTGCGGCGGGTCGGGCTACCGCGGACGCCGCGGCATCTACGAACTGATGCTCATGAATTCCGAGCTGCGCGAACTGGCGTTCAACCGCGCCGCCGTCAGCAAGATCCGACAGGCCGCGGTCGCCTCGGGCATGCGGAACCTCATCGGCGACGGCCGGCTGAAGATCCTCGAAGGCAAGACCACCCTTTCCGAGATCGCGCGCGTCGCGCAGGTCGGCGGCACCGTCGATATCGATGACGATATGGGTGACGACGAATCACTGGTGGCGTGAGCCCCGGGCCACGGCGCCTCGCCGCCGGGTCGAACGCACGCCTGTTGTTCAGGCGGGACAACGACCGGATAACCCGGTCCTTTAGGAGACGAACGAATTGAGTTCCTCAAGCGCAAACGAAGGCGGCGGCAAACGCCCGCCGTCCACGATCCATATCGACCGGCTCCTGGATACCGTCGTCAAGCAGGGCGCAAGCGACCTGCACCTGGCGGTCAACAAGAAGCCCACGCTGCGCATCCGCGGCCGACTGGTCGAGCTGAACACCAAGGTCCTAGAGCCGGCCGACACCGTCGCGCTGATGAAATCCATCACCCCCGAACGCTCCCAGAACGAGCTTCAGGAAGAAGGCGGCTCCGACTTCGGCTTCGCCTACGGCGACGCGGCCCGTTTCCGTGTCTCCGTCTTCAAGCAGAAGGGCAACGTCTCGCTCGTCTTGCGTCAGATCCCTAACGAACTGCTGCCGCTGGACGTCATCGGTTTGCCCCCCATCGTCCGCGACCTGATCCGCCGGCCCCAGGGGCTGTTCCTGGTCACCGGCCCCACCGGCTCGGGTAAAACCACCACCCTCGCCGCGATGATCAACGACATCAACCTCACCCTCGACCGGCACATCATCACCGTCGAGGACCCCATCGAATACTACCAGGGCCACATCAAGAGCATCATCGTCCAGCGCGAGGTCGGCAACGACGTGCCCAGCTTCGCCGAGGCCCTGCGACGCGCCCTGCGTCAGGACCCGGACGTTATCCTCGTCGGCGAGCTCCGCGACCTGGAGACCATCGAGGCCGCCATCCGCGCCGCCGAAACCGGCCACTTGGTGTTCGGCACCCTCCACACCAACTCCGCCGGCGGCACCATCAACCGTGTCATCGACGCCTTCCCCACCAACCAGCAGGCCCAGGTCCGCGTCCAGCTGGCGACCTCCCTCATGGCCGTACTCAGCCAGCAGCTGCTCAAGCGTATCGATAAGCGGGGCATGGTCGCGGCCTACGAGTTCCTCGTGGTCACCCCGGCTATCTCCAACCTCATCCGTGAGAACAAGACCTTCCGTATCGACTCGGCCATCCAGACCGGTAAGAAGTTCGGCATGCAGCTGCTGGACGACCACCTCTGGGGCCTGTACGAAAAGGGCTGGATCAGTGTCGAGGACATGATCGACAAGTGCCGCAGCCAGCCCTCGATGATCGAAAAGATCAAACGGGCCGGCCAGTCCATCGGCCGTATCGAACTCGACAGCGAAGATGTGGATACCAAGGAAACCTGACCCCTTGCGGTTTGTAAATACTTGGTAGATAAGACCCAATCAATCGCGACGCCGCGTATATCGGGCATGCGGAACAATACCGAATTCCGTGTGTCTAATTCCAAATTACCGTGTTTAACGCTTGATATGCCGGTTTGTGACGATATAGTGAAAGTAGTCGGGGGAAACGAAATTCATCCTCGAATTGCCCGTGCAAGATGGGCATGGATCGGGGCGGACAGGATGAGACAGTGTCCTTGGGCCTGTTGTTACAGGCTCAGCAAGAAAGGCACTTGGAATTTGGACAACAGGAAAATGAAACAGCGGGCCGGTGACCCCCGCACCTGTCAGCTTCGTGCCGGACAGGATCGATCGGTCGCACCGGCCAAATCCCGTTCGATAGAACCGACCGCGTAAGGCCCGAACACCATGGCAGACCCCATCCCACCGCTGAGTGAACTCAAGGGCAGACGCCTCGGACGCATCTTGAACAAGATGGGCCGGGTCACCCGCGACCAGGTCAACGAAGCCCTCGCCCTGCAGGAACAAAAGCGTGCCCCGCTGGGCCAGCTCCTGGTCGAGCTGGGCTACGCGACCCACGACGACGTCAACCTCGCCCTCGCCGCCCAGGCCGGGATGGAAACCGTCGACCTGGATGACTTCGACCTGACCGAGGAGGTGATCCGCGAGATCCCCTCCGAGATGGCGATGGCCTACCAGATCCTGCCGCTGAGCCACGACAAGCAGACCAACACCCTCACCGTCGCCATGAAGAACGCGGACAACTTCCGCGCCTTGGACGACCTTCGGCTCCTGATGGGCTTTAACGTCAAGGCCGTCGTCGCCCCCGCCAACCAGCTCGACAAGCTGATCCAGACCTACTACGGCGACGACGAAGAATCGCTGGCGTCGCTGGTGGCGGACCTGGCGGAGGACCACGACCTGGAAGCCCTGGCCGACCGCGGCGCGTCGATCGACCTGCAGGAACAGATCGAGCTGGCCGACGACAACCGCGTCAAGCGCCTCTTGAACCTCGTGCTGCTTCAGGCGATCAAAGACAAGGCCTCCGACATCCACTTCGAGCCGTTCGAAGACGAATTCAAGATGCGCTACCGCATCGACGGCGTGCTCTACGAGATGATCCCCCCGCCCAAGCACCTGGCGATGCCGATCGTCAGCCGCGTGAAGGTCATGTCCAACCTCGACATCGCCGAACGCCGTATGCCGCAGGACGGCCGCATCGAACTGGTGGTCAACAACGCGCCGGTCGACCTCCGTGTCGCCGTGCTCCCGACGATGTTCGGCGAGTCGGTCGTCATGCGTATCCTCGACCGCGGCAACGTCCAGCTCGACCTGGACCGTATCGGGATGCGCCCGGACGACCTGGAAACCTTCCGCCAGCTCATCCACAAACCCAACGGCATCGTCGTCGTCACCGGGCCCACCGGCTCGGGCAAGACGACCACGCTCTACGCCGCGCTCAACGAACTGAACAGCCCCACCGAAAAAATCCTCACCGTCGAGGACCCGGTCGAATACGACATCGACGGCCTGGTGCAGGTGCAGGTCAAGTCCGAGGTCGGGTTGACCTTCGCCAAGGCGCTGCGCAGCTTCCTGCGTCAGGACCCGGACATCATCCTCGTCGGCGAGACACGCGACCTGGAAACAGCCCAGATCGCCGTGCAGGCCTCGCTCACGGGCCACCTGGTGTTCACCACGCTGCACACCAACGACGCGCCCAGCTCGATCGCGCGTCTCCTGGACCTTGGCCTGGAACCGTTCCTCCTGACCGCCACGATGGAAGGCATCGCCGCCCAGCGACTGGTGCGGACGATCTGCTCGCGGTGCAAAGAGCCTTACGACCCAAGCGAAGAAGAACTGATGCAGCTGCAGCTATTGCCGGAAGACCTCGACGGCCGCCAGTTGTATCGCGGCCGGGGCTGCGACTACTGCAACCACTCGGGCTACAAGGGCCGTATGGGCCTGTTCGAGATCATGGTCCTGGACGACGAGCTGCGCGAGATGATCATGCAGAACGCGTCCACGCAGGTGCTCCGCGCCGAGGCGAAGAAGCGCGGCCTGCGCACGCTGCGTCAGTCGGGCCTGCTGGCGCTGTATGACGGGATGACAACGATCGAGGAAGTGGTCCGCGGGACGCTGGTTGAAGATTAAACCGCTGCGGTGTCCGTCATGCGTGCCCGGGCGGGCGCGGGAAACGGACGCCGGACGTCGGATGTGAGTAAAGGAGTCCGCCATGCCAACTTTTCAGTATGAGGCCTTGGACGACGGGGGCAAGCCGCAGAAAGGCACGATCACGGCCGCGACCAGCGACGAGGCGATCGCGCGCATCCGCAGCCAGGGCTACTTCCCCACCTCCGTGCGCGAGCAGAAGGTCAAGAAGTCCAAAGGCGCGGGCGGCGCCGCCAAAGCTGGCAAGAAAAAAGGCGGCGGCATATCGATCAACATCGGCGGCGTCTCCACCAAGGCGCTGACCACCTTCACACGCCAGCTCTCCACGCTCCAGGACGCCGGCCTGCCCATCCTCCGTTCGCTGCAGATCCTCGAACAGCAGCAGAAGCCCGGCCTGCTCAAAGACACGCTCGACGCCGTCCACGAAGACGTCGCCTCCGGCGCCACGCTCTCCGACGCCATGGGCAAGCACCCCAAGGCCTTCAACAAGCTCTACACCAAGATGATCGCGGCCGGCGAGGTCGGCGGCGTGCTCGACCTGATCCTCCAGCGACTCGCCGAGTTCATGGAAAAGGCCGCCAAGCTCAAACGCCGCATCATCGGCGCGCTGATCTACCCCGCGGTCGTCATCTTCGTCGCCGCCGTCATCGTGCTGGGCATCATGTATTTCATCGTCCCGAAGTTTGAAGAAATCTTCGAGGACTTCGACACCGACATGCCCGCCCTGACCCTGTTCCTGATCAGCTTCAGCAAGTGGCTCGGCGGCCGGCAGTACGACGGGCAGCTCCCGGGCATCCTCTGGGTACTCTTGAGCCCCATCGCGATCTTCATGCTCTTTAAGCTCATCCGCAAGAGCAACTTCGGCAAGGCCGCCACCGACTGGACGCTGCTGCAGCTGCCGATCATCGGGAGCCTCGCCGCCAAGGCCGTCATCGCCAAGTTCACCCGGACCCTGGGCACCCTCATCACCGCAGGCGTGCCCATCCTCGACGCCATCACCATCACCAGCGAGACCACCGGCAACCACGTCTACGAGACCGCGCTGCAGAAGGTCCACGACTCCGTCCGCCAGGGCGAGAGCTTCGCCGAACCCCTGCGTCAGGCCAAGGTCACCGACGCCATCGTCGTGAATATGATCGACGTCGGCGAAGAGACCGGCGACCTCGACAAGATGCTCCTGAAGATCGCGGACAACTTCGATGAAGAAGTAGACGTCGCCGTCGCCAGCCTCGTGTCCCTGCTCGAACCGGTCATGATCGTTGTGCTCGGCGGCATCGTCGGGTTCATCGTCGTGTCGCTGTTCCTGCCGCTGGTCAAGCTGATGCAGGCCGTGATGTAAATCGATCCCTCCCGCGGTGACCCCGGCGGGCTTCCCCCGGGGCCACCGTTTTCATGCCCGAGGTATGAACATGACAAACCTCAGCCCGACAACCCGGCCCCACGCACGCGGCTTCACGATCATCGAGTTGCTCGTGGTCATCGCCATCATCGCCGTGATCGCCGGCCTTCTGCTCGGCGGCGTCGCCATCGTCAAGGAAAGCGCCAAGGAGAGCCAGGCCACTACCGTCCTGACCAACCTCATGGGCAACGCCGGGATGTACGAAACCAAAACCACCAAGCCCATCGGCCACCTGACCGACACCACCATGAAATGGGGCATCGGCAGTTGGCTCATGAACGCCCCCGGCAGGGAGCAACAAAAAGGCGCCATCACCGCCGGCTACATCAACGACGAGAACGACGAAAACCCCTCCTATACCTACCTCAACCAGGACAACAACTACTACATGGAGCGGGCCAACCTCTTCATCGAACGCTTCATCTGGGCCGCCAACCAGGTCCCCCAGATCCGTGACAACCTCCCCGCCCTCGGCTCGGCGTTCGAGGACACCGACGGCGACGGCTTCATGGAAGTCATCGACCCCTGGGGCAACCCCGTCGCCTACGCCAACGGCGTAAAACACACCCCCGGCACCGACGAGGACGACGACTTCCTGCCCCTGTACGACTCCCCGTTCTTCGCCTCCGCCGGCAAGGACCAGAAGTGGGGCGCGCCCCGCGTCCGCGGCGAGTTCGCCAGCGAGGCCGCCTGGGAAACTTACAAAGGCACCGACGATTACAAGTTCTCCGTCGACAACCTCTACAGCTTCGACCTGGACCGCTCCGCCGCCAAACGCGGAGACTGAACGATGAAAACAGCGCACCGCACAACCCGCCCCTCGGATGCCGGCTTCAGCCTGGTCGAGATGCTCGTCGTCGTCGCCATCGCGTCGATCGTGCTGGCGCTGACCTTC
>JAWKTA010000090.1:0-10520 GCA_041402025.1 Phycisphaerales bacterium | reverse complement strand
CGCGGCACCGAGCAGGCTTTTAAGTTTCTGCACGAACAGGCCACGGCCTACGGCCCGATCTACGACAACCCCTACCACGACAGCCCCGACTCCGGCGATCCCGTGGAATTCGGCCGCTCACAGTCGATGGTTGTCGCCGGCGGTAAGGTGACCGCCTCGCGCGATATTGAGCTGGTGCTGAATCAATCCAGCTATTCACGCAGCCGCGCGATCGCCGACCGGATCAACGAACGGCTCGGTAGGGCGGACGATCGCGTGTCACTGGCCAACCCGCTGACCGACCAGCTGATCAAGATCACGGTCCCCCCTCGCTATCAGGCCAATCCGGGCGAGATGGTCGACCTGATCATGCACTTATACCTCCAGACCGGGCCCGGGTTCGAGCAGGACCAGGCGCGCCGGCTGGCGGACGTTTTGCGGCAACAGCCCGACACCGCCGAATCGGTCGGTCTGGCCTGGCGTTCACTGGGGCGGCCGATCGTCGAGGTGCTGCGTGAGTATTACAACGATGAGGTACTCACGGTGCGGATGGCCGCGCTGAAGGCCGGGGCTTGGCTGGATGATGAACGGGCCAGCCAGTCCCTCTCCGAGCTGGCAACGAGCGATGACCCGGCGATACGGACCGAAGTGGCCGAGGCCCTGGTCCTGCTGCCGCGTTCGATCAAGGGTGCCCGCGCATTGAAAGGCCTGCTGGACGATGAAGAGATGGCGGTTCGGATCGCCGCCTACGAGTCCCTCTCGGCGATCAACGACCCGATGATCGCGACCGGCCGGGTGATGGTCGCGGATGAACCCACCACCGGGATCAAATACATCATCGACACCGTCCCCTCGGAGAAGCCGCTGGTTTACATCACCCAGGTCGGCGTGCCCCGGATCGCTATCTTCAGCCCGGACCTGGGCTTTGAGGCGCCCATGCTGGCACGGATGTGGGACAACCGACTGATGCTGTCAAGGGATCGTGGGCAGGACTATTTGAGCGTTTTCTACCAGCCGTTCCGGACCGATGCCGACTCGCCGTCATCGGTTAAGCTCAAAACCGTCCCGGACCTGAAAACCCTGATCTATGTGCTCGGTCACAAGCCCACGGCCGAGCAGCCCAACGAGGGCCTGGGCCTGACCTACAGCCAGGCGGTGGACGTGGTGTATCAACTCTGCCGACGGGAACACGTCAAGGCCCCGATCGAGGTGCGCGTCAGCGGCCTGGCGCGACAGATCGCGGATTTTGAGCGAGACAACGCCCCCGTGACCCGCCCCGAGACCGACCCCGGTGCGGTCGAAGACGGCGGCCTGAGCCGGGCCGACACCGCCCCGGCCACCGACCCGATGGTCCGGCCCGACACCGCCGACCCACAAACGACGTCAACCCGCTAGACTACAAGGCCCTGACCCATGATGATGCCGATGGGGAGAAGACATACCCGCGCCTGGATGGCCGGGACACGAGCCGCCGGGCCTTTTGGAGCCGGGCCGGGCCGGTGGACGATGTATTTATTGTCGACATGGAGGTCGATCGCATGCGCTTAGCCAAGGTGACCCTGGCGGGGTTCAAATCTTTCGCCGACAAGACCGAGATCAAGTTCGACGCACCGGTCGTCGGTGTCGTCGGGCCCAACGGCTGCGGCAAATCCAACATCGTCGACGCGATCAAGTGGGTGCTCGGTGAGCAGTCCGCCAAGAGCCTGCGCGGCGGCGCGATGATGGACGTCATCTTCAACGGTTCGGCCAACCGCAAGCCCTCCGGCATGGCGTCGGTCACCCTCACCTTCGAAAACAAGATCAAGCCCGACGGGTCACGCCACCTCGCCCTCGACCAGGACGATGTCTCCGTCACCCGCCAGCTTTACCGCGACGGCACCAGCGAATACATCGTCAACGGCCAACGCGTCCGCCTCCGCGACGTCCGCGAACTGTTCATGGATACCGGCGTCGGCACCGAGGCCTACTCCGTCATCGAGCAGGGCAAGGTCGACGTGCTCCTGCAATCCAACGCCGTCGAGCGCCGCGCCATCTTCGAAGAGGCCGCCGGGATCAGCCGGTTCAAGGCCCGCAAGAAAGAGGCGATCCGCAAGCTCGAACGCACCGAACGCAACCTCGAACTGGTCCGCCAGCGCCTCGAAGACACCGAGCGTCGTCTCCGCAGCGTGAAGATGCAGGCCGCCCGCGCCCGTTCGTATCAGGAACACACCGCTCGGCTGCGCGAGCTGCAATTAAGCTACGCGCTCGCCGAGTACCACAAGCTGCAAACCGGTTTGCTGGAGCTTACTGACCTGCTCGAACAGGCCGAGGCCGACCGCGCCGCCGCCGCTCGCCAGCTCAACGAGCGCGAGCAGGGGATCGCCGACTCGGAACTCGAACGCCAGTCCATCCAGAGCCGGCTGAAAAAACTCGAACATGACCGCCTCGAACAGCAGTCACAAAAGGACCAGGCGCAGCAGCGGATCAACTTCGCACGCACGTCGCTGGAAGAAGCCCGTCGGCAGACGAAGCGAGACACCGATCGGCTGGCCGAACTCACCGCCAACCGCGAGCAGCTCGACAACGACCTGCGTGAGCAGACCGAGCTTGCCGAGAGCCTGACCCAGCAGCGCGGCGACTGCGACTCCCGGCTCGAAGCCGCCCAGCAGGCGCACCGCGAGCTTCAGCACCAGCTGAACGAGAAGCGTTCCCAGCTCGAAGACGACAAGGCCGGCATCATCACCCTGATGCGCCGCACGTCACAGTTGCACAACGAGATCAACGCGCTGGACGCCTTCGAGAACAGCCTCGTCAACACCCGCAAAAAGCTCAGCGAGCGAGCCGACAGCGTCGCCGAACAGCTCGAAGAATTGCTTAGCTCCCGCGACGCCGCCAGCGCCAAGCACAACGAAGTCAAAGCACTTCTCGAAGAAGAGTCTGCACAGCTCGACCAGCAGCGGCAGCTCGCCGACAAATTCGACACCGAACAGCGTGAGCTGACCCAGCGTCTGGGCGATGCCAAGGAAAAACGCTCCGGGCTGGCGTCCCGCCGGGCGCTGTTGCAGGAGATGCAGGACAAGCAGGAGGGCGTCGCCGACCCGGTCAAGGCCGTCCTCGCCCGCGCCGCCTCGCAGGACGGGGACGACCACAACACGTTCGGCTTCGTCCGCGGCCTGCTCGCCGAACTCCTGGAAACCGATGTCAATCAGGCGGCGGTCGTCGAGGCTGCGCTCGGTGAATACCAACAAGCCCTGGTCGTCAACAAACTCTCCGACGTCTGCTCGGACAACGGCGGCAAGACCGCGATCGAATCGCTGGCCGGCCGCGTGACCTTCGTCGCACTCGATCAGCCGCCGCTGCCCGCACACGTCGGCAGCGAGCTGCGCAAGATCGGGGACGGCAAATTCGTCAAACTCACCGCCGCGATCGACCTGGTCCGCTTCCCCGACTGGATGGGGCCCGTGGTCTGGCGTCTGCTCGGGCGTACCTACGTTGTTGGTAATCTGACCGAAGCGCTCTCGCTGCGTGCCGAGATGCCCGACGGCTGCCGGTTTGTGACCGAGAACGGCGAACTGCTCGAAGCCGACGGCCGCGTCCTTGCAGGCCCGCTCAACGGCGCGGCGGGCGGGCTTATCAGCCGACGCAGCGAGCTGGCCGTGCTCCAGGTCCAGATCGCCGAACTCGACACCGCGATCCAGAAAGACTCCAACACCCTCACCGAACTCTGCGACCAGGCCGCCCACGCCGAGCGCGTGTGCGACGAGCTGCGTCAGTCGATCTCCGAAGCGAAGTCGATGTCGGCCGAACTGGGCAGCAAGCTCGAATCGCTGGCGTCGCAGATCGCCAACCTCGAGCGTGAGCAGCCCGTACTGGCCGCCGAGACCGAGCAGATCCACCGACAATTGAAGGAAGCCGACGAGAAACGCACCGGTCACAAGACCGAGGCCGAGAAACTCGAACAGGACTCCGCCGAGCGTCAGCAGCGCGTCGAAGCCGCGCAGGGTGAGATCGACGACCTGTCCGCCCGTGTCGAAGCCGCCGGCGAGACCGTGACCGCCGCCCGCATCGAGTCCAGCAAGATCGCCGAGCAGTTGTCTTCCGCCCAGCGTCAGGTCCGGCAGGTCGAGATCGCCTCGGCCGATGTGGACCGGCAGCGCAAGCTCATCGACGACCAGCTCGCAGGCTATAACGAGCGGATCGCCGGCTTCGAGGCGACCGAGGCCCAGGCGAAGGTGCAGCTCGAAGAATCCGACCACAAGCTCAACGAACTGATCACGCAGTGCGAACTCGCGCAGCGCAAGGCCGACCAGGCCGACGCGGCGCTCGCGGAACTCAAGAAAGCCGTGCAGTCGCACCGCGCCGAGGTCGAGGCCGCCGACGGCGCACTGCACAAGCTCCAGGTGCGTCAGCGTGAACTGGAAGTGAAGATCGACAGCGTCCGTCAACGCGGCCACGAGCAGCTCGATCTGGACGTGGTCGAGGCGTATCAACACGCACTGGAAGGCGCGACTACCCACGCCGAGCCCAGCGACGCGGATGCGGGCGGGGACGAAGAAGACCAGGCCGCGCTGCGTGCGTTGGATGGCGACGGGTCCGGCGCTGGAATCGAAGCCGATACCGAAGCAAACGAAGAAGCGCAGGCCGACCCGTTCGACATCGACTGGCAGGCGGTCGAGGCCGAGATCAAGGACCTGCGTGGCAAGATCGCGCGTCTGGGCACGGTGAACGTGGACGCGATCGCCGAGCAGGACCAGCTCGAGGGCCGGCAGGACGAGCTGGCCGACCAGGTCAATGACATCGCGCAGGCGAAGACCGACCTCGAACAGCTGATCCAGCAGATCAACGACGACTCACGCAAGCGTTTCGAGCAGACGTTCGAGACGATCAAGCAGAACTTCGCCGGGCAGGACGGCCTGTTCCGCAAGCTGTTCGGCGGCGGGCGTGCGGACCTGTTCCTCCAGCCCGACGAGAACGGCAACATCGACGTGCTCGAATCCGGCATCGAGATCCGCGCCAAGCCCCCGGGGAAGGAGCCTTGCTCGATCAGCCAGCTCTCCGGCGGCGAAAAGACCATGACCGCAGTCGCGCTGCTGATGGCGATCTTCAAGACCCGCCCGAGCCCGTACTGCCTGCTGGACGAAGTGGACGCCGCGCTCGACGAGGCGAACGTCGAACGCTTCACGCAGGTCATCCAGGGGTTCCTCGACGTGTCACACTTCATCGTGATCACGCACCACAAGCGCACCATGCAGGTCTGCGACGTGCTCTACGGCATCACCCAGCAGGAACGCGGCGTGTCTAAGCGCGTATCCGTCCGGTTCGATCAGGTCAGCTCCGACGGCCGTATCTCCGATGACGCGGTCCGCGAGCAGGAAAAGCTCGACCGTGAGCAGGCGAAATCGCAGCCGACGGAACCCGAAGCCGAAGCTGTAACCGAAGCCGAGAGCGCGGAAGAAGCGGCGCTCGAGCCCGTCGCGGTCGGCGTCGAGGCTGCCCACAACGGCAACGGCCACGAGAACGGCAACGGGTCAACTTCGCAGCGTGACCGCCTGGCTTCGATGCGCAAGGGCCTTGACCCCGTCGAGGTGGATGCCAATTGACGCGCCCCTGAACGTCAACCCCGTCGATGATGCCGACGATAAGCGTCTGCGTCCTTATACCGCGCTGAAAGAACGTGCGCTCGCCGCCGAGGCGGGGTTGTTCATCTGTGAGGGCACGCACAGCGTCCAGCGGTTACTCGCCTGCGGCATCGAAGTCGCTTCGGTATTGATAGTCGAACACCGGGTCGATGAAGTCGCGTCGCTGGTCCCGGCGGGCGTGCCCGTCTACACCGCTTCGAGTGATCTTCTGTCCCGCATCGTGGGTTACGAATTCCATCAGGGCATGCTCGCCTGCGGCGTGAGGCCCGCACCGGCCCCGGTTGAATCTTTGTTGCCGGCGCGGACGCTGGTCGTGCTGCCCGAGGTGCGCAACGTGGAGAACCTGGGGCTGATTATCCGCGCGGCCCATGCGCTCGGCGTGGATGGTTTGCTGCTCAGCGACAAGGGTTGCGATCCGTTTACCCGGCGGGTGACCCGTGTGTCGATGGGGTCCGTATTCGGCCTGCCGATCGCGCGTTCGGTTGATCTGGGCGCGGACATGCGTCGGCTTAAGGATGAGCACGGGTTCACGCTGGTCGCGGCGGTCGCGGATGCGGATGCCACGCCGGTCCATGCGTTTCGCCGATCGGGCGATCAAGGTGTCGCGGTCGTGTTCGGGAACGAGCCGGACGGGCTGAGCGACGCCTGGGCGGGTCTCTGTGACGTGCGGGTGACGATCCCGATGAAGCCGGGGGTGGATTCGCTTAATCTCGCAGTGGCGGCGGGGATCATCCTGCACAGGATCACATCGGCGAACGCCCGGTAACACACACCGAAGATGCGCAAAGCGGTGTTATCCACATGGAAACCACCGGCCGGGCGGGGGTATTGATTGAATCCTTTTTAAAAAAAGCCGATCTGGTTCGTTGGAATCCTATCTCCTAAAGGGCATGATCATGGAACCGCAACCCAGATGGAACGGCGAAGACCGGCGGGCCAGCCCGCGTGTAGCGGCGGACGGCGAACTGCGTGCGGCGGTCATCGATGAGCACGGTCAGTCGCGCAAGCTGCTTAAGCAGGCGCAGGCCGTCAACGTATGCGGCGGCGGGATCGCTTTCACCTCGGCCGATGGTTGCGAGGTCGGTGACAGCGTGAACCTGCGCACGGCCGACAACACGGCTGGCGCGTTTAGTGTTCAGATCGTGGGCGTGAGCCGACGCGGTGACGGGCGCAGCGAGCTGCGCGGCAAGCTGATCAAGGGCGCGGTGCCGGCGTGCCTGATGTATGGGTGGTAGGGCGGGTTAAAAAACATAGACCGTAGACATGCGTTGCCCACGCGTAACATCGACAACATACGCAACAAAAAAAGCCCACGTTCAAAGAACGTGGGCTTCTGTTTTTTAGGTTTGATTATCAGGAAACGCCTTACTTGATCCGTGCGTTTTGTGCGTCGAACTCGTTGATGCGGTCGACCATCATGCGCAAACGGCCGTAGGCGCGTTTGGCAAAGACGAATCGCAGGCGGGGCAGTTCGCGGTAGCGTTGCTCCTGGTCCATCGGGCCGGCCTGCTCGATCCTGCCTTCCTTGATGAGGTCGGCGAACTCCTCGTTGAGCGCCTCGACCTGCTTGTCCCTTAGCGGCCGGTGCATGCGGAAGATCAGTGTGTCATTGACGAACCTTTGCGAGTGGTAGTTGCGGTAGAAGTCCAGGACGTGCTGCGCCGCCGCTTCCGGCTCGTCGTAGACACGGTAGAGCGCGAGGTCTTCCTGGCTGATCAGCCCGGAGGTCAGCAGTTCTTCGCGGACGTACTGGTCCCAGCGTTTCCAATAAGTACGGCCCGGCGCATCGACCATGACGATCGGGATGGTGGGGGCCTTGCCGGTCTGCACGAGCGTGAGCGCCTCGAAGCCCTCGTCTTGCGTGCCGAACCCGCCCGCAAAAAGCGCGACGGCCTTGGACTGCCACATGAACATCAGCTTGCGTGTGAAGAAGTAGCGGAAGTTGATGAGCTTGGGGTCGCCGACGATGTGCTCGTTGGCGTTGGTCTCGAAGGGGAGTCGGATGGAGACGCCGAACGACGCCTCACGTCCCGCGCCGCCGTTGCCCGCGGCCATGATCCCGCCGCCGGCGCCGGTGATGACCATCCAGCCGCTCTCGGCCATGATCTTGCCGAACGTCAGGCAGGCCTGGTAGGTGGGGTCGGATTCGGGCGTGCGCGCCGAGCCGAAGATCGATATCTTGGACGTCTCCTGGTAGGGTCGGAAGACTTTCAGCGCGTAGCGCAGTTCCTTGATACTTCGGCTTACGAGCTTGAGCTCGCCTTCGTCCGCGCCGTCGCTCAGGAGCTTGGTGGCGGTGTGGATCATCTCCCGGATCAGCTTGCCGGACAGCGAACTCACGTCACCCCCGGATTGCGTCACGACCTGTTCCATCGCCCGGGTCAGCTCCTGATCGACCTCGGTGTGTTGCCTGCCGTTGCCCCGGCCCCCGTCGTTGCGTGGGGCGTTCATTTCCTTCATATCCCGTACAGCGTGCGTTTCGTCCATCATGATCCTCTTGTTTTCATCCTTTGCTTGACTCGATTCATCGTTTTTTTTTCAGCCCCGTATTTTATCACGAATCGGCTTTCCACCAAGAGAAATCGACACGGCAACCGTTCGAGTCGCCCCAACCTGCGGGCGTTCTGCTTTGTGTTGGGAGATTTAGGCGCCAAGTGGCAGACAAAGCGTGGCCCCGCCCCGGCTTACGGATGGCCGTTACGGGCCGCCACGATAACAAATGCGCCTACCACCACGACATAGATCAGGCCCAGGCATATGCCGACGATCCCGCAGACCATGCCCGCCGTCGCTATGCTCTTCGACCCGTAGTTGACGCCTCCCTCTCTGACCTGCGCCTTGGCGATGCGGGCGAAGATGATCGCCAGGACGCCGCAGATGATGGTCGGGATGCCGTATAGCACGCACATCGGGATCGAGCAGATCCCAAGCACCAGCGAGGTGATCGCCTTGCCGGAAGTCGGCAGCATCTGGCTATGGAAAGATGGCGCGACAACACGACCGCATTCCGGGCAGTTCGCCCCGATGGCAACGCCCGTGAGGTTATAGCCGCACTGCACGCAGAAGACAGAGGTCGTCTTGAGTTCGCCCGGCGACAAGGATGCGTCAGACGGGTATGCCTGATCCTGTGACGGATCGAAGGGCTGACCGCTGTCCTTGGTTTCGTAGCCTTCGGGTGTGCGGTCGTAGCGGTTCATGGGTTCTCAACCGCGGTTGACCAGGTGCTGCGGATCGAGGGAGATCGCCACGGGGCGGAAATGGATGCCCTTGTCGGCGCGGGCCGCGAAGTAGCCCTCGATGTTGCTCAGTCCGGTGTGCTCCGCGATCACCTGAGCTGCCCGGCTGAGGTCGTCGTCCTGGTAGCGGACGATCTGCTCGCTGGTCAGCCCCAGCCGCATGCGGTAGAAGGCGCAGCCCTCGTGCTGGATGAGGACGACACGCTTCAGGCCGTGGGCCTCGACGAGAAAGTTCAACTCGTCCATGACGGCCTGGGCCTCGATGGTCGAGTCGCTGTATCCGGCCAGGCTCGCCGGCCCGCCGGGCAGCGCCAGGCGGTCGTAGCGGGGCAGGCCAAGCCCGTTCTGTAAAAAATCGTCGAAGTGTTCGCCGACACGCCCGTCACTGCAATACACCGCCGCGGCATGGATACGGGCCTCTTCGTAGGGAATCGGTGAGTTATATGCCATCGGGATACCTCCGCCTCAGGGATCTTGGGCGGGATTGTAGCCGATGGGACGGGATCGTGACAGGGGGGCCGCGGCGGGCCGGGTCAGTACACGCTGGGTACGTAGCGTTGCGCGGACTTCGGCGGCCGGCGGTACCCGTCGTCCTTCTGCCGATCCGGCAGCTTGATCGGCTTGGGCTTGGCGTGTTCGTAAGGGATCAGGCTCAGCAGGTGGCGGATCGTGTTCAGCCGGGACCGGCGCTTGTCGTCGGCGTCCACGACGTACCACGGCGCGATGCTCGTGTCGGTGTACTTGAACATCTCGTCCTTGGCCTTGGAATACTCCACCCAGCGCGTGCGCGATTTTAAGTCCATCGGGCTGAGCTTCCACTGCTTGGTCGGGTCATGGATCCGCGCCTGGAAACGCTTCTCCTGCACGTCATCGCTGACCGAGAACCAGTACTTGATGACCTGGATGCCCGAGAGCACGAGCATCCTCTCGAACTGCGGGCAGGCGCGGAGGAACTCCTGGTACTCGTCATTCGTGCAAAAACCCATCACGTGTTCGACGCCCGCGCGGTTGTACCAGCTGCGATCAAACAGCACGATCTCCCCGGCGGCCGGCAGGTGGGCGACGTAGCGCTGGAAGTACCACTGCGACTTTTCACGTTCGGTCGGCGTGCCCAGCGCGACGACGCGGAAGGTACGCGGGCTGACGCGCTCGGTGATCCGCTTGATCACCCCGCCCTTGCCCGCCGCGTCACGCCCCTCGAAGATCACGACGACCTTCAGGTTCTGCTCGCGCACCCAAGCCTGGAGCTTGACCAGCTCCGCCTGTAGCCGGACAAGCTCCTTCTCATAGAACTTGCCCGGCAGCTTCTCGTCCGGCGGGTGCTGGGCCTTGACCTTCGGGAGCCTGGCTTTTTTCGCGGGCTTCAGGTCGGCCTTCTGCTTTTTCTTTTTATCTTTAGACATGATGCTCCACTGTAACAGATCGGCCGTCCGGGGCCGGGGCTTGATCGTTATGCCGCCTCGAAAGATGATGCCCGTCCGGGATCGCCTGGGACTCAAGGGCGGGCCTATCGGAGCTTAAGCATGTCGATCCCTAAGATGCGGCCGACTTTTGATTTACGGGTAGCCTCATCGCCGGACAGCGTGATCAAAAGCCTGCGCGGCCTGATCGACCGGGCCGATGGGCCGTTGACCGGCAAGGTCATCGGCCGGCACATCGTCCTGACCGTGCGGGCCGAGGACAGGCA
>JAWKTA010000089.1:0-10916 GCA_041402025.1 Phycisphaerales bacterium | reverse complement strand
CCTCACCGGCCGGGCCTTCCGCGGCGCGGGCCAGAGCTTCGCGCTCTCCCTCCAGCCCGGCGACCAGGTCAGCCGGTACTCGATCTCCTTCCGCGAACCCAGCGTCCTGGAGACCGACTACTCCTTCGCCACCAGCCTGTCGATCTACGAACGCGAGTTCGACGCCTACGACGAAGGGCGTACCAGCGGCAGTGTCACGCTGGGCAGGCGGTTCGGCGACGTGTGGTCCGCGTCCACTTCGCTACGCACCACCAGCGTCGATATCTCCCAAATCGAGCCCGACGCCCCCGTCGATGTCTTCGCCGCACAGGGCGACAGCAGCGTCACCGGCGTCGGCTTCGGTGTGGTCCGCAACACCACCGATAGCAGCCTCTTCCCCACACGCGGTAACCGCTGGGAGTTCAACGTCGAAAGCGTCGGGCCGCTCGGCGGCGACTACGACTTCACACGCATCGCCACCGAGTTTAAACAGTTCTGGACCGTCGACGAGGATTTCTTCGGCCGACGCACCGTCCTGAGTTGGCGCGTCGGCGCGTCGATCATCCCCGAGGACGGCGAAGCGCCGTTCTTCGAAAGGCTCTACCTCGGTGGTCACAGCTCCTTCCGCGGCTTCGAGTTCCGCGGCGTCGGGCCACGCGGCATCCGCGCCGACACGCTAACCCCCGGCGACGACGCCGTCGGCGGCGAATGGCTGCTCACCACTGGCGTCGAATACAACTACCCGATCTACTCCGAGGTCCTCCGCGGCGTGTTCTTTTCCGACATGGGCACGCTCACCGACGACCCCGGGGTTGATGACTGGCGTGTCTCGGTCGGCGCGGGCCTGCGGATCAAAGTGCCGTTCTTCGGCTCGGCACCTTTCGCACTGGACCTGGCCGTGCCGTTACTCAAAGAACCCGGCGACCAGACCCAGGTCCTAAGCTTCAGCCTCGACCTGCCGTTCCGCTGATCCCGGATGCCGGCCGGGGAAACAACAGAACCCGGCCGGGCCGAATGGCGTATGATGAAAAGCCCATAACCCACGGAAACCCCCGGATTTTGCCCCCGCTCACACCCCGCGTTAGAACACCCGCCCGCCGCTATTGATCCTGGCCGGGCTGAAACGCAAACCTATTTGGAGAGAACCATGCCTATCAAACGCAACATCCTCATCGCCACCGCCGCCCTCGCCGTCCTCGTCGTCGGGCTGGTCGGTGTCAACGCCCAGGGCGGCGCCGGCGGCAAACCCAGCGTCGTCGCCGTCGTCGATCTGCGCAGCCTCTACGAAGCCCTGCGTGAAAAGCAGCAGATCGATTCGGAGCTGGAAACCGTCCGCACCCGCCTGACCACGGAACGCGACGACCGGCAGAAAGAGATCGCCCAGCTCCAGCAGGACCTGGACATGCTCGTCCCCGGCACCGCGCCCTACGCCGACGCCCAGGAAAGCTACGAGAAGGCCGCGCTGGATTACCAGCTCTGGGCCGCTTACGAGCAAAACAAGCTCGCCCGTGAGAACAACACCCGGATCACCCAGCTGACCAAGAAAGCCGAAGAAGCCATCGAAGCCGTCGCCCAGGCCCAGGGCATCGACGTGGTGCTCTACAAAGAGCAGACGATGCGCGTGGGCACCGACCAGCAGGGCCGCGTGCAGGCCGCGAATATCAAGGTCGTCGCTTGGGCCGGCAGCGCCGCCGACATCACCGGACAGGTCGCCCAGCACATGAACAACCAGTTCGAGAACAGCCGCTAAAGCCCCCGCTACGGTTGCTCCGAACCGGTTATGACCGACAATACAGACCCAATACCACGGCCCCGGGCGCAAGCTCGGGGCTTCGTATTCCAACCCTGACCGGATATCCACGTTGAGTCACGACGCGCCAACGCTTACCGCCGCATCCATCGCCGAACACGTCGGCGGTGAACTCATCGGCCCCGAGGACACCGTCATCCACGGCATCAGCGACTTCGACCACGCCCAGCCCGGCCAACTCACGCTCATCGGTACCCAACGCTACGCCGACCGCTGGAACGAATGCCCCGCGCCGGTCGCCCTGATTACGCGCGGCCTGAATTGCCCCGGCACCGACGCGAAAACCCTCATCCGGATCGACAACTCAGACCTCGCATTCTCCAAAGCGCTCTCGCTCTTCGCCCCGCCACCGGTCCACACCACACCCGGCATACACCCGACGGCCATCATCCACGAAACCGCCACGCTCGGGAAAAACATCACCGTCGGCCCGCACTGTCTCATCGGCCCGCACGTCACGATCGGCGACAACTGCACGCTCTACAACCGTGTCACCATCCTCGACCACACCACCGTCGGCAACCAATGCACCTTCTGGTCCGGCGTCGTCATCCGCGACCGCTGCACGATCGGCGACCGATGCATCATCCACCCCAACGCCGTCATCGGTGCCGACGGCTTCGGCTACCGACCCGAGATGACGCCCAACGGCCCACGCCTGGTCAAGACCCCGCAGATCGGTACCGTCGAGATCGGCCACGACGTCGAGATCGGCGCGGGCGCCTGCATCGACCGCGCCAAGTGCAACGCCACCGTCATCGGCGACGGCTGCAAAATCGATAACCTCGTCCAGATCGGGCACAACTGCCGGCTCGGGAAGATGGTCGTCATCTCCGGGTGTACCGGCGTCGGCGGCTCGACCGCCATCGGTGACGGCACGATGATCGGCGGGCACGTCGCGATCGCCGACCACGTCGTTATCGGCTCCGGCGTCCGACTCGCCGGCGGCGCCCAGGTCGCCGGTGACATCCCCGACGGCGTGACCTACGCCGGCTCGCCCGCCAGGCCCTTCCGCGAAGCCCTCAAGGAAGTCCAGGCCCTGACCCGCCTGCCGGACCTTTTGAAAGAACTGCGTCGCCGTTAGAATGCCCCCGGTGGAACCGTCGTACCATCCCATGACCCAGGCCCCCGGAAGCACATCCGGGAGCAAGAGCCTTAACCCCGGCCAAGACCGGACCCCGTGACCCCATGCCAGGCCAGCAGACTATCGGTAAACCCGTCACACTCAAAGGCCCCGGGCTGTTCCACGGACAGCCCGCCACGGTCACCTTCAAGCCCGCCGGGCCTAACCACGGCGTCCGCTTCGTCCGCACCGACTTAGGCGGTGTCGAAATCCCCGCGCTCGTCTCCCACGTCGTCCGCCGCCCACGACGCACCGCGCTACGCACCGGCGACGCCGTCATCGAGACCTGCGAGCACTGCCTCTCCGCCGTCGCAGGCCTGAACATCGACAACCTCATCATCGAGATGGACGCCCCCGAACTGCCCGCGATGGACGGCTCGGCCAAACCATTCCTCGACGCGCTCACCGAAGCCGGAACGAAAACATCCGATCAGCCCCGACACTGCCTGGTCGTCCGCCACCCCGTCGTCGTCAAGCAGGACGACGCCATGGTCGCCGCCATGCCCTGTGATGACGCCGAAGACACCCAGCTGCTTTACGAGCTGGACTACGGCAAGGACAACCCCCTCGGTCGACAGACACACGAGTTCAGCTTCCAGAACGGCAACTACGCACACGAGATCGCCCCCGCACGCACCTACATCCTCGAACGCGAGGCACGCGCCCTGCGCGAGGCCGGCCTGGGAACACACCTCTCCGAGGACGACGTCCTGGTCATCGGCGACAACGGCCCCATGGGCCACAACGCCATGCGCTTCGAGGACGAACCCGCCCGCCACAAACTCCTGGACCTCATCGGCGACCTCTACCTGCTCGGATGCCCCATCAAGGGCCGTGTCATCGCGCACAAGTCCGGCCACGCGATGAACCACCAGCTCGTCCGCCAGCTCATCAAGACACACCAGGCGCAGGTCCGCGCCGACCTGGGCGTCCACCGAAGCGTCTTCGACATCCGCAAGATCCACCGCTTCCTGCCGCACCGCTACCCGATGCTGCTGGTCGACCGCGTCGTCGAGATCGACGGCGACCGCCGGGCCGTGGGCATCAAGAACGTCTCCATCAATGAGCCTTTTTTCCAGGGCCACTACCCCGGCACCCCGATCATGCCCGGCGTGCTTGTCGTCGAAGCCATGGCTCAGCTCTCCGGCGTCCTGATCGGTCAGAAACTCGAACACACCGGCAAGCTCGCCGTCCTGCTCTCACTCGACCGCGTCAAGCTCCGCAAACCCGTCACCCCCGGCGACCAACTCATGATGGAAGCCGTCAGCGTCAAGATGCGCGGCCGCATCGTCCACATGCGATGCCGCGCTTACGTCGCCGAAGACCTCGCCGCCGAAGCCGAAGTCAAATTCATGCTCGTCGACGACGATCAGGGGAAGTAGACCCCAGACCATGCCGACGATCCACCCCAGTTCGGTCGTTGAACCCGGCGCAACGCTCGCCGAGGACGCCGTCGTCGGCCCGTTCTGCCGGGTCGGGCCGCGCTCGACACTCGGGCCGGGCACCAAACTCGTCAGCCACGTCTGCGTACTCGGACGCACCACGCTCGGCACGGGCAACACCGTCTGGCCCTTCGCCACACTCGGCGCGGACCCGCAGGACCTGAAGTTCAAGGGCGAGGACAGCGAACTGGTTATCGGTGACCACAACGACATCCGCGAAAACGTCACCATCCACAAGGGCACAAAAAACGACGAGGGTGTCACCCGCGTCGGCGACCACAACCTCATCATGGCCTACGCCCACCTCGGCCACGACTGCGTCGTCGGCAGCCACACGATCATCAGCAACGCGGTCCAGTTCGCCGGGCACGTCCACCTCGCCGACCACGCCATCGTCGGCGGCGCGACCGCCTGCCACCACTTCGTCACCATCGGTCAGTACGCCTACGTCGGCGGCATGACCTGCATCAGTCTCGGACGTCCCGCCTCCTTCATGATCGCCGAGGGCAACCCCTCGCGTTGCGGTGTCAACGCCATCGGCCTGAAGCGACACGGCTTCTCCCCCGACGACGGCGCCCGGCTCAAACACGCCTGGAAGCTGTTCAAAATGCCCAGCGAAAACGAGGGCGCGGCCAGCAGCACCGCGCTGGACTCGAATCGCCTCTTACACCGGCGACTGGATGGTCAGCGTTCTCCTTCGACGCCATCCGCTGTTCCGCCCAAGGCACCCACGGCCGATACCGCGAGGGTTTGCGGAAAGACAACCGATTCACCAACCCGGTCAGGTAAATAGCCGTCGGCCTTTAGCCCCTTGGCCATTAGCTGCTATGTTGAGCGGGCGATCGCAGATCGCCGCCCACGCGCGGGCGTTACCCGTGGGCCATCGAACAAAACGAGCGCGTATCCCCGACCTGGTCCCCGAACCCCTGAACCCCGAACCTATGCCAAACACCGTCCTCATCACCACGCCGCGGGCCTGATCGGCTCGCACCTCTGCCAGGTCAAGTCGCGCAGGCTGCCACGTCGTCGGCATCGACAACTTCAACGACTACTACAGCGTCGAGCAACGAGCGCGCCAACGTCGCCGAGTTCGCCGGCCACGAGCCGCTTCACTTGCGAGGCCGACATCCGCGACAATTATGCCGTCAACGAAATCTTCGCCGGGCACAAGCCCCGCGCGCCGTTGCCCACCTCGCCGCCATGGCCACGTCCGCTACTCCATCGGACGCACAATCGCCTACTCGGACGTCAACATCACCGGCTCGGTCAACCTCTCGAAGCGGCGCACCAGAACAAGACCGAAGTCTTCGCCTTCGCCAGCACCAGCAGCATCTACGGCAAGACCACGCAACTGCCCTTCATCGAGACCGACGCCTGCAACCTGCCGCTCTCGGCTTACCCCGCAAGCAAAAAAGCCATCGAATTGATGGGCTACACCTACCACAACCCTCCACGGCATGAACTTCACCGCGTTGCGGTTCTTCAGCGTCTACGGCCCACGCGCCAGGCCCGACATGATGCCCTTCATGGTCACCGACCGCATCGCACGCGGCGACACCGTCACCCTCTTCGACGCCGGCGACATGAAACGCGACTGGACTTTCGTCGACGACATCGTCTCCGGCGTCGTGCTGCCGCCATGGACACGCCTTGGGCTACGAGGTCATCAACCTCGGCCGCGGCGAGCCCGTCCTGATGAAGGACTTCGTCACCATCATCGAAAACTCGTCGGCAAACCCGCCAAACTCGAAACGCTCCCTGCCCGCCAGCGAACCCAAGATCACCTTCGCCAACATCAGACAAAGCGAAAAAACTATTGGGTTACGCCCAAAACCTCCACGACGACGGCCTCGCCAGACTCCTGGGCGTGGTATCAAAGCACACATGCAGTAGCGGCCGGGGATCGGGGATCAAGCACCGAAACCACGATCAATCAACGCTATGAAGCGACGCGACTTGTCGCGCTCGCACCCCCGCACCCACGATCCACACGTCACCCGCCGGCGGCTGGTACGTCTGTTGCCGCTCGACCCACTCCTCCATCGCCTTGCCCGTTCGCGCCAAAACTTGCTGCCTGAGCGTCATCTCACTCATCGCCTCGGCGTGCCCGTCCGCGAACCTGACGGATAACCGCTGCCGGTCCGACGCGTCCTCCGGCAACTCAAACAACACGATCCGCTGCCACATGTTTTCTATCATGTCGAGTTTAGGCTGGGGATCAGCACATACGAACTGGTGCTGTGCTGAATCCATTGAGCCCATCGGCATCATCCAACTGTTCGAACATCGGCGGCGGTTGTTTACCCGAAACAGGCGACACAGGCATATAGCGGGTTCAGGTATATATCCCATCAACAGCGGCACAGCGATGTCTTCGGGGAACGTGTCGTCGTGATCCGAGGCGTACATGTGCAAAGAAAGCAAAACCTGCCGCATCATGCTCATGCTCTGTACCTGCCGCGCCGATTGCCGCGCCGCGCCCAGCGCCGGCAACAACGTCCCGACCATGATCGGCCCGGCCACCGTCATGTTCGTCCCGTACTGCGGCCCCAGCATCGCCGAACCCGGGAACGGGCTGACCGATCGGCAGTGGTAACCCGCGTCGTCGCTCCAGGCGACCTGCCCTGCCGGTGAAAGCAGCGGCTGGATCTTCGCGAACGGCGGCAGCAGCGTCGGCACCGGGTCCGCGCCGAACATCGCCAGCATCCCCGTGCCTATCTGCGAGAGCATCACCAGGTTCTGATATGAACCCTCGGCCGTGCGAGGCAGGTCGGCGAACACCACCGCGCTCGCCTCGCCACCACCCAGGCGATCTCGCATGGCGAGGTAGGCGTCGTTATCCAAAATCGAATCGCCCCCAGAGCTTCCCCCGGCCGCACGTGCGCCAGCCGCCAGCACCGTCTGCGGGAACAACCCGACGTACAGCTTGCCTTCATGCACCGACCACGTCGGGGCGATGAACGGGATGCCCAGCGTGCGCAACGTCATGCCATCCCGCGTTGACGTGTGGAAACGCACCCGTACCGGCGGCCCGCCACCTGATGCCCCCGCCTGGCTCATCATCGCGTTCGCCAGCGCCTGCAACCCAGTCAGCGCAAGCTCGGCCTTCTCCGCATCCTTCAACGGGTTCACCAGACACACCCCCAGCATCCCGCTGCCCGTCGCGCCCGGGTCGGTGTAGGCAAGCCACGCCGAACCCAGCGAGCGGATCAGGTCCGCCTCCAGGTCGATCCCCGTCATCTGGCTGCCCCGTGCAAGCGCTTCCTCAAACTGCTGCGCAGCCTCGGGGTCGATCTCGACGATCACCTTGCGCACGTTGTCCAGCAGTGCGCCCAGGTCGAAACGAAACGCGCACAACCACGTCGCCTCCGCCGGCACGTTGACCAGCTCCGCGTCCGTGATCGGCTCGGCGTCCAGCAACGAAAGCACCCCTGTGCGCGGGGCCGGGGCGTCGATGAACAGGTCCGTCCGCCAGTCCTTGCCGTCAAACCCGCCTGTCCACACCAACGCGTTCAGGCCTTCCAGCCCCAGCGCCGCGCGCACCTTCATCCACTTCTCGGCCTCGCGCGGGTTCGCCTCCTGCTCAACCGTCCCGTCGATCAGCGACAACAGCCCCTTCCCGTCGGCGTACACCACCAGCATCCCCCCCGGGTCCGCTTGGGTAAGCACCTCCTTGAACTTCGGTGCCCGCGCCAGCGAATCGGCCGGCTCGACAGCAAGCTCTTCCAAACCCTGGCCCATCGCCGCGAGCGTCAGCCAGACCAGCCCGTCAACTCGCCCGTGTGTGATCCCGCCGGATCGGTCCTGCTCGGCCACGTCGGCCAGCGTCGCCGTCAGCGCATCCGCCTGCTCGCCCTCCGCCTGCCACAACACCACCAGCCGCACCGGCATCTCCGAATCGTCCACCGGCTGCACATACGCCGCGGTCGGCCTCTGCCAGCTCGCCGTGCCGATCGTGCGGATCAGATGCAGCGCCCGCGCCGCCTGCTCATCCCCGGGATTAAGCGCTTCGATCAGCCCAAGCGTCTGCGTAATCGCCCCCGGCAGGTCGCTGGCGTCGCACAAAGCCTGGAGGTTCGACCCGTCATAACCCGCCCCCGGATCATCCGCTCCGCGCCAGCCGACATACGCGATCGCGTCCCCGGGCACGTACTCCGCCAGGGGTTGCGCGGCCAGAGGGATAACGGCCACCGACAGGATCGCCAGGAAGAGCAGTCGCTTGAGCATGATGTGTCCCCGATGCGTGGTGAATGGATCGCCCGGCAATCGCACGGGCGCGGGACCATTGGCAATGATGTAAACACCGGGGTATCGGGTATCGGGTATCGGATGGTATGGACGAAGCGACGCGACTTGTCGCGTCACGGCAGGCGTAAACAACGGCCCGCCGTGAGGCGGGCCGTTGCGATAGGTTTTAACTCTATTGGGCTACCGAACGTCGGATTAGCGACGACGGATGGCGGCCAGGCTGCCGGCGGCCCAGGAGAGCCAGCGAGGCCGGCTCGGGAACCATCGCGCCACCTTCGACCACGCCACCGCTCTGGACGAGGACGCCGCCGGAGAACGACAGGATCATTTCAGGTGCCCTGAGCATCATCGCTGAGGGTGACGTTACCAACACGCAGGCCAGCACCGGTGTCGGTGGTGGTGGTGTTGAAGCCGGTCACGCTGATGGACTGACCGACATCGCAGAAGGGACCCGCACCGGGGATGTCACCGGCGTATGCCGGCGGTACCGTTGGTGCCGTCGAAGGGAACGCCAACCCAGGGTGTCGAACTCAAGAGCCTGGAAGCCGGGACGGCCCGTAAGCGGCCCAGATGCCGGCCGGAATGCCGTCGTAAACGCCGCGCCTGGGTCACTGCATCGACAGTATTGACGTCGGTCATCAGGTCAACTTTAGCCGTCGGCGAGGATGTTGTTGGCGGTGGTGCCGGCAACGATGTTGGCGCCATTGACTTCGACCGACGAGGTCGCGGCCATCGCGGTGCTGGCGAAGCCAGCGGCAATCACGGGCAGAACGAACTTAGCAATCTTCATCTTCAATCTCCTTAAGATCCCACTAAAGAAGTAACTCAAACACTGAAAACGTCCCGGGGCCGAACAAGGCCCGAGGAGTAACGGTAGTAGACTATACCACGAACAATCTCACTTGGGAAGTCCTTTTTGATTTAATTTCCGTGAAAATTAAGGCCCCTTTTTCCGGCCGGGGCAAGCGCCCCGGCCGGAATTTAGGGGGTTTTTCTTCCCAATCAGGCCTTGGCACGCCGCCGTCCCGTGACGGACAGCCCGGCGATGGTAAACAGGGCAAGCGAGGCAGGTTCGGGGACCGCGTTCCCGGCCGGGGGCGTCCCGGCGTTCCAGTTGCCCAGCACCACGTTCAGGTCCGCGATACCCACGAAACCGTCGTTCGAGGGGTCGCCCTGAAGCAGGTCGCCCGAGGTCACGTTCTGGTTCCAGTTGCCCAGAACAATATTAAGGTCCGCGATACCCACGAAACCGTCGCCGTTGAGGTCGCCGTCCAGCAGCGTCGCGCCGCAGCCGGCCCCGAGGCAGAAGAAGGCAAACTGGTCACCGTTGCTGAACAGGCCGTTGCTGATATCCGAGTTAAACGCCATCAGCGTCGTGATCCCGGTGTCCAGGTCCAGCTTGTACCAGTCGTGGTTGAAGATCGGCAGGGGGCTGCCGTCGGTGGCGCTATCCAGGTCGTAGAAGTAAACGTCATTGTTGGCGCTGTCATAAACGGTCCACCGGCCGTCCGTGATCTGGGTGTCGTCGTCGATCGCGCCGGAGACGGCCAGTTGCTTATTGGGCAGCCAGGCCCCGGCCTCGATCTTGCCGCCGTTGTCGTAAGACGTGATGACACGGGTGATGACCGAGGGCTCGTCCTGTGACACGTCAAAGAACCCCGATTCGACGATCACCAGGTTGCCGTTCTGGCTGTTGACAAAGATCCGGTCGAGGGCGCCGTTATTGGCGTTGGGATCAACGGAAGGGTTGTCATCAAGGATGATGCGCGGGGCGCTGCCCTGCACGGTAAAGTCCCTCAGGCCGTTGCCCGAGGTGCCGGAGAAATTGGTGATCTCGAAGAAGCTGATATCGTCCCCGCGGTTATTGGCCGGGGTCGCGGTGTCATTGACGCCGCCGTCGTTTTCACCGATCCACAGGCCCTTGACACCCGTGATGGGGTCCGCGTAATAGGCGATCGATTCGATCTCGCTCAGGCCGTTAGGCACGCCGTTGATGTCAAAGTCCATGTTGACCTGGCCCAGGACGACGGATTCCCAGCTCTCGGTCGTGCCCTGGTTGAACCCGCCCTCGGTCAGCGCGCCGTTCACGGTCGCGGCGCCGGGTGAAGTCGAGACACGCTTCAGGGCACGGACCTGCGAATCATTGGCCGCGGTGTCGAGCCCCGATGCCAGCGGGCTGTCGATCATCAGCAGCGTGTCCTGATCAACGAATTCCAGGTGGGTGTCGAAGAAGTCGCCGTTGGCGGGCCGGGCGATTTCACCGATCTTGATCACGGAGCCGGCGAGCGTCACCTCGTTGGTGTTCTGGCCGGAG
>JAWKTA010000088.1:0-11128 GCA_041402025.1 Phycisphaerales bacterium | reverse complement strand
CTTTGCCCGCAACCGCGACCAGCACCTCAAGGAACTGGTCCGCCAGCTCAAGCGCAACGGCAAGCACCAGACCCTCGTCCAGGCACGCAACCAGTGCAAGGTCCTCGCCGGCCAGACCGCGCTCGAACGCGCGCTACGGCACTAAAAAAACGCTGAAATAGGAACTCGGAAGGATGAAGTCGAGGCCACCCGTATGGTCTCTGCCGGGGTGATCTACGCCCTGGGTAACCGCTCCTTACTTCAGCATTCCTACTTCACACTTCATACTTCTCTATGGTTCGTACCGTTCCACATAAAACATACTGTCGGCCGCACGGGGGCCGATCATGTGCCAACTCAAAGGGTATTTCGGTTTGACTTCCAGGTAGAGCTGGTAAAGGCGTTTGCCCCAGGCGTGTTGCTGGTCGATGTTTTTTTCGATGCGTGCCGTGTCGGTGTTGGGGATGAACTGGCTGGTGGCGTAGTTCCAGTTGGGGTCGATGCGGACCATGAGGTGGCCCTCGTCCCACTCGATGGGGTAGCCGTGGACGTGGCCCTCGCCGGTGTTGGGCGTGTGGTACCAGTAGCACAGGAACCGGTCCTTGGTGACGGTGGAGGTGTCCTGGGTGCCGCCGAGCAGGAGCTTGGCGTGGGAGACGCGGACGGGGACGACGCCCCACTTCTTCTTGGCGATCCAGGGCTTGCGGGCCTGGACGTCGTACAAACCGACGTGCGCGTAGTCGCAACGGAGCTTGTCGGTGCAGTGTTGCTTGTTGATCTGGTGCTGGCCTGACACGGTCTTGGCCTCGGGATCGTTTTTCGGGCGTCACATACGGGTCGCGGGCCTGCCGGGCTGTCGGGTTTGGCCCCGGGCCGGTATGTTATGCTCGACTTAGCGATACCGCACGCCCCGGCCGACGGTCGGCGCGGGGTGTGCCGGCCGGATGATGGAGTTTTTCGATGAGCGAAGCCGCGACGGCGGGCCCGATCGCCACGGGCGTATTGGCCGAGAAAAGCCCCGAGAAGCTGGTGCTGGCGGTTCCAGGTACGGATTACCGGCTGCACCTTATCCCCCAGGGCGGGATCGACGCCGGCCCTAACGAACGGGTCTCCGGCATTATCCGCGCCCACGCCCGGCGGGTGGACGTGATCTCCGCCGGCGGCCGGTTCATCGAGCCGGTGTTCGGCCGGCCACGCCGCGTCCAGGGCCGGATCATCGGCGGCGACCCCAAAGCCAACACCCTGACCGTGCTCGCCAGCGTCCCCGTCACCGTCACCCTGTTACCCAACCAGCAGGCCGGGAAGTTCGCGATCGGGCAACAGGTCAGCTTCGATGTCGAGCCCGGCGCGACCTTTGAGCAGGCGTAAAACGTAAGGACTCGCACCGCGCGGGTGTTGCCCGCGGGCTAGTGACTTGTTTTAGTCGCCAACGCGCCTTGCGACCCTATACCCCACAACCTAAACCCCACACCCTCCGCCAATGAAACAACGCCTTAAACGCATCCTGATAACCGGCGGGGCCGGGTTCCTCGGGTCGCACCTGTGTGACCGCCTGGTCGCGCAGGGCCACGACGTGATCTGCCTGGACAACTTCTTCACCAGCCAGAAGCACAACATCATCCACCTGCTGGGCAAGCCCAACTTCGAGCTGATCCGCCACGACGTGACGCACCCGATCTGGCTGGAGGTCGACGAGATATACAACCTCGCCTGCCCCGCGTCGCCGGTCCACTACCAATACAACCCGATCAAGACCACCAAGGTCTCCGTCATCGGCGCGATCAATGTGCTGGGCCTGGGCAAGCGCTGCAAGGCCAAGGTCTTCCAGGCGTCCACCAGCGAGGTCTACGGCGACCCGGACGTCCACCCACAGGTCGAGAGCTACCGCGGCAACGTCAACCCCATCGGCATCCGCGCCTGCTACGACGAGGGCAAGCGCGTCGCCGAGACATTGTTCTTCGACTACCACCGGTCCAACGGCGTGAACATCCGCGTCGTGCGCATCTTCAATACCTACGGCCCGCGCATGCACCCCTACGACGGCCGGGTCGTCTCCAACTTCATCCTCCAGGCCCTGCGCAACGAGGACATCACGCTCTACGGCGACGGCTCGCAGACCCGAAGCTTCTGCTACGTCGACGACCTTGTTGAGGGATTCATCCGCATGATGAACGGCCCGGACGATTTCATCGGCCCGGTCAATCTGGGCAACCCGGATGAATTCACCATCAAGGAGCTAGCCGAGATCGTGATCGAGTTGACCGGCTCCAAGAGCAAGCTGACCTATCTGCCGCTGCCCAACGACGACCCCACCCAGCGCCAGCCGGATATCAGCCTGGCCAGGAAACACCTTGACTGGCAACCGACCGTGAAACTCCGCGACGGGCTGGTCAAGACGATCAACTACTTCAAGTCAATCGACCTGAACAGCTTCCGCCAGCCGACCGATCACACGGCGCACAAGTCGTCGGGGAGAATCTGAGAAGGCAGCGTTCAGGCCACGGTATGGTGCCGATACCGTGTTGACAGTGAAGCAAGACACGTCAGCCCGAGTAACACCGCGCTGGCCGGTTCGGGCACGGGGATGATCTTCAGAACCACGCCGTACCCTTGCCCCGCGTCGTCGCGGAAAGGACCAAGGTTTGTACCCGCCAGGACGTACAGTTCGCCGTCGGCATCCTGACCGAACCCCTTGACGAACATACCCAGCGCCCGGTTGTCCAAGCCCAGGACGAGTTCCTCAATCTGTCCGGTGCCCAGGTCGCCGACAAAGAGCCGCCCGCCCGGCGTAAAGAAGCCGGTGTTTGTGAAATCACCGAAGACGTATTTGCCCACGAGTTCGGGGATCGCGCTACCGCGGTAGACAAAGCCGCCGATGATGGAAATACCTTCGTCGTGGTCGTACTCAAGCACGGGGTCGATCAGCCCGGGTGGCACGCCGGTCAGGTCGCCGAAGATCAGCCCGTCCTCGAAGCGGAAGCTGCCCTCCTTGGCGTTCCAGCCGAAGTTGCCGCCCGGCGTGACGATATCCACTTCCTCAATGAAATTCTGACCGACATCGGCAACGACCAGATCGCCCGTCGTGCCGGGAGTCACCTGCCCGGTGGCGGGGTCGACGTCGAAGCTGAAGCGGAACGGGTTGCGGAACCCGTAGGCATAAATCTCGTCAAGCTTCGTGCCATCCGTAACGAACGGGTTGTCTGCGGGGATGCCGTACTGTCCATTGGTGCTGTTGTTGCCCAGCGGGTCGATGCGGATGATCGTGCCGAGGATGTTTGCGGGGTTCTGGCCGTTGCCTGTGGTCCCGTGCCCGGGTGCGTTGTCATCGGCGGCGCCGCCGTCGCCAAACCCTGCATACAAATATCCGTCAGGCCCGAACGCAATCTGCCCCGAGTTGTGATTGAACTGAGGCTCATCCACGCGCAACAACTCACGCGAGATTGTAAGCGGGTCTCCCGACACCGCGTCGGCCGTGGGATCGACGCTCCACTCGCGCACGACGCTTTGATGGTTAAATGATTCGCCGACAGACAGCGGCACGGTGAAGTCGGCCGGGCCGGCCAAAGGTTCGCTGGTGTAGGTGTAGAACTTGCCGTAGCCGGCTTTCGTGGCATCTGCGAAGTCCGGGTGAAACGCCAAACCCAACAAGCCGCGTTCATCATAATCGCTAAAGGGCTGCTGAAACGGCGGGATAAGACCACCCAGTGGATTGACCAGCAGACCCGAGACGTCCAGGTACGGTGCGGCCTGCAGTGACCCGTTTTTGATCAGTCGTACCAGCCCCGCCTGATCGGCGACAAACAGCCTGTCCGCGCCGTCCACGGCGTGTGTCAAAAAGTTCGGGGCCACCAGGTCATCCGCGACGACCTGCAACTCAATCGCGATTGAGCTTTGGGGGATCGGTGCGGGGATCGGATCGACCAGTTGCCCGTGCGATTGCTCGACAATGGGCAAAAACAGGAAAGCACACACCATGAGGCATCGCGTGATGATTTGCATCGGTAGATTCCTCCCCCCGTCCGGTCCGGACGGGTTAGCTGGATTGTTCATGCAAAAATGTCAAACACCGAACGGTTCGCCCTCCGCCCGTATACCTATGTCCCGCCGGAGTGTGTGTATTGCGGCGCTTATTGATTTTGAAATACGAGAACCCGCGACAACCGGCCGCGGGCCCTCGTGAGGGGGGGGTCAAATTAATAAAAAGTCAGCCACGGAGTCGGTGAAAACCCCGGTTACTGCAAGTTGCATCCCGGCTCCCCTTCGGGGATCAACATCGCGCCGAGGATGGACGGCCGGTCTTGCTCGGTCACTTCATAGAGAACCAGGTCACCGACGCGCCGCTGAAAAACGTGGACGGCCGGATCGGAGAAGCGCGCCGAGACGCCTTCTACCGATTCCACGCGGTCGGCATACACGATGACCGGCTGACCCTCAACCCGCGCGAGCAGCGCGATCGTGTTGTAACTGAAAGCGGGGCTGTAGCTCAGACCCAGCATCTGGATATCCGCCGGCAACTGACCCAGCACCAACGCCTGGCCCAGTTGCGTGCGGTAAGTCGACGCGAATTCTTCGTCTGTTTCGCAGCGCCACTCCGGCTTGAACCCGTCGCCGACAAGCTGCTGGTACGAAGCTTCGATCCCGATTACTTCATACGACGGAACATTCGTCCGTCGGCCACCGGGCACGGCAAACCAAAACACGGCGAGGGCAGCTGTCACACCGATCAGGATCATGGCGGCCATCCGGCCGATCCGTCGCAGCGTCCCGGCCCGTTGCCCCGATGGAGTTGATCCACCTGCTTTGCGCAGCATCCGCTCAACATCAGGCGCCTTGCAGCAGCGGTGCAGCGCCACGTTGATCTTCGTCTGAAGCTCAACCTCGCGCTGCAGGACTGGATCGTCGGTGACCAGTGACTGCATCTCACGACGGGCGTCGCCTTCGAGCGTACCGTCAAGGAACGCGTCGAACCGATCTTCCGGGCTGTCATGTAAACCTGTGTTCATGATGTTGCCCTTGCGGGGCCCGTCCCCTTGCTTGAGTCATCCGACAGCATCTGCCTCAATGCCTGTCGGGTCCGGTATACATGGCTCATCGCCGTGCCCGGGGGGATGTCAAGAACCCGGGCGATCTCTTTGTAATCAAGCCCCTCGATGGTTCGTAATAACAGGCACGCCCGGGCGACCTCGCCGATCGACTGCAGCGCGGCCAGCAAACGGTCATCGAAGTGCTGAGAGGCGTTGCGCAGGACGCCACGCTGGTCGATTACGGGTGGCTCGTTGCCACCAGCCGCGGCATGAGCCTGCCCCCCGCCCGCGTCGAGGCTAAGCGAGCCTCGGCGGTGTTGTTTGCGTCGGTGATTCAAGGCTGTGTGACGCACGATCTGCCCCATCCAGGCGCCGAAGTTCGTGCCCGGCTCAAAGCTGTCGATTTTCCGCAGACCGACAATGACCGCTTCCTGCACCGCGTCCTCGGCCAGGTGCCGATCGGCCAGTACACCCAACGCGATCAGCCACAGCACCCGGTAGGCGTTACGGAATTCGATAGCAAAAGCCGCCGCGTCCAGCGGAGCCGAACGCGACACCTCCGCCGCGTCCGGGCGGGGCCTGGGGCTGGTGCTTTGCATGTCACGCATCAACACACCCTGATGTCGGCAGGAGCCGGTTTTATTGCACACGGATCGATTATTACGGGCTTCGCAGCCGGGAAATCACGATGCCGAACCATTGCGGGCCGGAGACGGGTTATCGGCGGGTTCGGCATCAAAATAATAGGATATCCGGTTTTCTCTCGCCCCCGCTGTCGGTGTCGTATCTGTAAATATCCCGTGAATATGCAATAGACCAGGGTGCCGGGTGAGATAAACAGGTAGCGGTACAAGCGCGGTAGGTTTGTGTGCACGGCATTCATTAATCTCGCGAAGCAGGAGGGCCAAAACGGTGTCATTCTTATTAAAAACGTGTCGATCGGATCGGGCCGGTCGCTGCCCGGCCGTGCTCATCACGGCCCTTCTCACCATGGCTCCGCAGGCCCACGCCACGTTCCACCTTTGGGACATCACCGAGGTCTACTCCAACGCCGACGGCAGCGTGCAATACATCGAGATGGAAACGATCTTCAACAGCCAGGAATTCTTGATCAACCACACGATCCAGGCGAGCGACAACGGGTCGGTGATCAACACATTCACCTTCCCCTCGAATTCACCCAGCCCCACGGCGGGGCACAAGCTTTTACTCGCCACCCCGGGTTTCGCCGCGCTGCCCGGGGCCGTGACACCCGACTTCATCCTACCCGCGGCGCCGTTCTTCAACCCGGACTCGCCGGCGACATCGATCAATTTCGTGGCGGCGGACATCTTCAGCTTCACCGCCACGGACCTGCCGACCGACGGCGTGCTATCGCTGAACCGCAACCTCACCACCGGCACCAACTCGCCGACCAACTTCGCCGGCCAAACCGGTTCGCTCGTCGGCTCACCGACACTGACGGGCGATCTTGACGGCAACGGATTCGTCGGCATCGCCGACCTGAATATTGTGCTGGGCAACTGGAACCAGAACGTCACCGCGGGCGACCCGATGGTCGGTGATCCGTCGGGTGACGGTTTCGTCGGCATCGAAGACCTCAATCAGGTGCTGGGCAACTGGAACGCCGGCACGCCCCCCACAGACGGCGCCCCGGTCCCCGAACCGGCAACGCTGTCGCTTCTGGGCCTGGCCACGGCGGGCCTGCTGAGAACCCGCTGATAATCCACGACTAAACAAAAGACCAACCACCACGGCGGGCACGATCCCGTCGTGGTGCTATGCTATGGGGCTACTTGATTCAGGGAGTTTTTCGATGCCTGTTAAAACCACGATGTTCGACCTGACCGGGAAGGTCGCTTTAGTGACCGGCGGCGCAAGCGGCCTGGGCAAAGGCATCGCCGCGGCGCTCATCGAGCACGGCGCGAGGGTGCTCATCGGCTCGCGCACGCAGGCCAAGGTCGATGAGGCCGCCAAGGAACTGGACGCGATCGGCGACGCCACCGGCGAGGACGCCGTCGCGGCGGGCGTGGCGCTGGACGTCACCAGTGAGGCCTCGGTCGACCGCGCCGTACGCAAGGCGGTGGACCTGTTCGGCGGGCTGCACATCGTGGTGAACTCCGCCGGGCACCAGCTCAAGAAATCCACATTCGACCTCACCGCCGACGAATTCAACACCATGTACGACACCCACGTGACCGGGAGCCTGCGGGTCGCGCAGGCGGCGGGGCACATCTTCCGCGAGCAGCACGACGGCTGCATCATCAACATCGCCTCGGTCAGCAGCTTCGTCGACCTGATCGAGGTCGCGGCCTACGCCTCGGCCAAGAGCGCGGTGCTCGGGCTGACACGCTCGCTCGCCAACGAGTGGGCCAAGTTCGGCATACGCACCAACGCGATCGCGCCAGGCTTCATCCCCACCGAGTTGAACCGCAAGATCATCCAGGGCACCGACCGCGGACGCAGGATCATCGAGCACACCCCGATGGCACGCTTCGGCGTCTCCGAGGAGATCGCTGGGGCAGCCGTGTACCTCGCTTCGCCCGCAGGAGCCTTCGTCAACGGCGAAACCATCAAGGTCGATGGCGGCTACCTCGCCTGCGGCATCGGCGACAGCACCGCCGGGTAGACCCACACCGGCCCCGCCGGCCCGTGTACGCTGTTTTCATATTAAAAACCGGCAAGTACGGCCCGATCCCGGCCAAAACCCTTGTGTTCGCGCGTGGTATCCCCTACCATTTTTTCTCAACCGCAAGCCACGACCTCCGAAATTCATTTGCGGGGTCGTGCAGGCCCAAGGAACCGTCAAGCCATCATCGGGAGGAAACCTATGCGATTGACCAGAACTATTCTCGTGGTTGGATTCGGCCTGGTGTCTATGGTCGGCAACGCCAACGCGGTCAACATCGTCATCGATTACAGCTACGACACGACCAACTTCTTCGGCGCGGGCAACCCCGACGGCGCGCTGGCCGGGCAGCAGGCGCGCGACGCGATCGAAGCCGCCGCCGATTACTTCTCCGATATCACCAACGACACCTTCTCCGGCATCAGCACCCCCGCGCCTTTCTACAGCCAGGTCTTCAGCGGGCAGGTTACCTGGGAGTGGACGCTGAACTTCTCACACCCCGCGACCGGCGCGAACGTCGTCCTTACCGACCAGACGATCCAGCCGGACGAGTACCTGATCTACGTGGGTGCACGCAACCTCTCGGGCACCACGCTCGGGCGAGGCGGTCCCGGCGGCTGGGGCTGGAGCAGCAACCCAAGCGGCGGGTTCACCTCCGGCGAGATCGATGAAATTGACCAGATCACCGACGCCTTCGCCGATGCCGTCGAGAACCGAGGCGAGACCGGCGGATTCGCCAACTGGGGCGGCGCGATCACCTTCGACACGCCCAACGACTGGCACTTCGACCACACCACCAACCCCGGCGGGATCGACTCCGACTTCTACTCCGTCGCCATCCACGAGATGGCCCACGCCCTGGGCCTGGGCGCCAGCAGCGAGTGGAACGCCCTGGTCAGCGGGACGTACTTCACCGGCGCCGCCGCGACCTCGGCCTACGGCTCGAACCCGCCGCTGAACCCCGGACTCGACCACTGGGCCGAAGGCACTATGAGCACCGTCTACGGCGGGCTGGCCGCGCAGGAAGCAGCGATGGACCCCACCATCACCGACGGCACACGCAAGCTGTTCACCACGCTCGACGCCGCCGCGCTGACCGACATCGGATGGGACCTCACCCCACCGGTCTCCCAAATCACCGGCGACCTCGACGGCGACGGCTTTGTCGGCATCGCCGACCTGAACATCGTGCTGGGCAACTGGAATCTGAACGTGTCGGCGGGCGTCTGGCTCGACGGCGATCCGTCGGGTGACGGGTTCGTCGGCATCGAGGACCTCAACGCCGTGCTGGGCAACTGGAACGCGGGCACGCCCCCGACCGCTAGCGCGGTCCCCGAGCCGGCCTCGGCCATGCTCCTGGGTCTGGCGGGCGCCGGCCTGATAGGCCGAAAACAACGCCATTGACCCCGGACCAGCCGTTGTAACCGCTACCGCCGGAACGCCGAACGAAAAACACGCCGAACCGACCCCGCCGAGGCCCAACTGCGGGGCATACTATTATCACGTGGCGACAGAAGGCTGTCTGTGTTTGTGCGCCATGCTGGCCGGGAGCGCGATCGCTGTTAGATGAGGGTTGAAATGCGTTACGCCCGGCTAAATCCGATCGCCCTTCTGGCCGTGCTGGTCACAACAACCCACGCGTCGGCGATCAACATCGTCTTCGATTACTCGCTCGACACCAACAACTTCTTCAACACCCAGGCCAAGCGCGACGTCATGGACGCCGCCGCCGCCGTCTTCGAGGCCTTCACCGATCAACTCGCCGCGATCACCCCCGGCACGGTCTACAACCAGGGCACCGCGAATCAATTCTCCGACACCTGGACCGCGAGCTTCACCCACCCCGGGACCGGTTCGTCATACACCGTCAACAACCTGTCGATCGCCGCGGACACCATCCTCGTCTACGCGGGCGGGCGCAATCTCCCCGGCAGCACGCTCGGCGAGGGCGGGCCGGGCGGTTTCACCGCCAACGGCATCCAGTCGTTCGTCGATGCGGTGGAAGGACGGGGCCAAGCCGGCGCACTCGCGCCCGTTCCCTACGACTTCGGCCCCTGGGGCGGGGCGATCACCTTCGACCTCTTCAACGACTGGAATTTCGACCTGAACACAGCGCCCGCCAACAACGAAACCGACTTCTTCTCCGTCGCCGTCCACGAACTGGCGCACCTCTTAGGCTTCGGCACCGCGACCTCCTTCGACGTGCTCGCCAACGGCACCACCTTCAGCGGCGCTAACGCGACTTCTGTCTACGGCTCCAACCCCACGCTCAACTTCGACCAGATGCACTGGGCACCGGGCACCACCAGCACGCTCCCCGGCGGCGGCGTGCAGGAAACCGCTATGGACCCCGACATCGCCGACGGCGCGATCAAACAGTTCACGCTGCTCGACTTCGCCGCGCTGAAGGACATCGGATGGGAAGTCCCCGCCTCCATCTTCAACAGCCTCGACGGCGACCTGAATGACGACGGGTTCGTCGGCATCACCGACCTGAACATCGTCCTGGGTAACTGGAACCAGTACGTCTCCTCGGGCGACCCGCTTATGGGCGATCCGTCCGGTGACGGCTACGTCGGGATCGACGACCTCAACACCGTCCTGGGTAACTGGAACAACGGCACCCCGCCGGGCCAGGCTTCCCTGTCCGTTCCCGAACCCGTGACGGTGCTGTGGTTTACCGCCATGCTGCTGGTACACCCCGCCCGGGCACGCCGGGCTTTCGGACACACCCGGTGCGCCTAACACGAAAAAAACCTTGAATACAACCCCCGCCGTGGTAAATTAACTTCATATAAACCATAGGGTTTGGTCGGTTTTCAGCACGTCACAGCCTGTGGTGAATGCGTCCGGGTTTATACGACCTCATCGCGACGTGCATTCGGGAGCGGGACACACAAAACCAATCTGGATTGTTACACACCGGCGCATACCCGGCGCACTATCTTCCAAGGACCCTCGATATGCACGGCCATGAAAAACAAACCCGTCACGGTGTGAAATCTGCGCGACGCCGGCTGGCGCTGACCGGCGGATGCCTGGTGCTTGCCATAACAGCCCAGGCGTCGCACGCGCAGGTCAGGACCATCGCCATGGAGGGCGACGCCGCGCCGGACACGTCCTTTACCTTCAGCGGCTTCGAGGGTGCGCCCGTGCTCAACGACAACGGTGAAGTCGCTTTCATCGCGGCGGTGGACGACTTCAATACTACCGGCGTCTGGTCCGAGGGCGACGGCATCGGGCTGCTGCGCAACGTCGCGCTCACCGGCGACACCGCGCCGGACACGGGCGGCGCAATATTTCTCGGACTGATTAATGTCCATCTAAACGCGCTGGGCGATGTCTTCATCAAAGCGGAGCTCGACGATTCACGCTTCGGCCTCTGGTCCGACCGCGAACGGCCCAGCACCGACCTGACCAAAATCGTCGTCGATGATGATCCCGCGCCCGGGACCAACAGCCGTGAGTTCCGCTTCGGCCCCGTCTTCAACGGACC
>JAWKTA010000087.1:0-13046 GCA_041402025.1 Phycisphaerales bacterium | reverse complement strand
CCGTCCATCGCGCCGTTGGTGCCGGCACCGTCCGTCCCGGGGAAATCAGGTCCGAACAGTGTGCCGGCGTTAGGGTTCGCCAGGCCGCCGTTGCTCAGCTCCACGCCGCCGACCCAGGCCCAGTTGCCGGGCGTGCGCTCGTCGGGGTGGCCCGGGTCGCCGGAAACATTGTCGGGAAGCGGTTCGCCCTCGAAGCTGTGGTTGCCGATGACAACCGGTACGCCGGCGTGTCGGGTGTCCTTGCTGAAGCCGGTAGGTACCTGCGCGGCGGTGGCGGCCAGGAATGTGTGCAGCTCGACGCGCATCCGCTCGACACGCGCCAGTTCCGTGCTTTCCAGATCGGTCGTCTCGCCTAAGTCGTTGGCGAGGTTATAAAGCTCGATACCGCCGTGTTCGTAGCTCTGGATGATTTTCCAGTCACCCTGGATCAGCGCGCCGCCGGGCCGGCCGCCCTGATTGCTGACGTGGGGGTAATGGATGAGGACGGGCTTGTCGCCACGGTCGGGTGCGGGGCCGCCGGCTAGTGCCGGGGTGAGGTCCACGCCGTCGCCGGCCTGGCCGGGCAGGGTCACGCCCGCGGCGCTGAGGAAGGTCGGGAAAAGATCGTGTGAGATGACCGGCCCGGCGCGGTCGCCCGGAATCACGCCGGGGCCCGCAGCGATCATCGGCACACGCACACCACCTTCGTAGAGCGTGCCCTTGCCGTTGCGCAGCGGGGCGTTCATGTCACCGGCGGCGAAGTTCCCGAAGTCGGGCGTCGCCAGACCGCCGTTATCCGACGTGAACACCATCAGCGTATCGTCGGCCACCCCCGCGGCGACCAGCGCCGCGCGCACCGTGCCGAGCGACTGATCCACCGATTCCACCATCGCCGCGTAAGTGGCGACCTCTTGCCGCTGGGACGCTGTCAGGCTGTTGAACTTCGCGTAGTTGCCGTTGGCGAGCTTGTCGGTGTACTTGTCGATCAGTGCCTGCGGCGCCGCGAACGGGACATGCACGCCGTAATGTGACAGGTCCAGGAAAAACGGTTCACCGGCGCCGACCGATTCGTTGATGAAATCCACCGCGTCGCGGGTCAGGCGGTCGGTGAGATATTCCCCGGCGAAGGCGGGCCCGTCATCTGGCAGGCCGTTGGCCCAGGCGAACCCGCCGTTGGCGTTGGCGAACCAGGATGATGGCAGGCCTTGGGACCCGCCGCCGAAATTCGATTGAAATCCGTGCTGTGTGGGTAAGGAACCCAAGTGCCACTTGCCGGCGTAACCGGTTCGGTAACCGGCGTCGCGTAGGGCCTCGGCGACCGTCGTGGGCGTCGCCGGCAGGCTGCGCAGGTAACTGAACCCGGGCGCATCCGGTCCGCCGATGAACTGCGTGACACGGTGCCGAGCGGGGGACTGGCCCAGCATCAGACTGGCGCGGGTCGGCGAGCAGATGGGTGAGGACGTATAGGCCTGCGTGAACGAAGCACCTTGTGCGGCCATCGCGCGGAGGTTGGGTGTCTCGAAGAACGCGTCGGTGTCGCCCCGCTGCTGAGCGAACTGCTCGCTGTAACCCAGATCATTGTCCGCCCATCCCAGGTCATCCACGACGAACAGCACGACGTTGGTCTGGGCATCGACCGGGGTGATCCCGAGCAACAGAACCGCCAGGTACAACAAGCGCTGATCGAACTTGCAGGGGCCTCTCATTTTTAGGCTGACAAGCGATACGATACGCACGAGGGCACATCTCCACAAAAGCCGCATTTTCCACTTATTTGTGATAGCCTCAAATGTCCCGATCCAAGGGATAATGGGCGTGGGATCACATTATGAGCTATGAAGCAGGCAACCTGGGTGCTTCAGCTATGGCGTGAAACCTGGTGCCCGGTCGGCGGCGGAAGGGTGCCGTTGCGCAGATACGCCGCGAGCTACTGCATCCGCACCATCGAGTGCGAAAAAGAACATCTTGTAGCCCCCAGAGGATCGAGGCCTTCGGGCTGCTCGCCCGGTGCGGCCGATCCTTCGGGCAGCCGCCGTGACAGAGCTTAAACCAGTCACAGGTTCTGCAGGTCTCGGGCAGGTCGAGCTTGCGGTCGGAAAAGGTGGCGAGGCGGTTGTAGTCCACGCGGTCGGGCCAGGCGGCATCGTTGCCGCTGCCCAAGTTGCCACCATCGGTCTTGCCTTTCACGGTGATCGAGACGGGCGCGGGAGCCGCCGCAGGAGTGGCCGTTCACCTGGTCACGTGCCCGAGCCACCACCGCTGATCGACGAAGTGGTCGCAGCCAAAGATATCGCCGGTCGATTCGACAGTAAGCTGCCGATGGCAGGACTCGCTGTAGATGCACAGAGGGGGTGTGCCCGGTGACCAGCCGTTGCAGGGCGGTGTCGAAGTCTCGGACGGAGACCTTGTCGCGGTATTCTTCGAACCATAGGTCGAAGGTTTCGGGCACATGAATCGGCCGTAGTCAGCTGCGGGGCGTGGGGAGTAGTCGAAGGCACGGGCCGCCCGGTCTGGGCATCGTTTTCCACTCCACCGCGGATGAACTGCAGCCACTTCTCGCCCAGTCCGACTAGGTGCTCGAAGAGGTGACGTGGGTGCTTGACGTTCTCGGGCGGTGCAGCACAGAGGGATGCTGTGCTCGACGCCGTGCCGCCGCAGCAGCTTTCTGAGCCGCGCATGACCTGGGCGTGGGTCTTGCGGTTCTGTTTGTCGTAGCGGTACAGATCGTGCAGGGGCGGGCCACCGTCGATGCTGATACCGATCAAGATGGCCTCGCGCTTGAAGAACCGGCACCAGTTGTCATCCAGCAGCGTGCCGTTGGTCTGGCAAAGGCGTGGGCGACCTGCTGGCCCTGGCCGCTTGTAAGCGTTGACGAACACGATCGCTTTTTCGAAAAACGGCAGCCCCGCGAGGGTGGGCTCACCACCCTGCCAGCAGATCGTCGCCCGGTCTGGCGCCGCGGCCAGGTAATCCCGGAGCGTTGCCTCAAGTGTCTCCAGGCTCATCTTCTTGGCGTTGCCGTCGTACACCCGGCCCTCGACGTCCAGGTAGTAGCAGTAGGCGCAGTCCAGGTTGCAGGCCGCGCCGACCGGCTTGATCATCAGCGAGGCGGCGGCCATGACCTGATCTTGATCGGGACGCACGAGGATACTCATAGGCCGAATTGTAGCACGCCGGATGGGCCAAACCCCGGCATGACCTCGCTGGCTGGTTGTTTCGCTAAGGTCAGGTGGATTTGCTCCGGTTGTGCCGGGTGTTCTTGAGACGGGGACGTCCGAAACATCGACGGCGGGCACGCCTAGCTGTCCGTCAGGTCGATCCCCGCAGCGTCGAACGAGCTGCCCAGCAGTTCCTTGGCGCGCCGGAAGGCCATCTTCGCGCTGCCGAACACGCCGAAGCCGGTCTCGAAGATGTTGTGCTCGCCGATGACGTCGATCAGGCCGAATGCTTTGAGTTTCTGCTTAAGCTCGCCCTGCAGGCCGCAGAGGATGACGTGACGGTTGTGCGCTGCCATTTCTCTAGCAAACTGGTCGAAGACGCTCAGGACGGTGGTGTCTATGTAGTGGGTGCGCTTGAGCCGGAGGATCACGACGCGGGGTCCGTCGTTGAGCAGCGAGGCGAACCGGTCCTGAAGTTCGTCGGCGACACCGAAGAAAAGGTCGCCCTCAAGTTGCAGGAAAACGACGGGCTGGTCGCCGTGCCGGTCCTTGAGCGGGCGCTCGATGAACGGGCCGCCGGAGGGGTGGACGACCTCGGCCATGTGCAGCCGGCTGGCGCGGCGCATGTAGAGCGCGATGTTTAAGAAGATCCCGATATAAATCGCGTAGGCCAAGGGGAGCAGCAGCGCGGAGGCAAAGGTGATCAGGCAAACGGCCGAGTCCGATTTGCTGGTCCGCAGGATCTGGACGATGCGTTTGAAATCAATCAGTTGAAAGGAAAGGATGACCAGGATGGCCGCCAGGCTCGCCTGTGGGACGAAGCGGGCTAGGTCCGAGCAGAGCATCAGGACCAAGGCGACGAATCCGGCGCTGAAAACCCCGGCGAACCGGGTCTTGCCACCGGCGACGTAGTTCAGGGCCGTGCGTGTAAAGCTGCTAGAACCGGGGATATTCTGGAAGAACGCCCCGCCTATGTTGGCCATACCCTGAGCGAAGAATTCGCGGTTAGCATCGATCTTCGCGCCGGTGTGGATCGCGATGGACTTGCCGATCCCGATCGTTTCGATCATTCCAAGCAGTGCCAACGCCAAGGCGCCGGTCAACGCCCGGCCTGCGACAGGGTCAGCTGCCGGCAGGCCAGGTGAGGTAGGAAGGACGGCAGCTCACCTACCAGGCCAAGGTCCTGCTCGGTCCAACCCATCAGATACACGGCACCCGATGCCATGACAACCGTAATCAGCGGGCCGGGAGCCAGCTTTGAGATCGTGCGGATACTCAGGATCATCACGAGCGATCCAACACCGACCAGGAACGTAACGACACTAATCTGAGTAATGTGTGGGAGCAGCCGTTGCGCCAACCCGATCACGCCCGGGTATTGGCCCATCCGGGGATCGGGTCGTCTCGATGCCTAGGAAGATGGGGACCTGCCCCAACCCGATCAGTACGCCGACACCTGCCGCGAAGCCGATGATAACCGATTGCGAGACGTACTTGACGAGGTTGCCCATCCGAGCCAGCGCGAAAACGAGCTGGATCAGGCCTTTGAGCAGTGTCAGCCCGATCACGAGTTGCAGGTAGGTGTGCGGGTCACCGGGGCCAACGATCTGGGTCACGCCGCGGTAAGCAGCGATTGGGTATTAGTCGGGCCACAGGTCAGGTGATCGTTGGACGTGAAGAGCGCGATAGGATCAGGCACTGGATGATCGAGCTCGTAGATGCCGTACTGCGGCGGGACGCCCGCGATATAGGCGTAGGCCATCGATTGTGGTACGGCGACCACCGCGACCGTGAGCCCGGCGATCAGGTCCCCGCGCAGCTTGGCCAGACCGTATGCTTTCGCCGACGCCCACGCGGGTATAAACGGCAGCCCCAGCGTGCGCAGCACCCGTCGGGCCGGGCTACGTGAGTCGGTCTTGCCGGTGTTCATGAACGCGATGCAGGTATGCTTGGTGATGTCATCTCGGCCCTCAAGTCAGAACACCAGCCCACTATATCGGATCGGTAACGGCGGTGTGGCTTACTGATCCACCTCGCCCCCGAGGTGCCCGCGGCGGGCCTCGAGCTGGTCACGGATTTCGTTCATGCGATTCCTGTTCAGCGGGATGCACAGCACCAGCAGGATCGCGATCGTAAAGGTGCCCACCATCGTGAAGGTGAACCACTGCCGCATCGAGAGCACGGTGTCGGGCGTCTGCACCGCGAGGTCCTCGTCGAACCCGGCGACCCAGAGTGTTACGCCTGTAAACAGCAGCGAGATCGACAACGCTGACTTCTGGATCCAGTTGAACACCGCCCAGAACATCCCCTCACGCCGGTTGCCCGTCGCCAGTTCATCGATGTCGCAGACGTCGGCGATCATCGAGTAGCTGAGTACGAGTGTAGCGCCCAGGCCCGGGAATAGCATGACGAATGCGATACACAACGGGTGCAGGTACAGGTCCAGCGTCCACCCGAGGACGGGGATCACCACGTCCTGGCGGAAGTACCCGATGTCCGGGCTGAACAGGAACCAGGCGAGGATCGCCCCGGTCAGCGAGATGCACATGCAGCCGGCCCAGGCGAGTTTCTTCTCGATACTGTCGCTGAGCCGGTTGAGCATGTAAACCGTGAACAGCCCCACGAAGGGCGCGAACGTCTGGGCGTAACTCATCGCCAGGAACCCGTCCTTCTTGTCGCCGCCGTGGACGTGGTAGATCGAGATGTACTGCCCGAGGTGGATGACCATGATGATCCCGAAGAACGCCAGCGTGTACGCTGCGATGATCAGGACGAATGCCGGGATGCGCAGCGTCTGGACCAGGCCCTTGATCACCGGGACCTTTTCTTGGGCCCGCTTGTGGGTCTTGAAGGGTTCCTTGACGAAGAGAGTCGGGACCATGGCGGCGGCGAAAATACACAGCGCCATAAAGCCACCGACCGCCCAGGTGCCGTATATCTCGCCGGTCTTGACCGGGTCTTGGGCGCCATTCCTGGTGGCCAGCTCGACGAACCAGTCGGCCTTGGTCGCGTAGAGGATCCAGCCGAACGTGATCCCGGAGATATAGGTGAAGGTCGTGCGGAAGGACATCAGCCGGGTACGCTCGGTGTAATCGCTGGTCAGTTCCATGGTCAGGGCCCCGTAGGGCACGGAGAAGACGGTCAGGAAGGTGTAGAACGTCAGGCTGATAAGGATGAAGTAAAGCGACGCCATCCAGTCGAGCGTGGTGAAGTAAAGCGCGATCGATTCCCCGAACCAGGGTATCTCGAAGCCGCGCATGGTTTCGTCGCTGAACCAGCCCTCCATGAAAGTGGGGGGGATGCAGATCAGGGCCATGCCGATCGCGCTGGCGATCCCGCCGATAAGCATGTAGGGTTTGCGTCGACCCCATCGGCCGCGGGTGTTGTCGGAGATGCCGCCCATGATCGGGTCAATCAGCCCGTCCCACAGGCGCGGGATTGCCAGCACGATGCCCAACAGCACCGCATCGACTCCCATCACCAGGTTGTAGATCACGAACCCGAAGGTCTTGGGCATGTTGATGCCGATGTTGATCACCGATTCGCCGACACCGGCGCACAGCTTCGTGCCAAGCGACAGGCGGTCTTCGGGTCGGGTGGCGCGCTTCGCAATGTCACTCACCGGGTGGTCTCCGTTATCGGGGGGGACAGGATCAAACGGCCTGCTGCGCAGCGTCGGGTCGCTCGGGCTTGTCGGTCAGGCGTCGCGGAACTCAAAGCGGTGATCACCCGGCTCAAGCGTCACGGCCACATCCGCCGCGACCGACTCCCGCACCGGCCGGCCGGCCGACCATACCGACACGGCACCGCGCCGCCCCGTGGGCGGGAACAGATCACATCGGCAGCCCGGCGGGACCGAAAGTGTAATCACATCACGGTCATCGTGTCGCGTGAAAGTCGTATTTATCACACCGCGCACGCTCGGGACACAAACCGAAAACTCGCGCATCGGCCCCGGCTGCGGCCGGACCTGGAAATGTTCGTACCCCGGAGATGTGGGCGTCACGCCCGCGGAAAACGCGCTAAGCAGGATCATCGGCCCGCCGCTCCAGGCGTGGTTGCACGTCCCCCCGCCGTACTTCGCCGTGCCCAGTTCCCAACCCTCACAGCGTGCTGATCGGGCTGCTGATCATGTGCTTGTACCGACGCTTCATCCGAGCCAAAGCGTCGTCGGCGTGGCCCAGCCGGTACATCGCCTCGAGCACATATTTCTCCATGTAGGCTTGCATCTGTTGCTTAGCACAGTGTGGACACCGTCGTGGTGCCTGCATCGACCAGGCCGGTAAGCACCGCCAGCGCATGACTGCAGTCATCCGGCGCCCGGTGTGTTGTTCCGAGCGCAGGCAGTCGCCGCGCAGAACCGGTCCGCAAAATTCGCGTGCAACGAACCCAGAGCGCTGATCGATCGGCGCGTGATGTCTTTCTCTCCCGGCCGATCAGCTCGGCCATCCGCGCTGGCCATGCAGCTGCCAACGCGTAGCGCCAGCTGTTGTACAAAAGCGGCAGGTCCTTGTTGTCGCCCCAGTCGCCCCAGGTCCAGTCCCCGGGGCGCTGCACGACTAGCCCGTCGTCGCCCAGGCCCCACAGCCCCAGATACGAACGCACGGCCGGGTATACCCGCTCGATCAATCCCGTATCGCCCGTATGTAGGTAATACATCCAGAATCCGTAATACCCGACGCTCGCGAGCATCTGCATCGGCAATTCGTCGCGGTAATTACCCGCGGGCGTGGGGGAGAACAGCACCTTGTCGGGCCGCTGCCAGGACACCAGGTCCCGTATCGCCTTGCGCACCAAAGCGTGGGCGCGACGGTCACAGCCGTAGAACACCTGGGAAAGCATGATCACCACGTCCCCCCACCATTGCGCGCGTTCTCGCCCCGGTGTATCGAAGAACGTGTCCCGCATGTTTAGGTAAAGCGTGCGCGCCGACTTCGTCCACAACGTGTTCAATGCCTCATCGTCACAGCGGAAGTGGCCCGTGATATCGGTGTCGTACCCGGTTTCCCGGTAGGTCAGCCCGTGTACCCTGATCCCGGCGGGGAGCGTGTAGCACACCTCTTGGCCGTGCATCCAGCCCAGCGATTCGTAGGCCTGCCGCCCGTCGCGTGTGACGTATTCGGCGCGCACGGTCGGCTCGCCACCGTCGATGTACTGATCGGTGCGGATGTCGATCGTCAGACCCGCCGGGGCTTCGATATCAAGGCACGGCGTGACCTGGGCGTTGTACGGCAGCCGGGCCCGGTGGACGCATGCCCCGTCGGGCGCATGTTGTATTTGGATGCTTCTGTAATGGCGCGGTCCGGCGTCGCGCCACTGGGGGATCGTCCTAAGGATCAGCCGGCCCCACGGCGCACAGGGGGGCCTGCCGAGTTCAACGGCTTTCGGCCAGTTCGAGTCGTCATAACCCACGCACACCCACCCGGGGATATCACATCCGGCGTCGAAGCGGATGTTTGATTCCGGCAGACGGTAGTTCGGGTGCGGCTCGCCCGTGTCGCAGTACGCCGGGTGCCGGATCACGCGCCAGCCGCTGTCACCGAGCACGACCCGGCGATCGAAGCGCTCTTCAAATAGCAGCCCGGGTTTTCCGCTGTTGTTATGAGAAAATCCATCCTTGCCGAAATACCAGACCAGCAGGGCGAACGTGTTGTCACCGGGCCGCAGGGCATCCGCGAGGTCAAGTTCATCAAACCATGTGGCGTCCGGCGCAGGGCCGCGCTTCAGCCCCCCCTCGAAGACTAGAAGTCGGCCGTTAACCCACAGCCAATACTTGGATTCGGCCGCGATCCGGACCTGTACCCGGCCGGGGACGTTCTCAAGTCTCAGGGTTTTGCGGAAGCAAAGCCACAGGTTCGGCTGCACGCCGGCTGGCGCACCGGTCAAGCCGATCCAGTTCGCCGCCCAGGTCTGGGCATCGAGGGGATCGTCGGCGGGTTCGAGGGAAGTCTGGGGGTGTGCCATAACGTGTCAAGGACCAGCGAATAAAAACACCCAACCGCGCTCCCGTGGCCGGGCGGAACATGATAACGCTAATGTCTTAGTGTCGGCGGCGTACGATGGCAAGCGCTCCGTGCATCAGGCCGGGGAGCGTTGCCTGCTCGGGCACGGCGCTGACGTCCTACGGGATGGTGTCGCCGCCGTTATGCCAGTTGAAGTAATCGTATAAGGTGGCGGAGTCGAAGATCGGCTCGTAGATGTTCGGGTCGGGTGTGCCGTCGGGCAATCGGTCGGCGGGTCCGCAGCGCACGAGCTTGCTGCTGCGTCTGTGTGGCCCAACCCCACAGCGGTCCCTGCGTCACCGATGTTCTTGGGCGAGGGTTGGCTATCAGCGTCACACTGCCCTCCGTGATTGGTATCGGCAAGCTTAAAGCCAAGCCGGACCCGGCCGTTAGCACTAACGCTGACGCGGTGCGCTTGCATCGCCCGATCCCGCCGGTGTATCGTCCACACTATCGTGACCGAATCGCACACATCCGGCCCGACATTCCATCACCCTGCCCAGGAGGACCCCATGTCTGAACGCAACCCGATCGACCTTAGAGAGCATTACTTTGTCACACTTCGAGATGAGATCAAATCCACCAAGGCCCGGATATTCACGCTGATGGTGCTTGGCATCGCCGGGGCCCCGGTGCTGGCGTATTTCTCGCTGGTCGTGGGGTCTTACATGCAGTTGATCGCACCATTCGTGCTGCTGGTGCTGCTGGTGCTGTACCTGGCCGAGCAGACCGAGTTGATGCGTGCCGGGCGATACATCCGTGAGAATATCGAGTGCGGCGACCGCGACTGGGAACACTGGGTCGGCTCGCTGAACCTGCGCTCCGCGGAGCGGCAGCTCTTCGCCATGTTCGTGATCGTGTGCCTGATCTTCTACGTCATGCTGCTGACGCCGGCTCTGCAGAGCGTGATGCAGATCGAATACCGTCAGCCCTGGTTCGAGTATTACTTCTCGAAATTCGGGCTGCCGTTCATGTACGCGATCGGAACACTCTGGGCGCTGTTCACGCTGGCGCGTTTCTGGCGCGCGGCGGTCAGCACGTCTGATTGAGGCCGGGCCGAGCTGCGCACCGTCACGGGTATGGCCAAGCGATCCGTCACCAGCAGGGTCGGAAAGCAACAGCTCTCCGGCCGGGCGGACGAGTACAAACACGATGCGCCCTTCCGGATGATCGATTACACACCGACCGTTGCCGCGACGCGGCCGATGGGTACAACCGGCGCAACGACCCTGCGCTCGAACTGACGTTGTCCCGCAACGAGGGCCTGCTCTCCCGGTACGAGACCCATCTGTAAAAAAGCGACTATGCGCTGGATGTCGTCTACGCCCCACATTCAATCTCTCCGAAGGCGTCGCGTAGCGTCTGCCTTCGCCCACCGTGTGAGGTGGAGGCTATTGTTGGGCCTTGCAATTGCTTAGGCCATAGCAGTCGGTATCGCGGCGGCTGACTGGCTAGAGATCAAAAACATGTGCGATATCACAAAATGACCGCGATCATCACAAACGAATGATTGTCGTAACCCTCAATCACACTTAAATTAAAGTGCCGTCTCCTTGGGCCACGATCCGGTCCCGATTTCGAGGCACAACCGCACGGGGCTTGCGATCGAAGCGGAGTGTGGCCCGACCGGGATGCGGGCCACCGGGGATCTGGGCCAGCCCTTTTTTATGACACGAGCATGGATCGAAGAAAATAAGATGCTCACGAGCACATCGACTCACTTCGGGCTGGTTGTGAAAGGATTATGGATCGCGTTGTTGGGCTTATTATCATTGGCCGATCTCGCCGACGCGCGCGCTGATCTGCACGAACCGATCCGGCTAATACCCAAAGTCGTCGGGGTCGATGGCCTGGAAACACACACGTTAAGCCTAGACGGCGTCTGGCAGTTCGTGCGTGATGTCCCCGCAGACTTTCCCGCTTCGGCCGAACGTATCAACTGGGGATCCGTGACCGTGCCGGGGCATTTCGCGTTGCAGGGCCACGGACGGATGCACGAAGCCAACCACACCCCGGTCGCCTACCGACTTGTTTTTAAGGTGCCCGCGGCGTGGCGTGATCACGCGGTCGCTTTATATTTCAACTCGCTCGACGGCTTGGCGAACGTCTGGCTTAACGGCGAACGGGTCGGCGTAAGCGAGAGCGCGTTCATGCCTGTACAGTTCGACCTCACCCGGGCCGTACGCGCCGGCCAACTCAACGAGTTGTTGATCACACTTGAAAAAACCGAGCTGACCGACTGGTACAGCCGTGAGATGGGCGGCGTCGGCCGAAGTGTTCAATTGATCGCCACACCGCTGATGCACGTCAGCCGGCTCCACGTCGATAGCGATTTTGACGAGCGTTACGAAAACGCCCGGCTCAACGTCCACCTGGGCGTGTTCAACGCGGGCACCGAGCCGTCGGTGGGCGTGGGTATCCGTTTGGAACTCGCCGGGCCGGACGGTCGGAAGCGACCACTGAACCGATAGACCTGCCCGGCATCGCTCCGGGTGACGAACACCGCCAGACCTACACGATCGACATCACCTCGCCGAAACACTGGGACGCCGAGCACCCGTGCTGTACACGCTGTCGGCGACGCTGGAGCGCGACGGCGGAGCGACCATGACGGCCCAGCGACGCTTCGGGTTCCGAGAGGTCGAGGTTGGCGGGCAAGGAGCTGCGGGTCAACGGCCGGCCGATCAAGCTGCGCGCCGCCAACTACCACGTCACTTACGCCGGCTATGGGCACCACCCGCCGCCGCACCTGGTCCGCCGCGATATCCGCCTGTTGGTCGAGGCCAACCTTAACGCGCTGCGCAGCTGGCCCACGCCGCCCCCGGCCTACACCGACGCCTGCGATGAGCTGGGTATGTTCACCACCATCGAAGCGCCTATAAACCTTATGATATACGCTCCGGGGCCCAGAAAAGATCACGGCGACAACCCGGCGCTGGCCGAACCGTTCCTGGCACTGGTCGAGCGCATGCTCGAGACGTACCGAAGCCACCCGAGCGTACTGCTGTGGGGGTTAGCCAACGAGTCGCCTTATCATGATTACTTCCGGCAGGGCGCGTTGCGCATCAAGCAGTCGGACCCCTCCCGGCCGGTCTTCTTCGGCTCGGACAACCGCATCGGCATCGGTATCCCCGAGATGGACGTCAACGACGACCACTACCCCCGTGACGGACACGCCGACATCAACCAACCGGGCGTGATCACAGGCGGGCACTGGGACGAGTTCCCGCAGGATCGGCCGATCATGTTCACCGAGTGGTGCCACATCCACGTCAACAACCAGACCGAGCTGGAACTTGACCCCGGTATCGACGAGTACTGGGGATACTACGCCCAGACCCACAACGAGTTCGTCTTCAACACGCCGGGCATCCTCGGCGGCTACCTCTTCAAGGCGGCGCCCTACCGCGCGATCGCCAGTCGCACCCCCTGGCGCGGGTTCTTCGACGACGACCGCCGGCTGAATGACCTCTACTGGCACGTCAAGAAAGCAAGCTCACCGATCAAGCTCAGGCTCGACGAGGCGGTGGTAAACACCTCCGGCAACACGTTGACCATCCCTATCGTCAACCGGCACGATTTCACCGACCTGTCCGAGTTATCAATTACTTGGCGTCAAGGGGGCCGCAGCGGTCGGGTGTCTGCCGACGCGGTGCCGCACGACACCACAGCTGTGCAAGTGCCCTTGGTCCCGGGCAGCGGCGAACCGGTCGAGATCGTGTTCACCCACCCGCGCGGGATCGAGGTGGATCGTTACGTCTGGCGGCAGGACACCGCGGTTGAACCCAACGCGGCGTCCGCCGGGCCGGCTCCCACGCTCGACGAGGCCGACGGCAGGATCACAGTGACCGCCGGCGGCGTCCATTGGCGCATCGACCGCGCCACTGGGCGGGCGCTGCACGGCGGG
>JAWKTA010000086.1:0-14671 GCA_041402025.1 Phycisphaerales bacterium | reverse complement strand
CCGCAACCGGCAAAAGCACCTATGACACGCTCTGGTCGGAGACCGATGAGAAAGTCGAGAACCCGTGATCGCCGCCCGCGTCGGTCGCGGTGACGACGAGCCAGCTTTTTTACCCAGAGCCTCGATATGAGTCAGCCACCACGTCGCGCTGAGGCACAACGCATCCAACCATCGGGGGCGTCCGGCGCATCCCGCGATGGCTTCACACTCATCGAGCTGCTGGTCGTGATTTCCATTATCGCGCTGCTGGTGGGGATCCTGCTCCCGGCGCTGGGCGCCGCCCGTAAGACCGCCCAGCGGGTCAAGTGCGCCAGCAACCTGCGGCAGCTGGGCATCGGGTTCGCCGGCTACGCCACCGACCATCAGGGCAAGTACCCCGCTAACACCAACGACCCCAAGTCCTGGTGGTACCAGGCGACCGCGATCGGCGCCTACCTGCCCGGCGACGTGATCACCGCCTCGGGTTCGATCGGCGGGCTGACGATGCCCTGCCCCAGCGACATCGACAACGCCGCCCGGTCCTACACCATGAATTACTGGGCCAGCAGCGACGCGAAGATGAATGTCGCCGTGAAGGGCCAGCAGTGGGACGCCGGCGCGCCCGACCTCAGCCGGCTGCTCCACGCCGTCGAGGCCTGGAGCGTGTTCCTGTCGGACGGCCAGTGGTTTACCCGGGCCTGGCTGGGCGGCGGCACCACCCGGCCGTACCAGTACTTCGTGCAGTACCCAGAGACGGTCCTGCACCCGCAGCGCGGGCTGACCACGCCCCCGCCCAGCCGGATGGACTACAACCGCCACGGCGACGCCGGCACGCCCTACGACGCCGAGGGCACGGCCAACTTCCTCTTCGCCGACGGGCACGTCGCCGCGAGGAGCGATACCGATCTCGTCAACCGCGCTACCGCCAAGAGCACCTACGACACGCTCTGGACCCCGGTCGACGAGAAAGTCGAGAACCCCTGACCCAAGACCGGCGTTGTAGCCGCCGGACATACGGACGCTTGCGCCCCCTGACCGTGAACACACCCAGGAGTAGACGAAGCATGAAGCCCGCGGGATTAACGCTGATTTGTTCTTTGTGCGCGCTGAGCCTGCCGACCGTCTTCGCCCCGTCATCCCACGCCGCCACACCCGAGGCGCGCGCCACGCTCTTAACGACAACCGGACCCGACCACATCGCCTCCGGCAACAACACCGCCCAGGTCATGCAACGCATACGCGACGTCGGGCTGAATACCGTCTACGTCGAAACGTGGAAGAACGGATACACCAACTTCCCCTCTCAGGTGCTCAGCGGCCTGATCGGCGCCGACCGCTCACCGTTTCTGGGAACACGCGACCTGGTTCAAGAAACCACCCTGCACGCCCACCGCAACGAGCTGAACTACATCGGCTGGTTCGAGTACGGCCTGGCGACCCAATTCGTCGGCGCGGGCGGCAACCCCAACAACCCGATCTCAAACTACATGAAGAACAACGGCTGGCTCCTCCAGGACGTCAACGGCAACTACGCAAACGCGTCCAACGGCTTCGCCTGGATGAACCCCGCCGTCCCCGAAGTACGGCAGTTCCTCATCGACATCACCCTCGAAGCCATTAACAACTACGACCTCGACGGCGTGATGCACGACGACCGACTCGCCTGGCCCCGCGAGTTCGGATGGGACCAGACCACCAAGAACATCTACCTCGCCGAGACCGGCAGGACGCTCTCCAACAACCCCAATACCAGCCAGCTCAACCTCTTCAACGACTGGCGACAGGACAAGGTCAAACTCTTCGCGCAGGAGCTTTATGACGCGGTCAAGGCGGTACGACCCGATATCGTCGTCTCCGTCAGCCCCGCCGTCACCCCTGGGCCACGCAGAACTACATGGCCGACTGGCCCGAATGGGTCGACGAAGGCATCTTCGACGAGTACGCGCCGCAGGTCTACCGCAGCAGCTACGCTTCCTACCTCAACGAGATGCCCAACCAGATCGCCGCCATGCAACCCGACGACATGGACAAGCTCGTCGTCGCGCTGCGCTCAGTCGGTTCCGGCGCACCGACGCCTTACGCCGACCTCCAGGCCATGATCGAACACACCCGCACCATCGGCGCCGCCGGGCACGCCATATGGTACAGCCAGGGCGTGCTTGATCTATACGAGGCCCAGCTCACCGCGTTCTACGATGTCGCCAACCAGGGGCACGCGTATAGCCCAATCTTCGGCGAAAACCACCGCCCCGCGCCCATTCTGGGCACTTTCCTCGGCGCGGGAAACTGGCAGTTCGATGTCTCCGAAACACGCGGCTATCAACTACTAGGCAAAATCACCAACGGCGAGCTGCAGCCCATCGACAGCTTTATCCTCACACAAGGCGTTAATCAGTTATTCCTCCCCGGATTAATCGAAGCCGAACTGATCGCCGATAACCGACCCGGCCTGTTACTGCGCGGCGACCTCGACGCCGACGGCTTCGTCGGCATCGCCGACCTAAACCTCGTCCTGGGCAACTGGAACCAGACCGTCACCGCCGGCGACCTCGCGCAAGGCGACGCGACCGGTGACGGGTTCGTCGGCATCAACGACCTTAATCTAGTGCTCGGCCATTGGAACAACACCGTCCCCCCCGCAAACAGCGTAAACATCCCCGAACCCACAACGCTGGCCGTGACAACTTGCTTCGTATTTGGCGCACCGACGCGATATCGCGGCAAACGGTAAATGTAACAGCAAACCGAATCCAATCATAGCGTTTGGGGTGCCACACTTTGACCCGAAGGGCAAAGTGTGTCTGCTCTAGAGCATTTCGCGTGATTATTGTCCGCGTCGTTACCGTCATTCCCGCGCAGGCGGGAATCCACGTCAAAGGAAATGCTGATCGCGTGGGTTCCCGCTTGCGCGGGAATGACGGCCATAAAACACGCGAAACGCTCTAATGCCGGATCGTAAACGACCCGGGGCCAAACGCATCGCCGAACTCACCGCTCGCCGCGCCGATGTCCGACCGCGTGTCCGTGATGTTCCGCCCCATCGCGTCCCGAACCGCCGCAAGAAATGCCTGCAACTCTTTCTTCTCCCCCTCAGCCACCAACTCCACCCGCCCGTCCGACAGGTTCATCACGTACCCCGCCACCGCGAACCCCCGCGCCACACGCGCCGTCGTGTAACGAAACCCGACCCCCTGAACCCGCCCGCTGAAATGAGCCGTCAATCGTTGCATGATTTAAGATCGGGGATACGCGATCACGGATCAGATAATCCAAAATCACAAATCATAATTCCCAATAACCCCCGGCGTGGTCGCTTCAGCGATCCACGCATCCCCCACACGCCAGACTCACCCCTGCAGCTTCTCCATCTCCTCATCCGGGATATCAAAATTCGCGTGTACCTTCTGCACATCGTCGTGATCTTCCAGCGCCTCGATCAGGTTCATCACCTTCTCCGCGTCCCGCCGGTGCACGCCACCGTCGTCGGGATCATCGTCACCCCGCCCGACTCGATCGTGAAACCCGCACCCTCCAGCGGCCCCGCACTTCGCGACATAATCGCTCGGCTCACACACGATCTCCCAGCCCTCGCCCTTCGTCCGACACGTCCTCCGCGCCCGCCTCCAGCGCGCGTTCATCACCGCCTCCTCGTCCGCGCCTTGGCGACGAAGAGTTGTACCTTCGCCGAAGTTGTACGCCACGCAACCCGACGACCCGAGGTTCCCCGTTCTTCTCAAGATCTTCCGGACCTCCGGCACCGTCCAGTTCTTGTTGTCCGTCAGGCAGTCCAGCATCACCGCCACGCCCCCGAGCCGTAGCCCTCGTACACGACCGCCTCGTAGTTGTCCCCGTCGTTCTTGCCCAGACCTTGGCGATCGCCTTCTCGATCGTGTCCTTGGGCATGTTCTGGGCCTTCGCATCGTCGATCGCGTAACGAAGCGTAGGTTCATCCGGGTCCGGCCCGCCCATCTTCGCCCGCGACAATAATCGCCCGCGAACACTTGCTCAAATTTTTGCTCCGCTTCGCGTCCACACGCGCCCTTGCGGTGCTTGATATTCGCCCATTTATGACCGGCCATACGGGGTGCTCTCCAAAAAAGCGCCGGCCCCGTATTCTAATCCACCGGCCGACAACTAAAACCGCCCCCCCTTCACCCCTTATCGCCTCGCCGGCGGTACAGCCAGGGCCCCAAACCTCCCGGCATCTATAACCCAGGGATATGCCCACGCCCACCCCACACACAACCCCTCCCCCGAGGGGAATATCCGGGGAGAGGTCGGGAAGGAACGATCCGGGCTCAAAATCCCACATCATAAATCAGCAATCCCCGTCCCCGGCTCCCCCCGCGTGGTCGCTTCGGCGGCCCCACGCCCCGCTCCTGGCTGATTCCCCGAAAATAAAACACCTCACGCGTGATCAGGCCTTCACCGTTGACCGTGTAAACCGTCACCTCATCCAGCTTCCGCAGCCCCCGTCGCCTTGCGTGACCTCAAACGTCGTCGTCGCGAACTTGTCCGCCCCGTGGAAGAAAGGCCCCGCCACCGTCTCCCCGTGGATCGTCACCCCCGCCCGCCCACACCTCCGACTTCTTAATCACCGCCCCCTTCCCCGCCGTCGCCTTGCCCGTCGGCTCAACCGACACAATATCCTCCGCATACATCGTATGCATCACATCAAAGTTCTTGCCCTGATTGCAAAGCTCAACCAAACGCTCACCAACCGCCCGAATATCCATAACAAACTCCGGGTCGCCCCCAAGAAAGTAACCGACAACACAAGCCCACCCGATTGTATCACGCCCCCAAAGCCCGGCCATGGCCCAACGGGCCTTGGCCGGGGTGTCAGGGCAAAGCGCCCCAAACAGAATCAAATCCCCAACATCGAAAACCATCTTCCCAATATCCGTTGATTCCGACCTGCCAAACGGCCCATACATACCCATCACTTGTGGGAATGCCTGCTGCCGAACCGATTATCGTTTATGCCCCGCGGACACCGGGAGGGAGGTTACTGTTCTTGGTATAAAGCGCACGGCATGTGTATGTGAACTAGATGAAATAGTCATCACATCCAGAAGCTGGCAGGATCGAATACCCGATCAATACAACGGCGGCTCATCGGGCCAGTCGCCTTGCTCGATTTTTGATGTCATTTTGAACTTTCAATAGCCGTTCTTTCGCTTTGCGGGGTCCGGCTCAAGTGTGATGACTTTTCGATCAGCTCGGTGCGTTCAGGCCCGCCCAGAATGTGGCTTAAACAGATCCACGATCTATAGATCATCTGATGGTCATCAAACAAGTCGAAGATTCTCGACCAGCTGAAGAGGACAGCCGGCCGGCCGATGTATACCAGCGAGTTAGAAGCCGGTCTCATCGGCTCAAAAACATATCCAAATAATCCCACCATATGCGTTAGCAAACGCACCCTTTCTCAGGCCGTTTTCGACAGCGCGATGATCCCCTTTTCCATCCGGAGTAAGCCGAGCATACCCGCGGCTGCCCGGCGTGACCCTTCTGGATACTTCGCCATCGCCCTTGGATTCGACCATTTCAATCAAACGGTCCGCCAGTTTCTGGTACTCATGGTAGATATATCTGGCGCTTTTTGACGGTCCTCATGTCCTCCGAGGCCATCAGTTCGACGGCTGTCCGATGACTTACGGGCTGTCCGGCACTCGCGTTCATACTGGCCGTAGTAATTAGAGGACGTCAACATTCGAAGCGATTGTAGTTCCTGTTGAGCGGTCCGGGCGGCATATCCTTGGTCCGCACCCGCTGAAAATAATGACACGGCTAACAGAATCATAACCAAAATCAGCAAGTACCTGCTTGTCGTTCTCATGGCACACGCTCCTTAATGACGACCGTGTAGGCGGGCGAACGGAGAACTCAGTCCAGTCTTCAAAGTCATTGACGAAGCCATTGTCATGGCCAACCGAGACCCGATACTCCCTCGAGGTCTCACGTGGGAGGATCTCTTTGGGGAGAACCTCCTTTAGGTCGAGTAGTTTCACGAACGTCCCGTCTTTTTCAATGATAAGGCGATTGCCTGAGCCGATAGGGATGGAACGGTGACCTATCAGCCCCTTACCACGATATCGAACCATACATCGAGGTGTGAAAACAACTGCGCTCGGGAGGGTGTTATCGGTGTCCACCGGGCCGAAGTTACGAATCTCAATGGATACCGGGATAGGCTGATCGTTGGCGTAGACACCACCAAACGGACTTGTCCGGATGCCGAGCCGCTGAGAATTATTGTGGGTCGCAAGACCAGCCTGTCGCCGGTTCATCATCGGATTGTGACGTTTCTGTGAGATGTTGTGTGCGTGTACATCCATAGAATATGGACGAGCAGAGCAGGAGAATCGTAGCCTTCATCTCATGGCTCCTGAAAGTAAGCGTATAAATCATGAATTGTCCATATTGTGATCACATGCCGCACGGAGATCAAGAAAAATACCCACCTAACTGGATTACATGCCGGGAACGGAAACGGTGTGGATGCAGAAGCCCTGTCTTATCTCTGTCTAAGCTGCACCCCCCGGTGAACCCGATTCCATCCGCGTTCGTAACGTCCATCACTGTTCCAACCCACCCCGCCCCCTCCGTGTCTCCGCGTCTTAGCGCCCTCCGTGATACCCGACCAAGCGCCCCCAAAGCACGGCCCGAAAGCCCGGCAAACCAAAAAAGAAAATCGCCGGTCGCAAGGCTTGGCCGACACAGGTGTTGACCGGGACACGACCGCCGTGGTCGGCCGGTATCACCGTCCCTGCGCGCGGTCAGGAGTTTGCCTTTCTATGAAGGCCGATTTTCCCGGATCAGGAGACCGCTGATGGCGGATCGCATGTGGCAGATCGCTGGCTACGTATCTGTTGAGACCCCAGCCCTAACCGGGAGTAGCGGCGGACGCTCTCACCACTCCCTACGGACGCGCGATGGTACATAACAAAATCCACAACCGGTTTCGTGCACTCGTCGGCGACGCGGCCGGACGTGGGGAACACGGCGATGCCGATTAACCGGCCGTACACGGATAAAGGCCTTATGAGTTAATGGTCTTTGCCGGTGCGGCGATCGGCTCGACGGCGGGCCTTGTCCAACACGGAGGACAGGCCCCAGACGCACCCGGAAATTTCCCGGATGACGGCGTGGGGGAGTTGAGATGGCGGATGGGGATGGCGGATGGCTGCTGAGCGGACGGCTGCGGGATGGATGAGGTTGTTTTTCTTCCCCGGGCGACGCGCATAGTGTGGTCGCTTTTGCATCTCTTTGATCGGCGCTTCGGCGGGCAGGACGGCGGAGCGTCGGCACACTGATCGAGTGCGGGACCGAGGCGGACACCCAGCCGGTGCGGCGTTCGAGCACTTCCAACAGGATGAATACCACCGCAGCAGTCAGACCCAGTGGGCGATCGGCACGCGGCGGTCGACGGTGGGCAGGTCCTGCCAGAGAGGCTGGCGAGTTCCGTGCGTGCGACGCCGCCGGTGATGTCGGCGAGCGTGCGGGCGTCCCGGCGTCGTTGGTGCGCGAGGCGGTACTCGAGGAATGCAAGAGCCTGACGGGCGGGAGCGTGACCTTGCCGAGTTGGCCCAGGTCGACGGTGGCGAGTCGCGACTGCCTCGTCGCCCGCAAGCGGGAAGTCGGCGGCGAGTGTGTCGGTCTGGGTGTAGCGGAGTTGTCCGGTGATGCGGTCGGGTGTCATGCCGGGCTTGCCGACGAGCAGGCGCACCTCGGGCTCGCCGGGCAGGCCGGGCTCGGGGTTTTCCGGGTCCATCATCAGTTCGACGGTGAGCACGCCCTCATCCACGCGCTGGCGGACCAGCAGCGTGTCGGGCAGCGGCGTGCGGTCGCGCGACTCGACCCAGCGTGCGAGGCTGGTAAGTAGATCGCCGAAGCTGTCCCATGTGCCGATCGGGCCGGTGAATTTACCGTCCGCCTCGCCGGTGAAGACCGCCGCCCTGCCCAGGCCCGCCTGCCAGGTCGCGACGACCGGGGCGGTGTATTCATCGAGCGTGACCATGCCCAGCGACGCCTCGAGGCTTGAGGTAGGTCAGGTTGTACCCGCCCAACGCCGGCGGCGCACCGAGCGCCCGTGCCCACCATCGCGCTGAGCGCCGCGGTCGAATCCACCGGTGAAGGCTCATCCACGAACGTCGAACGCGCCACCGTGAACGTGTCCTGTGCGAACAGCGACGGCAGCTTGCGCGTATCATCGGTGAAGAACACCCGGCCGTTGCCCAGCCTTGCGATATCCTTGAGCCAGCTCCGCGTCCACGTCGTGTTCGATGCCCAGGCCGATGACGCTGACGGTGATGTTGGCCTTGGCGCACTGTCTTAGCAGTTGGCGGTACGCGCCGGGCTGCTCGGAGTCCTGCGCATCGGAGAAGAGGATGATGTGGCGGGTGGTGATGGTGGAATCCGCCAGCATGCCGGACGCGGCTTCGAGGGCCTCGTAGACGAAGATACCGCCGCCCATCGAGTCGATCCGCAGGACCTGGCCCTTGACCGCTTGCTTGTTATCGAGGGGCGCAAGCGGGGAGATGACGTGCGGCGCGGAATCGACCGCGATCACGCCGAACTCGTCCATCGGTGAGAGCAGGTCGATCACCTGGGCCGTGCCGAGGTTGGCAAGGTCCATCTTCATGCGTCCGTCCGCGACGGTCATCGCCATCGATCCCGACCGGTCCAGCGCAACAACCATCGCCAGCGAGTTTGCGGTGTTCCTGCCGAAGTTCCATCGAAACGGGCAACAGCGGGTCGATCAGGGATTTGAGAAGTACCCGCCGGGGCCGAACGACGACTGCCCGCCGGTCATGAACAGCCCAGTGCCCGCATCGCCGACGAGCGCGCGAGCTGTTCGGCGTGCCGACGGGCAGGTCCGATGCGGGGACGTTTTCGATGATTAATCCGGCGTAATTGGACAACCCTTCAAGTGATGCGTCTACCTGGTCGGGCGTGACGATGTGCACATCGAGACCGGCCGAGCGCGGCAGGCGGTGCCCAAACCCTGGCCGTCGGTTTGGGAAACCAGCAGCGGCAGCAGCGCCCCTCGACGCCGACAATGAACCGCGCGGTGTTGTTCTCCGGCACGCTGTCGTTCTCGGCACCGCTGACAGTCAGCCGATACCCGGCCGACCCCGGGCTGCCGGCGCGGTCACGGAATGTCACACGGCTTAACCCAGCTGGTAGCTCACGCTGCCCGGTAGTGATCCGCTGCTCGCCGCGCCAAAGTTCGAGCGTCACGGTTTGCGGCGTGGGCAGGTGGACCCAGCCGGTGATCATGAAGGCCTCGCCGGGCTGCACGCTATCGGGCGCATCGACGCGCATGACGGCCGCGTCGCCCGCGCGGGTCCGGCTCATGTCTCGGTAGTCGATCGCGATCCCGCACCCCGCCCGTGCGCGCGCATCGACCGCCGGGTCACGCCCGGTATACAAACCGTCGCTTAGGATCAAAAACCGGCCCGCGCCGCCGCCAGGCACCAGTGCTGATGCGGCACTAGAGCGGACGACAGGTCGGACGCGCCGCCGCCGACCAACTGGTCAAACCCTCGAGGGTCCACGCCCGGGCCGTGCTCCAGGGCGGTGCGTTCGCCGAACGAGACCACCGCGAGTCTTTCCATCGACGACATCGATTGCTGCAAGAGCTTGACCATCTCCGCCTGGCGGTCCTGTGCATCGGCGGGCATCGAGTCGCTGCGGTCGGCGAGCACGACCGTCCCCGCACGACGCGGGAGGATCAGTTGCGGGTTACACATCGCGATCAGGATCAGGGCGTACACCACCGCGCACGGATACGCAACCAGAGCGGCGGACGCAACCACCACCACGCGACACCCAGCGGCAGGATCAGCAATAACCAGTGCGGTTCAAGAACGTCACGTGCCGCATATCTCACGCCCCGGTTGCATACGATTGGCTAAGCAGCCATGCGTGTACCGCCAGATCGCAAGCAGCGCCAGCCCAGCGCCCACGCCAGAGCCCCGGTAGTCTGTGCGCGAGAGCCTGCTCGTCGTTCCATACACCCTGTTCCGCGGTGACGGCCCCGCGCGGTCCGACTCTTCGGTTGAGAGTGCGTTGACGGCGTAGCGGCTGGGTTTCGGTGCCGGCGTTGACGCGGTGAATACCGGGGCGGTCGGTATCGAGTGATGCGGTGCCGTTGCCCGTCGACGCACGGGCGGTTCGTTTGGTTTGTCTTCCAGCGGTGTAGCGCGTCGGTCACCGCGTCGACGGTGTTGGGCAGGTTGTAGCGGACGGGCAGGCCGGGACGCGTTGGTGTGGGACATGCCGGGCAGTTCGGCGACGGCAATCTAGGATGTTGGCGATCAGGACCGGCCAGGCAGCGGAGTTTAAGAGCGTGGAACGGTCGGCACGCAGGCGGATGCGCACAAACCCGCCGCCCCGCCGGCCAGATTGCGCTCGGTGAGTGACCGGGATCGCCGGCGCAGTGATCGGTCGGCCCAGTGATGCGTCGTCTTCACCGACGCCCGGCGCTGACCCGAACCAGCCCCGCCAGCGAAAGCCGGCGGAGAGCCGGGTGCCTGTAGTCGATCACGAAAGGCCCGAGGTATGCGTCGATCCCCTCGGCCGGGGGGACCTCGAACTCGACACGCCATCCGCCGGCGATGCCTTCGGATACTTCGGATGTCACCAGCGACCGGTCGGTAAAGGTCAAGACGGGCATTGACGACCCGACCCGCGCGGATGCGGTCGCTTCAATAGCGGAGGTCACGGCCTTGGAGAGCGTCACGTCATTGACCGCAACGGAGACGGGCAACGGGTCGCGGTCCGGGGGCATCAGGACGACTTGGTTATCCGCCATGAGCGCATCGTCATCAATCTGCGCAACTAACACCCGGCCCGCGCCGGACGGTGCGATGCGTAATCGGCGTGTCTCGAACGCGGCAAGCTCCAGCGGCCGACGGTCGATCTCGCGCGTCGCGCCGACCGGGTGGCTGTCGGGCAGATTACGGAAGAGGTCTTTATCGACGCCGGCGAGGATCGTGAGTGTGACCGTTTTGGATTCATCCGAGAAGTTCGTGACTTCCAGCAACAACTGGTCGCGTGTCGGGTCGGCGGAGCGCACGGCGTTGACGAAGCCGACGTTCGGAACGGTGTTGCCCACCGTGCGCCAGCGCACGCGGTCGTCGGGTTGCGGTGAAGCGGTCGCGGACTCGTCTTCCGGGGGCGTGCGGTCGGTCACGATCAATACCCGGCAGTCGGGCCCGCCGACCTCGCGCGCCAGCGCCACAGCCGGGCCGATCGCGGCGGAAGCGGATTCGCAACGCCAGTCCGTGATTGCAATATCGATATCGTTTAAGCGTGTGATGCTGTCGCCGGCCAGCGACGGTTCGGGGCCTGCGATGACGAAACGGGCGGCGAACGAGCCGATGCCGCCGAGCTCCTGTCTGATCGCGTCCGCGCCGGCTTCTTTAACCCTGCGGCCGTCGCGTCGCATGGCGGACATGGAGAACGAATCGTCCAATACGACCATCACGGGGATCAAGCGGTCGGCGCGCGGGATGTAAGGCCCGGCCGCCGCCAGCGCCAAGAGTAATAACGCCAGGAGTTCAAGTAGCCAGAGCAAGGGTGTTTGTAATCGTGTCGCGCGTCGGCCGCCGCCATGCGCCTGCGCGACGAGCGCCCAGAGGAATAAAGACGAGACTTCCTGCCTGCGGAAGCGTGTGCGGAGCCAGTAGATAGCTGTGAGCGCCGGCAGCGCTGCCAACCCGATCAGTGCAAGTGGGACGCCGAAGATCGGCAAAGGGGGTACTCCGGTCAGTCCAGGCGTAACAGTTCGGCTTCGACGAGCGTGCGCAGGTCCCAGCCGTTGGTCAGTTCCTCGGCGACGATTTCGATCATGCGTGCGTCGGCGCGTCGGCAGGCGGCGCCCCACTGCTGCTTGAGCGTGCGCAGGCGGTCGAGGTAGCGCTGCTTGGCGAGCGGGTCGAGGCGGACCTCGCGCAGGCCGCCGGTCTCGATGTCGACGAGGCGGAGGTCGCCGGTCCAGGGCGGGTCCTCATCCTGCGCGGCCAGGAGTTGCACGACGAACAACGCCGATGCGCCTTCGGCTAATCGGCTGACGATCGGCCAGGGGTCGGCGTCGAATAACAGGTCGCTGATCAGGACGCGCACGCCGCGGCGGCGCAGCTTTAATCCGGCGGCGACGGGTGTCCGGCCCAGCGGTTCGCGGCCGTCAAACCCGGGCCATTGCCAGCCGACGGGGTTGCCATCGCTGCCGGGGATAAGCATGTTGTGTTCGCCGAGTGCGTAGAGCCTGCGCGACCAGCGCGCCTTATCGGCGCTAGCGCAAAGCGCGGCGGCGAGCCCGAGCGCGCCGATGGGTTTGTCGGAGCCGGACAGCGCCATCGAGCGTGAGGCATCGATGAGGATGTCGATGTGGGGCGTGACCTCTTCGCGGTGGAGCTTGACCATGAGCCGGTCGGACCGTGCGTAGACGGACCAATCGACACGGCGGAGGTCGTCGCCGGGCGTGTATTCGCGGTAGTCCATGAACTCGACGGAGCTGCCGATGCCGGAGCCGAGCTGTTCGCCGATCAGGCCGGCGGGTGTTCGCCGGGGACGCAAGAGCGCGTAGCCCAGCCCGGCGTGGTAAGCGGCGGTGACACGCGGTGCCCAGGCATCATCCATCGTTTGCCGCTCCCGCCCCCGGAGTTGTCCCTTGAATTGCCGCTGCTTGCGGGGTTGTTGGACCGTCCTCGGTTTCGAGCGGGCGGAACGCGGCGATCTGCGCGAAGAACCATCGGAGGTTCAAGAGGAACGTGATGCCGGACCAGATCAGGGAGATGATCAGGCTGTTGAGCTGTAAACTGGTCCAGCGTCCGCGGCTGTTCAGGTCGAATATAGCGCCCAATGGGTTAAGCAGCATCCACCAGTCCGCGGTGTCCCAGTGCCGGGGGTCGGTGGCGAAGGCGACGATGACCGGCACGATGCAGCCCATGGCGACGAGGAACATCGCGATCGCGGCGGTCGAGGCGACGGCGGCGGCATGGCGGAACAGCCAGCGTCGCAGGAACACGGCCGTCATCGCATAGGCGAACAAATAGAGCGCGGCGATCCCGGTCGCGTTGAGCATGTGCAGGTCGGAGGTGCTGGCCCGACCCAGCCCCCAGAACCAGTCCAGGAACTGCACCAGGGCCCGGCAGCCAACGAGCGTGACGCCGATCAGCAGGACCGACCAGACCAGCCCGTTGGCGGCACCGGTGAAGAGGGGGAATGCGGGGATGCGCAAAAGCCGGTTGCGCGGGACCGAACGTCGCAACCGTTGCCCGATCTTGTCACGTTCGCTGACCGCGCACACCATGGATGCCATCAAACCGAACGCCGCGAACACGGCCCAGATGCAAAGCACCTCGGTGTCGTTGTAATAGTGCGCCAGGTAGAGGCAGATGCCCAGGCTCACCAGCCAGGCGCAGGTCATGTAAACGCGCAGCGGGAACACACGGTTCGACGGCGGCGGTGAAATCAGCGCGACGGTGAGGAAAAACAGCAGCCCGATCCCGCCCAGCCAGCAGACGATGAAACTGAGCACGGGCGCCCAGAAATCCCAGTCGCCCATCCGTGAGCCGATGCCCCACTGACCCATCTCCCAGACCAGGACCGCGCTCATGAAACCGATGGTCCACAAGAATTGCGACGCCACGATCAGCCCGAGGATGATCTTGATGATCCACGACACCGGGATCGCGCCGACCAGGATCGCGAGCATCGTCGCCGCGAGCACGACGAGGATATCCAGCCCGATCACGAACAGGATCGTCGGCGGGTCGATGCCTCTTAATAGATACGTCACCACCATGAACGGGGCGCAGGCGCTAAGGATCATCGCCATCACGATCATGCCGGCGAGCAGCTTGCCCCAGACGATCGAGGACGGGCGGATCGTCGAGACGAATAACAGGTCGGAGGTCACGCCGGAGCGTTCGACCGCGAGCCGCCCGCCGACGTAGAGCGGGACGAAGAGCAGGCAGGTCGTCAGCAGCATCGCCTGGAAGATGTAGAAAAGTTCCGCGCCGTGGTTGCCGGTAACCTCGCCGATGTCCTCGGTGTTCATCACGTAGAGCATCAGCGTGGTCAGGAGCAGGATCAGGAGCAGGATCAGGGTCGTGACGATGAAGCGAGACTGCACCGCCTGGCGAAGCTCCTTGATCACGATCGGGTTGGCCCGGTCGTCGATCCACGACACCAACCCACGCAGACCTGGGACGGCACTCATTGGACATCCCCCTTGGTCACGTCCATAAAGAGTTTTTCCAGGTCCGCCCGTACCTGCTTGAACTCCAAGACGCGGAAACCCTTATTAATCAGCTCGGCGACCAATTCACAGGCGGCTTCCTCGTCACCGACGACTTCGGCCTCGACGTGGTTGCCGGCGACGCGGGCGCGTTTGACGTGGGGCATCTCCAGCAGCGCGCGGTGCAGTTGTTCGTTGTCGGCACGGGTGCGGATGGCGACGAGCTGGTAGGGATCGAGGTCCTCCCGGCCGTGGTTGTAGATCTGCGTCATGGTCCCGGCACGCAGCAGCCTGCCACGCTCGATAATCACCGCGCCGTCGGACATCTCGGCCAGCTCGGTGAGGATGTGCGAGCTGATAAGGATCGCCTTGCCCTGGTCGGCGAGAGCGCGCATTAGTTCGCGCAGCTCCACGCGGGCGCGCGGGTCCAGGCCGGCG
>JAWKTA010000085.1:0-15036 GCA_041402025.1 Phycisphaerales bacterium | reverse complement strand
AACACGGTCTACGCTGGGCCTGAAACCAGGACCGTCGCCGTCCGCCTCGCCGACCGCGGGGGTGCTCCCAAGGCCGTCACCCTCGCCAATAACGTGTTTTTCACGCAAGGCACAGCGGCCCTGGACCTCGGCCCCGAGCCGGACGTGAGCCTGCTGCACAACGCATACGCCGGTGACTGCCAAAGGCCCGAAAACGAGGAAAGCCCCGTCAACACCGACCTGCTTCTGGCGGACCCGGGCAAGGGGATTTCGCGTACCGAAGGCCTGGAGTGTTATCAAACGCTTGAAAAATCTCCGCTTAGGGGGACCGGTATCCGCCTGACCGGGCACGGGCGCTACGACTTCTGGGCCAACCCGATCTCAGCCGGGGCCGCGATCGATATCGGGGCTTACCAGGCCCCGTCCGATAATCCGCCCGTCAAAGCCCAAAACAACCCGGAAGACGCTCCTGAGGCCGCAAAACCGGCCCCTAAACCCTGATCGGACCCTGTTTTTCCTTGCCCACAGGCCGATTTCCGGATACACTTGCGTTGTCTCGGTGGGACTAAATTTTCAGATCAGGCCCAGGTGGGCGGACAACGTCCGAGGTGTTATCCATGCGTCATTCAGTTTCATACCGTTTGTTCCCGGTCGTAGCCGCGATGCTGTTGCTTGTGGTCACAGCTCCCGTGAAGGCCCAGTGGTTCGACTACTACAACACCAACAGCGAAATCGGAACCATCGGCGACCTGGCCGACAGCAAGATCAAGTCGCCGGTCAATAAAGTCTACCGGTTGAGTTTCGGCGCGAGCCCGTTATTCGCCGGCTCAGAACTTTACGATCCCCCGTCTTTCAAGCCGTACATCTTCCCACTGCCCGATTTCGGCAGCACGAACGAATACTTTGGCGTATCGTTCGAGGAATACCTGAACAAGGTCGCGGGCAGCTACGGGCTGAGCCTCAACGACTACCTCTTCCAGTTCCAGTACCAGAATGAGTACACCGCTACTTACGGGTACGTTCCGCAGTTCTCCGAGGTCATTCAGGTCCACCAGAACGACTTCCGTGCCGGCGGCGGGTTCCTGCCTTTTGGTGACCCCACGATCCCGCAAGAGCCGCAGGAAGACACCGACGCTTTCGAACCCTTGGACCCGATCTTCCGTCCGCTGCCCACCGGTGACGACACGGCGGAAACAGAATCCGGTATCAACAACGATGCCAGCCTGGCTAACGAAATCGTCGGCGGGGGCACGGTGGACATCGATGAATCAGGGACCGCAACACTCGACGGCAACCAGCTTGTCGGGGACAGCGCCAGCCAGTCCGCCGCGACCGTGGCCGTCGTGCCCGAGCCGGCGACCCTGGGCCTGCTCACACTGGGCACCGGCCTGATGCTCGGCCGACGCCGCCGTTGAATCAACCTGAACTAAACTTCCCCTGAAACCGGCGGCGTCCCCGCCGGTTTTTTTTATCCCCACGAAAACTTGATCGGCTGTTTAATACCCCATCCCGGCCGAAAGCGTTAGACTAAAGCGATATCCCTGCTCCGCCTCGCCACCCCATGTATACGAGGGGCCTTGATGAGCAACACGTCCCGCCAGCACCACGAACGCATCGAGACCAGCCACCGGCGCGCGATCGTCGCGGGCTACGGCCTGGTCGGGCGCATGGTCGCGCTGGAACTGGAACGCAGACGCTTCTCTGTGACCGTGATCGAGTTGAACCTCAAGACGATCGAGAAACAGCTGGACCTCGACAAGAACGTGGTCTACGGCGACGTGATGGACCCCGACACGCTCACCCGCGCGGGCATCGACAAGGCCGACGTCCTGGCGCTGACGATCCCGAACGAGAAGGACGCGGTGGACGCCTGCCGGGTTGCACGCCGGCTCAACCCCCACATCTATATCGCGGCACGGACCAACTTTGTCAGCCAGGGCATGATCTGCACGCAGGCCGGCGCGGACTGTGTCATCGTTGAAGAGATCGTGACCGCCGAGGCGATGCAGCGTGCGATCACGGAAAAACTCTCAAGTAACAACGGCTCGGCCGACAGCGAAATCGCTAACGAAGACCGGACCGTTTCAACCAACTGAAAACCGTCGGGCACCAAGGGGACACGCCATGTCACGCTCTCGAAAAAACAACGCCGCATGGGTGATCGTTTTAACCGTTATGGTCTTGGCAGTCATAACACCCGCACTCGCGGCGATCTCGGTCGGGGACAGCCCGACGATCAACTTCGTCGCCACCGACGGCAAGCGCATCACATCCGAGTCCCTGCGCGGCCGGCTGGTGATCGTGGACTTCTGGGCGACCTGGTGCGGCCCGTGCGTCCAGTCGATGCCGCACATGATCGACCTGAACAACCAATACGCCGCCAAAGGCGTGCAGGTCATCGGGATCAGCCGCGACAACGACCGCAGGGCGCTCGAACGATTCGTGCAGAGAAACCGCATGCCTTGGCCGCAATACTTCGACAACCGGGGCACGGCCAAGATGTCGGGAGAGTGGGGCGTCACCGGCATCCCGCGCATCTTTATCATCTCCCCCGAAGGCGTGGTGCTGTGGACCGGCCATCCCGCCCGGATGGATGAACCGTTCCACGACGCCCTGGCCAATCACCCGCCGACACCGCCGAGCGAGAAGGCCGCCGACTCGCCCTCTTCAGCCCAGTTGCGGGATGACGCGGTCGAGACGCTGCGTAAAGCCCGCACGGTGTTGGATTCCGGCGATATCGAGAAGGTCCTGCTGCTCGCCGCTGAGGTGCCGGATGATGTACTCACCGATCGACGCGTATTGGGTAACGCCCGCGTGCTGCTTGTGAAGCTGGGCCTGAACCCCGACGCCGGCGCCGCGCTCACTTCGGCTAAGGAAGCCAACCCCGAGGCGGCCGCGCGTTTCGACGCGCTGGCCGAGGCGGTCAACAACGCAGCACCCACGGGCGACAACGATCCGCAGCGCCCGGCCGTTCACCCGCGCCTGATCGAATCCAAGCTCGCCCAGGCCGACAAGGCCCGTGAAGGCGGCCAGGACTACCGCGCGTACACGCTCTACGACTGGCTTCTTGACCGCGCAGCGGACACCGAAGCGGGCCACACCGCCGCGCAGCGCATCGCCGAGTACGAAGCAGACGAATCGAAGATGGCCGTCATCCGCGCCGCCGAGGCGGAGCAGAAGGCGACGGCCCTGTTGTCGCTGGCCGAAAACTACGCCGCCGCCGGCAACCCGGAACAGGCCCGCGCGACTTACGAAAAGATCCTGGCCGAATTCGAGTCCGCCACCGATTGCTGCGGCAAGGCACGCGATGCGCTGGCGAAGCTGGATTGACCCAAAAAACAACCGGCCGAGCGAGAAACTCTTACGAGTTATGGAGTGATGCTTACCCCGCGCTGGACGTCTGGCCGTTGTCGTGCGCAAAAAGCGGGTTGCTACTTGAAAACACCTTCGACCGCCCGACTCAATCGGCCACCAAGCCCGAGGTGTTCATCGGCCAACCGAATAATGCCCTTATGGGGTTTCGCGGAGGGCCGCAGCTTAAACACATATTCGGCGACGGCCAGTTCATATTGACTTCCCATCCAACACGCAAGACAAACGATCGCAACCGCCGGTGAACGGCTGATACCGGCGTCACAATGGCACAGGACGCCGCCGTCAACACGCTTAACACGTGCCGCGAATTCAATAATCTGGCGGACGTGTTCCGCTGAGGGTGGAATCAGTGACAAGCCCACATCCCGGGCCCGTTGTTGCATCCTGCGAGAGCGGTATACGCTAACCGGATCGCCTTGATCCAACACATCCACATCATCAAAGATTAGTTCCAGGGTGGAAGGCACTGTGTCGAAACCCCCACAAGGAAAATCTCTGGGGCCATGTATCGAGATCACCGCTTGTATCTGACCGGAGGGGGCAGATTGAATCAGCATGCTCGCATCGGAGCGGCCAAGCACGAAAATCTGCGGGAAAGTGTCCACCCAGGCAGCATACCAAGGCTTGCTTTCTTCGTATTCTTAGTGGCTGATCGGTGAACAGGTCGTCGTCTAGCCAGCGCTGGACATCTGCCCCGTGTGCATGCGGGGGGCGGGGAGGTCGGAGTCGCCCATGAGATACTGATCGATACAACGGGCGGCACCGCGGCCCTCGGCGATGGCCCAGACGATCAAAGACTGGCCACGTCGGCAGTCACCGGCGGCGAAGACGCCCTCGCTGCTGGTGGCGAACCGGCCGAAGTCAGCCTTGAAGTTGCTGCGCGCGTCGCGCTCGAAGCCGAGCTTCTCCGCCAGCGTGTCCTCGGGGCCCAGGAAACCCATAGCCAGTGTGACCAGGTCGGCGGGGAACTCGCGTTCGCTGCCGGGGACTTCCGTCATCTGGAACCGGCCGTTGGCGTCCTTCTTCCAGTCGACCTGCACGGTCTTGACGGCCTTGACGTTGCCCCTGCCGTCGTCGACGAATTCCTTGGTGAGGATGCAGAACTCACGGGGGTCTTTGCCGAACTTGGCGGCGGACTCCTCGTGGCCGTAGTCGACGCGGAAGATGCGGGGCCACTGCGGCCAGGGGTTATCTGCGGCGCGCTGGACGGGCGGGACGGGCAAAAGCTCGAAGTTGACCATGCTCTTGCAGCCGTGCCGCATGGACGTGCCGATGCAGTCGGTGCCGGTGTCGCCGCCGCCGATGACGATGACGTTTTTACCCTTGGCGGAGATGTATTGGGCGTCCTCGAAGCTGGAGTCGAGCAGGCTCTTGGTGTTCTTGTGCAGGAACTCCATGGCGAAGTGGATGCCGTTGAGTTCGCGACCGGGGACGGGCAGGTCGCGCGGGACGGTCGCGCCGCAGGCGAGCAGCAGCGCGTCGTTGCTGTCGCGGAGCGTGATCGCGTCGATATCAACCCCGACGTGCGCGTTGGTGACGAACTTCACGCCCTCGGCCGCCATCAGGTCGATGCGTCGCTGAACGATCTTCTTGTCGAGCTTCATGTTCGGGATGCCGTACATGAGTAAGCCCCCGATGCGGTCGTCGCGTTCGTAGACGGTGACCAGGTGGCCGGCCTTGTTGAGCTGGTCGGCGGCGGCGAGACCCGCAGGACCGGAGCCGATGATGGCGATGGTCTTGCCGGTGCGCTCCGCCGGCGGGTTGGGCGCGAGCCAGCCCTCCTCGAAGCCGCGGTCGATGATGTTGCACTCGATGCTCTTGATCGTCACCGGTGGGTCGGTGATGCCCAGACAGCACGCGCCTTCGCAGGGCGCGGGGCAGACACGGCCGGTGAACTCGGGGAAGTTGTTGGTGCGCAGCAGCCGTTCGAGCGCGCCCTTCCAGTCGCCGTGGAATACCTTGTCGTTCCACTCGGGGATGAGGTTGTCGACGGGGCAGCCGGACTCGGACTGGCAGAACGGGACGCCGCAGTCCATGCAGCGCGCCCCCTGCTCGCGGAGCATCTGCTGGTCGGCGCGCTTAATGATCTCGTAGAAGTCGTTGATCCGCACGTCGGGCGCGCGGGACGACATCGGCTGGCGTTCGTACTCAAGGAATCCTGTCGGCTTACCCACTTCAACTCACTCCAGAGCGGACCCATACAATCCCCACGGCGGCGCGGGGCAAATAAGAAACATGACGGGGCGAAAACAAAAACGCCCGAAACTTACACACGGACACCCGGTGGCACGGCCTCCTGTTTCGCGGCCTTGCGGCGGGCGAGCACACGGCGGTAGTCCACGGGCATGACTTTCACGAATTGCGGCGCGATCCGGTCCCACTCGGCGAGCACACGCGCGGCGACGCTCGACCCGGTGTAATCCAGGTGCCGGCCGATCAGGCGCTTGACCTCGGGGACGTCTTCCTCGTCGCTTAGGCCTTCCAGCTCGACCATGCCGAGGTTGCAGTTCTGGAGGAACTCGCCTTCCTTGTCCCAGACGTAGGCGATGCCGCCGGACATGCCGGCCGCGAAGTTGCGCCCGGTTTTGCCGAGGATCACGACACGGCCGCCGGTCATGTATTCGCAGCCGTGGTCGCCGACACCCTCGATAACGGCGCTTGCACCGGAGTTACGGACGCAGAAACGCTCAGCGGCGACGCCGCGGAAGTAGGCCTCGCCGGCGGTCGCGCCGTAGAGCGCGACGTTGCCGATGAGGATATTTTCCTGCGCCTCGAAGGTCGCGATGCGCGGCGGGTAAACGATGAGCTTGCCGCCGGACAGTCCCTTTCCGACGTAGTCGTTGGCGTCGCCCTCAAGACGTATGGTGACGCCCCGCGCCAGCCACGCGCCGATAGACTGCCCGGCCGAGCCGTGGAAGTTCAGCTCGATGGTGTCGTCGGGCAGGCCGTTCTCGCCCCACTTCTTGGAGACACGGTGGCTGAGCATGGTGCCGACGGCGCGGTCGGTGTTGGCAATGGGCAGCTCGACGCGGACCCTTTCGCCGTGCTCGAGCGCGGGGGTGGCGTGCTCGATCAGGCGCAGGTCCAGGATGCTGTCGATGCCGTGGTCCTGCTGGATGAGTTTGCGGACGCCGACATCTTCGCGCGGCTTGCGTGCCGGGGCGAGGATGGGTGTGAGGTCCAGGCCGTCGGCCTTCCAGTGATCGATGGCGTCGCGCGGTTCTAGCAGGTCGACCCGGCCGATCAGCTCGTCGAGTGAACGGATGCCCATCTTGGCCATATAGCCGCGCGCCTCCTCGGCGACGAGGAAGAAGAAGTTGATGACGTGCTCGGGCTGGCCGGTGAACTTCTTGCGCAGCACCTCGTCCTGCGTGCAGACGCCGACGGGGCAGGTGTTCAGGTGGCACTTGCGCATCATGATGCAGCCGATGGCGACCAGGGGGACGGTCGCGTAGCCGTATTCCTCCGCGCCCAGGCATGCGGCGATGATCAGGTCACGCCCGGTCTTGAGCCCGCCGTCGGTTTCCAGACGGACGCGCGAACGCAGGTCGTTGAGCACGAGCGTCTGGTGCGTCTCGGCAAGGCCCAGTTCCCATGGCAGGCCCGCGTGCTTGATGCTGGTTAATGGAGATGCACCGGTGCCGCCGTCGTGCCCGCTGATGAGTATGTGGTCGGCGTGCGCCTTACTTACACCCGACGCGATCGTGCCGACGCCGACCTCGGAGACGAGCTTGACGCTGATGGGCACGCCGGGGTTGGCGTTCTTCAGGTCGAAGATGAGCTGCGCGAGGTCCTCGATGGAGTAGATATCGTGGTGCGGCGGCGGGCTGATCAGGCCGACGCCGGGCGTGGAGTAGCGGATGCTGGCGATGTATTCATCGACCTTGTGCGCGGGGAGCTGGCCGCCCTCGCCGGGCTTGGCGCCCTGAGCGATCTTGATCTGGATCAGGTCTGCGTTAGCGAGGTAGAAGCTGGTGACGCCGAACCGCCCGGACGCGACCTGCTTGATGGCGGAGCGTTTCGAGTCGCCGTTGGGCAACAGGTTGAAGCGTTCGATGTCTTCGCCGCCCTCGCCGGAGTTGCTCATGCCGCCGATGCGGTTCATGGCGACGGCGAGCGTCTCGTGTGCCTCTTTGGAAAGCGCGCCCAGCGACATCGCGCCGGTGCGGAAGCGTTTGACGATCTCGGCGGCCGGCTCGACCTCGTCGATCGGGATCGCCTTGGATTCGTCGTTGATCTTGAGCTTAAGCAGGCCGCGCAGCGTGCAACGGTTGCGCGCGTCGTCGTTGCACTTGGCGGCGTACTGGTCGTAGACCGCGCGGCTGTTGGTCTTGGTGGCGACCTGGAGGTTGGCGATGGTCTCGGGGGAGAATGCGTGGCCCTCGCCGCCGGCGCGCCAGTGGTACTCGCCGGGGTTGGGCAGCTGTTCGAGCTTGACGGTCTTGCGCGTGGGGAAGCCCAGATAGTGCCGCCGCCGGACTTCTTCGGCGAGGATGTCGAACCCCGCGCCGCGCAGCTTGCTGGCGGTGCCGGCGAAGCAGCGATCGATCACCTCGTGACCCAGCCCCAAAGCCTCGAAGATCTGCGCGCCCTTATAGCTGGCGAGCGTGGAGATGCCCATCTTGGACATAACCTTCAACAAGCCGTTGTTGATGGACTTGATGTAGTTGCGTGTGATCTTCTCGCTGGTGATGGACTGCCCGAGCCGGCCGCGCTGGCGGAGCCAGGTGAGCGCCCTGAACGCCAGGTAGGGGTTGACAGCGTCCGCGCCGTAGCCGAAGAGGACGCAGAAGTGATGGACCTCGCGTGCCTCGGCGGTCTCGACGATCAGGCCGATGCGCGTGCGTTCGTGCGTGCGGACCAGGTGGTGGTGGACCGCGCCGGTCGCCAGCAGCGCGCTGACGGGCAGGCGGTTCTCGCCGGTCTTGCGGTCGGAGAGGATGAGCAGTTGATAGCCCTCGGCGATCGCTTCGGAGGCTTCCTCGCAGATGCGGTCGAGTGCGTCGGTCAGTGCCTTGCCGCCGGCGACGCCGTTGCCGCTGGTGGGTTTTTCGTAGGTGATATCGATGACGCGCGAACGCCAGCCCCGCTGGTTGATGTTTTTCAGCGCGCCCATCTGCTTGTTGGTCAGGATGGGCTGGGGCAGTTGCAGGCGGTGGCACTGCTGCTCGGTCGTCTGCAGGAGGTTGCCCTCGGGGCCGATGTACGTTTGCAGCGACATGATGATCTCTTCGCGCAGCGGGTCGATCGGCGGGTTGGTGACCTGCGCGAACATCTGCTTGAAGTAGTCGTAGAGCAGCCTGGGCTTGTCGGAGAGCACCGCCAGGGCCTGGTCGTTGCCCATCGAGCCCATCGCTTCCTTGCCTTGGCGGACCATCGGCAACAGCAACAGGTGCAGGTGCTCGACGGTGTAGCCGAAGGCCTGGAGCATGGGCAGGATTTTTTTCTTGCCGATCTTGGGCAGGTCTTCGAGCGCCGGCGTGGGGAGGTCGGCGATCTCGGTGCGCTGCGTCTGGACCCAGCGCCCGTAGGGCCGGGCCGAAGACAGTTCGCTCTTGATCTGGTCGTCGGCGATGATTTTGCCTTCGTCGAAGTCGACGAGGAACATGCGTCCGGGCTGGAGCCGGCCCTTGTAGCGGACATCGGCGGGGTCGATCTCGAGTACGCCGACCTCGGACGCCATGATGACACGGTCGTCCTCGGTGACGTAGTATCGGCTGGGGCGCAGTCCGTTGCGGTCGAGCACGGCGCCGATGTATTTGCCGTCGGTGAACGCGACCGACGCCGGGCCGTCCCACGGCTCCATGAGCGCGGCGTGGTATTCGTAGAACGCGCGCTTGGCCATCGGCATGGACTCGTGATTCTCCCACGCCTCGGGGATCATCATCATCACCGCTTCGGGCAGCGGCCGGCCGGCCATGAGCAAAAGTTCGAGCACGTTGTCGAAGTTGCCCGAGTCCGAGCAGTCCGGCTCGGCGATGGGGAAGAGTTTTTCCAGGTCGTCGCCGAACAGGTCGCTCTTCATCAGGCCTTCGCGGGCGGCGATCCAGTTGACGTTGCCCTTGAGGGTGTTGATCTCGCCGTTATGGCTCATGAACCGGCACGGCTGTGCGCGGTCCCAGCTCGGGAACGTGTTGGTGCTGAAGCGCGAGTGGACCATCGCCAGGTGGCTGATGTATCGCTCGTCCTGCAGGTCGGGGTAATAAGGCATCACCTGGCCGCTGGTGAGCTGTCCCTTGTAGACGATGACCTTGGTCGACAGGCTGCAGACGTAGAAATACTTGGCCTGGCTGAGACCCGACTCGTGGCGGATCACGCGGCTGGCGTGCTTGCGGATGATGTAGAGCTGGCGTTCGAGCGCATCGCCGTAGACACCCTGCGCGCCGGCGATGAAGACCTGCTCCATGTAAGGTTCGGTCGACCGCGCGGTCGGGCCGACGTTGGCGGCATCGGCATCGACCGGCAGCTCACGCCAGCCCAGCAGGACCTGGCCCTGCTCGGCGACGATCTTCGCGAACGTCTCCTTGCAAGTCTTGCGCTGCGCTTCATCACGGGGGAGGAAGACGTTGCCCGCACCGAATTGTTCCGCGTCGGGGAGCTTGATACCGGCGTCACGTTCGGCGACGCTGCGCAGGAACCCGTGGGGCAGCGCGGTGAGGATGCCGGCACCGTCGCCGGTGTTGGCCTCGCAGCCGCAGGCGCCGCGGTGGTCCATGCGCTGGAGCATGGTGATCGCGTCCTCGACGATGCCGTGGCTCTTGTGCCCCTTGATGTGGGCGATGAAGCCGACACCGCAGGCGTCTTTCTCGTAGGCGGGGTCGTACAGCCCGACGGGCGCGGGGAAGCCCGGGCCGGGGCTGGATTGCTGCGATATCGGTTCTTGTTGGTTACTCATATGCCTGCACCCATCAGTGCGTGGCCCTCACGCTCGATCTGCCCTTCCTGGTCGGCGTCGGGGCCGGCGTGTGCGACCAGGAAGTCCACAAAGACCTGTGCGGCGGGCGGGAAAGCCGCGCCGCTGCGCGCCCGGCGCTTGAAGATCACGCCCAGGGGCCTGACCAGCTCGGGCGTCATCGTGACCATCGCCAACGACCCGGCCGTCACCTCACGGATCACCGTCCGCCGGGGCAGGATCGAGACCTGCTCGGTCACGGCCAGCGCGCCCTTGATGGTGTCGATGTTGTCAAACACGTTGGTGATCCGGGCCTTGACGTTGTTCTTCTTGAAATACTCCCGGATACGCCGGCCCACGGGCAGGTCGGTGTCGAAGGTGACCATCTCGTAGGCTTCCAGCTCCTTGACGTCCACCTTCTGCTTCTGGGCGATCTTGTGCCGGGGGTTGCAGACCACGACCATCACCTCGTCACGCAGGGGGATCGTGTCCACCTTCCGCCAGCGCTCGGGGTAGGAGACGATGCCCATGTTGCACTCGTTTTCGCGCACCGCGTTGTAAACATGCTCGGGCCGCTCGTAACGGATCTCCACCGAGATCTTTTTATGTTCGGCCTCGAACTTCTCGCGCACCCGGCTGAGCAGGTCGATCCCGGCGGAGTAGATCGCGCTGACGCGGACCAGGCCCTCGGGGTCTTTCTTCAGGCCGGCGACCTTCGCCTCCAGATCGTCGTAGGCCTGCACCATCTGCTCGCAGCCCTCGGCGAAGATCTCACCCGCCTGCGTCAACGCCAGGGGCCTGACCGAACGGTCCACGAGCGTGACGCCTAATTTCTTCTCAAGCTGGCAGATGCGCTGGCTGGCGGCGGACTGGCTGATGCCGTGCAGCTCCGCGGCTTGCGAGAAGCTGTGACAGCGGGCCACGTCGGCGAATAGCTTGAGCGTCTGCATAGAACCGCACACACATCGTTATATAATAAGTAAACCTAATAAGGGTAAGCTCGGAGTATCACTATAACTAATTGTGCGGGCCGAATCAAGCCTAATGCATTGGTGTAAAACCGGTGCAGAAACCGCACCAAACAATGCGGTATCTAAAGATATGACAGGCACTTGTCCGATCCAATGTTACGCATTAACTCCGATCCGCCCTATTGAGACCCGGAATCAAATGAATCAGGACCGCCCCGCCGTGGGACATGTGCTACACCGGCTGGATCGGGCCGGGGCGGAGGTCCTGGCCGGGGACCTGGCGCTGAAACTCCAGGACCGGTATCGGTTTGTATTCCTGTGCCTGGACGGGGCCGGTCCGCTGGGCGAGCACCTAGGGTCGCTGGGCTTTGACGTGGTCGTTCTTGGACGCAAGCCCGGCTTGGACTGGTCGGTGGCGCGTCGGCTGCGGTCGGCGGTCAAACATTACGGCATCAACCTGCTGCACACCCACCAGTACACCCCCTTCTTTTACGCCGCCCTGTCACGCCGGCTCGGCTCAACCCCGCCGATCCTCTTCACCGAGCACGGCCGGCACTACCCCGATGATCGCAATCCCAAACGGGTGCTGGCCAACCGCTGGCTTATCAAGCCAAACGACCGCGTCACCGCCGTGGGCCGGTTCGTCAAGCAGGCGCTGGTGGATAACGAGGGCATCGCCGAGGGCCGGATCAAGATCATCTACAACGGTATCGACCCGGACGCCTTCCCCCCGGCCGAAGCCGAATCGCGTTCACACGCCCGCCGGCTGCTTGGGATCGATGATCAGACGCCGTTGGTCATGCAGGTGGCGCGGTTCCACCCGGTGAAAGACCATAAGACGGCCGTCCGCGCCTTCGCCGAGACGTTGAAGTTCGTTCCCAAAGCCGTGCTTTGCCTGGTCGGTGACGGCGGGCAACGCCAGACGATCGAAACGCTTTGCGGTGAGATGGATATTCAGGATCAGGTTCGGTTCCTGGGCGTTCGGGATGATGTCGCCCAACTGGTCCCCGGGGCGGATGTCTTCATGCTCTCGAGCCTCAGCGAGGGCGTGTCGGTCACGCTGCTGGAGGCGATGGCGACCGGGCTACCGATCGCGACGACCGATGTGGGCGGCAACCCGGAGGTCGTCGAGCACGGTACGACCGGCCTGCTCTCGCCACGCGGCGACCACAACGCCCTCGCGGCGAATCTTGTCACGCTCCTGCAAGACCCGGCGCAACGCCAGGCAATGGGCCGGGCCGGACGCACGCGGCTGCTGGAAGTATTCACCCAGGACCGCATGCACCGGGAATACACCGACCTTTACGGGCAGTTGTTCGGGATGAGTTAAACCCGGAAACACTCCATCATTAGCCGGCTAGAATCCCGCATGAAAACAGCACATCTGATCGTCGGCCTGGGCCTGGTTTTCCTGTTCACCGCGACCTGCTCCACGCTGAGGGCAGAGACCGACCCGTTCGAGGCGTTCACCCACGGCTGGCGCGATGACCCGGTCTGGTACGACGGCCTGGCCGAGTGTGCGACCTACGAGGCCACTCGCACGATCTACGGCACCCCGCGCCCCTACGCCGCACGCATCTATATCAATAAAGAGCACGCCAGCCCCAAAACCTTCACCAAAAGCTCCGATGGCAAGGGCCGGGCGGTCTTCAAGCTGCACGTCCGCGACGACATCCCGACCGAAAACTACACCTACCACTTCTCGACGATGACCTATGTCGGCACCGATGACCTTAAGAGCCTAAAGCTCGACATGGGGTCCTCGGAGGACTGCGGCGCGACGTTCAAGCAATACGTCAACCACGCGGGCACGCTGCACTGGCGTCAGATGAGCTATTTCCCGGATGAGGGCGAACGGTCCGGCGAGATGACGCCGGGCAAACACTTCGCGTACCAGGACGCGCTGCCGCTGATCCTGCGCGGGTACCCGTTCGACGACCCGCCTGATACGCTGGAATTGCAGCTGCTGCGGGACCAGACCGACACGCACCTGACGCTGCCGGATGAATTATCCGCCGGCGTCGCGATCGTGAAATACCGGGGCATCGAAACGCTCGAACTACCCTACGGTGAAGTCGAGGCCCACCACCTGACGCTCTGGCTGGCCCCGGACTGGCAGGAGCAATACTGGTTCGCCGCCGACCCTGCGCTTCGGCACATCATGGTCGGGCACGAGGGGAGCCGGGGGATCAGTTACCAGCTTAAAACGCTGGAACGCGGCGCGTACTGGCGGCGTTAAAGCCACTGGCCCGATCGCCGGGCTTGGGCTACGATGGAGCGCTACATCATCAGGGGTGATTGTTTTGAGCCAAAGATATCTCACGATACCGCTGTTATCCGCGTGTCTTATCTGGTCGGCCCCGGCCGAGTTGTCCGCCGCGCCCCTGGACGGGGCCCTGGAGCAACTGCTGCGGGCACGGGACCTGCGCAGCACGCGCTACTCCATCTGTGTGATCGACGCGGACAACGGCGAGGTGCTGGGCGAGATCAACGCCGACGAGCCGATGCTCCCGGCCAGCAACATGAAACTGGTCACGACCGCGTCGGCGCTGGACGTGCTGGGCAAGGATTTTGTCTTCCGTACCGAGCTTGGCGTGGTCGATGCCCCGGCCGGGGGGCAGGCGGCGCTGATGCTCAAAGGTGACGGAGACCCCGCGCTGGGCGACCCTATCCTCCTGAAAGAAGCGGGACTGAACGCGGAAGACATCTTAAGCCAATGGGTCAAGGCGGTGAAACAGACCGGGATCACGTCGTTTGATCGGCTGATCGTGGACGACCGCGTGTTTGACCAGCAGATGGTGCACCCAAGCTGGCCGGAGGGGCAGCTGCACCAGCACTACTGCGCTCAGGTGGCCGGGCTTAATTTCAACGACAACTGCCTGCACGTGTTGCCCTCGCCCTCAAGCCGGGTAGGCGCCAGCCCGACCATCTCGATCTACCCCGAGTCGCCGTTTTTACAGATTTTTAACAGCGCGACGACCGGCAGCGCCAACGAGTTCTGGGTCGACCGCAAGCCGGGCACGAACGAGATGACGATGCGCGGCCGGGTCAAGTCCACGTTCTACACGCCGGTGCGTGTCACGCTCAACGACCCGCCCATCTACCTTGGGCAACTCCTAAAGGACCGTCTCGGCCGCGCGGGCATCCGTGTGGACCAGGTGGTGCGTCAGGCCGTCGGCGAGCAGGCCCCCGAGGCCCGGCCGATCCACCGCGTCGAGACGCTGATGCCGGCCATCCTGCGCCGCACGAACAGGGACTCGCAGAACCTGTTCGCCGAGGCGCAGATCAAACGCATGGGTTACGCGCTCACCGGTTCGCCCGGCGGCTGGGAGAACGGTGCGGCCGCCGTGCGACACGCCCTTTCCCGCAGGCTGGGCACGCTCGCCAGCGGTGTCGTGATCGCCGACGGCAGCGGGCTTAGCCGGGATAACGCGGTCTCCGCGCGCGTGCTGGCGGAACTGCTTACCTCCATGCACCAGGACCCGCAGATCGGGCCGGTCTACCTCAACAGCCTCTCCTACAACGGCAAGGCCGACGGCGACTCCGAAGAACAGGGCGACGGCACGCTCGACGGACGGTTCAAGCAACTGCCCGCAGGCCACTGGGTCTACGGCAAGAGCGGCTACATCCGCGCCGTCTCCAGCCTCTCCGGCTACCTCATCGTCACCAACCCCGAAGCGCCCGAACACCCCAAGCGCACCATCGCGTTTAGCCTACTCTTCAACGGCTTCACCCCGCCGCTATCCAACCGCAGCATGAAAACAATCCAGGACCAGCTCGTTGTGATGATCGATCAACAGCTAGACGAGTGACAGGCGC
>JAWKTA010000084.1:0-15763 GCA_041402025.1 Phycisphaerales bacterium | reverse complement strand
TACCAGCTCGCGCTGAACCTGCTCGGGCGTGTGCGTCAGGAGCTGGACCCGGCGTACTGGCCGGCGCTGATCGCCGAGGCCGACCTGCTCATCGAAAAGGACAACCCAAGCGAGGGCGTCAATGCCCTCACTGCCGCGCTGGCGCTCAATCCGGTTTGCAGCGAGGCGTGGGAAAGACTCGGACGCTTGTCCGTCGAGGGCTACGCCTTCGATCGCGCCTCGGCGGTCATCGAAAAACTGCACGGGATTAACCCGACCCACCCGATGGCGGACCTCATCGAGGCCCGCAGCCTGCTGCAACAGCGCGACGTCGCCGGCGCGAAGGCGCTGGTCGATGCAGGCCTGTCACGTTTCCCGAATCACAGGGAATGGCTGGCGCTTAATGCCGCCGCCGCCGCGCTGAGTTACGACGAGCCGGGCACACAGCTCGCACTTGATACGTTCCAGAACGTCTCGCCAGGCAACCCGCTGGCACACCTGACCGTCGGGACCTACCTCGCCGCCGCACGCCAGTACGCGCCCGCCGAGGCGATGCTGCGCCGGGCCGTGGAGCTTGCGCCGAACTGGCCGAAGCCGCGCATCGAGCTTGGGCTTTTGTTGATGCAGGCGGCTCATGATGAGGACGCACAGCGCGAACTCGCCGCCGCCACCCGGCTGGACCCATTCAATAAACGCGCGAACAACCAGCTCGCCATGCTCAACGACCTGCTCGCCTACGACCGGATCGAGACCGAACACTTCCTGGTCCGCTACAAGCCCGGGATCGACGAAGCGCTCGCCCGGGACATGCCCGAGAAACTCGAAGCGATCTACCGCGATATCACGAATGCGTTTGGTCACAAGCCCGAAAGGATCACGCGCATCGACCTGATGCCGGACGAGGAACACTTTGCGGTGCGCATCACCGGCATGCCCGACATCTGGACCATCGCCGCCGCGACCGGCGACGCCATCGCCATGACCCCGCCCCGCGAAGGCCCCGGGCAGCACGGGGGGTACGACTGGCCCAATGTTATCCGCCACGAATTCGTCCACACCGTCACCCTCGACCAGACCCGCAACCGCATCCCCCACTGGTTCACCGAGGCCTGCGCTGTATCCCAGGAAACCGCGCCGCGTTCCTACGACACCTGCCGATTACTCGCCGAGGCTCTGCAGAAAGACAAGCTCTTCGCGCTCGACCAGATCAACTGGGGCTTCATCCGGCCCAAGACCCCAACCGATCGGCCTCTCGCATACGCGCAGTCCGACTGGATGCTCGAATACATCGCTGTGCGCTACGGGCACAAGGCAATCACCGACATGCTCGCGCTCTATTATGACGGCGTGCCGGACACCGAGGCGCTGGTGCGCGTCACCGACGAATCGCCCGAAGCATTCATGTCGGGCTTCAAGGCCTGGGCCGGCGGACAGGTACAAGCCTGGGGCCTGGCGGAATACCCGACCGGCCCGCGCCTGGCCGAAGTGCTTACCGGCGAAGGCGAGCCGACTAACGATGATGAGTTGAACAGACTGCTGACCGAGCACCCCGGGCACCCGGACTTGTTGCAACTGATCGCCGAGCGTGTGCTTAATAGAGATGACCCCGACGCGGCGCGGCGGCGGTGTTGCGCTTACGCCGACAGCCGCCCGGTCGATCCCCGGCCGCACCGGGCACTGGTCGAACTGTCACTCGCACACGGCGACCTGACCGGCGTGCTCGGGTCACTGGAAAGCATCGACCAGATCGAGCCGTCGTCCGGCCGGTGGGCGCACGAGCTGGCCAAGGCCTACCGCAAGAACGGCGACTACCCCCAGGCGCTGGCCGCGATCGAGCGCGCCCTCGACCGCGAACCGTACAACGCCACCTACCGCGAACTCGCCGCCGCGATCGCATTGCAAGTGCAGGACAACGACCGTGCGTTGCGCCACATCCACGCCGCCGCGTTGATCGAACCGGACCGCGCCGCACACCAGCTGCGCCTAGCCGCCCTGTATCACCGCATGGGACAACTTGACGCCGCCGACGCCGCCGCCCGCCGCGCACTGGAACTCGACCCCGCCTCCCCCGCAGCACGCTTCCTCAAACCCACGGATTAACTTAACGCGGAAGAAGCAGAACAGGCCTGTGCCGCCCCGCGCTACCCCCACAAACCCGCCGCCCGCCCCCGCCCCCCTGATTCCAACGCTTGACAAAGATCAGATATAAGTTATATCTGATCTTTATGACACGCCCCGTTTATAGCGATGCCGACCGCGCGGATTTGTTCCGTGGTCTGGCGCACCCAGTCCGGCGGCGCGTGCTGACGATGCTCGGCAACAGCGAGCACTCGGCGAACCAACTGCGGTCGGGGCTGAAGCTGTCACAACCCGCCATGTCTCAGCACCTGAAAGTCCTGCGTGACACGGGATTGGTCCGCCAACGTGTCGAGGGATCGCAACGGCTGTACCGCGTCAACCCCTCGACCGTGCGGAAACTGCAACGCTGGGCCGCTCAACTGGCCTGACCCGTCAACAAACCAACTCCCAATAACAAGCACAAAGTCAGAGGCGATTTTTATAGATCAGATATAAGTTATATCTGATCTTTATGCGTAGTCACGATGCCGTGTTTGCGTTGCGTAGCGGCGGCTGTGCGCAGACGCGGGTATGGGTGCGGGTCACCCTTCGGGGCCAGGCCCTGTGAAAAGCCGAACATTAAGCAGGTAAATTGGGTTACGCTTCGGGGGACCATGAAGCACACCAAACGCGCGGGTGAATGGTGATAACAGATGAATCACTACAATTCGTCGTCGTAGCGGAATAACTTTTTCTTGGCAAGGTCGGCCGCCCGGGATGCGCCGCGTTTGCTTAATAGCGCTTCGGCCAGTTCGGCATCGCCGGGGTACGTGATCTTCAGGTTGGTGGTTTCGCCTTCGACCACGCGCACCGGCTCGCCCATGGCTTCGATCAGTTGAGCGTCGTCGGTGATACCCTGGGAGTCCGGCCCGCCGTCGGCGAATTGCAGGTAGGCCCGGCGGAAAAGCACCGCTTCGAACACCTGCGGCGTCTGCACCGCGATAAGGTTGCGGCGATCGACCGTCTTGACCACACGACGGATCGGCGGCTCATCTTTATCGCTCGTTCCCAGGATCGCGTCCAGCGGGTCGGCATCGGCCCGGATCGTGTCATCGACCCCGACGCGCTTCAGCGTCGCGCCGACATCGCAGCCGGGGATCACGGCGGGGAATCGCTTGGCGGCGTCGAAGACGCGGTCGATCAGCGCTTCGCTCGCAAGCGGGCGTGCGGCGTCGTGGACGGCGATGTGGGTCGCGTCCGATGACACGGCATCCAGCGCCCGTAAGACCGTCTGCCAGCGGTCGGTTACCCCGCCGGCCACGACCTCGACATCCAGAAACGCCAGCTTGTCGCCCCACCGGAACCTGAAATCATCAAGCTTGTCCGGCGCGACCGCCACGATCACCTGGCCCACGTCCGCACGGCGGATAAACGACTCGACCGCGTGCAGGAACACGGGCTTACCGGCCAGTTCCATCTCGATTTTGCTCAGCCCGCCCGCAAGCCCGGGCCCGCTTCTGCCCGAGCCCTGCGCAAACCGCGTGCCCGACCCGGCGGCGGGGAGGATCACGGAAACATTCATCGCATCCATAAACACGCTTCCAGGACCCGGCGGGCTAGCGGACGATCAAGGCGTTGGGCATCAGCGTCAGCACCGGCTCGTCCTGCAGAAGTAGCAAGCCCTGCACCGCCGCGCTGATCGAGGGCCAGGCCCGTGGGCCGAGTACACGCTTGACGGTTTCGAGCATCACGGGCGACTCGGCGGCACTCGCGGCCGGGGCCTGCGCACCGAACATGTCGTTTAAGAAAGACTGCAAGGACATCGCGGCCGGCAGGTGCAATACGTCGTAGCTACCCTTCTCAAGGCCAAGCTCATAAGTCATGTCGGTCATCGCTTCCTCAACGCCGCCGAGCTTGTCGGCCATGCCGTTCTCGACCGCCTGCCGGCCCGTAAAGAGCCTGCCCTCGGCGACCGAGCCGACGTCCGGCAGCCGTGTGCCGCGCCCGATCGTCACGCGCTGGATGAACTGGTCGTAGATCAACTGCATCGATTCCCGCACGGTCGCGCGCTGGCTGTCGGTGAAAGGTTCGACGCTGTTGAAGATGTCGCCCAACGGGCCGCGGCTGCGTCGGTAGACGCTGATGCCGGCCCAGTCGTACAGCCCGCCGAGCGCGATCTTACCGCCGACCACGCCGATCGACCCGACGATCGAGCTGGGGCTTAGGTAAACCTCGTCGCCGGCGCAGGCGATGTAGTACCCGCCGCTGGCCGCCATCGAACCGACGCTGACGAAGACCGGCTTGGTCTCGCCCAGGTCGCGGACGGCCTGCCAGATGATCTCGCTGGCGAGCGCCGAGCCGCCGGGCGAATCGATGCGGAGGATCACGCCCTTGATGTTGTCGTCGTCGCGGACATCGCCGAGCACCTCGACCATCGTGGTGCTGCCGATGGATTCGGCGTCGAACAGGCCGGACCCGTGCGAGGATTCGCCTGAGTGGATCGCGCCCGAGGCGTGGACGATGGCGATGGTCGGGCGGTGGGTGCGCGTGTCCTGCTCCTTGAAGAGCATGCCAAAGAGCATCATCGGGTTATTGATCTTCACCTCGCCGCCGCCCAGGCCCATCGTGTCATCCCAGATAAAGTTGTCGCCGAACTCGACCTCGGTCACATCGACCAGGTCACGGTCGGTGACGCGATCGACGATGCGCTTGCGGAGGTAGTCGGTGTCCTGCATGGTCCAGCTCGAAGCGATAAGCTCTTCCACTTCGGCGGTGGTCATGCCGCGGTTCTCGGCGATACGGGTGATGATCTGGCCATACAGGTCGTCCAGCAGCCCGTCGAAGTTCTGGTTCCACGCCTCGCTGGGCCCGGTGCGCGTCATGGTTTCGTCCGCGCCCTTGTATTTGCCGATCTGCACGAGGTCGGCCTTGGCGCCGATTTTTGCCAGCAGGCCCGCCAGGTACATCTCCTCGATCGACACGCCGGTGAGTTGGACCTCACCCTTGTGCTGGAGCATGATCATGTCCGCGGAACTGGCCAGCAGGTAGTCCATCATGTCGTAAGCCTCGGCGTAGGTCAGCACGCGCTTGCCCGCGGCGCGGACCTCGGCAACCTTGTCCGCGATCGTCAGGACCTGCGACAGCCGAAGCCCGGGCTGATCCAGATAAATCACCACGCCGAGGTATTCCTCGCTGTTGGCGACGTAGTCGAGCTGCTCAAGCACATCACCCAGGGACGGGCCGGCCTCATCGCGCGTAACCCATGCGAACGGGATCGGGCCGTCACGCAAAGGCTCGGACAGCGCCAGCCAGCCGACGACCGGCGTCTTGGCGACCGGCTCGACGGCCGGGGTATCGGATGAGTTGTCGGCTTCGGGAGATGCTTCGGTCGGCGCCGAAGGTGCCTCGGTGGCCGGCTCTTCCACTGCCACGTCCGTTTGCACTGCTGCGTGCAGGGATGAGACCAGCTCAGCGCCCGCCGGGATGGCCGGATACGTCAAAGCGATGAGGATCAAGGCCCAAACGAGCGTCCATCGCGTCCTGGTTTCGGTTCGGTTCATCGGGGTCTCCCGGGTGGGTACGGATGCGGGTCGGTGCGGATAGCCTGAACAACAACACAGGATAAGCGCTAACCGGTCGTCTGTCCCGAGAGATCGCCCCGGGAAAATCCCGAAGCTGGGCGGTCCGGCTGACCAGGTCCCCCACCTGCGGGGCCTGTGATCGCTGAGCCCGTGTCCGTGGAAACTGAACCCATAGCCTTTGCCGGGTTAAAAGAAATAGGACCCCGGCCCAGAAACAGGGTTGTTTCATGGCCGTTCCCGGCCGATCTTGTGGCTGAATATGGGTAGTTTGAGCAAAATGGGCAACCGTCAAGCGGCCGGAATTGAACCCCGGCAACCACTTATCGGACCAGAACCTATGTCCTCAAACGGGAATTTGATGTTTTTTTTCTGCATTCGATTGTGCCCCTTGGACAACACGTGGTATTATCGGTATAATGGTTTCACGTGGAGCTTGAAAGGTAAATTGAAGTAACATTTTGATACCACGGCCTTAATAACAATTTGTCGCCAAAAGCGGGCCTCGTTTCACCTGTTTCCGAGGTTCCGGCACGTGGGTTGTAAGTAAACAACCAACGCGTAGACGCCTTCAACGACCGCCAGTTGACGGCTTCATTCGAATCAGGTGAACCGGTCGGCCAAACCAAAAAGTGCCGACCATCAGTAAGGAAGGACGTCAGCATTATGAAATCGATCATCGCTACCCTCGCAGCCGGCACCGTCTTCAGCATCGTCAGCTCCGCTTCGGCTCTGACCCTCTCGGGCGACGTGAACATGATCCACGCCCCCGCCTCCGTCAAGGAGAATGCCCGGACCAACAACCGCAAGGCCCTGCTGTTCACCGAGTCGGTCAACACCGTGCTCGCCAGCGACCTGACGGTCGAGGCCTACCTCCCCGGTGCTTACGGCTCCACATCGGCGACCGCCGGCCTGAAGAAGCCCCTGAACACGGTCGCTTCGACCCGTACCATCGCCGCCGGCCGCGCCGTCACCAGCTACTTCCTCCACGCCGACACCAACGGCGACGCTGAATCGCCCACCATCATGAGCGGCAGCATCACCTTCAACGACAAGATCCTCGGCGTGATCTTCGGCAACTTCGCCGCCAGCGACGCCCTCGTCGGCGCCCCCGGCACCGCGTATGAAACCGCCACCGGTCACGGCCTGGACATGACTGACCCGAACGCCGACTACTTCCGCATCAGCAACGACCGTATGCGGATCGACTTCCGCTTCGCCGTCGGCGGCATCACCGACCAGATCCGTATCCTGATCAACGGCCAGGCCCCCCTGGTGGTTGAAGAGAACCCGATCCCCGAACCGGTGACCCCCACCCTGGTCGCCATGGGCCTCGGCGGTCTGGCCCTGCGTCGCCGGCACACCGCCTAAGCGACACGCCAATTGAACGTCCTTTCAACGACCCGCGGCTAATACCGCGGGTTGTTTTTTGCGCGCCGATCGCACGATGGATAGCACGCCTGTTTCCGCATGGTCGGAGGCCGGCGTTGATCCCGATTCACACGCATGACCGATAGCGATGACACCCAAAGCGTTCCCGGAGTCATGTGTGCCCCAACCAGTTACAAGCGATCAATCCCGCCGAGAACATCATCGTTGGTGGCCGTTGATCGCAGGCCTGAACCTTTTGTTTCTCGGGGCCGGTTTCGCCGTCACCGCCGGCTGGACCGGCAACAAATACGTCCGCAAACTCGCGCCGAACTGGGAATACACCATCGGGAACTGGTGGTCGGGCATGCTGCTGCTGGCGTTCGCTGCCCTGCTCGCCGTAGGTGCCAGCGACTCAAATTGCCCACGACGGACATGCTGGGCGCTGCGGGTGCTCTCATGGCTTGGCCTGGGATTATGCGTGGATGAGCTGGGCTCCCTGCACGAGCGGGCGTCAGACCTTGCACCGCTGCCGGGGCACTGGAGCCTGGCCCCCTTCGCACTGATATTTGTGTTAGCGATGGGGTGGTCCGTGGGGATGCTATGGCGATCTGGCGGCACATACCGTCGGGTGGGCCTGGGGGTGCTGGTGGGTTTTGTATGCCTGGGCTCCGCCGAGCCGTATGACATGATCGAACACGCCATCGGCGTGCCGGGCTGGTACAAGCCGATCGGCATCGTCATCGAGGAAGGCCTCGAACTTCTTGGCGGTACCCTGCTGGTCGTGGCGGCGCTACGCCTGTACGCGAACGGTTCAACCAGCCCGGCGATACATCCCGCTCCCAGCCTCGCCTTATCCCAAGGCCTGACCACGACCGGACACCTCCTGCTCGCCTCGGTATGCCCGTTGGTATTGATGCGTCAGCTTCTACAGAATACGGAAGCGCTCGATCTGCACACCCGGGGCGATTTCGGCGCGGCCCCTGCGGTCATGCTCTTCGCCCTGGCCGGCGCCGCATTTGTCTTTCAATCGCGGCATCGGCTCGGCTACCTCACAACGTTGGCAGTATTACCCGCAGCACTATCGCTGCTCGTGTCGATCGAGCTGGGATGTAACCTCGGGTCCTGGATCACACGTGAAAGCGTGCGTACACCGCTGGGGGTGTGGTGGGCGCAGGTCCTAACGGCCGTGGCGGGATATGTCTTGCTGCGCTATGCAGCCCGGCCGGTTACACCGGCGAGGGGATCGTTTCCAGCAGGCGCTGCATGATCCGTGAGGCCGCCACGCCGTCGGCGTCGTGGGCGTAGCTCTTGGGGATCACGCGGTGGGCGAAGACGGGCACGACGTTGCTGGTGATGTCTTCGGGCACGACGTAATCCCGGCCGTTGAGCATCGCGGTCGCCTTGGCGGCGTGCATCAGCGCCAGCGCCCCGCGTGTCGAGACGCCTGTCTGCAACTGCTCGTCCCGGCGGGTCGCCCCGGCGATCTGCACAACGTATTCCACCAGCGCCGCATCAATCGTCAGGTCCTGTACCTGCCCCTGAAGCTTGACCAACTCCTCGGCGGTCAGCACCGGACGAAGCTCGTGCAGCGCGTTGCGTGACGGGTCCAGCGTCAGGATCCGCGACTCGTCCTGCGGGCTGGGATAACCCAGGCTGATACGCATCAAAAAACGGTCAAGCTGGCTCTCGGGCAGGAAGTATGTGCCCTCGAATTCAAACGGGTTCTGAGTCGCGATCACGATAAACGGCTGAAGCAATTTGCGGGTGTGCCCGTCGATCGAGACCTGCGCCTCGTTCATCGCTTCCAGCAGGGCCGACTGTGTCCGGGGCGTCGTGCGGTTGATCTCGTCGGCCAGCAGGATATTGGCGAACACCGGCCCGGGCTTGAAGATGAACTCGCTGCTGCGCTGGTCCCAGACGGTCACACCCAACACGTCCGAGGGGAGCATATCCGGGGTCAGCTGCAGCCGGGCCATCTTGCAGTCCAGGCTCCGCGCCAGCGCCGACGCCAGCATGGTCTTGCCCACGCCGGGCACATCCTCGATAAGCATGTGCCCGCCGGCGAGCAGGCAGACGATCAGCTTGTCGATCGCCTGCTGGTTGCCCAGGTAGCACTTCTGGATGTTGGTCCGCAGGCGGTCGAGCCTCTGCATCGTTGGATTCCAGGAACCGGTAAGACGCCGTGCGAGTATAACAGTCGGGGCGGCCCGCCGCGCCGCAGGCCGGGGGATTATCGGCCCGACGACCGCCCGGCCGCTTGAGGCCCGACTTTTCGCCGAAAACCCGGCCGATTACCGATACAAACTATTGCGCACACTATACTCAACCGCTCGCCCACCACGTCGTTACATGCCCCCGACGTAGCCCAAGGGAACCCGCCTTGCAGTTTGACCGCCTCTATGAGCTTGCCGAACGTGTCCAGGGCCACCTGCGGGAAGGTGCCTGGGAGGTCGTCGCCGAGTTCGCGGTCATCTGGGCCGTCGTCTTCATCGTGTACCGTTTCCTCCGGGGCACGCGCGGCGCGCGCGTGATCAAGGGCGTAGCGCTGATCCTGGTCGTGGGCGTGTTCTCGATCCAGGTCTTCGGCCGTGAGGGCACGTTCGAGCGGCTGAACCTGCTGTATTCCAAGGCCCTGCCGATCGTCTCGCTGACGCTGATCATCGTGTTCCAGCCCGAGCTGCGCCGGGCACTGGTCCGGCTGGGTGAAGCACGGCTGTTCCGCCAAACCGGGCTGAGGCGCGCCCAGGTCATCGAAGAGCTGGTGGCGGCGTTGACTTACCTGTCCAAGAACAAGATCGGCGCACTGATCGCGATCGAACGCCGGGTGGGCCTGCGTGGTATCGTCGAACTGGGCACGCGCCTCGACGCCGAGGTCACCAAGCAGCTGCTGGACACGATCTTCTGGCCGGGCTCGGCGCTGCACGACATGGGCGTGGTGATCCGCGGCGACCGGATCGTGGCCGCCGGCGTGCAGTTCCCCTTGGCCGACAGTGACAACGTCCCCCAGGAGCTTGGCTCACGCCACCGCGCGGCGATCGGCTTAAGCCAGGAGGCCGACGCCCTGGTCCTGATCGTCAGCGAAGAGACCGGCACCATCAGCGTCGCTGAACGTGGCGAACTGAAGCGCGGCCTGACCCCCGATGAACTGCGCCCGATCCTCAGCAAGGGCTTCGGCACCGTCACCATGACGCCCAAGGACACCGCCACACCGACCGAGACCGAAACAGACGCCACCACACAGGGAGACTTCGGCAAGTAAGCCGGATACACGTTCGATGAAAAAAGGCGCGCTACTAGAGAGCCTGGAGACGGTGCTGGTGGTCACGGTGATCGCCGCGCTGATCTGGCTCTACGCCGAGGGTGAAACCGTCATCACGCAGACAAAACGTGTGAACGTGCGCTTCGTCGCACCCACCACAGGTATGGCCGTGTCGCTGACCGATCAGGAATCCTCCGTCGTCGGCGGGGCCGTCATCGACGTGCAGGCCGCGTTACAGGCTTCCCAGGGCGATCTGCCACGGATCGCCGACTGGGTCCGTAACGAGACCGTCGATATCGAGGTGCATGTGCCCAGCTCCGCCGACGAGGTCCAGGTCATCAACCTCCAGGACGTGCTCAACCAGTCGCCGCTTGCCGACCTCAACGCCTTTGTCAAAGAGACGACGCCCGAGACCGTCGCGGTCCGGGTCCAGCAGCTGCGCACCGTGGATATGCCTATCCGCATTGAGAAGGGCGACCTGGAGCTATCCGATGAAGCGCCGCCGATCATCGTCCCGGACAAGGTCGCCGTCACCATGCCCGCTAACCTGGCGCAACTGGTCAGTGACCAGAGCATCCAGCTCGTCGCGCGCCTGGACCTGCTGGACAAGGAAACCCTCGAACAGGATACGCTCAATGTCGAGACCGTCGAGCTGAATCTACCAACCGAGTTGCTGAACCAGACCCACGTCAACCTGTCCCGGCCGCGCGTCGAGGCCCGATTCCTTATCCGTAAGAACACCACCGAATTCACTCTCGAACGTGTCCAGGTCCGCCTGCGCATCACCGACGACATCACCGGGCTGTACCGCATCCGTATCGACCCCAGCAGCCAGCGCATCCTCCGCGTCAAGGTCCGCGGACCCAACGAAGCCATCAAACGCATCGAGAACGACCCCAGTCTCGTCCGCGCCTCGATCCTCATCAAGATGGAAGACCTGACCAATTCGGCTAACAACCACAGCGCGCCGCTGGATATCTTCCTGCCCGAGGGCGTGAAGATCGTCTCCGTCGAGCCCAACCTGACCACCGTCACCTACACCGCCGAAGCGCTAAACCCCCAGCCCTAACTGGCGTCACCCACGGGTTACCGCCCGGGGTTTAGCGGGCGAGCTTGATCGCCCCAACGCGGAGTAAGCTCCTCGGCTAAACACAAGCCTGTACATCCATCAGATCACCCCCCGCCGGTGGCCCGGCCGGGGTTGCTACAATACCCCTGCCATGACCACGAGCACCCCCACCGCCGTTTCCGCCGATGTTTCGGCCCTCTGCAACACCCTCGCAGACCAGGCGCTGCGCGCCGGGCGCAGCCTCTGTACAGTGCCCGGGCGTGTCCGTGACCAGGCCCTGCGCCAGATCGCCGAGCAACTGCTCGCCTCGTCCGTCGCCTTGAAAAATGCCAACGCCAAGGACCTCGACGCCGGCAAGCAAAACGGCCTGAGCAGCGCGATGCTCGACCGGCTCAAGCTCGACGACAAACGCATCCAATCCATGGCCGACTCCGTCCGCCAGGTCGCCGACCAGACCAACCCCGTCGGCAAGGTCCAGGAAGGCCGCGTCCTGCCTAACGGGATACAGCTGCAGAAAGTCCGCGTGCCGATCGGCGTCGTGCTGATCATTTTTGAATCGCGACCCAACGTCACCAGCGACGCGGCGGCGCTGTGCCTAAAGAGCGGCAACGCCGTGATCATGCGCGGTGGGAAGGAGGCGGTTCACTCGAACCAGGCGATCGCAGAATGTGTGCAGGCCGGACTCAAGCAGGCGGGCATCGACCCTAATGCCGTGCAACTGGTCCCCACCACCGACCGCGCCGCCGTCGGCGAACTCTTGAAGATGCAGGACCGCATCGACGTCTGCATCCCCCGTGGCGGCGAATCGCTGATCCGCGCCGTCGTCGAACAGTCGCACATCCCCGTCATCAAGCACTACACCGGCAACTGCCACGTTTATGTAGACGCCGAGTGCGACGACAAGATGGCGCTGGACATCTGCATCAACGCTAAAACACAACGCACCGGTGTCTGCAACGCCGCCGAGACGATCCTGATCCACACGGACGCGGCCCAACGCGGCCTGCTGAAAACGATCGGCGAAGCACTGATCGGAAAGGGCGTCGAAGTCCGCGGCTGCGACGTGACCTGCAAGACGCTGGCCAAAGCCAAAAAGGCCACCGACGCCGACTGGGCCGAGGAATACCTGGACTTGATCGTAGCCATGCGCGTCGTCGATTCCCTCGACCAGGCCATCGACCACATCAATACCTACGGCTCGAAGCACACCGACGCTATCGTCACCACCCGGCTGGACGCCGCTGACCAGTTCGTCAAACGCGTCGATACCGCCAACGCCTTCGTCAACTGCTCCACCCGGTTCTCCGACGGCGGAGAGTACGGCCTGGGCGCCGAGATCGGCATCAGCACCGACAAACTCCACGCGCGCGGCCCCATGGGCGCCGACGACCTGACCACCTACAAATGGATCGCCTACGGTACCGGCCAAATCCGCGGCTAAACTGACGCCCCAAAAAGCCCGGTCATGGCCCGCAGGGCCTTGGCCGGGATCGCCCTAAACCATCCCATCCTAAATCAATCACCTCACCCTTCTTCCGGAATCGCTCACATGGATGCACTCGAACGCTTCGCCCACGAAACCTACACCGTCCGCAAAAAAATCTTTAACTTCCTCTCTACCGGTTTCCATATCTACGGCCCGAACGATGAACTGGCCATGTACTGCAAGATGAAAGCGTTCAAGCTCAAGGAAGACCTGCGGCTCTACACCGATGAAAGCCTGAGCACCGAGGTGCTCACCATCCAGGCCGACCGGGTCATCGACTTCTCCGCCGCCTACACCGTCAAGGACCCGACCACGGGCGAGACGGTCGGCGCGCTGCGACGCAAAGGCCTTAAATCCATCCTCCGTGACGAGTGGACCGTCATAGGGACCAACGGCCAGGAACTCGGCAAGATCATCGAAGACTCCACACTCAAGGCCTTGGCACGCCGCTTCATCGACCTGCTCGCCCTGTTCATGCCGCAGAAGTACCACGTCGAGTTCGGCGGGCAGACCATCTGCACGATGCAACAAACCTTCAACCCGTTCCTGATGAAACTCGTCGTCGATTTCACCCCGGATACCCGGAACCAACTGGACCCGCGCCTCGGCCTCGCCGCCGCAGTCCTCTTGTGCGCCATCGAAGGCAAACAACGCTAACGGCCACGCACTACGGCCCGGCTCCCCGCCCCGTTTACTTAGTTCGGCAGACGCAACATGCCCACGCCCGACATCCAACTCGTCATCTTCGACTTAGGCGGCGTGTTGATACGCCTGTGTGACGGCTGGGAACACGCCTGCGAACTCGCCGGCGTCACGCCCACCAAACCCATCACCGACGACGACAAACACCAACTCATCCAGCTCGTCTGCCGCGAAGAAGTCGGCGCACTACCCCACGGCGAGTTCTACCAGCGCGCCGCGCCGCTGCTGGGGCTGACGCCCGACGAAGCGCTGGCCATGAGTAATGCCTGGCTGCGCGGACCTTTCGACGGGATCGACGATCTGATCGACGCTGTCCACGCCGCCGGGTTGAAGTCCGCATGCCTCTCGAACACCAATGACAATCACTGGCGGGCCATGACCGACCCCGCCCACCGCAACAGCCTGCCGCTTAGCCGGCTTCACCACCGCTTCGCCAGCCACCTGGTCCGCGACCGCAAGCCCAATCCCACGATCTATCAATTTGTCGCACAGACGACCGACACCCCGCCGGGCGCTATCCTCTTCTTCGATGATTCGGCCGAGAACATCGCCGCCGCGAACGCACAGGGCTGGCACGCCTGCCACATCAAAAACCCCAAAGACCCCGTCCCACAGATGACTTCACACCTGAAAAGTCATAACCTCATCTGATGCCCGATCACTCACCCCCCGGCCCCGAAACAAAACCCGGTCATGGCCCGCAGGGCCTTGGCCGGGACCACCCCCACAAAGCCATCCCCGGCCCCGTGATCATCCTCGGCAGCGCCCTGGGCTGCGTCGTACTCTTCTTCATCGTGTGGGGAACCCTCCGCGCCGTCGAGCACCACCTAAACGCCAGCCGCGCCAACCTCATCTGGGCCCAGCGCGCGACCTGGACCGCGCCCGCCGTCATCGAAACCACGCTCGTCAAACCCAACGCCGCCAACGCGCAATACACCTACAACAAACCCCGCTACCGCGACCCGGGGTTTGAACTCGCCGCCGACAATGAATCACAAGCACTCACAGCCACCGAGCTGGCGAAGTCCCCCGACTTCCAAAGCCTCGACACGCTCGCGGGCATCGTGATGCACTCGGCCGCCGCCAACGATTTCTACACCGACTTCCTGATCGCCACCTGGCACCGTCTGCACGGCCGCGATGAACTTGCCGACGCCTACTACCAATGGTCCGTCAACAACGCGCCACGCGTCCTGGTCATCCAGTACCACGACCCACAAGGTAATCCCGTCGCCAACCTCAAGCTCGACCGTGTCGAGATCGGCTGCGACCGCGTCACCCACGAGGGCCAGACCCTCGACCAGCGCCTCGTGCTGGTATTCCCCTACCTGCAAACCGACGCCGCCGGCCGCGTTTATCTGCCCGTCTACGACACCACCTACCGCCCGGCATACCTGCCCCAACCCGACGGGTACAAAGTGACCTATACCCCGGACGAAGGCTGGTTCACGACCGCGACAAGGTTTGGCCTGATCAAAGCCCAGGCCCGATCACATCCGGAATAATAACTTCAATCTTAAGCGGCCCAGGCGGCTTCAGCCGCCGTTACTCAAGACATGAAGCGCAATCGAAACCAAGTGTTTGCCCCTACCGAAGCCCCAGAAACACCCGCCGTGTCAGCGCGAACCGTTCAAGCACCTTGTGCCCCAATATCGGCAACACAAGCCCCAGTAGCAGGCACATCACGAACAGCACGCCCCGAGCCTCGATACCCAATAGCTTCATCCCCAGCACCCGCGCCGCGACGACGCCGAAGCTGTGGAGCAGGTAAATCGTAAACGAGAACCCGCCCAGCAACGCCAAGGGTCTGTATGAGAAACGCAGGCGGATCAGCACGAACGTCGCGCCTAACCCGAAACCCAGCGTGACCCACGGCATCCAGCCGCCCGGCGCTCGCAAACCTAGCAGCACCGACTGATGCAGCACCGCGGACAGCCCCAGCAGCGTCGCCGCGATCACCAGCGACGGCTTCCCAGCCGACAAAAAACCAAACCGTTGCAGGCCCACCCCCAGGATGAAAAACACGAACAGCCGGCACCACCCGTCGACCGAAAAGAACGTCACCCCAGGCGGATCAACATACAACGCCGCCCCCACCAGCAGGCATAAAGTCCAGCCCAACCGGCTGCGTAACAATCCCGTCAGCTCCATCGCGAAGATGCCCAGGAACACCAACGAGATCGCCTGCAGGAACCAGAACTGATCGAACGGGTAGACATAGACCCGCCAGATGTCGCCCAGCTCGCGCGCCCGGCTCACAC
>JAWKTA010000083.1:0-16526 GCA_041402025.1 Phycisphaerales bacterium | reverse complement strand
CTCGCCGCCAATCGATATCAGCAGGCCGCTTATCACGACCATCAGCGTTACCGCGAGCATCGCAAATATCGCGTAGCTTGAACCCGGATTATGCCCGGCATATCGCCGACCTCCACCGACCAATACCCCCTTAAAATATGCGATCACGTCACTTGGTCCGAATAGGAACGATCCGAACCGTGCATTTCGCGATCCTATTAAACCCCAAACGATGCGTAGGATCAGCATTAGCCCGAGCACAAGCCCGATGATCATGTGATAGGGAAATAGCCCCCCGTGTTCGTCGGCGAACTGGGCGATTGCAAAAGCCGACAAAAAACCAATCGCCAGCAACCAATGAAACAGACGGACTGGGAGATCATAAACTAGAATGCGTGCCAAGTTGCGGCTCCTTCGTAGTAAACCGTGCCCGCCTCTCTGTTATCCCGCGATGACTTGACTGTAGTTTAATCTGCTATTAATACATGGCTGCAAAAGATGCAGGCGGGGAAAAGGCAGATACCTGCTCTGCAAACAATCTCCATCTCCCCGCCCTAGAACCATGGCGATGTGGGTGATGTGGATGATGTGGTAGAGGGGGGGGGAGGTAAGGTGTCAGGAAAGTTAAACCTTCTGCGAACCCGAATGCGAAGGCAAATCTAATGGCAGCCAATCCAAGGCCGGATGCTCGCTGGGTGAGTGCGGCAAAGATTGCCGTCGGCATCGTCGTTGTGCTGGCATTAATTACACTACTCTTGCCGGTTCTCTTGGGTTTATTCGAGACCATCATCGGCTATGTATTACGAATATAAACAGCTGTCAGCAGCGAGAAGTAATGCCTGCTGCCGTTGTGATGGTCCTTGAGATTGTTTGCCTTTCATGTCACGTCCGGCGCGACGTGCTCGATCAGTTCGTCGAGCCGCCTTCGAAATGAAAACGGGGCCGCCCCCGCCTCCTGATAAGCAATGTGCACCAAGGGGCGGGGGCTTGAGCGATGAGGTGTGATGGGTTAGCGGGCATCCACTCCGCGTCCGCCCGATACGCCGGGTCATCCGGGGGCCAACAGTTTTTTTTGTATTTACACAAAATTATCCGCAGTGTCATCCCGTCCGCGTCGTTTAACACTGTGCGGAGTGACGCGATGTGCGTCCCGCCACGCCCGTAGTGTGATTGTATCCGGTGAAATGAAGGAGAATATCGATGAAACGAATGCACCTCGTTCTTTTGGCAGTGTTACTCTTCGTGGTCTCGGCACCGTTCGCGGAGGCGGGCAAGGGCCGCGGCGGGTCGAACGGGGGGCTTAGCGCGGTCGAGAAGGATAGCCTGCTACACATGCGCGAGGAGGAGAAGCTCGCCCGCGACGTGTACCTGACCCTCGGTGCAATATGGAACGTGCGGGTCTTCGACAATATCGCCGAATCCGAGCAGCGTCATATGGACGCGGTGAAGAATCTGCTGGACAAGTACGGCCTTTTAGACCCCGCCGCCGACAACGGCATCGGCGAGTTCACCAATCCGGCGTTCACCGAACTGTACGATCAACTTATCGAGCGGGGCATGCAGTCCAGCGACGAGGCGTACAGGGTCGGTGTCGCGATCGAACAACTGGACATCGAGGACCTGGAAAGACTGCTGGGAGTAGTCACCATGTCCGACATCAAGCGCGTCTACACCAACCTGCTCAACGGTTCATACAACCACCTGGCGGCGTTTGAGTCTCAATTGGATTAACGCCTGAATAAACCGGCGATAGCACGGCAGACATACCTGATCTCTTCACAGCCCCAGGCGATTGCCGGGGCTTTTTACTTGTCTGGCCCAGGCATCGGATACTGCTCGCGATGAAGCGAGACAAATTGAGACGGATAAGCAGAAAATAATCGGCGTACAAAACGTAGTCAGATAGCGTTGTTCCGTGTCCTGGATGGGGCGTGGGTCAGGTGGCGTCCGGCGCGACGTGTTTGATCAGGTCGTCGAGCAGGTCGTCGAGTCCGCCTTCCAGGACGACGAGGCGGCCGGCGATGGCGAGGGTGGCCAGGCCGTGCAGCGCGATCCAGAACCGCCCGGCGCGGGCGCGGGCCTCGCGGTCCAGCTCGTCGCCTTCGCAGCCGGAGCATTGCAGGCGGTAGCGGACCTTGTCGAACAGGTGCTGGAAACCGCCGTGCAGCAGGTCCTTGTCGTCGTCGGCCATGAAGTGGTCGAACATCAGCTTGTAGAGGTTGGGGTTTTCCATGGCGAAGCGGAGGTAGTTGCGTGCGCCGCCGCGCCAGCCCTCGTTGGTATCCAGCGTGGAGTTTTCTTCGCAGCCCCGGTTGAGCATCTGGAAGCCCCGGCAGACCATGCCCCGGTGCAGGTCGTGCTTGTCCTTGACATAGGTGTAGAGGGTCATCGCCCCGACGCCCAGCGACTCGGCGACCATACGCATGGTCACGGCCTCCAGGCCCTTGCGATCCAGCAGGTCCAGGGCGGCGCGGGTGATAGCCTCACGGCGTTCGTCGTGGTTGGCTTCGCGCCACCTCCGGGCGTCTTTGCGGGTTTTGGTCTTTCGGTCGCGGGGCATCGCGGGATTCTAACAGTCGCACTGGCCTTGACCCGCCCGGGTTACTGGCTTACACTGCCAGACTATCGTACAGTGTACGATCATGCAACCCCAAACTCCTAAAAGCCCCTGAAAATGCCCGCTACACGGTCACAAACAACGGTATGGACAGCGATTATGGCCTTCTGCGCGGGGGCCCTGGTCGCGGTTTTATGGTTCACAATGGCCGGCGCCGGTGGGGCGACAACCGGCGGCGAGGCCGGCGGCCCGCCCGGCGGCGGGGCACCGCCGGGGCCTTACCCCGCCAGCGTCCGTGTGGATAAGGTCAAAAATCAGATGCTGCGTAAGCGCATCGCCGTGGTCGGCCGGCTGCACGAGTTGCAACGCGCGACCGTCGCCGCCGAGGTCGAGGGCAAGGTCCTTGAGGTCCCGGTCCAGGAGGGCGACCCGGTCATCGCGGGCAAGACCGTGCTGGCACGGATCGACGGCGTGTGGGCCGAGCAGAACCTTAAGAGTGCCGAGGCCGACGTCGCCGCCGCGCAGGCCACGCTCGATCAATCCGAGTTGGATCTGAAGTACCTCGAACAACTGCGCGAGGCCCAGTCCGCCAAGCCCAAGGAAGTCGATGACATGCGTGCGCAGGTCGCCTCCGACCGTGCGCGTTTAAGCTCGGTGGTCGCCGACCGTGACCGCGCCAGGCGCGAGGTCGAGCGGCTGGTGGTGCTCGCCCCCTTCGATGGCACGGTGACGCGCAAGATCACCGAGGTCGGCCAGTGGGTTGCGCCCGGTGACGACATTGTCGAAGTGATCTCGCAGGGCCAGGTCGACGCCATCGCGGACGTCCCTGAAGACGCGATCGATCAGGTCCGGCTGGGTGACAACGCGACTGTGATCATCGACCCGCTAGGTTTGAACGTGGCGGGCGAGGTCGTGGCGATCAACCCCAACGGCCAGAACGCGGCGCGGACGTTCCCGATCAAGGTTCGGCTCGACGACCAAGGCGGCAAGCTCAAGGCCGGCATGAGCGTGACCGTCTGGCTGCCGATCGGCGCGGAGGCGGAATACCTGACCGTGCCGCACGACGCGGTGATATACACGGTGGATGGCAAACACGTCTGGGTCGGCGTGCCGGGCGGCGAGGGTTCGCCGATGCCCAGCGCCGCGTCCGTGGCGGTCCGGCCGTTGTTCGCCCAGGACGACCGTGTCGCGGTGGAGCCGATACAACCTACCGAGAGCAAGCTGCTCGCCGACGGCACGATCGTGGTCGTGGAAGGCGCCGAAACCCTGTCCCCCGGGCAGCCGTTGATGGACGTTGATGCGCCGCCGACGAAACAGTGAAAAAAATTGAACGATGCACGCGGGCGCTAACACTGACGCGACAAGTCGCGTCGCTTTATAGAAGCGCATAACGTCAAACACGACACCCTACACCGAACCTTCCCGCATGGACATTATCCATTTCGCCATCCACAACCCGGTCAAGGTCTCGGTCGGTGTGCTGCTGACGCTGTTGTTCGGGCTGTTGGCGGCGTTGTCGATCCCGATCCAGCTCACGCCCAATATCGACCAGCCCATCCTGACGGTCGAGACGACCTGGATCGGACGGAGCCCCGACGAGATCGAAAGCGAGATCATCCAGGAGCAGGAGGACAAGCTCAAGAGTGTGTCGAACCTGCGGAAGATGATCGCGACCGCGAGCACGGGTAACGCGTCTATCGAGCTGGAGTTCTACGTCGGCACGGACATGAACCGCGCGCGGCAGGAGGTCTCGGATAAGCTCCGTGAAGTCCCCGAGTACCCCGATGACGTGGACGAGCCGGTCATCGCCAGCGGCGACACCAGCCCGGACAAGGCCATCGCCTGGCTGATCATCAGCAGCGAGGACCCCGACTTCAATATCCAAAGTATCGGCGAGATGGTCCAGGACCGTGTCAAGCCTTACCTTGAAACCATCTCGGGCGTGACACAGGTCAACGTCTATGGCGGGCTGGAGCGTGAGGTCCACATCCGGATCGATCCGCGCGAACTGGCGCAACGCGGCATCACCTTCAACGCTCTGCGTAACGCGATCCAGGGCGAGAACGTCAACGTCTCGGCGGGCGATCTTGAAGAAGGAATCCGCGATGTCCGTGTCCGGACCGTCGGTCAATACGACAACGTCGAAGACGTGCTTCAAACGGTCGTCATGAATACCGACGCCGGCCCGGTGCGTGTCAAGGACCTGGGTGACGTCGTCGAAACACTCGAAAAGCGCCGTTCTTTCGTGCGCGCGATGGGCTCCAGCGCGCTGGCGCTGCCGGTCTTCCGTGAATCCGGCGCGAACGTGATGTCGGTCATGGCCGAGCTCCACAAGCGTATCGACACGGTCAACGACACGATCCTGCCGACCATTGCGCCGGGCCTGAATATGGTACAGGTCTACGACGAAACGTCCTACATCGAGCAGGCGATCAGCCTTGTACAGAACAACCTCTGGCTGGGCGGTTCACTTGCGGGCCTGGTGCTGTTGCTGTTCCTGCGTACGATCCGCCCGACGATGGTCGTGGCGCTCTCGATCCCGATCTCGATCATCGGCACGTTCGTGGTGATGACGGCGGCGGGGCGCAACCTCAACGTGATCAGCCTCGCGGGGCTCGCGTTCGCGGTCGGCATGGTGGTGGACGCGGCGATCGTGGTGCTTGAAAACATCGACCGGCACCTGTCGATGCACAAGCCCGTGCGCCAGGCCGCCTACGACGCGGCGAAAGAAGTCTGGGGCGCGATCCTCGCGTCCACGCTGACCACGGTCGCGGTTTTCGTGCCCGTGATCTTCCTGCAGGAAGAGGCGGGGCAGTTGTTCCGTGACATCGCGATCGCGATCTGCGCGGCGGTGCTTCTGTCTCTGGTGGTATCGGTCACCGTGATCCCCACCGCCTCGGCACGTTTCCTCAAGAGCCACGTTTCGGATGCGGACAAACACTCACTGAAGTCGCGCGCCAAAGACCTGTTCGGCCTGGCGACCGTGATCGGCACGTTCCCCCGCATCTACGCCGACCTGCTACACCGTCTGACCGTGCCTAACGCTTTCGGCGTGACTACACGCCTGGGTATCGTGCTGGCGATGACCATCGCATCCATCCTGGGCGCCTGGCTGCTGATGCCGCCCACCAGCTACCTGCCCAACGGCAACAAGAACCTTGTCTTCGGCATGCTGCTTAAGCCACCCGGCTACAACATCGATCAGGTCAGCGGCATGGGTAACGTGATGGAGGATCGGCTCAGGCCCTACTGGTCCGCCGACTCGTACGACGACCTCAAGGGCATGCCCCCGGTGATCCATCCGTTCACGCAAGCCCCGGTTATGAACATCCCGCCTTTGGCTAACTTCTTCTTCGTGTCGTTCCGCGGCATGGCGTTCTACGGCGCGATGAGTGCGGACGATCAGAACGTCAAACCCGTAGCCGGCCTGCTGACCTGGGCGGCGTCCGGTATGCCGGCGACCTTCGGCTTCGCGGCGCAGCAGGGGCTCTTCGGCCGGGACCTGTTAGGCGGCAACACGATCGACGTCGAGGTCACCGGCCAGGACATGGATGTCATCCGCGCCGATGCCACCCCGCTCTACGGCATGCTGATGGGGGCTTACGGCCCTGGCAACGTCAACCCCTCGCCGATGAACTTCGAAAAGCCCAGCCGGGAAGCGCAGCTGAAGGTAGATTACGTCAAAGCCAGCGCGTTGGGCATCCAGGCCGGGTCGCTCGGCGCCGCCGTCCGCGGGCTGGTGGACGGTTTGACCATCGGCGACTACCGCATGGGCAGCGAGAACGTGGACCTGGTGCTCGTCCGTCACCCCGACCTTCCGCTTGAAACCTCAACACTGCAGATGATCCCTGTGGCCTACCACGACAACGACGGCAACACCGGCGTCGTCCCGCTGTCCCACGTCGCGGAAGTGGTGCAGACCACATCTGCGCAGGAGATCCGCCGTATCGACTATCAACGCGCGGTCACGCTCAACGTAGCCGCGCCTCAGGGCGTACCTCTGGAGCAGCTTACGACGGATGTCCAGAACACCATTGACCGGCTTAAAGCCGGCGGGCAACTCTCGGGCCAGACCGAGATAAACATCTCCGGCACCGCCGACAAACTCACGCAGGTCCGCCAGGCGTTGCTCGGTGAATGGCACGGCATTTCATTGGAAAGCGCGACCAGCCTGATCAGCAGCCGGATGTTTCTGGCCTTGCTCGTGACCTACCTTCTGATGGCCGCGCTCTTCGAGAGCTTCCTCTACCCCTTCGTCATCATGTTCAGCGTGCCGCTGGCGACCATCGGCGGGTTCCTGGGCCTGGCTATCGTCCACGCTACCGACCCCACCCAGCAGCTGGACACGCTGACCATGCTGGGGTTCGTCATCCTGATCGGCATCGTCGTGAACAACGCCATCCTCCTGGTCCACCAGGCGCTGAACTTCATGCGTGGGTTCGGCGAAAGCTCGGATGACGTCATCGAAGCCATGGCCCCGCGCGAGGCGATCCGCGAATCCGTCCGTACCCGTATCCGCCCGATCTTCATGACCACCGCGACCAGCGTGTTCGGCATGCTCCCGCTGGTCCTCATGCCGGGTTCCGGCAGCGAGCTGTACCGCGGGCTTGGCAGCGTCGTCATCGGCGGCCTCACGGTGTCAACACTGTTCACACTGATCGTTGTTCCGCTGCTTTTCAGCCTCGTCATGGACATCCGCGCCAGGCTGGTCCGCACCGACACCCCGGCCTGACAACGGCGGGTTGAACACTGGCCCCGATTAACGGGAAATAAACACACGATTATCGAACCCAGTCAGGCGGTTATCGCCTGACCCGGATTTTGAATGTGCCCCGTCCTTTGCGCCGATAGCTTCCAAGGCCCCGATCGTGTCGCGCACCGGAATGTGTCGCGGCAACACGCAGACCCGAGAACGGTTCGCGGCGGGGTAGTGGCTCGAAGGCACCGGCCAAGCGGTTCGGCCGGTTCAGGACGATGGACCTTCACGAGATAACCATGACCACCGACAACGCCTCCATCACAACCACCCTCGAACTGGACCGTGAGAAGAAATACTTCTCGCTGGAACTGGCGAACAAGGCCCTGCCTTACGTCTCCCGTGTCGTCGAGGACATCACCACTGTATACGCACGCATCATCGAACTCCGCCGAAGTGCCGACCGGCCCGGCGGGCAGGACAACGATGCCGAACGCGAATACGAAAAGACCATGGACCGCCTGGGCGTGCTCGTCGACGAGTTGCACGCCGTGGGCGTTGAGTTGAAAGACTTCGAGCTTGGGCTGGTGGATTTCCCCTGCCAGCACCAGGGCCGGGACGTGCTGTTGTGCTGGAAGCGGGGCGAAGAACGCATCGGGCACTGGCACGAGATCGACGCCGGCCTTTCGGGCCGCCAGCCCGTGACCATCCTCGAATCCGAAGCCGCCTAAACCCCGGCCGTCAAATATCTTTTGACTATCAAGGACGCGTGGGGCGTCCTTTTTTATTAGCGTTAAGGGGACGGTTTCGTTCCGCGCTCCGCCCACCATAGCGCAAAAATCGTCACGATGATCTTCGTCCCCGCCCGTGCGCTGCCGATCAGCGAGCCGGAGATCTTGCTCTTGCCTGAGCGGCGCTTGCGGTAGGGGACATCGATCTCCGTAACGCGCATCCCCAGCCGTGCGGCTTTGAACTGCATCTCGACCGTCCAGCCCCAAGTCCGGTCGCACATGGCGAGCCGCTGCATGCAGTCCCAACGGACTACGCGCATCGGGCCAAGGTCTTTATAGCGTTTACCGGCCGTCAGGCCGATCAGTCGACAGGCCAGCCAGTTGCCGAACTTCTGGTGCGGGTCCAGCGCGCCCGGCTCGGCCAGGTTCACCCGCGTACCGATCACCATGTCGGCACGGCCCGAGATCACGGGCTCGCACAACTTCGGCAACTCCCCGGGGTCGTCCGCCAGGTCCGCATCCAGGAACGCGACCATGTCCGGCGACTGATCCTCCCCCAGTTCGCCTATCCACTTAAGCCCCGCCAGGCAGGCCGCCCCGTATCCCGGCTGAGCCTCATGAACCACGATCGCCCCGTGTTCCCTGGCCAGCGCCGCCGTCCGGTCCGTCGAGCCGTTGTCCGCCACGATCACGTGCCTGAAGAAACCGGCCGGCAGCGCCGCCATCAGCGCGACGATATTCGTCTCCTCGTTGCGCGCCGGCACGATCAGGTCGATGGCGGGGGGGGGTGATGTCGTCATATGCATGTTGGTCCGCCGCCGTCCACAACCCCCAGCCATCCTGCTAGGATAGTCCACAATGCATATTACGGATATATTCCAGCAAAGCTCCCCGACGTTCTCCTTCGAGTTCTTCCCGCCCAAGACCCCCGAGTCCGCGGACAGGCTCTACCACGCCATCCGCGAACTGGTGCCGCTCAAGCCCTCCTTCGTCTCTGTCACCTACGGCGCGGGCGGCTCGACACGCGACCTCACCCACGACCTGGTCGTCCGCATCAAGCTCGAGCTGGACATCACCACCGTCCCGCACCTGACCTGTGTCTGCCACAGCGAGGCCGACATCCGCGCCGTCCTCGAACGCTACGCCGACCACGGCATCTGCAACATCCTCGCGCTCGGCGGCGACCCGCCACGCGACCTCCAGAATTACAACAAGGCCGACGACGCCTTCCAGCACGCCGCCGACCTCGTCCGCTTCATCAAGCAGTTCAACGGCACCGGCAAACACCCCGATACCCGGGGGCGGGGTTTCGGCATCGGTGTCGCCGGCTTCCCCGAGGGACACCCCGCTACGCCCAACCGCCTCAAGGAGATGGACTACCTCAAGCAGAAGGTCGACGCCGGCGCGGATTACATCTGCACCCAGCTCTTCTTCGACAACCACGACTTCTACGACTTCCGCGAACGTTGCGAGCTTTCCGGCATCAAGGTCCCGATCATCGCGGGCATCATGCCCATCACCAGCGCCAAAGGCATGATGCGCATGGCCGACCTCTCCGCCGGCTCACGTTACCCCGCGCCGCTGCTGCGCTCCATCCAGCGCGCAGGCGACGACGCCGAGGCCATCAAACGCGTCGGCATCCACTGGGCCACCGAACAGTGCCGCGACCTGCTCGACCGCCACGTCGCAGGGATCCACTTCTACACGCTCAACCAGTCCGACGCGACGCGGCAGATATTTTTAAATCTGGGGGCGCGGGATAGTGCTTCATTACGGGGCGGGTGAGTGGTATACTGGACTCACTTCCGGTGGCACGAAAATCTGTCAGAAACAATGCCCCTTACCTCGGGTGTGCTATGGCATGTGGCAATCTATCACTGAATCCGGGTGACGGACTATTCAAAGTCGTCATGGCGTTTACGCTCATCACAACTGTTTTTCTCGCGATAGCAGCGGGCGCGCTTTGCCAGGTCGTTCCCCATATGGGTGAACCGTTTAATGCGATCTACCCAGCCCCGGACGATCTTGTCTTACCCGCGAGTTTGACACTAATCTCAATCGTATTTCTCTCCACGATATTACTTAATGGGGCTCTGTTGCTGGTGTCCAACCGTCGGTTGGCACTCGCTATCAGTTTGTTGGTATTCATACTCACATCGTGGTATCTGGGCTACATCATCTTGGCATACTGGAGACCATTTATTTCGATGGCTGCACCTGATATGTGGGTCATGTAAATGGGTCTGTAGCGGTTATATGCGAGAAAACTTTGACCTGATAGGTCACACTACGCGTGACCGATATCATTTGATACCATACAGTCTTCAGTTGGTATATATGGAGACTAACCATGACCTACCGCATCCTCGGCCGCACCGGCGTTAAGGTGTCGCCGATCTGTCTGGGCACGATGAACTTCGGCAAGCGTACGGACGCGGCCGAGGCCGGGAAGATTCTGGACGCCTACTTTGAGGCGGGCGGGAACTTCATTGATACCGCCAACGTTTACAACGCCGGGGCCAGCGAATCCATCATCGGGGACTGGCTCGCCAAGACCGGCAGGCGTGACCAGGTTGTGCTGTCTACGAAGGTCCACGGCCGACGGTCCGACCATGTCAACGATGCGGGTAACCACCGCTGGCACATCGTGCGCGAGGTGGAGCAATCGCTTAAACGGCTGAAGACCGACCGGATCGATCTTTACCACATCCATCGGCCGGACCCGGACACGCCGATCGACCAGACGCTGCGGGCGCTGGACGACCTGGTCAGGCAGGGCAAGGTGTTGTACGCGGCCAGCAGCACGTTCCCCGCGTGGGAGCTGGCCGAGGCTCACTTTGTGGCCAAGGGCTTGCGGACCGTGCGGTTCGACGTCGAGCAGCCGCCGTTCAATATCATCGATCGGCGGATCGAGAAAGAGGTGCTGCCGTTCTGCCTGCGGTACAACGTGGCGACGATCGTGTGGGCGCCGCTTGCGCGCGGCCGGCTGGCCGGGGCGTACACGCGCGGCGGGCGTCACTTCCCCAAGGGGTCGTGGTACGAGGTCAACGGCAAGACCGACTTCCCGCCCGCGCAGTGGCCCCTGATGGAAGCCGTCGACAAGCTGGCGGACGAGCACGGGATCACCAGCAGCCAGTTCTCGATCGCCTGGTGCCTGCACATCCCGGGCGTGACCTGTGCCATCATCGGCCCGCGTACGCTGGAGCAGGTGCAGGACAACTTCGCGGCGGCGGACGTGTCGCTGACCGCCGAAACCCTCGCCCGTGTGGACCAACTCAACCCGCCCGGCGAACTCTGCCGCGATCCCGGTCTGGGCGCGGTGCCGAGGTGAAAACCGAATCCTTTCGCGGAGGTTCCTGATCGCCGCTAGCGGCCTCATGTTGCCTTCATCTTCGGTCTCTATCTTCTGCCGCAATGTCCTGCATGTGGGGTGCGGGCGGTCCGTCCCCGGGTAATCTCGGGTTGATACACAAATGAAGAATATGGAGCGTATCATGAGCAAGTTTTGTCTCGTCCTGGTGTGGGTTTGGCTGATTATGCCGATGCCCGCCACGGTTCTTTGTGCGGATACGCAAGTGACCGATAGCGATAAATGGACAACCGACTTCGGAATCGACCCGTCGGAGTTGTCGTCCACGGGACGCAATCCTTACTTTATTCTCGAGCCGGGCTACCAGCTCTACTATGAGGACGGCGAAGACTCGCTGACAATCACCGTGCTTGATGAGACGCGCCGGATCGACAACATCGAAACCCGCGTGGTCGAGGAACGGGAAATCTCGGAGGGCGAACTCGCGGAAGTCTCGCGCAATTTCTATGCCATCAGCACGCGTAATAACAGTGTTTTCTACTTCGGTGAAGAGGTCGATATTTACAAGGATGGGAAAGTAGTTAAACACGAAGGCGCATGGGTGTCGGGCCAGGATGGTGCCCGCTTCGGGTTGATGATGCCCGGGCAGGTGCTGATCGGTGGCCGGCATTACCAGGAGATAGCGCCCGGCGTGGCGATGGACCGCGCCGAGATCATCAGCCAGGACGAGACCCGCGATACCCCGATCGGTGCGTTCGAACACTGCCTGAAGGTTCTGGAAACCACCCCGCTGAGCCCCAGGGAACGCGAGTTCAAGTACTACGCCCCCGGTGTCGGCCTGGTACAGGAGCAGTCGCTGAAGCTCGTCCGTTACGGCATGACCCCGTGATCTTCAAGCTAAGCTCGATCGGCATGTAATCAAGCAGTACCGTCGTGTGGCTTTTGCATAACGATGCCCCCGGGTGAGGTGATTACTTGCAGATTTAATCAGATAATACACCGCCCGGCCATCCCCGCTACCATGCCTGTATATGCCCGCATGGTCCAATATCAGGTTTTGGGTCCCGTTCCCGTCTTTGCACCGCACGGAGGCGGACATACTGCGGCAGAAACGCTCCGTGCATCGGCGGATCGACCACAAAGAAGAATCCATGAACGCCGTGACCCACGGGCTGGGGCTGGCGCTCAGCGTCGCCGCATCCGTCCTGGTGATCCTTACCGCGACGACGCACGGCGGGGCCTGGCAGATCACCGCCTGCGCGATCTACGCCGCCACCCTGGTCGCCGCCTACGCCGCCTCGACGCTGTCGCACGTCCTGCGTCGGCCGCGGACCCGGCACACGATGCGCATCATCGATCAGGCGGTCATCTTCCTGTTCATCGCGGGTTCCTACACGCCGATCGCGCTGTCGCACTTCCGTGAAGGGCCTTGGTGGGTGCTGCACAGCCTGATCTGGGCGATCGCCCTGGCCGGGTTTATTTCCAAGGCCGCGTTCGTCCGCAACGTCCGCTCCGGCGACGTGACCACCAGGTCCTACCTGATCCTGGGCCTGCTCCCTACGATCGCCTTTTTGACCCTGCCCTGGCCGATGATGCTCTGGCTCTTCGCCGGGGGGGTGTGCTATGTGTTGGGGATGGTCTTTTTCCATTACGACCACCGCGTCCGCTACTTCCACGCCGTCTGGCACCTGCTGGTCATCGCCGGCAGCGCCTGCCACTTCATGGGCGTTCTGCTGTACTGCACCCGGGCGTGAGGACACACGTTCAGCCGCCGCGGCCACGCGGCGATTGCCGGGCGTAGCCGACCGGGCTAAACCGGATCTGCCAACGCGCGGACCCGCGATCCGCCGCTAAACAGGGTGTTGCTGTGGGGGTTCAGGGCGCTTACCCTATACACGACTTCGTGTACGGACCCCCACGCGGCGCCGGGCTGTTTGGGGACTTATAAAAACCCTCCCGGCGACAAGTTATGCATCTGATCGCCGCCCGCGCCCCCGCTGCGCCGGGCGCGTGTCGATACACGGAGTCGTTTACACATGCCAGGATCCATCACACCGCTGCCGGTGATGCTCGAGGAAGAGGACCGCAAGATCTACGAGGCGCTCCAGCCGCCTAAGTCGATCGTCGTGCGCTACGGGTACCAGAAACTGGTCGCCGAGCTCCCCTACGACGGCACGGACAAGCCCGGGTGCGGGTCCAAGCTGGTCGTCCGCACGCAGCGGGGTACCGAGCTGGCCGAGATGCTCACCACGACCTGCGCCAACTCCGGCTGCTCCAAGAGCGTCTCCCGAAAAGAGATGCTCCAATACATCGAAAACTCCGGCGGCAAGGACTTCCCCTTCACCGACCAGGGCAGGGTCCTCCGCGTCGCCGAGGTGGCCGACCTCAACGAGCAGGCCCGGCTGGACGGCCGCAAGCCCGAAGTCCTGAAGATGAGCAAGCAGTTCGTCAAGGAGCTTGACCTGAAAATGAAGCCGGTCGAGACCGAGCTTCTCCTGGGTGGCGAGCGGATAATCATCTACTACACCGCCGAGCAGTGGGTGGACTTCCGCGAGCTGGTGAAGATGCTGGCGGGGGAACTACAGACCCGCATCGAGATGCACCAGGTCAACGACCGCGAAGAGGCCCGGCTGGTCGCCGACTACGAGCGCTGCGGGCAGTACTGCTGCTGCAAGAACTTTCTGAAGGTCCTCAAGCCCGTGTCGATGCGTTCCGCCAAGGTGCAGAAGGCGACGCTGGACCCGCAAAAAATCTCGGGCCGCTGCGGCCGGCTCATGTGCTGCCTGCGCTACGAGGACGAGACCTACGAAACGCTCCGCAAGAAGCTGCCGCACCGCAAGACCGTGGTCGAGACCGAGGACGGCATCGGGATCGTCATCGGCTCGCAGATCCTCACGCAACTGGTGCTCGTGAAGATCGCCCAGAGCGCCCCGGCCGCGTACCCGCTTGAGAATATCCGCATCCTGAACAAGCAGGAGATCGCCGACTGGAACAAGGCCGAGGACGAACGGCTCGAAAAAGCCCAGGCCGCGTTCGCACGACGCTCCGGTGGCGGTGGCTCCGGGGGCGGGGGTGGTGGGGGACGGTCACGCTCTGGCGGCGACGGTGACAGCGGCGGTGGTGGCGGCGCGCCCTCTGGCGAAAGGCCCTCACGCTCGCGCGGCCGCAGGGACCGTAACGCCAACAACCAGCCCGGCAACGAATCCGATCAAACGCAACAGAACGACCCAGGCCCGAACGCCGACGACGCCACGCAGCCCGCGCAGTCCGGCGAAGCGGGCGAACCCGGCCAGGGCGGCAAACGCCGCAAACGCCGCCGACGCCGAGGCCGCCGACGCAAACCCGGCGGCGGGGAAGGTGGTGGCGAAGGCGGCAACACTGGCCAACCCGGCAACGGCCCGTCCAGCGGTCCGCCGTCCCCAGCGGGGAATGAGGGGAATAAGCTGTCAGGTCAGTTAAGCAGGTAGAATTGTGAAGGATTTGATTCCTGATAACTTGGTCGCGGCTCAATGTAATCCTAGGCTTGACATCATGATTTCATCGACCAACCGCAATGAGTCTTTCTGTGGCACTTGCCAGGCGATGATTCGTCGCATGTGGCCGATATACGAAGTGCATCTAATCGTAATCCGCAGTGTATTATTTATTGTATTAGTATTCTCTGCTTGCCATGCATATGCAGGCGATAATAATATTGAATCAAAAATTCCTGATTCATTCGCGGTGAAACTGGAGAACGCAAAATCATTTGAAGATATTCGAGCATTGTCAAATTCTGTGGGGAAATATGGAAGCAATCTGTTTTGGTCTCGGATTATCAGGGGCGATAATGAAAAATATCGTTATCTTGCATTTTGCGTTCTGGTTGATCGAAAGAGCGATATTGCACCCTTGTGTGGCGTTATATGCATAGAACTCGCTGGCAATATATTCGATCCAATGGCGGGAGACTTTATTGAGCTATGTCGTAACAGTAATATTTTTGCTGATAGTGAGAATTGGCTGCCCAAGTACGTTGAGATGCAGTTGGCTAGCCCGGAAGACGAACTCAATTTTATTGTAATCCTTGATTCGCTCAGTCCGGATGAATGTTATAAAAGCGCAATTAAAATTGATCCGGCTCTTGCAGAGCCAGTTCGTTTTTCATTATTGATTGAACGGTCGCTCGAATCCAAAGCAGCCACAAGAGATGAAGTCAGGCAATTTTTTAATTTATCGCTGTCCCAGATGAGAGATATTGGCGGCACTCCTACAAAGGTTTATTTGTTCAATGCAGATGAAAATGATGCCAGCCTTCCAATAGTGTTAGCTAGATCAATGAAACAATCGGATGCTCCATTGCGTGAATATGAAGTGTTATTGAATGCTCGCAAGAGTGTCTGGTACAAAATACGAGACAAAGTATTATCCGAATTCGGCGATAGAAAAGAGCTTGTGGATATTTTTACAGAAATTGTAATCAAAGGTAAAAAACCGGATGGTTAGCCCCTGCTACTACGGAAAGAAACGGAGTGGGACCCGTTTTGAAGCACAAGTAAGATAGTAGTACGCAAGGTCTGGTGGATTCAGGAGCGTTAAGGTTCTCCGGTAAGACACACGGCAGCGCGCGGTTCCGATGCAAGCCGGTGCCGGGGTTGGGTGGGAAATAGCGCACGACCAGCGCGCGGGTTCTGGAACAATATATGACGTCGATCCGCGGGCTCTGGACAAGAGTGTGTGGTGCTTACTCGAGTCTCTGCCATTTTCTCGGTGAGAAGACGTTCGAGTGGCGGTTCGGCAAGGAAACTTCCGGTTACTGGTATCTCGATGAGCACGGGTTCCAGGCCGAGGAAAGCATCTGGTACGACCCGGCGGAGTGGCTGGGCATCCGCCGTGCGTTTCGTCGGCTCAAGCCCGGCCCCGGGGACGTGATCGCGGACGTGGGGTCCGGGAAGGGGCGTGCGGTGATCGTGGCGGCCCTGTGCCCGTTCGGGCGCGTCATCGGCGTGGAACTCGCGCAGGAGTTGACGGAAATCGCACGGCAGGCGGTGGCCCGAAATCGGGCGAAGCTGGCCTGCCGGGACATCAAGCTCGTCACATCCGACGCCCTGCTCTATGAGTTCCCGGCGGACCTGAACATCGTGTACCTCTATTCGCCGTTCGTGGGCGAGGTCTTCCGCCGGTTCACGGACCGGCTGATCGCGTTCGCCGATCGGGTCGATCACGAGGTCGTGCTCCTCTACAACTACCCGTGCGAGCACAACCACCTGATCC
>JAWKTA010000082.1:0-16620 GCA_041402025.1 Phycisphaerales bacterium | reverse complement strand
CCCTGGCGGTTCGACTCCGTCCCACCCCATTGCCCCCGGAAGTTGTGCCCCCGGAAGTGTTGTCACAGTTGTTTTGTGTAAGGATTTTCCGGGTGTTGGTCGGATGCTCCCAGGTGTATCGGGTTGCACGCCTGACTCTGAATCAGGAGGCGCCGGGTTCGAGCCCCGCCCCCGGAGCCCCGGAACGGGAGCGATTGGATCGTCGTCTATCTATATAGATAGGAGTGCGTCGTGGACCGTGAGCGTGACATGATGAGCATCGGCAAGCTGGCGGACCGCTACGGCGTGTCGCCGGAGTCGCTGCGCGTCTGGGAGCGCCTTGGCCTGATCCCCGCCGCGCACCGGACCGTTGGCGGCCACCGCCGTTACAGCATGGTGCACGTCCGCGCGCTCGATGCGCTGATGCGTGCCGAAGTAACCGCCTAAGCGGCTGGTTGCTTCGGCATGCTTATCGTTATTTTCTGGTTGCGCGTATCAGGCCGGCCGCCAAGCCCAGGAGCATTAATCCCGTGGCCGGTTCGGGTATGGCCGCATCGGCTTGTGGGGGTGTGCCCGCGTTCCAATTACCCAGCACGGTGTTGAGGTCTTCGATGCCAACGAAGCCATCACCCGACGGATCGCCCAGCAGCGGGTTGCCCGCCGCGACGTTTGTGTTCCAATTGCCGAGGACGATGTTCAGGTCGGTGATGCCGACGAACCCGTCGTTGTCGAGGTCGCCGTTGAGTGCGCCGACGACTTCGCCGAGCAGTTGCAGGATAAGTAGCTGGTCCGTGGCCCCGGCGAGGTCCTGGTCGGAGAGGTTGAGCGTGTACATAGCGCTGAATGAGCCGGGGGTCGAGGTATCAAAGCTCGCAAGGAAGCCCGCCGATGCGCCCGCGGCGAGGTTGATGAAGGAAGCGAGGTTTGTGGTGAGCACGGCCGTGTCGCCTGATCCTAAAATAGAATCGAGGTCCAGCCCGGCGGTGAAGTTCAGGGTCTGGACGAGGTTGAAGATGTCGAACGCTTCATTGACTGTGCCCCCGACGCCGAGCGTGCCGAAGTCGATGGTGAGCAGGTTCAGGTCGGTGCCGGAGGCGAAGGATGCATTGGCGTGGGCGAGGACCTGCGTGCTTGCGCCGGTAAAGAAGGTGCCGTTGGCCACGCCTTGGCTGATACTGGACGCGTTGACTTGGCCGTTGGCCGGGCCGACGGTCGAGGTGTTGAGCGTCAGTTCGTAATCGTCGCCGGGGGTCAGCGCGTCGACCGAGCCGGACCCGCCGCCGCTTAGGAAGCCCAGCGCGTTGATCGTGTAATCAAGCTCATCCGCGCCGATGGAAACCGAGACCGGGGCGGCGTTGGAAACGTTGGCGGTCACGCTGACATCCGCACCGACGATCACCTGGGCCGGAATAGGATCGATCGTGACGAGCATCTTCGCGGGCAACTGGTAGTCGGCAACGACGGGCAGGTGGTCGCTGACGTGTGCGAGCGCGTTGAGCTGCGCAGTGGTCAGCGGGTAGGTGTTGCTCGGTGCGTTGACGGCGAGGTTGAAGGTTGTGCCGTTGTTGCCGAAGGCGTGGTAGGAGCCGGGGATGTAGCTAAGGCCCTCGTTGTCGAGGAATTCGCTTGTGGCAAGGTGGAAGTCCAGGCGGTCGTCCATGCCGCCCTGCGCCAGGCCGTCGCTGCCGTCGTGCGGGCTTTGCGTGTGGATAGGTGCGAAAGCGATGTCGTTGTGCCAGGTGCCGGGTGTATTGATCGGGTCGAACGCCTGGCCGTTGCCGGCGGCGAGCATGGTCTGGTAACTGTCTTCGGTGCTGGATTGGATGTTGTAGTCGCCGAGGTAGAGGATGTGTTGGCCCTGGCCAAGTGCATCCGAATTGGCGCGGATGGTCTGGGCCTCGAACTGCCGTCGTTCCTGGGACGCGATCTGTGTGTCGGCTTTGTAATGGCTGTTGTATACGTAGAAGTCGGCCGTGCCGCTGTAGCCGACGGGGCGGAACTTGTAGCGCATCGGCTGGCGTGCAGACTTGGTGCCGCTGACCTGCCCGAAGGCGAGCTCTTCGAGCAGGGTGACGGACGTGGTGTTGTAGACCATGCCGGTGTGGATCTGGGTGGTCGCCGCGTTGAGGACGGTGCCCCGCGCGTAGGTGCCTGCGCCGTAGATGCTGTTGAGGATATCGACGAAGTCCTGCGTGGTGGTGGCGACGTCGTCCTGCTCCTGGAGCATGAGGATATCGATCGGCCGGGCGTAGCCGTTGTAGGTTTCGTCGCCGATGGCCTGGAGGACAAGGTCCATGCCGGTGCGTGGGGTCGCGACGTTGCCCTCGATGCCGGTGGCGTTGGCGGTGTTGAAGGTGACGATACGCAGCTGGGCCTGCGCCTGTACGGCAGCAAGGCCTAACACCACCGCGAGACCCGCTATATACATTAAGAACCGATGTCTCACCTGTCCCGCCTTTCCTCCCGTGGAGTCGCGTATAAGAATAAACCGCCTACGCCTTGGGCTTGAGCCGCCACATCAAAGCCAGCAACACGATCGTGACCACCGCACAGCCTAATATAGAATACATCACGATCAGCCACGCGGTCTCCAGAGAATAGACTTCTTTGAAGTGATCGACCATCCAGCCGAAGCCCTTGGCTTGTACGGTCCGGCCGGATGGCACTCAACATCCCGATGAATCCCGCGGCGGTGCCGATCGCCTTCGAGGTCAGGTCGAGCGGCGGCAATGGTGATCAGATTGATGACCGGGTAGATGAAGCAGCCGATGACCGCGAGCATGCACATATCAAGCCAGATAACCCGCCGGCGTCAAGCGCGATGACCTGAAGGCAACCGCGATCGGGACCATGGCCAACGTCCCGACCATGCCTGTTCGGCCGCTTAGTTTGTCTGACACCCATCCGAAGAAAATCGTCGAAGGGATCCCGCCGAATTCGATCACGAGGATGGCGAAACCGCCGCCGTGCAGTGTGGCGTCCTTGACCTCGCGCAGGTACATCGGGCCCCAGTCGAGCATGCTGTAGCGCACTATATAGGCGAAGAAGTTGGCGATGGCGAGCAGCCAGACGTATTTGTTGGTCAGGACATAATCGAAGAGGAGTTCTTTGGTGCCCAGTTCGCGTTCGTTCAGGCCGTGCTCAAGTTCTTCTTCAGTGTAATCGTTTTTGTATTCCTCGATCGGCGGCAGGCCGACGGACTGGGGCGTGTCGCGCAGGCGTACGAACAGGTAAAGGGAGCCGACCAGCGCGATCGCGGCGGGGAAATAGAACGCCGCCTGCCAGCCGAAGTGTCCCGCGGCGTAAGCGGCGAGGATGCCCGCGATGCCGCCGCCTAAGTTGTGTGACGTGTTCCAGATGCTGAAGAAGACGCCGCGTTCGCGGACGCTGAACCAGTGTCCCATCGACCGGCCGCAAGGGGGCCATCCCATGCCCTGTACGAAGCCGTTGAGCGACCACAGGCTCATGTGCAGATAGTAATTCTCCACGCTGCCGAAGACGATGTTGACGATCGCGGTGAGCAGCATGCCCAGGGCCATGAACTTGCGCGGGTCGCTTCGGTCGGACCATGCGCCCATGATGAACTTGCCCACGCCGTAGGAGATCGCGGTCGCCGCGAGGATGCTGCCGATCATCGAGTGGCTGTAGCCAAGCGTGCCCTCGATCTCTTTCGAGACGACCGAGAGGTTGTTACGGACGAGGTAGAACCCGGCGTAGCCCAGGAAGGTGGCTTCGAGGATGCGCCAGCGGTACCACGGGTATTGCCGCTGGACCTCGGCTTCGGGGAGCCTCTCGATATGGGGCGCGGGTGCGAGGGGGTTTTTCATGCGTTGGGTCGTCCGGCGGTGTCGGATGCGTTTCGTGTGCGACGTGTGATAAAAATTATTCAGTCGCGAATACGCGCAATCAGCGCGGCGGTCGCGGCTGGGTCATCCGTGATGACGCCGTCGATCCCCATCAAGGCGGCGCCGCTGATATCTTCGGGATCGTTAAGGGTCCAGGTATGGACTTTCATGCCGTGGCGGTGGGCGTCATCGACGAACGCCTGTGACAGGTGCATCCACTTTAGAGAGAATCCACTGAAGCCCATCCGCTTGAGCCCTTCGAAAAAGGCGTCGCCGTCGGTCGCATATCCGGATGGGATGCGGCTGTGCAGCAGGATCATCGGGGTGTCCGGCAGGTAGGGCTTCAGGCCCGACGCCTGATCGGTTTCCCCAGGGCGACGATCACCCGGTCGCCGTCGATCCCTACGCGCTCAAGCACCGGGCGCGATCTCGTCGTCGGCGCACGGGGTCTTTCAGGTCGAGCATGATCACGGCCTTACCCTTGCAGAGTTCGGCCAGCTCTTCGAGCGTGGGTATGCGTTCCCCGGCGTACTTGACGTCTTTCCACGAGCCGGCGTCGAAGGATTTTAATTGTTCGAGTGTCATGTCGTTGACGTTGCCTGTGCCGTTGGTCGTGCGATCAAGCGTGTCGTCGTGCAGCAGGACGATCACGCCGTCCTTGCTGCGGTGCAGGTCCAGTTCGACGATCGGTGCGCCGGTCTCGAGGGCCTGTTGGTAAGAGACGAGCGTGTTCTCCGGCGCGAAGCGGTTGTTGCCGCGGTGGGCGACGACCTGTGGGCGGTGTTCTTTGGATGAGCCGTCGAGTGCGGCGCGGTAGTGTGCCATGATGCGTTCCGCGGTGAGTGTGTGATCGTAGAGTGCGACCTCATCAAGACAGCCCTGGAAGTACCGGCTGTTAAAGCGCCCGAGCTTGCCGATGGTGACACCGGCGGATTCGCCGCCCTGAGGGTTTTCGTAGCCTTCGCCGTAGCTTTGAGGTTCTCCGGCGGGCAGGCCGTTGATGTAGTACTGGATCGTGCGTGCATCGGCGTCGCGGACTACGGCGATGTGACACCATCGGTCCGGCTGCGCCAGCGTCCGGGACGGGACCCTGACGTTCACGCCCGTGCCGTATTCGTGGCCGAGAACGAACTGGGGCCTTGGATATTTCTCTTGTTTCTGTTCTTCGCTGTAGCGAAGGACCATTTCGTAGAGCACGTTCGTGTCGACGGATTCACCCTTGCTCGCCCAGGCGATGACGGCGAGGTCTTCGGCGGCATCACCGGTCATATTCTGCCACCACTCGATGGTCAGGTCGCCGCGCAGCATCAGGGCTTCGTCGGCGCCCAGGTCGATATAGCTGGGCATGGCGGCGTCGCCGGAGAAGCCTGCCGCGGACCCCAGTGCCACGGTTGCGCTGGGTATGCCGAGATCGACGTTGTGATACGCGCCATTTTTTGTGTCACCGCCCGCCGCGTCGTTGACCGCCCCGGCCGACGCGGTTTGCTCTTCAAAGCGCCAGTATCCGACGGGTTTGTCCGCCAGTACGGACTCGGCGTAGCCGGCTTCCGCCGCGGCGGCTTGTGCGTTGACGGACAGGCAGCCGACAAACGCAATGCCCGCGAATGACATCATGCCTAGTCGCAACACCTGTTGTTTGCTTTCCCTCATGATTTTCCCTTATGCAGCCCGGCGGATTGCGGCCAACCGATTTATGTGACGCCACATCATTATGTTACCCGAGCATGGCCGACCTGCGCCGATCCGTTTGGCCCATTTTCGCTGTAATCCTGACCGTGGATGAGCCGTTGTGTGAGCCGTGCATGGCGGTGTTGTATCGGGACAGCTCTTGCTCCATCTTTCCGTCACCCCAGTGATTGATTTCCGACATCCACCGCGCAACCTCCCGGGCGACTTTGTCAGCATCCGGGTTGTAATAGGCCCAGCTTGACCGGCGGACCATCACGTCGTCAAGATGCACGGCCCACTCATTGTTGCAGTAGTGTTCAACTTGTTCGCGTGAGATGTCGGGCGGGGTCAGGCCGCTGCCACAGACCGCACTTGCAGCAATCAGCGGCATGTCCGCGGTCCGGCACGCCTGTGTGCGTGTTCCGGTGTGTGCGACAATCTGATCGACCGTCTGCTCCGCCATCAGCCGGTAGGTGGTCAGCTTGCCGCCGGCGACGTCGATCCAGCCCGGCTGCGTCATGCGGATGCTGTGTGAACGCGAGGTGTCGGACGGCGTGCCCGCCTCGTCACCATTGGCGATCAACGGCCGAAGCCCCGCCCAGTTGGAGATCACGTCACGTTCGGTGAGTCCCGCGTGGGGGAACATCCGGTTGGTTATTCCGAGCACATAGGCGGTGTCGTCCGCGTCACACACCGGCGAGCCGATCGGGCCGTCGTAGTCCGTGTCGGTCGTGCCCAGGATCATGCGTTCACCCCAGGGGATCGCGAAGAGGATGCGTTCGCCCTCGGCCATGACGACCGCGTCGGGCAGCGGCAACCGCTTCCGGTCGATCACGAGGTGGACACCCTTGGTCAGCCGCAGTTTCGTTCGGCTCTGCTTGAACCTGTCCGCCCAAGGGCCGGCCGCGTTGACGATGGTTCTTGCGCGGACGGTAGCTTGCGCATGCTTAAACCCGTCTTCTATACGACACTCCCATACTTGATTGTTTTGTGAGGCGTCGACGAAGCGCGTGTAATTCAACAGGATCGCGCCGTTCGCCGAGGCGGAGCGGAGGGTGTCGATGACCAGGCGGGCGTCGTTGGTGAACCCGTCGAAGTATCGGACCGCGCCGGTCAGGCCGGTTGTCTCGATGCCGGCGACCGTTTCGACCACCTGGCGTGTGTTGAGCGTGCGGGATTTACCGAAGTTCTTGCCGTTACACAGAAGGTCGTAAACCTTGACCCCGAGCCCTAGCTTCCAGCGCTTCCACTGCGTGCCCCGGTAGGTGGGGAAGACGAACGGCAGGGGTTCGGCGAGGTGGGGGGCGATGTCCTGGACGATCTTTTTTTCAAGGCTCGCCTCACGCACCAGGCCTACGCGTCCCTGCGCCAGGTAGCGCAGGCCGCCGTGCAGGAGCCGGCTAGACCGGCTGCTGGTCCCGGAGGCGAAGTCGTTCTGCTCGACAAGCCCGACGCGCAGCCCGCGCATCGCCGCGTCGCGCGCCACACCGCTGCCGACGATCCCGCCGCCGATAACAAGCACATCCAGTGCGTCGCCGCCGGAAAAACCAGCCATTCTGTCGTGTCCCACAACAGGCGTACTCATCAAGAACCTACCACTTCTCTTGCCGCGCTGAGCATAGCGCCGAACTTCCCGACGTGGTCAATGACTACGTCTGGTTTACAACTATTATCATCAAGCCCGGCCAACTTGGTCTCGCCGGACAAAACTAGGATGCTTAGCACACCCGCGTCGCGTGCCATGGCGATATCGGTGTATAACCGGTCGCCGACCATCGCGACCTCGTCACGTTCGAGGCCGTGCCTGTACAGCAGGCCCGTGAGCATGCCGACGTTGGGCTTGCCCAGGACGGCGTCGGGCGCGCGCCCTGTCGCGGCGGTGAGCAACTGGCAGATCGCGCCGCAATCCGGCAGGACCAGTGGCTTGTCCGTCGGGCAGACCAGGTCCGGGTGCGTTGCGAGGAAAGGTAGGCCGCGGTTGATCCAGTAGGCGGCCTGCGACATCCGGCTGTACCGCAGGTCGGTGTCGTAGCCCACGACGACCACCTCGGGTCGCGTCGCGCTGATTTTGTAGCCCAGTTCGCTTAATTCTTCCTGCAGGCCGGCCGTGCCCAGTACGAAAAGGCGGCGCACGTCCGGGTAGGCCCGGCGCAGGTGGTCCACCGTCGCGTGGGTAGAGCTGTAGAACATCTGTTCATCCGCGTTGATGCCCATCTCACCCAGGTGCCTGACATATTGTTTGGTGCTGCGGGATGAGTTATTGGTAAAGAATGTGTACCCGACCCCCAAACGCTTGAGCATATCGAGGAAACTATGCGTGAAAGGGAAGAGTGTGCCGCCGAGATACAACGTGCCGTCAAGGTCCAGTGCCAGGTGCTTGAGTTTGCCCAGCCGATCGCGCAGGTCCCGCTCGATGGCGGGCCGGTTGTTGATTGGCCGATTGGTTCTTAAAGTATCCGGAGTCATATCAACTTCGCCCGATCATCAAGGTAAACGTCATGGCACCCAAGGGCATCCAAACACTGTTAAACAAGCCGATCATCCCGTACGTCACGGACTGGTCGCTGCCCGACCCGGAGCCGCTGGCACACGCGGACGTGTTGTTCGTCAGCGGCGGGGAACTGGCGGAGCTGCCGGCCGTGTTTGAAAAACTCGACGCGGGCCCGACCCGTGATATCCCTGTTATGCTGCATATCGATCTCATCAACGGCCTGATGAACGACGACGCGGGTCTGCGTTATGTCGCAAATTTCAACCGTGTCGTGGGCGTCATCACCACCAAACATCATCTTGTCCATACGATCCGCAAGCTGGGTCTGTATTCGGTCATCCGTCTTTTCCTGCAGGACGGCCGGGCCGTCGAGCGGGGCATGTCTGTTATCGAGCGTTCCAAGCCCGATGCGGTCGAGCTGCTGCCGGGCATCGCGGCGACGCTGATCTCCGCCGAGCTCAAGCAGGTCCGCGTGCCGTTGATCGCGGGCGGGTTGATCCGCAACGAGGAGACGGCCGACTGCATCCTCAAGGCCGGGTGCCAGGCGGTGAGCACCTCGAACAAGCATCTTTGGAAACTCAATATTTAACCCACGCGGTGAAGCACATTTCAATCCGGCCCCAGCCGAACCGGCCGGGGTATCACATTGGTCAATACGTGAACCTGCGGTACACCTGGCCGCCGATGTTCTCGGATGTTTCCTTGAAAGTCGGCAGGTGCTTGGCGTACACCGTGTTGTCCACACCCTTCTGGTAGCTGTTGAGGTAGGCGATCAGCACGTCGGGGCCGGCCTGCACCCAGGAGGCGTGACCGTCCAGGAAGTTCATGTTCAGCCCGGCGTCGCCGTGGTTGTCGCTCTCGTCCGGGAAGTTGTTCTGGTCGTCGGGGATCGAGGAGTCGGCGTCGTCGGCGTCGAGCACAAGCAGGACGTTGCTTAAGCTGTCGATGTTATTGGCTGTTTTCAGTTCGTAGGTATAGCCCGGGTTGTTGTGTGCGCCGACGGTGCTCGAGATCCCGAGCTGCTGCGCGAGCGTTCCGACGAGTTTCCCGTTGACAACTTTGCCGTCGGGGTAGATCGCCGGCCCGGTCATCCAGGCGAAGATCTCGTAGCTGTGTCCACCCGAACCGTCATCGGGGCCGACGCCGTTGTCCAGCCAGTCGATCGGTACTTTCTTGTCATAGATGGCGAAGGTCGGTGCGGGGCGCCGGGTGTTGGCGGGCCAGAAGACATCCGAACGTACTATATTTTCGGTGCTCGGGCAGACGCCAATATTTAAGGCATCGAGGTAGCTGCCGTAGAGGTGCGCGAGGCTGTCGTCTGTCTCCCCGAAGGCGGGCATGAAGATGCCGCGTTTGTCGTCGGTAGAGCGCGCCGAGGCCGCCAGCCCGATCTGCCGCATGTTCGACAGGCAGCCCATTTTCTGTGCCGAGTTCCGGGCCGCGCCCAGCGCCGGCAGGAGGATGCCGACGAGCAGGGCGATGATGGAGATCACCACCAGCAATTCGATCAGCGTGAAGGCCCGTCTGTTACCCGGGTTCGTGGTCAACATGGTCTGTCCTCTGGTTTTGTGTGATCGTTATCCGAAGAGTGGGTCAGGACGGCCGGTTGGCCTGCCGGTTATGCCGGCCGTCCTGACACCGGGAAGAGTCATCGTGTTCAAACCATCATCCGATCGCTGCACTCAGCGCCTGCGGATCAGCGCCGCGGCGCCCATGCCCAGCAGCGCGAGCGAGGCGGGTTCGGGGATCGACGGCGTGCCGGTGGCCGGGGGCGTGCCCTGGTTCCAGTAGCCGAGGACCTCGTTGAGGTCGGCGATGCCGACGAAGCCGTCGCCGTTGATATCCGCGTTGCCCCAAACGGGCAGGACGTTGCTGCGGCCGGGGGTCTCGTGTTTGGCGCCGAGTTCGACGTTGCCGGGCAGCCATTCACCCGCACCGTCGATGGAGCGGTAGACGTGCTGGATGTTCTCGCCGCTGACCGCGGCGGGCATGGTGGGGACGCCCAGCTGTGGGCCGTAGTTAAATTCCACGCTGTTTTGTGTTTCTTCCAGGGCGAGTCCATCGATGATGCTGGCCCAGGGCAGGACCGCGTCGAGCAGGCCGTCGCGGTCGCTGTCGATCAGGTCGCCGTCCAGGCCCGTAAACCCGCTGACCAGCAGGTGGGTCATGTTGTCGGAGTTCTCGAAGTTCAGGTCGATGACCAGTTCCGCGGTGGCGGCTGCGGGGCCGACGTAGATGGATTCCACCGCCAGGAAGAAGCCGTCGGCGCCGATCTGGAATCCGTCCAGCGAGATGGCGACTTCGATGGCGCCGGAGGTTTCCGAGCTGCCGCCGCCGCCGGGTGAGTCGCCGATGACGATGTAGGTCAGGCCGTTGAGCGATTCGCCGGGCGTGCCGAACAGCTCGAAATACTCATTGGTGTCCGCGCCGACGTGGTCCACGCGGAACTCGTTGATGGTTACGGCCGATGCCGACTGCGCGGCGGCCATCGAGATACAGGCCGCGGACAGTGTTACGAACGATCGCGTGTGCATTGCCATGATTGTCTCCTCTTCCAAGAAAGTAGTTAAAAAAATCCGTCCCAAGTCGAAGTATCCTTGCTCTGGCCCGGCCACGCGCCGGTGCCGTTGTCGTATTTATATGCTTTTCACAAACCCACTTTTCTGCCGTCAGGCGGCCGCACCGGTTAGTCCGGACGCGATACAGAGACAAAAAAACCCTCACAACAGTTGTTGCGAGGGCTTTTCTCTTTTATCTCTTGCCCAGCAGCTACAATAGTAACCGTGATTATTCAGTTGTCTGCGGGGCTTATTTTCCCGCATTTTTCAGCGATCTGATCGGGTGCGGCGGCCGTTGCACCCATCCCCTTCGTGCGGGGGTTTATTCAAATCCAATCCCAAGCATAGTCGACACGGCCGGATTGTCAAGACTAATTTCGGGTTAAGCGGCAAGTTTGATGCTGCCAAACGCGGTGCTCTTGTCCGCGTGTTGTCGCTATTTTAACGCCTCGAATAACCTCTTGGACCGCCTTATACGCATCGTAACCGCATTCTCACACTAGTGGGCAAATTATCCTTGACTCGGACAGCAGGGGGGTTTTATATTGTCTTGTGTAGGTGATGCCGCGGGTATTGCCGGTCATTGATCAAGTGTCATCGGAGTCTTGGAGCCTGATCAAGTTTTCTATGATTGACAATTCAGACCGATAGTTACTATTTGTAGCTGCTGGGCAAGAGAGATAGGAGAAAAGCCCCCGCAACACTGATTGTGGGGGCTTGTGTTTTTTAATAGTGTTCGATTTGAGATGTCCGATGCGTGTCGGGCAAACAGGGCGTAAGCCTTGCGGGCGAACACAAACGTCCGTTTATTCTTCAGAAGGAGAGGAAGCACATGAAGCATTACAGTACTACCGCATGCCTCGCGGCCTTGTTGATGGCCGGCGGGGCGGCGCAGGCCGACCTGCTGATCACCGGCGTGTTCGATGCGCCGCTGCCGGGTGGCCTGCCCAAGGGCATCGAAGTCTACGCGACCCAGAACATCCCGGACCTGTCGATCTACGGCGTTGAAACTGTGGGCAACGGCGGCGTGTCGAACGGCGTGCCCGACGCGGTGCTCCCGGCCGTGTCCCTGAACGCCGGAGACTTTTATTACTTGGAACACGGCGACGGCACCATGTTCACGCAGTGGTTCGGCTTCGCCCCCGACTTCGCCTCCGTGCCCGGCGCCGGTGTCAGCCACAACGGCGACGACGTGATCATCATCTACGAAAACGGTATCGTCCACGACCAGTACGGCGAGACCGGCGTCGATGGCACCGGGACCGCGTGGGAATCGCTGGACGGCTGGGCCTACCGCAACAACAACTCCTCGGCGAACGGCGGGGCGTTTGTTGCAAGCAACTGGTTCTACTCCGGCCCCGATGCGTGGGACGGGGACGACCTGGTTGATGACACCGGCACCAACGCCGGATCCAGCGCGGTGATGCCGATCGGGTCTTATGTCCCCGAGCCGGCGAGCGCGGCGGTGATGTCGCTGTTCGCCCTGGCCGCGTTGCGTCGACGCGTTTGAAAAGGCTCTGGCTACGATATTGGCTGAGGCCAATGTTTTGAGAACCCGTCCCGGCCGGGCGCTGCTGACACAATCGGTTCAAAGATCCCGAACTGTTTTGTCACCACGCGTCCCGGCCGGGCTTTTTTGTCGAACAGGGGTATGCTCGATGATCCGCGTACATCGCATGGCCACGCTGTTGGCGTTTTGCGTATGGATGGTGCTTTGCGGCGAAACACGCTCGGCGCAGCCGGCCGACACGAGTGCCGAGCGGCCGCCGAACATCGTCCTCATCCTCACCGATGACCAGGGGTACAACGACGTCGGGTGTTACGGGTCACCGCTGATCCGAACGCCCAACCTCGACCACATGGCCGGGGAGGGTGTGCGTTTTACTGATTTCTACGTCTCGTCGCCGATCTGCACGCCCTCGCGCGCTTCGCTGATGACCGGGTGTTACGCCCAGCGCGTGAGCATGGCGGAGTTCCCGCGGAACAACCCTGAAAGGGACCACCTGGGGCCGCGTCACGTGATTCACCAGCGCAGCGAATGCGGGTTGCACCCGGATGAAACCACGATCGCGGAAGTGATGAAATCTCGTGGTTACGCCACCGCGATCATCGGCAAGTGGCACCTGGGGCATCAACCCGAGCACCTGCCGATACGCCACGGCTTTGATTACTGGTTCGGGATGCCTTACAGCAACGATATGGACCCGGTGTACCTGATGCGCAACGACACCGAGGTCGAGAGGCCTGTCGATCAGGACACATTGACGCTCCGTTACACACAGGAAGCGCAGCAATATATCCGGCAGAACCGTGATCGGCCGTTCTTTATCTATCTCGCGCACAACATGCCGCACACGCCGCTGCACGCTATCCGATCGTTTCCGGGCGGTTCGAGCCGCGGGTTGTACGGCGACGTGATCGAGGAGATCGACTGGAGCGTCGGCGAGATTCTCGGCACGTTAAAAACTGAGGGGCTGGATGAGGACACGCTCGTGATCTTTACGTCCGATAACGGGCCGTGGTATCTGCGTGGTGAGGCCGGCGGCTCGGCGACACCGTTGCGCAGCGCCAAGGGCGCGACTTACGACGGCGGGATGCGCGTCCTTGCATCGCCCGCTGGCCCGGACGTATCCCGCGGGGCATTGTGTGCAAGCAGGTTGCTACGACAATGGATTTTCTGCCGACGTTTGCCGGGCTTGCAGGTGCGACGCTGGATACGCAGCACGATCGACGGCAAGGATATCCTGCCGCTCCTGACCGACCCCGATGCGCAAAGCCCGCACGAAGCGTTCTACTTCTATCATCAATACAACCTGCACGCGGTGCGCAGCGGCCCCTGGAAATACAAGACTGCCACGCCGTTGTGGGAAGAGGACCTGTACGACAAACGGCTTCAGACAATACGATGCGGTAATCCCCGAAGCCGCTCTATCACCTTCCGACCGACCCCGGCGAACAGAAGAACCTGATGGATGATCACCCGGAGGTCGTGGCGCGATTGAAAACGTCTGATGGATCGTATGCGCCCAAGACCTGGGCGACGATCTGACAGGCGTGAAAGGGCGCGAATATCCGGACGCGTCGTGCGATTGACCGTTCGGGGGCTTTCCGGTGTGGTGGATATCAACCTGACAAAAATGATGGAAGTGTGGTTCTGAGAAATACACTTGTATTATCTCGGTAGGCCCGTTCTATAATATGCGTTCGGGCGAGGTTATCCATTTGCCATCCCATCACGGTTTATTTGTCTTAGCGTCATCCGGCACGACACGCGGTGTGTGTTGATCGGGTCGGTTGTATGAGGAGTCCGCATGTTGTGTTTCCGATTGAAGAAGGCCCGGATTCTAGGGGCGGCTTGTGTGTTTTCCGCTGCGTTATCCGTGGCGGCATCCGGCTGCGTATCGGGGACGTGTTTCTGTTCAATACCGATACGGGAGTGGTCACGCGGGACGGGCAGGTGTGGGACTTCGGCGGCCTGCTGGGGCCGACCTCGGTGATCGATGGCAAGACAACGTTTTTCATAGGCGGCGACCTGACGCTGAATAGTGGCGACGTATGCGCGGCATCGGTTCACGGCCGGCGTCGATCATGGTAGGGTGATGACCTGCTGATCGCGCCGACCGCGACGATTGATTTTTCCGCGGCCGGTTCGCTCGCCGGTGCGGGCGGCGGTGCGGGTGGTATAGGGGGTTTAGGGGGGTTTGGCGGCACGGGAGGTTCGGGCGGTGCCGGCGGTGGGGTGCAGTGGATCCGCGGCGGTGGGGCGTTCATGTTTTTCTTCGGCAGGCACGCCGCCGATCCCGGCATTCAATGGGCATGACGCGGACGACGGGCTGGCGGGTACGGTCGGCCACGCGGGCGATGAGGGTACCTCGGGCGGCCGGGGCTTTAACAACATCGCGCCGCTCGCCGCGGGTGGAGCGCCCGTGTACGACGCGGCGACTTACACGAATACAGGCTACGGGGGCAACGGCGGATTGACCGCGAAATACTGGCCCGACGTGTTGCCCGGTTTTCTCGGCGGTGAGACGAAGGACGGCGGCGCGGGATTCAATGGTAATACGGGTTCAGACGGCGGCAGCGGCGCGGTCGGCGTGCCGGTGCTGGCGGTCAGTTCATGGCGTCCGCATCGAACACGTTTGATCTTGTCGCCGGCAACGGCGGCGGCGGCGGCGCGGGCGGGCAGGGCGGTGACGGCGGCGGCGGCGGTGGCGGCGGCGGCGGTGGCGCTTCCGGTCAGGGCAACTGGGCCACGGTCGTCGTGCCACCCTTGCCACCCTCGTTCATCCCCGGCTGGAATTTCGCGGGCTTCGGCGGCAGCGGTGGGCCGGGCAGTGATGGCGGCGATGGCGGGTTCGGCGGCACGGGCGGGCAGGGCGGCGCGGGTGGCGCGGGCGCGGGCGCGGTCGAGTTTCTTGTTCAGGGCAACATTACGCTCAACGGTTCGGCCGAAGCGCAAGGTGGTTACGGCGGTGCGGGGAGTTCCGGCTCACTCGGCCTTTCCGGTTACGCGCCGGGTGAATACGACAACACCGCAAACATCGCGGCGATCATCCCGATCCCCGGTGTGCAAACGTATCCCGGCGGCATCATCTCGACCAGCCTGTTCCCCGGCGGGATCGGCGGGATCGGCGGGGTCGGCGCGTACGGCGGTGACGGCGGGCAGGGCGCAAGCGGCGGCGCGGGCGGCGGCGGGTCCGGCGGCACGATCAAACTCGTCGGCACGAGCGTGACCGGCGCGGGCGATATCAACGTGACCGGCGGCCTGGGCGGCGACACCGGCTCCAGCACGGATGACGGGCAGTCGGGCAGGTTCCTCGTCGGCACCAACACCGTGGCCGTGGGCAGCAGCGCCGTCGGTGCGCTCGGTGGCGGCGCGAACCTGCAGGGCAACGACACGACCACACAGATTGGCACGCGCGCGGTCAACCCGTTGATCGCCGATGAAACCTTCGTGCCTACGATCGCGGGCCTGGTCGGCGGCGCGGAAGCGTTCGGCTTCACCGGGCTCAACGCCAATGACATCTACATCGGCGTTGACAGCCTGATTGATCTTACGCCGCAGGACGCCTTTGCGGGCATCGCGCGGCTGGACCTCGGGCCGGGGACTTATGGCGACGATTACCTTGGCTACGACATGCTCCTGTTGTTCGAGGCCAAGGGCACACCGTTGAGTAATCCAATGGTCGGCATCGGCGAAGAGGATTACTTTGTCCCGCTGCTTAACGGCGGGTGGTCGAATGACATCCGGTTCGGCGGCTCGGGTGACACGGCCGTGACCACGATGAACGGTTTTGACGTCTACGCGATGCTGATCCCGGAGGATGCGGAATGGTTCAACTTCTCGGTGGATTCAGGCGGCGTGATCCTCTCCGAAAAGCAGCAGTTCCTTAACGACGGCGAGCTGTTCTTCGTGACCAGTTCGCCCGACGTTCCCGTCCTCGACGCGACGTGGATCGGCGCAAGCGGCAACTGGTCCAACGCCGCCAACTGGTCGATGGTGTTCAACGAAACGGGCCTGCCCCCGACAGGCGGGGAGAACCCGGCCGTGCCCGGCGTGCCGTCGAACAGCGCGGCCTATGCCTACAACATCCACGTCGATCAGGACGTGAACGTCAACACCGACATCACCGTCGCGGTCGATCAACTGAACATCGGCGCGGGTGACACGATTTCGATCACCGGCGGGCAGGCTTTGACGATCGAGCGTTTCGCTGTGCGCACCGACTCGGGCAAGATCAATAACGACGGCACGATCATGCTCAACGGCTCGTCGGGCAACACGGCGCGGCTCTTTGTCAGCGGCCCCGGCCTGATGCTCGACGGCGCGGGCACGCTCACGACCACCACGGATGCAAACAACAACGTCATCGCGGGCCTGCGTCGGGGTGACTCGCTCACGCAATTTTCGGACCACACCATCAACGCGTCCGGCAAGCTCGGCGACGACAAACTCGTGATGGATAACCGGGGCTCGATCTTCACCAACAACCTGCTGACGATCGATCCGACGGGCAGTTTCGACCGTTCCAGCGCCGCGTTCACCAACTCCGGGCTCGTGCAGGTGGACGGGCATGAC
>JAWKTA010000081.1:0-16690 GCA_041402025.1 Phycisphaerales bacterium | reverse complement strand
TGGCGGCCGGGCAGGCCAACGCGGCGACGAGTTATATCGAAAAAGACACGGACAACACCATCCAGGGCGTGTGCGCCTGCAGCATCTTCGCCGACGGGCAGGGCGCGGACTGGACCGGCATCGTGCTGTCTGTCAAGCTGACATCGGGCAGCGTTTACAATGGCGCGCCGGATGCCAACATCCCCCAGGCCGCTTTCTGGGCCGTGCCCGGGTTTGAGAAACTCGAATGGGACACCTGGGTCGGCGTCCCGTTTGACGGCACCAATGGCACCGCCGGCGGCGCCGGCGACATCCCCGGCGCGGGCCCGTTCTCGATGTCCGGCCAGTCCATCAGCGTCACCGGTTTTAACACCACCACCACCGACACCGGCTTAGTGCGCGTGGCTAACATCTCACTGACCGACGACGCGGCGGGCACTTTTGAAATGATCCTCAGCTTCGCCGGCGGGATACTGAAACACTCCAGCGGCGTGATTGAACCCGGCTGGGGCATCTGCCTCCCCGAACCCGGCACACTCGCGCTGCTGGGCGTCGGCGTTGTCGGGCTGTCCCGGCGGCCACGATTCAAGGCCCAAGCCCCGCGCGGGCCCGGCTTTTGATGCGCCGGTTTTGTGTAATCCGGGGTAAATTATCCTTTACCCCTGTCATAAGTTTTCTTAAGATAGAGTCGGGTTCTGATACCACCCGAAAAACAGGAGAGAGAGAAATGATCAAGCAACTGCTGACGGCCGTGGCGGCGGGCCTGTTCATCGCGGGGCAGGCGAACGCGGCGACAAGCTCGTTTGTGGTCGACACGAACAACACCATCCCGGGCGTCACGGCCTACAGCATCCTCGCCGACGGCGAGGGGCTGGACTGGACCGGCGGCGTGATCCTGGTCGAGCTGACCCAGGGCAGCGTCTACAACGGCGTGCCGGACAGCAACCAGCCGCAGAACTTCTTCTGGGCTTTTCCCGGGTTTGAACACCTGCAATGGGACACCTGGTTCGGTATCCCCGGCGACGGGACCAACGGCATGGCGGGCGGCGCGGGCGACCTCGGCGGCGGGCCGTTGGAGATCGGCCCTACCGTGATCAGCGCCACCTGGTTCAACACCGCGCTCAACGACACCGGCCCGGTCCGCGTGGGCAACGTCTCCGTGACCGACGACGCCGTGGGCGCCTGGAAGATGATCCTCAGCTTCGCCAACGGGACGTTGGTCTACAGCGAAGGCGTCATCCCGGTCCCCGAACCCGCCTCGCTCGCGCTGCTCGGCGTCGGCACGCTCGCCCTGATGCGCGGATGGCGACCGGGCTGACCCGAAAACAAGGCTTATATAAGGATGGAGGTTAACCAACATGTTCACGATTAAACACGCGGTTACCGGCCTGACCCTAAGCGGTTTGATGTACGGCAGTGCGTCCGCGGCGACGTCGCTGATCGGTGTCGACCCGCGCAACACGATCCCGGGCACGGTAGCGATCGGCATCCTCGCCGACGGCGAGGGTATCGACTGGACCGGCGGCGTGCTACGTATCGATCTGACTTCCGGCAGCATCCACAACGGCGCTCGACAGCAACCTGCCACAGAATGCCTTCTGGGGCGTGCCCGGGTTCGAGACACTCGAATGGGACACCTGGTTCGGCGTGCCCGGTGACGGAACCAACGGCATCGCCGGCGGCGCCGGTGACCTCGGCGGTGGCCCGCTGGCTGCGGCCGGCTCCACTATCAGCGTCACCTGGTTCAACACCACCACCACCGACACCGGCTTGCTGCGCGTGGGCAACGTCACGCTTTCCGATGACGCGCAGGGCACCTGGCAGATGATCCTCAGCTTCGCAGACGGGACACTGATACAGCAAAGCGGCGTGTTGGAAGGTGGCGGGGCCATCCTAGGCGAACTGCCCCCGCCCTGGCCGGAACCCGGCACGCTCGCGACGCTCGGCGTCGGCACGCTCGGCCTGATGCGCGGACGGCGCAACGGGTGACGAAAAGCAACACGGCAACATAGGAGACTCGCCATGATCCGTATCACACACGCGGCGGCGGGCCTACTCTTAAGCGGCCTGATGTGCGCAAGCGCCTCGGCCGTGACGGCCTACCCGCAGACCGACGGGACCAACACCATCCCCGGCATCGTCGCCAACAGCATCATCGCCGACGGCCAGGGCGCGGACTGGACCGGCATCGTCATCCGCGCCGACCTCTGGACCGGCAGCATCTACAACGGCGCTCCGGACAGCAACCTGCCCCAGAGCGCGTTTTGGGGCGTGCCCGGGTTTAATATCCTCGAATGGGACACGTGGGTCGGCGTGCCCGGCGACGGGACCAACGGCATCGCCGGCGGCGCGGGCGACCTCGGCGGCGGGCCGTTGAGCATGACCGGCCAGACGCTCAGCGTCACCGCCTTCAACACCACCACCACCGACACCGGGCCGGTCCGCGTGGCGAACCTTTCGTTCTCTAGTGACGCCAACGGCACCTTCGCCGCGATCGTGTCGTTCTCCGACGGCCAGCTTTATCAATGGTCGCAGCTCGTATCAGACGGCGTGCTGTGGCCAGAGCCGGGGGCGCTGGCGCTCTTGGGCATCGGCAGCCTCGGGCTGCTCAAACGGGGATAAACGATCATCGGGTAACAAAACCAACTAAGGAGAGGAGAAAGCCATGTACGGACGCAGCCTGTTCGCGCTGGCGGTCGCGGGGGCGATCACCGGCCAGTGTTATGCCGCACCTACCATCCTCATCGGCAAGGACCCGCGCAACACCGTGCCGGGCACGGTCGCGTACGGCGTGTTCGTCGATAACCAGGGGCTGGACTGGACCGTCGCCGCGATGAAGGTTGACCTCACCAGCGGGTCGGTCCACAACCACGGCACGCTGAACTTCGACACGCCCCTGCCGGCCGTCTGGCCCATCGTCCCCGAGATCGAATGGGACACCTGGTTCGGCGTGCCCGATGACCCGACCAGCGGCATCGCCGGCGCGCGGGCGACCTCGGCGGCGGGCCGTTGAATATCGGCGGCACCGGCGTCGACGCCATCAGCGTCTCCTGGTTCAACGTCACCACGACCGGACACACTGCCTGACGCATCGCCAACGTCACCTTCACCGACGACGCCGACGGCATCCTGCACCTGATCGCCGGCGGCCACGGCATGTTCACGCAGGTCGATTACACGTTCGGCGAACTGCCGCCCCGCCCCCGTCTACGCTAAAAAAAGCGGGGTCGTCATCAACGGTGTGATGGTCCCCGAGCCGGCGTCCCTCGCACTGCTGAGCACGGGCGCTCTGGGGCTTGTCCGGCGTCGGCGGGCCGTAGCGTAAAAAGTCGATGAGCGTCCTTCACGGGGGCGTGGTGGGGGCTATGATTGGTATCGGTTGTGCGGTTTATGCCGTTGGGGGCGGGTCTGAGGCCTGTTAAGGCGTCGATCCTGCGATAGATCGCCAGCCCGTGTGGCCCGGCCGGTGGGGTCGGGTAGGCTTGAAGTGCAGCCGACCTTGATCGGTGCGGGAGAACCTTATGCCCTGTATTCGTAAGCGTCTTTACGCCGCCGCCGCGGCGTCGGTGGTCTTCGTCTCAACGTGCCTGCCCGCCCCGGCGAGCACGATCGTGCGCATCCAGCACAACCTCGGGACCAACGGCGGCCTGAACAACACCGTCTACATCGAACTCTTCGACGACACCCCCGCCACACGCGACAACTTCCTGAACTACGTCAACAGCGGCGCGTACAACAATGTGGTCATGCACCGCTCCGTGTACGGGTTCGTTCTCCAGGGCGGCGGTTTCACCTTCGACTCGGCGCTCCAGCAGTTCAACCACATCGCCACCGACCCGCCCGTCGTCAACGAGTTCGGCCGGAGCAATCTCTACGGCACTATCGCCATGGCCAAGGTCGGCGGCGACCCCGACAGCGCCACCAGCGAGTTCTTCTACAACCTCAACGACAACTCCGAAAACCTCGACAACCAGAACGGCGGGTTCACCGTCTTCGCGCGCGTGCTCGGCAACGGTATGGACCTCATCTCCGCCTTCGCAACCATCCCAACCACCTCCTACCAGGGATTTACCAACCTGCCGGTCAACAACAACACGCTGCTGGTGATGAACGATGTCTCCGTCGTGCAGCTGCGCATCGGCGACACCGACTTCGACGGCGACATCGATCAAGACGACGCCGACCTGCTCACCACCACACTCGTCGGCGGCAGCGACGAGCCGCAATACGACGTCGATCGTAACGGCCTCGTCCAGCAGGCCGACCTGGACCTGCTCAATGCGCTGCTCATGGGTGATCTCGACGGCGACGGATTCGTCGGGATCGCGGACCTGAACATGGTGCTGGGCCATTGGAACCAGACCACGCCCCCCGGCGGCACAAACGGCGACCCTTCGAATGACGGGTTCGTCGGCATCGAGGACCTCAACGCTGTGCTCGGCGCGTGGAATGTGGGCACGCCCCTGCCGCCCGCCTCCTCGGCCGTGCCCGAGCCGACATCGCTGGCGCTATTGGGCATGGGCACGCTGCTGGTCGTGCGCCGCAAACACTGACAATCTGCGAAGACAGGCCTGATCCCGGGCGCCGGCTCCACTACAATGGGTTTTCCAAGGAGCCGACCATGCCCAACCCGCTTTCCGATGCACAGATCGCCGACGCCCTGAAGCAACTGCCCGGCTGGTCCCACGCCAACGACCGGCTGACCCGTGACTATAAGCTCAAGGACTTCAACGAAGCGCTGGGGTTCATCGTGCGCATCGGCCTGCTGGCCGAGCAGCACAACCACCACCCCGAACTGTTCAACGTCTACAGCACGGTCGAGGTCTCATTGAACACCCACGACGCCGGCGGCAAAGTCACTTCAAGGACGTGGACCTGGCCAGCGCGATCCAGAAACTTATCACCGTTTAGCTCCGCAGCTTGCGGACACGGACCACAAGTGGCCCGGCTAAACGGGGCGGGTTGTGACCGCATTCATTATTCAGTTTCACCGCCGACACCGGGTATACTCTCCCGCCTATGAAACTACTTGAACAACTGGCCCTGACCCCCGGCGTCCCCGGCCGGGAACACCGCGTCCGCAAGCTGATCGAGAAAGAAATCAAGGGCCTGTTCGACGAGGTCCGCACCGATGCGCTCGGCTCGCTGATCTGCGTGCGCAAGGCCCGGCCGAAGTCTTCCGGGGCGGCGGCAAATCAAAAGCAAGCCGACGAAGATCATGCTCGCGGCCCACATGGACCAGATCGGCTTCCTCGTCAGCTTCATCGACGACAAGGGCTTCCTCCGCGTCAACCCCGTCGGCGGGTTCGACACGCGCAACCTTTTCGCACGTATCGTCACCATCTGCCCGGACGTGAACGACCCCAAGAAAGACCTGCCCGGCGTCATGAACCCCGGCGGCAAGCCCGTCCACATCGCAAGCCCCGAAGACCGCAAGAAGGTCCCCGAACTCGAAGAGCTGACCATCGACCTTGGGCTCCCCGCCGACGAAGTGAAGAAGAAGGTCAAGCTCGGCGACATGGTCGTGCTCAAGGCCCCCTTCCAGCAGGTCGGCAACACGTTCGTGTCACAGTGCATGGATAACCGTGTCGCCTGCTGGATCGCCATCGAAGCGATCAAGAAGCTGGACAAAGCGAAGAACCACGACTGTGAAGTGCATTGCGTATTCACCGTGCAGGAAGAGGTCGGCCTGCGCGGGCGCGGCCGCATACAGGATCACGCCCGACATCGGCATCGCCATCGATACCACACTCTGCTGCGACACGCCCGGCGTCCCGTGTGAGATGCGCGTTTCCGAGCAGGGCAAGGGCGCGGCGCTGACCATCATGGACGGCGCTTCGATCGCGGACCTTTCGCTGTTGGAAGAGATCGAATCGGTCGCGAAGAAAGAGAAGATCCCCACCAGCGTTCGATCCTGCCCAAGGGCGGCACCGACGCCGGGACGATCCAGCCGCCGCCGCCGGGGCAAGGACGTTCACGCTCTCGTGTCCGACCCGTTATATCCACACCGTCACCGAGATGGTCCACGAGACCGAGCTGAACGCCTGCCGCGACCTGCTCGCGGCGTACCTCGCGGAGGCAAAATAAAACGCCAACCAACATAGTTTCGGATATGCGCACACAACACCGAGCCGCTTGCGGCTTAGCGTTCCTGCGCGTCATCCTAAAACCTTCACCCCGGACTCACCCCTGATCGATCAGCCGCTGAACCGCCGGCTTGATCACCTTCGCCGCGTCATTACGCCCGTGCACCTGACGCAGGATTAGCGTGCCTTCCACGAGCCGCGGTGTACGTATCCGCGAAAGCCTCGACGTCGCTTACCCCGGCTTGTTTCGCCATATCACGGAAAACGTCGCGCATCTGCCGCTTGTGATTCGCGGCCACTTCGTGCATCGGATCGTGCGGGTTGGGGACCTGTGCGGCGACGTTGATGAACTGGCAGCCGTGAAAGTCCGGGTCGTTGAACCAGATGTCCAGCACGTCGAACAGCGCAAGTAGCTGCGCCCTGGGGTCATCACCCGCAAGCTCGTGGATTGCATGGCTGAATGCGTCGCCCTCCCACACGTCACGCAGACGTATCGCTTCGATCAGCAACTCATCCTTGCTCTCGAAGTGTTTGTAGAAAGTTGATTTGGTCACACCCGCGTCGGCGATCACCTGATCGATACCCACCGCGTGGATGCCGTGCAGGTAGATCATGTTGACGGCGGAGTGGAGCAGCCGGCCTCGCCCGGTCTTCGGCGGCTCAGGCGCGCCGAACAGCTCCGTCACGGGCTTGTAATCGCTCTTGAAAACCATGCCAAAAGTATCCATGGCCGGGGGGTGTACTTCAAGTACACCGGGGGTGTACCCCGTGTGCACTGTGCAAACCGCGATCCACGCCGATGATATCCCCCGTCAGCCAAGGCAAGTATGCCGAGGCGACCCACCCTCCCCCTACCCCGCTTCAAAGGAGCACCATCATGAACCAGTCCGCTGTTACCACCGCGCCCAAGAGCCTCAACGGCATCAACGTCGGCCAGCTCGTCGACACCATCGCCGCAATCGAGAAGGACCCGTCGCTCGCACGGTTCCAGTTCCGCGCCAAGCACGAGTGGCTCGACGGCACGCACGCCCGCAGCAGCATCAAGGACTTCTACGGCGTAGGCGCCGAAGACACCTCACGCACCGAGCCGATGACGTTCGACCACGACGAGCCGCCGATCATCCTGGGCGAGAACCGGGGCGTGAACCCCGTCGAGTACGCGATGGCCGCGCTCGCCGGCTGCGTCACCACCTCCTTCGTCGTCAACGCCGCTGCCCGGGGCATCAAGCTCGACTCCGTCCGCGTCGAACTCGAGGGCGAGATCGACCTGCGGGGCCTGCTGAATCTCAGCGACGAGGTCCGCAACGGCTACGAGCAGATCCGGATGAAGTACTACATCGAGTCCGATGCGCCCGCCGAGGAGATCGAGGAGCTGCTGAACTACGCCAAAAACCGCTCGCCGGTCTTCGATGTCATCACCAACCCCGTGCCCGTCGTGGTCGAACTCGCCAAGTAACCCACACGGGGCAACACCGTGCATACTCCACCAGCCGACCAGGCCCGGGGCTCCATGTCCCGGGCCTGTTTATTGGGCCGGGGAGGCCGTTTTGGCGATCGGGTATACTGTGGGTTTCGCCTCGACCCTCAGTACCAGGTGCCCCCATGCCCGCCAAAACGCTCGACGCCAAGCTGCAACTACTCCGCGATGACCCCTCGGCGAACGTCTTCATCCTCGCTGACGCCAAGGACGCCGACATGGCCTTCGGCATCTCCGCACCGGGACGCAGCCCCGAGCACCACGCCGCCGAAGCGAAGTTCCGCAGCCTCGATGAATACCGCAACATCATCCGCGAGAACACCGAGCAGGGCCTGGTCGACATCATGCTCATGAGCGCCAGCACCAACGAGGTGCTCGCCATCCAGCAGGGCCTGTTCCGCGACAGCCACGTCACCCCGGCGATCCGCGCCAACGATACGACCGACATCTGGCTCGCGGGCTCCGGCCGGTACTCCGAAGAAAAGTCACGCCCGTTCCGCACCGCCGCGCTGGACTTCGCCATGTGCGGCAAGTCCGCGTGCGACCCCGGCGAGCCGGTGGTCGGCTCGAACCTCGGGCTGTATTCGGTCACGTTCAACAACGAAGTCGATGCAGACGCGCGTTCGCTGGAAGCCTACGGCGAGTTCCGCCGCGAGGCCGAGGCCAAGGGCTTCCGCCACTTCCTGGAAGTCTTCGCCCCCAACGCGCCGACCAAGCCGATCCCGGATGTCGCCCGCTACCTCAACGACATGATCGTCCGCACTCTCGCCGGCATCGCCGGCGCGCAGCGGCCACTGTTCCTGAAGATCCCCTACATGGGGCCGAAGGCGATGGAGGAACTGGCCGGCTTCGACAGCAAGCTCGTCGTCGGGATCCTCGGCGGGTCGGCGGGCACGACGTACGACGCCTTCCAGCAGCTTTGGGAAGCCCGTAAGTACGGCGCGCGTGTCGCGCTGTACGGCCGGATGATTAATCAGAGCGAGCACCAGCTCTCTTTCATCAAGCACCTGCGCGCGATCGCCGACGCACAGCTCGAACCGGCCGAGGCGGTCAAGTCTTACCACGGAGCGCTGCAAGGGCTGGGCATCAAGCCCTACCGCCCGCTGGACGTGGACCTCGGCACGACCTCACGCGAAGCGAACTACAGCGGCGGCTCGTCCAAGCCCAGACCCGGCACCGTCCCGGCACGGCAGACCTCGGCGCCCGCCCGCGCTTCCAACGGGTCCAACGGAACGAACGGCTCAAACGACACGCCCGACTTCGCTTCCATGACGCCAGCCGAGAAGGTCAAGTGGAACCTCAAACGCTGGGACCGCGTCCTCGGGCAGCAATCCCCCGACGGGTCGAATTGATCCGTGTACCCATGTACGCTCACGCCACAGTATCGACCGGCGCAAAAGGGTTCATTCAGATATCATTTCTCACGCCGTGACGCAGCCGTATGTCTGATCGGCGTAATGCGCTTGTGAAAAAGCCCCGGATAAACCCTTGAACCCCCACGACCCCAAGCCCAATACCGCCGGCCCGATCGCGCTGGAGCTGCAGATCCTGCGCCAGCCCGACAACAGCACCTGCGGCCCCACCTCGCTGCACGCCGTCTACAAATACTACGGCGACATCGAACTGAAACAGGTCATCACCCAGACGCGCTCGTCGGCAGCGCTCCATGATCATGCTCGGCAGCCACGCCCTGGAGCGCGGCTATAACGCGAAGCTCTTTACCTTCAACCTCAACGTCTTCGACCCGACCTGGTTCACCCCCGAACCGGTCAAGGACCTGGCGGACCGGCTCAAGCAACAGGCGGCCGCCAAGATCCACAGCGACCCCAAGCTCGGCGTCGCCACCGAGGCCTACCTGCGTTTCATGGAACTCGGCGGACAGATCCGCTTCGACGACCCCTCCACTCGCCTGCTCTCCGCGCAGCTCCGCCGCAACCGCCCGATCCTCGTCGGGCTCAGCTCCACGTACCTCTACCGCTCGGCACGCGAATTCGGGCCTAACGACGATTCGGACGATATCAAAGGCGTCCCCATGGGCCACTTCGTCATCGTCTGCGGCTACGACCCCGGCCGGCGCGTCGCGCGCGTCGCCGACCCGCTACACGACGAAACCGGCGTCCGCGGCCAAATCTACGAGGTCCCGGTGGCACGCCTGGTCGCCTCGATCATGCTCGGGGTCTTGACCTACGATGCCAACCTGCTAATCATTTGGCCCAAGTCCGCCTGAACCCAAACGAGACAAAGCCGTGGACCACCTGCTGATCGTCGACAACCCGGACAACTGGCCCCTGAAGGTGCCGGGCGTCGAGGTCGTCGCCGCCAAGACCTACCTCACCGACCCGCGCTTCGCGGCGATGGAGCACACCAAGGCCTACAACCTCTGCCGCAGCTTCAAGTACCAGACCGCCGGCTACTACGTCTCGCTCCTGGCGACCGCGCGCGGGCACCAGCCCCTTCCCTCGATCGAAACCATCCAGGACCTCCGCCTCGACCCGGTCATCCGTGTCGCCGGGCAGGAGCTTGACGAACTGATCCAGTCGACGCTCAAGCCGCTGAAGTCGGGAACCTTCGAGCTGAGCATCTACTTCGGCAAGAACGTCGCCGCGCGCTACGACCGGCTGGCGGGGGCGATCTTCGGACAATTCCCCGCGCCGCTGCTGCGCGTCACCTTCGAGCACCAGGAACGCTGGACCATCGAAGGCATCCGCGTCATCGGCAGCCGCGACATCCCCGACCCGCACCGCCCGTTCTGCGTCCAGCAGGCCGAGGCATACTTCAGCAAGCCCGCACGCGCCAAACGCAAAAAAGCCTACCGCTACGACCTGGCGATCCTGCGCGACCCCGAAGAGGCCCTGCCGCCGTCGAGCGAAAGAACCATCGGCCTGTTCACCAGCGCCGCCGAAGCGCTGGGCCTGCGCACCGAGCAGATCACCAAGACCGACTACGGCCGGGTCGCCGAGTTCGACGCGCTCTTCATCCGCGAAACCACCGCCGTCAACCACCACACCTTCCGCTTCGCGCGACGCGCCTCGGCCCAGGGCGTGGTCGTCATCGACGACCCCGAATCCATCCTCCGGTGTACCAACAAGGTCTTCCTCGCCGAGATCCTAAACCGCCACAATGTCGCCACACCGCGCACCGTCATCTTCTCCAAAGACAACTGGGAGATGGTCGTCGAAAAGATCGGCTTCCCCTGCGTGCTCAAGCTCCCGGACAGCTCGTTCTCAGCGGGCGTCGTCAAGGTCGATGACCAGAAAGCCTTCGAGGCCGCGCTGCCCCAGATGCTCGACGCCTCAGAGCTTTTGCTCGCGCAGGAGTTCGTCCCCACCGCGTTCGACTGGCGCATCGGCGTGCTCGACGGCCAGCCGCTGTACGCCTGCCGCTACCACATGGCACGCAAGCACTGGCAGATCATCAAGCACAACGACAGCGGCAAGGTCAGCCACGGCGACGCCGACACCGTCCCCGTGCACCAGGCCCCCCCCAAGGTCGTCCGCGCCGCGGTCAAGGCCGCGCGACTCATCGGCGACGGACTCTACGGCATCGACTGCAAAGAGATCGACGGCAACCCCATGATTATCGAGGTCAACGACAACCCCAACATCGACGCCGGCGTCGAGGACAAAGTGCTCGGCCCCATGCTCTACGAAACGCTCATGCGCACCTTCATCGCGCGGATCGAGAGCCGCAGGCGATGACCAACCCGACAACCGATACCGCCGGATACCGCTACCCGATCAAGAGCTTTGAGCGCTTCGGCGTCGAGCTGGAATACATGATCGTCGACCGCGACACGCTCAACGTACGCCCGATCTGCGATGAACTGCTCAAGGCCATCTCCGGCACCTACGAGGGCGAGGTCTTGCCCAACGGGGATGATTCGCCGATCGCCTGGTCCAACGAGCTGGCACTGCATGTCGTCGAGTTCAAGACCGCCGAACCGGCCGCGACGCTCAACGGGCTGGGTGAGCAGTTCCATTCGCATGTCTGCCGGGTCAACGAGCTGCTTGCGCCGATGAACGCCCGGCTGCTACCCACCGCGATGCACCCGTGGATGGACCCGCACAAGGAACTTCGGCTTTGGCCGCATGAGTGGAGCCCCATCTACGCGGCGTTGGACCGCATTTTCTCATGCCAAGGCCACGGCTGGGCCAACCTCCAGAGCGTCCACCTGAACCTGCCGTTCGCCGAAGACGAAGAGTTCGGCCGGTTGCACGCCGCCATCCGCGCCGTACTCCCGCTTGTGCCCGCCATCGCCGCCGCCTCGCCGGTCGTCGAAGGCAAACTCACCGGCTTCAAGGACACACGCATCGACGTCTACCGCACCAACGCCCGACGCGTCCCCTCCGTCAGCGGACACGCCATCCCCGAGACGGTCTACACACGTAAAGCCTACGAGGGCGAACTGCTCGCCGGCATCTACCGCGACATCGCACCGCTCGATCCCGCCGGCACGCTCCAATACGAGTGGCTCACCGCACGCGGCTGCATCGCACGCTTCGACCGCGGCTCGATCGAGGTGCGCCTCCTGGATATCCAGGAATGTCCCAAGGCCGACCTCGCCATCGTCGCGCTGATCGTCGAGGCCGTCCGCGCGTTGGCCGACGAACGATGGATCGACCAACAATCGCTGCGTTCGCTGGACATGCTCGCGATGGCGGACGTGCTGACCCGGACCACGCGCGACGCCGAGGCCGCCCCGGTCACTTACGCGCCGCTGCTGCGTGCGTTCGGGATCAACAAAGACACCGCCACGGCCGGCGACATCTGGCAACACCTGGTCGCCGACCTGATCCCCGCCGGTTCGTCCTGGCGTGAAACGCTGGACACGATCTGTGCCCACGGCACGCTGGCGACCCGGATCGTCAAGGCCCTGGGCCCGACCCCCGACCGCCCGGCCATCGCACATATCTACCGCCGGCTCGCCGACTGCCTCGACCACAACCGTCTTTTTGACCCGGGCCGCTAAACCCGCCCCCGGACCCTGCCCGGCCGCCCGCCGGGTGAGCCGGATGCCCGGTCGGGCCCGGGTCGTACACTGTACGCCCGGCTGGCGTTGGGCGACGCGGGGCCTTATGATCCCGGGTTCCATGAACAAGAAAAAGCACTTATTGACGGGTTCCGCCTGCCTGGGCGTGGCGTCGGCCGCCTGGCTTGCCGGCTGTGCCGGGCCGATGGACCAGACGCCCGAAGAGGCCCTCCGCGAGTCCATGATCTCGGCCCACCGCGCCCACCTCGCCTCCGTCGCCGAGGCCCGTGTGCTGGAACTCAGCCGTGAACCCAGCGACGTCGAGTCCGAACTCAGCGACGAACGCCGCGCCGAGCTGGACGAGATGAGCGGCCCAAGCGCCTACAAAGACCGCGAGCTGCAGACCGGCACGGACCTCACCGGCAGCGACGCCGCGCCAGCCGTGCGACTCTCGCTCCAGCAGGCCGTCGCGCTGGCGGTGAAAAACAACCTCGACCTGCAAGTCGCACGCATGACCCCCGCCATCAGCGAGGCGCGCATCGTCCAGGCGCAGGGCGTCTTCGACGCGACCTTCTTCACCAACGCCAACCTCTCCAAACTCGACACGCCCCAACCCACCGGCAACGTCCCCGGGTTCTCCGGCAACACCAAACGCGAAGACATCCAGCTCTCCACCGGCATCCGAAAACCCCTGATCTCCGGCGGGCAGATCACACTCCAGACCGACCTGAACCGCAACGAAGCCGTCCCCTCCGTCTTCAGCGTCAGCAAATACTACGACGCCGACGTGCTGGTCAACATCGAGCAGCCCCTGCTGCGGAACTTCGGCGCCGACATCAACCGCTCCAACATCGTGCTCGCGCAGAACGACCGGCTCGCGGAAGCCCAGCAGCTTAAGCGCCGCCTGCTCGATGTCGTCGCCCGCGTCGAGGCCGGGTACTGGGACGTCTACTTCGCGCAGCAGCAGCTGCGCGTCCGCGTCAGCCTGCTGGAACGCTCGACCGACGACCGCGACCGACTGATCGAGCGCCGCGGCTACGACGCCAGCCCCGTCGAGATCACCGAGGCCAACAGCTTCGTCGAATTGCACCGCGCCGACGTCATCCGCGCCCGCTCCGCCGTGCGCGTCGCGTCCGACCAGCTCAAACGCCTGCTCAACTCGCCCGACCTGCCGATCGCCGACGAGACGCTGATCGTCCCGGTCGATGAACCCACCGACGAGCCGATCTCCTTCAGCCTGCTGGACCTAGTCACCGCCGCCCTGCGTCACCGCCCGGAGATGCAGATAGCGCTGCTGGATATCAAAGACGCCTCCGTCCGCCAGCGCGTCGCCGACAACGCGCGCCTGCCGCTATTGAACGTCGCCGCGACCGCGCAGTTCAACGGCGTGGCGACCGACGGCGCGTCCGACGCCTACGACGACATGGACGACGGCGACTTCATCGACTACATCCTCGGCGCGCAGTTCGAGATGCCCATCGGCAACCGCCAGGCCGAGGGTTTATACCGCCAGCGCCAGCTCGAACGCCGCGCCACCGCGCTGGTCTACCAGCGGCAGGCACAGGACGTGGTCCTCGAAGTCAAGAACGCGCTGCGCAACGTACAGACTTCCTACGAACTGATCGGCGCGACCCGCGCCGCGCGACGCGCCGCCGCCGACAGCCTCCGCGCCATCGAGGTCCAGGAAGCGTCCGGCGTCGCGCTCACTCCCCAGTTCCTGATCAACCAGAAACTCTCCACCCAGGAACGCCTCGCCGACGCCGAGGTCCAGGAGGCCCAGGCCCTGACCGACTACCACAACGCCATCGCCGCCCTCTACCAATCCACCGGCACACTCCTGGAACGCAACAACATCGATTTCCGCATCGACGCGGATATCTCGAAATAAACCACAGAGGCGCAGCGAAGCGCGAAGTAGTATCCACAGATAGACAGGATGTTCAGGATGATAGACCGTGAGGTCTTGCTTCCATACTGCCCATCCTGAACATCTGTGGATCTTTTTCTTTCTCCATACCTCTGTGTCTCTGTGGTGAAAATCGATCCGCCATGATGACGGGGCATGGAGAGACCCGCCCTGAAACCACGGATTATTATGATATAATCCCCGGCCCCACCGACACCCGCCGGTGGCCCGGCGACCAAACGCCGGCCCGGCACCCTTACCCCGGAGAACACGACCGTGATTACCGCTGTCATCCCCCACGCAGGACTCACCGAAGCCTGGCTGACCGAACTGCTCGCCGGCTGGGCCAAGGCACCCGTCGGCCGCGTTGTCCTCGTCGGCCCGGAACGCAAGCTTCCGCAGATACCCGGCGCATCCTTCAAGATCGAGCAGGTCGTCACCGACAAACCTTTCGGCGGCTCGGTCTGGCGCGGCGTGCTGCTGTCACTCGACACCGGCGTTATGGTCTGCGTGCAGGACGAAGTCACGCTGCCCGCCGCTTCACTGATCCGACTCGCACAGGCGGTCTGCTCCAGCGGCGCATCAATGATCTACAGCCACTTCGTCCAGGACACCGCCGACGGGCCAAAAGCCTGCGCGACCAATGACTTCCAGCTCGGAAGCCTCCGCGATGATTTCGAGTTCGGCCCCGTCACCGCCTGGTCCGGCAAAGCCATCAAGAAAACACTCGCCGACAACGGCAACCTCATGGACTCGGAATCCGGCGCATTCTACGACCTGCGCCTGCGCGTCTCGCAGATCGGTATGCCGCTTCGTCTGCCCGAACCGCTGTACACCCGGCCGAACCCCGACGATCGGCCGACCGGCAAGAAACTCTTCGACTACGTCGACCCACGCAACCGCGCGGCCCAGATCGAAAAAGAAAAAATCGTCACCGAACACCTCAAGCGCATCGGCGCGTACCTCGCCCCGACCTTCCAGAAACCCGACGTCGATGGCGACTTCCCCGTCAAAGCGAGCGTGATCATCCCAGTCCGCAACCGCATCCGCACCGTCGCCGACGCCGTCAAGAGCGCCTGCGAGCAGGCGGCCGACTTTGATTTCAACGTCATCGTCGTCGACAACCACTCGACCGACGGCACGACCGAGCTATTAAAAGAAGCCTGCGGCAAATACAAAAACCTCGTCCACCTCGTGCCCGTGCCGAAGGATTTAGGCATCGGCGGCTGCTGGAACTACGCGCTGCAGAGCGAACACTGCGGCAAGTGGGCCGTGCAACTCGACTCGGACGACATCTATTCGGGCAGCGACACACTTTCGCGCATGGTCGGGGAACTGGAGAAAGGCCCCTACGCGATGGTCGTCGGGTCGTACCGCATGGTGAACTTCGACCTCGACGAGATCCCGCCCGGCCTGATCGACCACAAGGAATGGACCCGCGACAACGGCCGCAACAACCTGCTCCGCGTCAACGGCATCGGCGCGCCGCGAGCCTTCAGCACGAAGATCATGCGCCAGAACCCACTGCCGAATACGTCCTACGGCGAAGACTACGGCATCGCCATGGTCCTCTCGCGGAAATACGACATCGGCCGGATCTACGACGCCGTCTACCTCTGCCGACGCTGGGACGACAACACCGACGCCGACCTGCCGCTGGACGTAAAAAACCGACACGACCACTACAAGGACCGCTTGCGCACGCTCGAGGTCATGGCAAGACAGAAATTCAACGCGGGAGCAAAGTGTGGCTGCGGCAAATAACCTGGCGGACCAACTGCAGACCCTCTGGGACGAGCAGAAGCGCGACTGGCCGATGATGGCGCGCGGCGTGGACTTCCTGGCGCAGTCCGAGCTGCGCGACGTCGAGCACGACGGGCTGTGCGTGCGTTTGCAGTTCAACCCCGGCCGGGTCGCGAGCGCGTCGGCGAAGGTCGACGCGAAATCGATCGCCGAACGCCCCTGCTTCCTCTGCGAGAAAAACCGCCCGGCCGAGCAGCGCGGGATCGACGCCGGCGACGGCTACGTCTTCCTGTGTAACCCGATGCCCATCTTCGACCCGCACTTCACCGTGCCCACGCTCGCGCACCAGCCGCAGCGGATCGGAACCTGCCTGCCCAAGATGCTCGAGCTGGCCGAGCGGCTAAGCGGGAAGTACACCGTTTTTTACAACGGCCCCAAGTGCGGCGCAAGCGCCCCCGATCACCTGCACCTGCAGGCAAGCCCGCAGGGCGCGACACCTCTTGAAAAACAACTGATCGCGGATTACCCCG
>JAWKTA010000080.1:0-17605 GCA_041402025.1 Phycisphaerales bacterium | reverse complement strand
CAGCCCCGCCAATAAGACGTTGCGGTGCCCGCGGGCCCAGTCCGTTATCTGCCTGTGTCTCTTCATGTGTTCAGAACCGCCGTGAAATGAAAACACCCAGGGTATATTCGTCGTCCACGTCGCCGAAGTAATGATCGGCGGTGATGCTGTAGTACCACTTATCGGCGGACCAACCCACGCCGCCTCGGATCAACTGCCGTACAAGCGTCTGCGCGCCGCCGTTCTGTGTCTGTACGTCATACATGAAGTATTCGTAGCCGGTGAAGATGTCTGCTGACTTGAGGTTCTTGCGGGCGTCAAAACGGAACCCCTCGCCGGCGTTGAAGCTGCCTTGGGTGAAGAACACGGCGCCGCTCAGTGAGGGCCAGTCCTTCTCCCTGTCGTTCCAGTCCACGCGGAATTCGCCGCCCGTGCCGTCATCGTCCTGATCCTGCCACAAGTCGAACTTCCCTGAGACGCGCCAGGCCCGGTCGATCCGCCGCCACGCGGAAAAATTGACGCGTTCGACCTGACCGTCACGGATGGTCTCGATCGGGAGCATGGCGAACTGGTCGCGTTTGAGTTCGGGCCAGCGGAACAATGAGTACGACACCGCGCCGCCGTAACGGGTGTCCGGTGTGTAGCGGACCTGCGTCCATAACTCGGTCAACTCCACGCCCTGACCTTTGATCGTGTCGTCTGATGTGTAAATGTCCGCGCGGAACGAACCGAACAACCAGAGCTTATCACCGAGCCTCGAGTTGAGCCGGCCGAGAACCTGGTCGCGATCCTGCTCACCGCGGTGCCAGGTTTTCTGGTACCCCAGCACGCCGGAAAACTGCCCGGGTGTGTGCGAGTCGTAGCTGGTGAAGACATGGAACCCGTAATCGTCGCCGTGTTCAGGGTCCTCTGCACTGAGCGGGAAGATACCGGCGCCGGCCCCAACGATTAATCCGTTCGGGAGCTTGAACGCGCCTTCCATGCCGTCGATCAGCCCGAACTCGGGCAGGTAGTAAGAGTAAAACCGCCCGACCTCGGCGCGGTAGGAAGAGTACACCTGCCCGCCCAGGGCGTATGAAAAGAGCTCCACCTGTCCGCCGTACTCGAAGTCTTTCTCCCCATCGGTCAGGAACTGGCTGCGGTTATTGACCTCGCCGTCGAAGTTCAGCACGCCCCCGCGCTTGAACAGGTTGGAGATTTCCATCGATACGCCGGCACGCCCGGTGTAGAAGTCGTCGCTACGCCCCGGGCTCTGGTCGTGCGTGTAGAGTGAGTTGAAGTAGAGCCGGCCGTTGATATCAAGGACAACCCGGCACGCTGGCCCTCAACAGGCGCGAGCAACGGTGAGTCCTGACCCGGCACAGGAGTCCCCACAGGGCGGGTGCTCGGCACAATGCAGGCCCGGTGCCGTCTGGGTCGGCGATTGGAAAGGACCCGCTCGGTCCTGCCCCCGACGCTGACCTCGACCTCACCCCGCGTGCCGATCGGCGGAACGTCCACACCCTGCGGCAGGTCGGCACGGGCACGGTTGCTTGAAACAAACCGCACCACCGCCGCCACCGGCGCGCCCTCCGGCGGCGATAGCCAAACCGACATGCCCGTCTCGATGCCGTGCGCGCTGCCCTTGTCAATGAACACACTGCTCCCGGAGGTGGACGTCACCGTCACCTGTAGGACCTCAACGTCCTCGCCCGTTGCGGATCGAGCCGCACATAGCAACAGAAGACATACACAGCTCAGGTATTGTTTAGTTTTCAGCATGATCCGCCTTGTTTTCGTATGACCCAAAGCCGTGGCAATCCTGGCAGTCAATGCCTAACGGCTTGTACCGGATGACCTCAAAACCGTCCGGCAGGGTGTACGCCTTATGGCACGCATTGCACTCAAGCTCTCGGTGTGTCTCGTCCAGCACGAATCGTGTTTGTTTCTGATGATCGAAAGCCGTCTGGCCGAACGCCCGCGACGGAGAATGGCAACGCGCACAATCATTGACACCCTCTACCCGGAACTGCCCGGCGTGCGGGTCGTTGTGACACGCGTTGCAATCGCGAGACAGCTTGGCGTACATCGCGCGGTTGGCCGAGGGATCGGCACGATCCGTGTGGCAATCGACGCAGGCCGCCTGGGAGTGCCCCCCGCTCAACTCGTAACCTATCCAGACGCCGTGCGCCTCACCCGTCCAGTTGATCTGGTCAAATCCTTCGGTTACATGGCAGCGCGCGCAACCCCGTTGGCCGCTAACCGCGATCGGCTTGCCCGGGCCGTCGAACAGCCCGTCGTGTACGTCCTCGTGACAGTCCGCGCAGGCGGTCGGTGTCGCGACGAACAACCGCACAGGCTCCGCATCGATGTGGCAGTCACGGCAACCCACCGCTTGGTGCGCGCCTGTAAGCGGGAAGTCAGTGTCCGCGTGGCGCGTCTGGTCAAAGCCGGTGGGCTGGAACCGGGCCGTGTCGTGACACGCGTCACAAAGACCCGCCGTCGGTCCGCTATCGAACTGGCCCGTGTGTGGGTCTTCATGACAACTCGCGCAGGCCGTGTTCATGCCGGCAAACTGCCGGACTTCGTTGGCCGTCTGGTGGCACTTGGCGCACTCAAGCTGCTCGTGCGAATCCGTCAATGCAAAGCCGGTCTGCCCGTGCCTTTGAGTATCAAACAGGCTCGGTATGAATCGCAGAGCATCGTGACATTCAAGGCAACGCCCGGCGGTAGGGCCGCCGTCAAACTGCCCGGCGTGCGGGTCTTCATGACAGGCGGCGCAGTTGTCCGAGGCGACCGCCGGGAACAGTTGGGTAAACCGCTTGCCAATATCGTCGCCGTCTTCAAGCCGTTCACGGTTGCCGATCTCGGCGTGGCATGCCCGGCAATCCACGCCCCGGTGCGGCGGCTCAAGCGAAAACGCGCCGGCGGAGTGTAACTCGGGCGTCATTTGCGCCTGGGGGTACAGGAAACGCATGTGCATCACATCGTGACAGACCACACAGCTCTCACGTGGTGTTGTGCCGGATGATTCGGCCGCTTTGAGCATCAGTTGCTTGCTGTGTGGAGACCGGTGGCAGTCTACACAGGTCCTCAAGGTGTCCGGCGGGTGGTCCTGCAACCAGGCGATGGCGAACTCTGAGCCGTCGTCGTGGCAGGCGATGCAGGCAAGGCCTTCGTGCCCGCCGGCCAACTCAAACCGCTCGGTGTGCTCGAACGCGGCGACCCGATCGAACGGCTGCGACTGGCCGTGGCAGGACGCGCAATCCTGCCCGAACGTCCCCTCGTGCGGGTCCGCGTGGCATGCGGTACAGCCCTGTGATAGGCCCAGGAAGCGGCGATCCCCCTCGAATAACACGGGGGCTTTTGCGTTTGCGTGGCAGTCTTCGCAGGCAAGCGCGTCGTGGCTGCCGGAGAGCATATACCCCCCGACGTGCTCGTGCTGGTAGTTGTTGGGTGTCTGGATGCCGGCAAGCACGAAGCTCCGGGGCGTTACCAGCGCCAGCAGGCCGTCGGTGTGTTCTGGCGTGGCACCGCTGGCAGTTATTGGCGAGTTCGATTCGATCATGCCGTGCAACCCGACGTGTCCGGTCATCTGGTCGCCGATGGTTGCGTGGCACGCCAGGCACGCCTCGGCCATCGTGACGGTATCGTCCCCGTGACAGGCTGCGCAGTCGAAGCGCCCGCTCAGTTCGCCGACGTTGGCGTGGCTCGGATGTAATCGGCCAGGTGATGTCAAAGTGCCAAGCTCCCAATAAGTGACGAAGAATATGATCAGCAGTGACACCGCTGCGATCGACCACTTGACACCTTTCACGGCGTGCTCCTCGGCGGTGCCCGCCCACCACGCCCATTCCAGGTCTGCGTAACGCACCGCGGTCACCACATGAATCACGACCAGCAGCACCATCAATAACGCCAGCCAGCGGTGGAAGTAGCGCCAGGACGAGAGCACCGCCCGGACCTCCTCGTAGTGAGACGCCATCTGGCTCAACCGATAGGCGCGTCGCGCCAGGATCTGCACGCGCTTGATCTCCGACGGGGGGACATCTTCGCGTCGGCCTTCCTGTTCGAGGTTCTTGAGCGTCCGTCTGAGCCTAAACTGGCCGGTAATCATCACGCACAGGCGTGTTATAAATCCCGGCCGCCAACGGCCCGCCTGGATAAGCGTGTCGATCTGGTCACGCTCATGTGCCGAAGCCACGACCGCCGCGATCCCACTCCGCGGACAGCGTCGCCAATCGGGCACACAGGTCGTCCAGATCGATCTCACGGCCGTTGGCGGCGCGCGGGATAAATGCGTAGAGGTAGCGACCGACCGAGCCCGTGACCACAACGATCAAGAGCGCGATCAAGGCGTGGCCTCCACGGTGTCGCGCATCGCAAACCCGAATGTACCAGCACACAGCAGCGAGACGTCCCATAAAGACATGGGCGTCATCCAGGCCTTGAGCGTGCCGGGCAGCCACCGGCCCCAGGCAAGCGACCGTTTCATCAGGTACGCCAGGTTGCAAACAACAGCACGCACGATAGTACAACCGAAACCAGCCCGACCGGCCCGAGGGACGCAGCCACACGTGCTCGGGTGAACCGGCACGCATAAGTGCTGACAGGTCGTGACACGATCGGTACCACGTTGCCCATACAAACATCATCGCGGCGCAGATCAGCAGCATGACCAGGGCCGTCAGCATGCCGGTACCGCGATTGATCTCCGGAGCGCCGGGCGGTCTGCCGGATCAAACGACACGCCGCCCTGCTCCAGGAGCGAAAATGGCGGTACCCCCCCCGCGAAGATGAACACCTCGTCGTTGGCGATGGTCGTGTGTTGTGTTGAGCCGTTGGTACCGCTGCGCAGACGCACTTGATCAGCCGTGATCTGATCGACCTCGGTCTCGAAGCAGACGCTAAGCCGGTGCTGTTGCATCGCCTTGTAGATACGGTTTTCGTTTCGGGCCTTTAGCCGGCTAAACGCACGTTTGCGGTATGACAGCGTGACCTCGTTGCCGTGTTGCTCCGCTAAACCTGCCGCAGCCCGACCGCGCTGTCGCCGCCGCCGACTACAAGTATTTTCCGGCCCTTGTAAGACCTCGGCGTCCAGCAGGCTGTGGCGACCTTGGCAGGTCCTCACCGCGGCGCCGAGTTTGCGCGGTGATCCGCGTCGGCCAAGCGCCAGACACACGTGCCGGGCGCGCAACTCGCCCTGTGTAGTCTTGACCGTAAAGACCCCGTGGGAGTCGCGCTGGAAATCCTCCATCCGCACACCGGTCCTGATGGGCAGGCTGTTTGCTGTCTGCACGGATTCCCAGAGATCGATGAGTTCTTCTTTCTGGTAGGTTCAGCGGTTGAGCTTGCCATGGGGCAGTTCCACGGGCTGGGTCATCACCATCTTGCGTCGGGGATATTCATGACCGTTCCACCGATACGCTCTTCTTGCTCGATCGTGGCGAAACGGATGCCCAGTTCCTGTGAACGAAGGGAGCAGCCCGCCCGCGGGGCCTGCGCCGACGATCAGCAGGTCGAGTACGTCACTGTCCGCGACTCGGCCTTTACCGTTCGGGTGTTGTTCCCGGCGTCGAGCGACCGCGTCCGCGACGGCGACGCCCTGTCACCGCCGTCTGCACCGCCGCAAAACCGCTGAGTTCCCCGGCGATATAAAGCCCGGGGATCGTTCACCGCCCGAGGTCCTCCTCCAGGGCGGGCAGGTCCTTGCGGTCGCCGATATCACCGAGTGTCAGCGCGATCCCCGCCGTGGGGCATGCCGCGGCACACCGGCCGTGGCCGACACACCGTGCGCCATGGACGACGACGGCCTGGCCGTGCAGCAGAGACAGCACGCCCTCTTCCGGACAAGCCTTGACGCAGGCGCCGCACCCGATGCACTTGCTCAGGTCGATATCCGGGTACTGTAGCCGGGCCTCGTGGCTGCCGCGCTGCTTGGCGTCAAGCCGCTGCGCATAACTCCTGGCGTAGTCTTTTATCTCGTAACGCCGGCGCAGCAGCACAAGCACGACGAGCGCCAGAGCAAGAACGGGGATAGATGCCAGTAACCAACTCATGAAGCATCAACCGTAGTTAGGGTTTTTGCGATTCAATCAACCACGCGGCGTGCATAAACCTGAAGGCGCGTGCGGCTCATGCACAATACCCTCACAATTATCGGTGTTACGGAGTCCTAACTACCACAACGCAAATGAACTTCAAGCCTTTTGTAGCGGTCATGATCAGTTGCCTGAACGTAGCGTGTCGCAAGCGACATCGGGTGACGCGCGTTGTCTACAAACGCACATATTCAAGAAACTTACAGCAAACGTATGCGCAGTGATGCGGATGTTAATCGTGATTTAACAGCGTATGAAACACCCGCTGATTGCTGAATCAGAAGGGCGAATCCCCGGATATACACCCGGTGGGCCGGGGGAATCACCCAGCCCACCGGGGGGAAACAACCACGGCAAAAACAGCTTAAAAACAGGCAAATATGCCCCGGATGAGCGATAATCATTTACGGGTGACGCTCATCATTAGATGAGTGTCTGGAAATCAAGGGAGTCAATACGAGGCATGTAGTGTTGCAACAAACCTGCACATGTACATATACAAACGCCCTGGGTCTGACGACGCGCCTTTATTCGGCTCTGTTGTTACTGATCGTTGTATCAATCCTGTGTGGGTGTGACGATCGGGAACAGGTGCGATCGTACCGATCCCCCAAAGATGCCACACCGGTCCCCGCCGACCGGGTTACCAGTGATGGGATCGGGCGTGATGCCCGCGGGCATCGGAGGGATGGCTGGGGCTTCGGCCGATCTTGTTTGGGACCTGCCCGAAGGGTGGACGCAGCAAACCGGAGATGGGCAGATGCGTTATGCCACGCTGACGAAACAGGCTGGCGGGGGCCTGCTGGAGGTTACTGTTACGAAGCTTCCCGTCAGGCCGAGCGCTGCTGGCGAATGTCAACCGCCTGGCGCGGGCAGATGAACCTGGGCAGCATTGATCAGGCCTCGTTAGCCACGCTTGTTAAACCATTGGAAGCCGGCGCATTGCCGGCGGTGTTGGTTAAGTTGGAAACAGAGGCCGACTCGGCGGATACAACAGCGCAAGAGCGTATGTTGGCCGCAATCATCCATACCGCGGATTCGACCTGGTTCTTCAAGGTCCGTAGCGGTTCGGCCCGTATCGCCGAAGCCGAGTCGGACTTCCTGACGATCATCCGCTCGGTCCGTTCCACGCAGGCCCCACCAGACAACCCGAGTATCCCCACCGGCCCGGCCACAACGCTCGTCGAAGGTGAGGACGGCCGGTACCGTATCGGGCCGTTGACGTATCGCGTGCCCGACGGCTGGGTTTTAGACCCTCAGCCACGTACAGCCCGGCTCGGTACGCTGACTTTTTCGGAAAACGGGGCGGAGGGCGAGATGACGATCACACGCTTCCCCGGGGACGTCGGGGGTGAACTCGCCAACGTCAACCGGTGGCGTGGCCAACTGGGGCTGCCGCCGGTGCCGGACCTGAGCGGCGAGGATGTTAAACCCGCCACGATCAACGGCCGGGACGCTAAGGCGTACCGTTTTTCTTCGCCCGATACCGCGCCAGTAAAGTTGGGGATCCTGGTCGCTTCGCATCAGCACCAGGGTTTTACCTGGTTCTTCAAGATGACCGGGCCCTCAACTTTGTTGCGTAGCCAGACAGATCGATTCAACGAGTTTCTGGCTTCGGTCACCTATAGCCAGCCATGAGCCGGGGACACGTGCCGTAGAACATGCCTACCGCTGTGAAACAATTACTCTCACCACTGGCGTCACTGAAGCTGACGGTACTGCTTCTGGCGCTATCCGTCATGCTGGTGTTCATGGGAACGCTCGCGCAGGTCGATCAAGGCATCTGGGACGTGGTTGGCGGTTATTTCCGCTCGTTTTATGTGTACGTCCCTTTGCAGCTTTTTTTCCCGCGTGACGTGCGCATCCCCGGCGAACTGCCTTTCCCCGGCGGATACACCATCGGCGTGCTGATGCTGCTGAACCTTCTGGCCGCACATACACTCAGATTTAATGTGCGGGCCAAGGGGTTGCGGCTGCTGATCGGTCTACTCGTGATGTTGACCGGCGGCCTATTGCTGGCCTGGTTTCACAACAGCCCCGTACCCGGACACGTTCTTACACTATACGGCGGGTACGCGGGGGTTCTGCCCCTGATGTTGCTGGGCGCGGTGGTATACAGCCCCATGGTCGTCGGTTGTTGGATCATTTTTGGCAAGCGGGCGGGCATCATCCTGATCCACTCGGCGTTGATCCTGCTTTTGATCGGCGAGGCGGTCACCGCCCGCACGGCCGTCGAGACACAGATGCCGATCTACGAAGGCACGTCCGCGAGTTGGGCACATGACATCCGTGAGGTCGAGTTAGCTGTAATTGATCCGTCCGATGCTTCTTACGATGAGACCGTGGTCGTGCCTCAATCCATGCTTAGACGTTCTGCCCGTACGGGTCAGCGTATCTCCCATCCCGACCTTCCGTTTGATATCGTCGTTGACCAGTATCTAAGCCAGTCGAGAATCGTACCCATCGCGCAAAGCGGTCGGGCGCGGGCCGACGCCACGCGGGGTTTTGGGGTCAGCCACGTCGCGGTCGCGGCCCCGGCTGTTTCGGGTGTTGATCTCGATAAGTCGATCGATGTGCCCTCCGCCCTGGTTTCACTTGGCACGGCCGACGGCCCGGTGGGGCGTTACCTAGTGTCACCGCATTTCCAGGCGGACAGCCACCTGGTCGTCGGGCAGGACGTAAGCGTCGGCGATAAAACCTACCAGTTGTCCCTGCGTTTCCGCCGTTACTACCGGCCGTTTACATTACACCTGATCAGGTTCCACCACGACCTCTATCCGGGGACGAACATCCCGCGTAATTTTGCCAGCGATATCCGCCTGGTTGATACGCAAGAGCACGTCGATCGGGAACTGAAAATCTATATGAATAATCCCTTGCGTTACCGCGGAGAGATCTACTTCCAGTCAAGTTGGATCCCCGGAGCGCGTGCGGGCGATCCCGACCGCGGGACGGTGCTGATGGTGGTGCGTAACCCCGGCTGGACGATCCCCTATATCGCCTGCGCGATGGGTGCGATCGGTATGACCGTGCAGTTCGGTTCGGGCCTGGCCGGGTTCCTGAGGAGGCGCAAAGCTTGACTAAGGATCGGCAGAATAAGCTTGTCGTGGTTGTCGCACTCGTGCTGACCGTGGTATATCTCTTGCCCCCACTTATGCCACGCCCGGCCGCGGAGGGTATGGACGTGCGTGCCGTGGGCGAGTTGCCAGTGCTTTTCTCCGGCCGGTTCAAGCCGATCGACAGCGTCGCACGCAACAGCCTCATGGCCATCAGTGGCCGGCAGTCATTCGGTCGTCACGGCGAGCGGATCGACGCTGTCACTTGGCTGCTGGACGTTATCGCCAGGCCCGAGCTGGCGCGCGACTACGACGTGTTCCGGGTCGACCATCCCGGTGTCCGGGAAATGATGGGTTTAAGCGACGCACGCCGGAAACGCTTTTCGTACAACACCCTCATGCAGCGGTCCGCAGAGTTGCAGGCACAAGCAGCGTTGGCGGATGAGACGCCACTCGCTCAGCGCGACCTGTTCCAAAACAAGGTGCTGCAGCTAAGCAGCCAGCTTTCGCTTTACCAGGCCTTGGCCGGTATGCACGCGATGAACCTGGTGCCTGGCGACCCCATGCATCAGGGCTGGCTGCCCTTGCACGCCTCTGAGATGAATCCCGCCCCCCAGCAATCGGGCATCGCCGAGTCATACCGGGCGTTGCTAGATGCCTATAAGGCACGAGATGCCGTATTTTTTAATCAACAGGCGGTACAGATACACACGGCCCTGTTAGCGGACCACCGGTCGCTCGTGGACAAAGCTTCGCTCGAAGCTTCGTTCAATCACTACGGCCTGTTTTACCGCGCATCGCTGCTGTATCTGGCGAATCGGGTTGGTAGTCCTTGTTTCCTGGCTGAAGTGGCAAGCCCCTTGTCACGGGCCATGCGCTCTGGATGTTGTTGGTGGTTTGGATAGTTCATACCATCGGACTGGTGTTACGGGTCCATCTCTCCGGCAGGCCCCCGGTGACTAACCTGTACTCTTCGGCGCTGTTCATCGGCTGGGGGTGGTGCTGCTTTGCCTGCACGGAATATGTCTACCGTAACAGTATGGCGTTGGTTGCCGGGGCGACCGCGGGGTTCCTGACGCTCTTAATTGCGCAGGGGCTATCAGGCAACGGTGACACGATGGCGGTCCTACAGGCCGTTCTCCGATACCAATTTCTGGCTGGCGACCCATGTGGTCGTGATTACATTGGGTTATTCCATGACCTATCTCGCCGGGTTACTCGGTGCGGCGTATGTGATCCGTGGTGTATTGACACGTTCGTTGGATAAGGTCCGGGCCATGCAGTTGGCACAGATGATCTACGGCGTGATCTGTTTTGCGACGCTTTTCAGTTTTGTTGGCACGATCCTGGGGGGCGTCTGGGCCGATCAGTCCTGGGGCCGGTTCTGGGGGTGGGACCCCAAGGAGAATGGTGCTCTGGTGATCGTGCTCTGGAACGCTTTGGTTCTGCACGCGCGCTGGGGCGGGGTCGTCAAGGGCCGGGGCCTGGCCGTACTGGCGATCTTCGGGAACGTGGTGACCAGCTGGTCTTGGTTCGGGGTTAACATGCTCGGCCGGGGTCTGCATTCATACGGATTCATTGATTCCGCGGTGTTCTGGCTGCTTATTTTTGTTGGGCTGCAGCTGTGTCTTATCGCCTTGGGCCTGTTGCCTCCATCCGGTTGGGCGCAGCCGGAAGATACGGCCGGCCCCCGGCGTCATCCCGCATGCCCCATAAACCCTTGAATCCGGGGATGGACTTAATTAGTCTGTATTGTAAATCCGTACTGCCATGCAACGGTAAAAACCCAGTTTCACACGCCGAATCCCGCAGGCCGGCCGGATCTTCTTCTGATTGTTTGGATAAGCTAGTGGCGAAACACCGAGCCACAACGTGCCCACGTCGAGACGATCGGCTTCACGCTTATTGAGTTGATCGTGGTCATCGCCATCAGCTGCGCTGCTGCTTGGGATCCTGATGCCGGCGCTGTCCGCCGCGAAAAAACGGGCTTTGCGGGTCAAGTGTGCCAATGCGTTGCGCCAGATCGGGATGGGTGCCTGGTCCTACAGCTTGGACCAGCGGAACAGGATGCCCAAATATTATGGCGACCCCACGCTCACATTCGACACACTCGCGATGCAACAGCCGGACGGAAGCAAAGTCAATCTCGGTTTACTTTTGAGTTATGTCACCGACCCCCACGTGTTTTCACTGCGACGCCGACCGTGAAGGATTATCTCCTGATATCACTTTTGACACACGGGAAAACCCTTGGAACGACGGTGCCGGGCCGACGGGGGCCTGGTTGAGTGCGGGCTACACCGCACGTTACGAGAAGCAGAGTGTGAACGAACACCACCGCGACATTGATCTGTATGCCAACCAGACTATCTTCAGTGAGTTTCTAGGAGTGAACGGATGGAACGATGGTGGCCGGTTCTACGGCCCGGTCTTCGCGCCGCACGACCGTAGTGGCTATAACCTTTTGTTTGGTGATGGGGGCGTCCATTGGGTCCAAGTCACCGCGATAGACTCGTTACGGCCGGTCGGGGAGGCCTGTCCCGGGCCGGAAGAAATGGATGATTACTACCAGCTTCTGGATGTACTGCCCGCCGGCGGGGGCGGACAACCGATAGCCGGCGGTGGCGACGATGGTGGTGGTGATGACGGCGGCGACGATGGCGGTGGTGGCAAGGGCGATGGAGATAAGAGCGGAGATGGCGAAAGACACCAAGATGATGATTAATGATCAATCTGCTACCGCCCATATGTCCCGAGTGGACGATCCAATCGCAGTTATGACGCACCGATGTTTACAAATGCTTATTGTGCGGGGGGGGCGTACTGATGAATTCTGATGATCAAGCCGGGCGTAGAAGGGTGGGGTGGATTATACATCTGCCTTGGTTTGGTCCGGCGGTGATGACCGTGACCATGCTGATCTTGCTGACGCTGTTGATCTGGCGTTTGCAGACGCACCATCTGGAACAGAATCACCTTGAATTAAGCCGGGCTCTGGAGTCCGCGCGCGACAGTATTTCGGCACGTCTCGAGGCCGACGAAGGCTTCCTCAAGGTCCTTACGGAACAGCTCGCCAGTGGCACGCTGATCGCTTCCGAGTTCGAGCACCTTGCAGAGAACTATCTTGCCGAGCGTCCGCGCCTGACCGCGATCTATTTTATTAAAGCCGATCATACGGTCTTGTGGATCGTGCCCGAAGAATACAAGAACGAAGCCCAGGAAATATCCCAAACCATCTCGGAACACGTCACGGCCATTAATCAGACCAATGAGACGGGTGCGTTGACCTACTCACGCCCCCACGTGGGATTGTCCGGCACACAATGTTTTGACCTGTATGTGCCTACGCCCGAAGGGAGCCGGCTTACCGGTATCATGGTCGCCTCTTACAACAGCCGTTCGCTTTTGCGCAACACGATGGATCGGTCGACCATCCAGGCCTACCAGACAGAGCTGTGCGGCGGCGCGGGACAGATAATCTACAGCACGCCCAAGGTCGCTCAGGTCGATAACCGCCTCGTCAATGAGATTACGCTGCTCCGACCCGACAACGGTCTTAAGCTCAGGCTCTCAAAGTACAGGGCCCCATTCTGGGACCAACAGACCGTGGCGTTGATGACGATTTGTATCGCGTTAATCGGAGGGATGGGGCTTGGTATGTGGGCGTTAAGCAAACAGATCGCGGAACGTGTCAGCGCCGAGAAGGCGCTTCAGGACGCGAACGCAGAACTGGAACACCGTGTGTTGGAACGGACAAACGAGCTTAGCATCATCAATCACCGCTTGGCACGCGAGATAGCGGAACGCCTGGAGATCGAGGAACAGTCCCGCCGCCACATGGACCAACTCGCTCAGATGGGTCGTGTGAGCATGATGGGCGAGATGGCCGCGGGCCTTGCCCACGAGCTGCACCAACCCCTGGGCGCGATCTCCAGTTACATCAAGGGTTGTCAGCGTATCCTTGAGCAACCCAGCCCCGACGTCAAGCGGATCGCTTACGCCGTCGATAATGTCAACACACAGAGCAGGCGTGCCGCCGAGATCATTGATCGCTTACGCACCTTCCTAACCCCGAAGCCACCGTGCAAGCAGCCACACAACCTACGAACCTTGATCGATGAATCCGAGCACCTGATCGAGCCTGACCGCAAGCGCATACAGATCAAGCTTGAAACCGATATCCCGCCGAACACCCCCACGGTTATGGTTGACCGGGTACAGATACAGCAGGTCATTATCAACCTGCTGAAAAACGCGTTCGAGTCGGTCCAGGCACGCGGATCGGACGACAGGCTGGTGAGCATCGGTGCTTCATTGAACGGCGGCCCGGATATCAGGGTGGACGTGTGCGACACGGGTATCGGTTGTTCTCTCGAAGAGCTTCAGCTTATCTTTGAGCCTTTCAAGAGCACCAAGGCTGAAAATATGGGTATGGGATTGCCCATCAGCAGAACCATTATTGAAGCCCACGAAGGCCGTTTATGGGCGACACGTAACCAAGACCATGGCATGACATTCAGCTTTACAATCAAGGTGGTAAATCACAATGGCAGTGTATGACACGGCTGACAACGTTACTTCATGTAGCGTCAACGACGCGACCGTCTTCGTGATTGATGACGATGAGGGTTTGCGTAACGGCGTGGCGTTCCTGCTGGGGACGGCGGGGCTGACCGCCAAGGTCTTCGCATCCGGTAAAGACTTCCTTGCTTTCTATAACCCGCTGATGCACGGATGTATTCTCCTGGATATCCGCATGCCCGACATCAGCGGGCTGGACTTCCAGGAGGAGCTGCGCAGGCTTGAAATCAAGCTGCCCGTCATCCTCATGTCAGCCTACGGCACAATCCCGCTTGCGGTCCGGGCGGTTCGTGACGGCGCGTTCGACTTTATTGAAAAGCCTTTCGACGATGAGGCCTTGCTCAAGCGCGTCCGGGAAGCGATCACACTCAATATCGATCAACGCATCGATAACCAGAAGGTAAAGCAGGCCAGGGAACAACTCAGCAGTTTGACCGATCGTGAAAGACAGGTTATGAGCCTTGTCGTGTCGGGCATGCTGAACAAACAGATAGCGGCAGAACTTGGCATCAGCGCCAAGACAGTGGAGAACCACCGGTCAAGGGTGATGGACAAGATGGGCGTCAGGAGCCTCGCTGAACTTGTCCACCTGAACACGTTACTGGATTGAACGCGGCAAGACTACCGCTTAGTAAGTGTGTAGAAGCAGATGTCCGGTCCCCTCCCCCGTATAAACAGGCTGATGAGGGCCGGGATTGGTCGCACGCACATTCTCTCCGAGCCGTCGCCACAAAGCGCGTAAGGTCCATACCACGGTCCCCCTCCCAAGACGGGGGAGTTGCACCGGAATCTGATATACGTTCTGGAGTCTACTTGTGGTACATAGCGGACTGTGTCGCTGTATCTAGAGCGTATGCATATGCGGTGTGGTGAGAACTGTTTAGAACCTGTGATTTGAGGTGTATACCGGGCCACAGACAACACGGGCGGAAATGTCGTCGGCTGGGATCGGAAGCAAATCCCGCCCGGTTGCTAAAATAATTGTTTCGCCTATGAGGTTGTCACACCCAAATCTGTGACAACCTCAGCTGGCTTCATCTGTTGGAGCTTAGTAAGCTCCCCAACTCGGGTGATTGAACCTTTGAGTAATTTACCTACCGGTTCGGCGGAATGTGGGGCCACGCCCCGAACACCTCGGATCTAACACGTGGATACAGTGATAAATATGCTCTCGGCCACGATGCATGGTATTCAAGGGCGGGCCGGCTCCCCGGCTGCTGCGACTGCAGTAATTGCATGCTGCAACTCCTGCAAAATGGACGATCCGTCGGTGGCGAATGCCGATACTGAAGGTTGGCCATTAACAGGCAGGATGTTGCGACACATGATGTACAAGACGTTGCGGGATTGTGTGAACCGGGGTGCCTTGGTTTTTGTCGCGGCGGCCTTAGGGGTTGCCGGTTGCCAGGCCTGGCCTGAGAGCTATCCGGCCGGGATCGACCGGATCGTGGTACGTGAAAAGGTCCGTGATGCCAGGGCCCAACGGGTCGACGGCCGGCCGGGACTGCGGGTGGACAGCGCCGCCGTGTCCTACCTCGATGCGGCCATCGCGGCGGAAGACCTGGACACGGCACGGCGAGACGCGCTGGCGTTCGTGCAACAGGCCAGCGACTTGGCGCAACGCACCGCGATGAATGAGATCATGCGGCTTGATGAGGATGCCGTGGTGCGGGTCCAGCGCCGCTATTTTCCGGATCAGCAGGGACTCACGAGGGAGGAGCTGATCGATGCCTACGCGGCACAATCGCAAACGAGCGCAGCGGAGGTTAGACGTCAAGTTGAGGAAGCGGCCGGCCTCGACGAACTGCGCCGGTCACTTGCCGACGTGCGCGACGGGATCGAAGACCCGGTGAAGTACCGGGGGAAAAGCGGCAGGATTTTGATGTGGCTGCCGTTCTACCTGCCTTCGAAGATGGCGGCCGAACAAGTCCAGAAGAACGGGCCGGGGTGCCCGGTATTTCTCGGTGGTTTCGAACGGGCCGATGTGTACCAGTCGTCGGATGAAAGCCCGTCCGCCTTGGCGCGCTATGCGCCTGTTTTCGTGGTCGAACGCCGGGCGGATGTTAACTACGACCCAAGGGTTGATCAGATCGGCGAGGTGTCGGCGGAGGATAGTGATCACATCGTGGTAGGCACCGATCGCCCGGTGGTTTACGCCTACTCGCGCCACGTCCTTGTTAGCGGGCAGGAGCATGAGCAGCTGGTCTACACGGCGTGGTTCCCCGAACACCCGGAGATTTCAGAGCACGACCCCATGGCCGGTCACATCGACGGCATCACGGTCCGGTTGACGCTGGATCATCAATCGCGGCCGGCGATCATCGAAACCATCGCCAACTGCGGTTGCTTCCACGGGCTGTATCCGACGCGCCGGCTTGAAGAGGCGGCGGCGGCGGAGTTTGGCCCACCGGCGGGCGACGCTTCGTACGCATTGGAGCGGGAGGCCGGCCGACAACTCAACGCGCACATCCCCGCGCTGCTTGATGTTGATGGGGCGGACAGTGGGCCGACGGTGTATGTCGCCGCCGGATGGCACTCGATCGTCCATGTCACGTTCGCGGGTGATGAATCCGAAGACGCGTCCACCGTCCGATACACGCTGCGTCCTTACACGGACCTCGAACTGCTCCCAACACCCGGCGGCGGATACACGAGCATGTTCTACGATAACGGGCTTGTGCGGCACGCGCAGCGCCCCGAAGGCGTGTTCTTTACACCGCTGGGCATGCTAAGCGCCGGCCAGCCGCGTCAGCGGGAGACACAACTGATCTACTGGGACCAGTACGACTTCGACGACCCGGGCCTGCTCTCGCGGTTGTTGAATCTGCCGTCAAGCTTTTGAGGTATTGCCAGCCTGAAGGAGCCAGTTATGCGCTACCCGATCGTGATACTCACCCTGCTCGTGTGTCTCTGGTGCAGCCCGGCCTCCGCGGCCGAGGACACCGGTTCCGATGCGGACCGGTTGCCTAGGATCACTGCTATAGATGGGACGATGCTGGATGAATCGGTGACCAGCGGCAAGGTCGTGGTGCTGGAGTTCTGGGCCACATGGTGCCCATCCTGTGTTGAACAAGTGCCGCACCTAAAAAAGCTGTATGAACAGTACCGGGAGCGTGGCGTCCTCTTTATCGGGATTTCGGAAGACTCGGACCCGGCGGTGGTGCGGCGGTTCGTGGATAAACACGAAATCCCCTGGCACATCGCGGTCGATGAAGACCATGCCGTGGCGAAACAATTCAAGGTCAAGACGCTCCCGGGCGTCATCCTGTTTGGTCGTGACGGCGTGGCCGTCTGGCGTGGCTTGCCGCGTGACTTGGACAAGGCGCTGCGTGATGCCGTGGAAGCTGAGGAATAGACCTACCAAAGCACACGCTTTGGTACAAACGGGACCTATTTGCCATTGACCAAACGGGCTTAATCCTTGCCGAGCGCAACGACCGCTGCGGGCAGCAGGACCAGGTCGCCCAGGGCGGCGACGAGCACCACCGCCGAAACAATCAGGCCGAACTCGGCCGTCGGGTGAAACGCACACAGCCCGAGCATGGCGGTGCAGAGAGCGACGGCCAGCGAACTGCCCAGGCACGGCCGGCGGCAGGCGCGGACGGCAGCGCTCATCGAGCCGTAAGCCCGGCGGACCAGCAGCAGGTGAAGCGTGTCGTCGATCGCGATGCCGATCGCCAGCGAAGCGATCACCAGCGTCGGCAGGCCGACCGGGTGGCGCATCACCACAACGCCGATGATCAAAATCGATAACGGGAACAGGTTGACGTAGGCGCTCAACAGCGCGGTCGACCAGCGGCGGTCGATCAGCCACGCGGCGAGGCCGGCGATCAACGCCATCATAGGGACGCCCCGGCGGGCCGCACGCATCACGGATCGGCCGATGTGGTCGATCTGCGCGGCCACGCC
>JAWKTA010000079.1:0-17959 GCA_041402025.1 Phycisphaerales bacterium | reverse complement strand
GCAAAGACCATTAACCTAAAAGGCCCCTTATCCGTGTGTACGGGCGGTTAATCGGCATCACCGTGTTCCCCGCGTCCGCCGCGTCGCCGGCGGTGCGCACGAAACCGGTTGTGTGTTTTGTGATGTACCATCGCGCGCGTCCTTAGGGGGTGGTGAGACATTCGCCTTTCATCCCGGGTTGGGGGGCTGGGGTCGGGGTCCGAGGCCCGGGGGCCGAGCGGGTCCGTTATCCGCTATCCGCCACTTGCGATCCGCCATCAGCGGTCTCCTGACCCGGGAAAATCGGCCTTCATAGAAAGGGGCGGGCCCTGATTGTGCGCGCGCAAGGGTGGTGGTACGTGCCGACCCCGTGAGCCCCGCCCCGGTCAACGCTTGTGTCGGCCAGGCCTTGCGGCCGGCGATTTTCTTTTTGGTTTGCCGGGTTTTCCGGGCCGTGCTTTTGGGGTGCTTGGTCGGGTATCGCGGAGGGCGTAGAGATACGGAAGGCGCAAGACTAAATATTGTTTGAGGTTGAGACCGAGTCGAGCCATTGACGACCCCCGGGGATAATGACTTCGGACCAGCCAAGATACCCATAGAAATCAAATGAAATATCGTCCCCGTGCCGTTCGGGTATACGGCCCTTGTAGTACCAGGATTGTCCATCGTTGCCCGTTATCGTGATTTCAAACTCAAGGTTGGAACCTTCATGGCTGGGATAGAATAGCTCAGCATGTCTTGTGTGATTGGTAAAAGATTCGATTTGGCGTGCATCTATGATCTGAACAGTCGGGTGATGATCAACCGTGACCGAAATGCCGGATATCTGTTCGGCATTTAGCGATCGAATGAAAACCCGTTGCTGTTCCTGGGCATGCAGATCGGGCGCGATAAGTAACAGTGCGATCGTGGCAAATAACCCAAACCCCCCGAAACCCATTATGATGAACCAGCCTGAGGTGGAAGGCCATCGCTCGCTGACGCGCAGTTGCCAGATAGTGCCCGGCACCATCCCGGCCGCAAACCCGGTTGCCATGCCGGCCCAGAGTTTTTCGAGCCATAACGTGTGTGGCGAACACAGATGCCACGTCAATGTTGATGTGATGCCACCGAGCACCAACCAAATCAAGATGCGCCAGTGATCACCCATTCTGCTTTTCCGCGCTGATGTTTTCCAATCGAGCGCTTGAAGCATCCTCACCGATCTTCTGTCGGTATTTTCCATTTGATCTTGGCTCGGTAACGCTGCCGGTCATATTGAAACCAGTGTAACGTCCAATCCTAAGATTCCATTATTTACCAGTTAGCAGGTATGGGCGGGCCTAGTTAGACCGGAATTATCTAGCGCGGTTCCCGGGCGGATTCCGCGACCCCGGCCAAGGCCCGTTAGGCCATGGCCGGGCTTTGAGGGGTGGGGGGGAGAGATTGCGGATTTGTGATTTCGCTTCGCGGGCCATCGGTTGCTGATTGCTGGTTTTCTGAACCCCGAACCCCGATACCCAGACCCCTGTTTTTGATCCTGGGGCGGTTCGGCTAAAATACGGGGCCGAGGCTTTTTTGGAGAGCACCCTGTATGGCCGGTCATAGTAAATGGGCGAATATCAAGCACCGCAAGGCGCGTGTGGACGCGAAGCGGAGCAAAATCTGGAGCAAGTGCTCGCGTGCGATCATTGTCGCGGCGAAGATGGGCGGGGCGGACCCGGATGCGAACCTGGCGCTTCGGTACGCGATCGACGAGGCGAAGGCCCAGAACATGCCCAAGGACACGATCGAGAAGGCGATCGCCAAGGGTTCGGGCAAGAACGACGGGGACAACTACGAGGCGGTCGTTTACGAGGGCTACGGCTCGGGGGGCGTGGCGGTGATGCTGGATTGCCTGACGGACAACAAGAACCGGACGGTGCCCGAGGTCAGGAAGATCTTTGAAAAGAACGGGGGCAACCTCGGGTCGTCGGGTTGCGTGGCGTACAACTTCAAGAGCAAGGGCCAGCTCTTCGTCGGCAAGGAAGGCGCGGACGAGGAGGCGGTGATGGATACGGCCCTTGAGGCCGGCGCGGAGGACGTGTCGGACGAGGGCGAGGGCTGGGAGGTCGTGTGTGAGCCTAGCGATTATGTCGCGGTGCGCGGGGCGCTGGAGAGTGCGGGTTTCACGATCGAGTCGGGCGGGGTGACGATGATCCCGCAGACGACGGTGGCCTGCACCGGGCGCGACGCGGAGAAGGTGATGAACCTGATCGAGGCGCTCGAAGATCACGACGATGTGCAGAAGGTGCACGCGAATTTTGATATCCCGGACGAGGAGATGGAGAAGCTGCAGGGGTGAGTGGGGGAAAGCTGGAAAGCAGGAAATTGGGACGGCTTCAACAGCGGAACGCTAAAGTAGGAAATTCGATCGCCGATTGCTTCTTGATGATTTGAGCGCCAAGCGTCTTTCTGAATACACTACTTCTAACCACTAACCACTAACCACTAACCACTAACCACCAGTCACGAATCGGTCATCACTTTTTCCCGGGAGGTACAACATGAGGTTTGACGCGTTGCGTGCATGGATCGGGTGCCCGGCCGTGTTTGTTGTGCTGTGCGCGTTGTGGGTGGCGCCTGTGTTTGCCATTGCGCCGACGGTGATGGAGGCGGAGCCAGACAACGGGGCGACGGGGGTGGACCCGGCGCTTAGGCAGATCAAGATCGTGTTCGACCAGGACATGGAAACATGGGGCGGGCTCTCGGTGTGCGGCGGGGGCGAGACGTTCCCGGCGTTGGTCGGTCGGCCGAGGTGGGCGGACAAGCGGACATTCATCATGACGGTTCGGCTCAGGCCGGAGCATGATTACAAATTCAGCATCAACTGCCCGGCGGCGATGAACTTCAAGAGCGCCGCGGGCGAGTCGGCGACGCCTTACCCGATCAGCTTCCGCACGGCCCGTAGTGACGGGGGCGGGGAAGCGTCGGTAGCGGAACTGAACGCCGCGGCGGTCGAGGTGCTGCGCGAGATGATCGATCAGCAGTATTCGTACCGGGACCGACTGGGGCTTGACTGGGACGAGCTATTCAAGGACCACACGCCATTGATGGCGGATGCGAAGACGCCTAAGCGGTTTGCGCAGATCGCGGGGGTGATGCTGGCCAACGCGCAGGACAAGCACATATGGCTGGTGGTGGAGGGTGAGCATATCCCTTCGTTTGTTCGGCCGATGACGCCGAACGCGAACGCACAATTATTGCCGACGCTTGTTCCCGGTTGGCAACAGCAGAACGACATCGTGTATACCGGGATGTTCGAGGATGGGATCGGGTATGTACGTATCGATTCGTGGTCGACGAACGATGCGCGTGGGTATGAGCCTGTGTATCGTTTGATCGGTGGGCGGCCGGAGATGAAGGGGCTGATTATCGATGTGCGTTTTAACGGCGGGGGAAGCGAGACATTGGCGCAGGACCTGGCGGGTTGTTTCGTGGATGGGCCGGTGATTTATGCGAAGAATGTTTACCGGGACCCGGCTTCGGATAGCGGGTTCACGGAGGTGTTCGAGCGTATGCTTGAGCCGAATATCGGCCGGCCTAAGTTCGGTGGGAAGGTCGCGGTGCTCAGCGGGCCGGTAGTGATGAGCAGTTGCGAGGCGTTCGTGTTGATGATGAAACAGGCGCCGAAGGCGGAGGTGTTCGGGTCGGCGACGCAGGGCTGTTCGGGGAACCCGAGGGGGTATGACCTGGGCAACGGTGTGACGGTGTTTTTGCCGTCGTGGAAGTCGATGCTGCCGGACGGTACGGAGTTTGAGGGCGTCGGGGTTGAGCCGGACGTGGAAGTGGCGGCGGGCAGGCAGGATTTTGAGGCGGGCGATCCGGTGCTGGAGGCGGGGTTGAAGTATCTGCGGGAGTAGGGGAGTGGGTTGGTGTGGGTTGCGTGTCGGATACCCAGGCCTTCGCCGTGCTCGGGGCCGGCGTTCGGGGATATGATTCCTACACGCTACACCCGGTATTCTTAATTCATGCAACGATTAACGGCTCATTTCAGCGGGCGGGTGCAGGGGGTGGGGTTTCGTTACACGACGGCGCGTGTGGCTCGGGGGTTCGTGGTGGCGGGGTATGTGATGAACCTGCCGGATGGTCAGGTGGAACTGGTGGCGGAGGGGGAAGCGAAAGAGTTACAGGCATTTCTTGCGGCGGTCCGGGACGCGATGGGGCGGAACATCGCGGACACGCGATCGGATATCGGCGCGGCGAGTGGTGAGTTCGGTGATGCGTCAGGCCCCGGGGCGTTTTCGATCCGGCACTGATCCGGGTGATGTGGTGACGTGGATTTGTTGAAGTCGGCCGTGGGCATTTACGCCGGCGGCCGGGAGTTTTTTGGGGGGGGTATTGATCAGCGTTTACGGCGGAGCGCGGCGAGCGTGCCCAGGCCGAGCAGGGCCAGTGTCGTGGGTTCGGGCACGGCGGCCGCGGCGGGCGGGGTGCCGTTGTTCCAGTTGCCCAGCACTTCGTTGAGGTCGTCGATGCCGACGAAGCCGTCGCCGGAGGGGTCGCCCTGAAGCTTATCGCCGGGGGTGACGTTCTGGTTCCAGACGCCCAGGACGATGTTGAGGTCCGCGATGCCGACGAAGCCGTCGTCGTTGAGGTCGCCCGCGAGCGATGCGGTCTGGATCTGATAGACGTCCAGTCGTTTCTCGATGAAGTCGAGGACGAGGAGCGTGGGCGTGCCGCTGCCGTCGAGGCCGAAGGCGAGGTTCTTGGTGTTGTTAAGCCAGTCTGCGCCGATGCTGTCCTCGCCGCCGGTGAGGGCGATCTGGGAGAGCCCGGTGGTTGAGCCGTCGATGTTGCGGAGGTGGACCTGTGTGTTGGAGACGGCGGTGATGTTGCCGTCGAGGTCGGTGGTCTGCGTCATGCCACGGCCGGAGAAGGCGAGCAGGTCCGCGCCATCGACGCCCAGGCCGGGGAGGATGGCGATGCCTTGGCCGGCGAAGTTGATCGCGCCGTCGTCCTCGACGGACTTGGAGATGCGGTTAGCGACGCTGTCGAGGCTCTGCCACTGGTTATCAGCGATGCGTGTGCCGTAGCCGAAGTAATCCTGCTCGGTGACGGCGATGTTGCCGGAGGCGTCGAACGTCAGTGCGCGCCATGCGGTGCCGAAGTCGTCGGTGGCGTTCTTTTCGCCGAGGATGATGCCGCCGGGGTTGGAGCCGCCGCTGGCGTCGTAGAGGATCGAGCCGTCGGAGACTTTCAGGGCGAGCCTGCGTCCCTGTCCCTGTGCGAGGAAGGCGACGGCGGGTGAGCCGGCGTCACCGGTGGGGTCGATCGCGCCGGCCATGACGCGCTGGTTGGCGGGCGAGGTGGTGGTCCACACTTCCGAGCCGTCGGTCACGCTGCGCCGGCTGATCAGCGAGGTGAGGAAGACGCCGCTGTCGTGGAAGGTGAAGATAGAATCGGACGCCGCGTCGTAAGCCAGTGCATCGAAGCCGCGCAGGTCGGGTGAGCTGATCAGTGAGTTAGCCAAAAGCTGCGTTGAGGGCGCTGCGCCGGTGACGTCAAGAACCTTGACGACGCCGATCGTGCCGGGGCTGACCGGGCCGTTGTTGTATCCGCCGACATAGGCGTTGGTGCCGTCGAACGTGATCGACAGCGGGTTGTCGCCGTAGCCGGATGTTTCGTTGAACTCGGCGCCCAGCAGGATCTGGTTGGTGTGCACCAGGGTCTGCTGTGGCCCGGCGAACGCCGCCGAAGCGGTCAGGGCCGTGACTGCGGCCGCCATCGTGAGTGCTGTCTTCTGTCCCATCGCATCGCCTCCTGTTTATCGTAAGAAAAAGTGGTCGGTTGGGGTTGCCTGTTGAACGCAATTGTCTGACGTGTGTGTTTGTATTTTATGTGTTTTTGATCGTTCCGTTCGGATCGAACGCTTCATGTCATGGGTTTTCGATATTTTCGTCGTTGGGCGCCCAGAGGCTGTCGTAGGTGCTCTTTTTAGTGGCGCGGTCCACGAGCGTGGAGTCGCTCTTGCCGGTCACGTGCCCGTCGGCGTAGAGGAAGTTCGCGGAGCCTTCGGCGTCGAAGGGTGTGCCGGCGGTACTGTGGCGGTTGAAGTCGATCTTGCTCGGCGGGAGGCTGGTGATGCCCCGCTCATAGGTGATCGCCGTTTCGGGGTTTTCGACAAAGTGTTTGTAAGGCGTATAGGCTTCGCTGCCCAGCCAGGGCCTGGCGAACCACTCGCTCTCGGACAGGTACACGCTCCAGGCCTCCATCGCCAACATCAGTTTGGACTGATTGGGCGAGCCGGCGTTCCAGTATTCGAATTTGTGGGTAATGCTTTTGTCCACGTAGCTGCTTGCCCAGTAGTTCATGGTGTAGGAGCGGGCGGCGTTGTCGATATCGCTGGGACACGGCAGGGTGAGGCCGCCGATCGAACCGGTAGCGGTCTCCACCCCGCCGGGCAGGTAGCCGCCGATGACGTCGCTCTGGTACCACCAGGTATCCTTGTTGCCGGTGCCGGGCTGATTGGCGGGGAACATCCCGCTGTTGTCCGTTGAGTAGCCGGCGAACCCGATCCCGAGCTGGCGCATGTTGCTGGCGCACTTGACGGTCTGCGCGCTCTTGCGCGCCGCGCCCAGCGCGGGCAGCAGGATGCCGACCAGCAGCGCGATGATCGATATCACGACCAGCAGTTCGATCAGGGTGAAGCCGAAGCGGCTTTGGTTTTCGTTCACATTCCGACGCATGTTTGACTCCATCGCGTGGCGTCCGTTCCAGTCAGTCCCCGTCCCGTCGATCTCAAGGCGTCCCGGGGCGGTCAGGCCACGGGACGCGGGTGTGTTATCCGCCTTGCCAGTGTCACGCTTTACGACGCATGATCCCGGCCACCCCCGCCAGGCCCAGCAACAGGGCACTCGCGGGCTCGGGCACCGCGAGGATGTGGACCGTGTTGCTCGCGAAGTCGAAGACAGCGAGCGTCTGGGTCTGCGCATCCCAGTCGAAGTCGTAGTACCCGTTGCCGTCCAGCGGCGCGCTCCCGCCGAGCCAGTTGACGTTAAGTGCTTCGGGCGTGCCGTCGCCCTTGATGAGATTGACGATGGAGGCGAAGGAACCACCGGCGCTGCCGGGCCGGTCGTTGTAGATAGCGAACGTGTCGCCGCCGAACTCCACGGCGCCGATGTTCTGTCCTACGACGCCGGCGGCGTTGGTGAGGTCGGCGATCTTGGCGGCCGTGCCGGAGTTACCGCCGGTGCGGGTGAGCTTGAACACGTCGTTCTGCCCGCGGTAGTACATGTCGCCGTTGGAGGCGAAGTCCAGCGCGCGCCAGGACGAGGTATCGACGAAGGTGACCATGCCGCTGGAGCCGTTGTAGATATTTGCGCCGGTGGTTTCATTCCAGAGCCAGCGTCGGCCCGAGCCGAAGGTCTGGCTGGCGACGCCGCTGTCGCTGCCGGCGAATCCCGGGTCTGCGGCGACGCCTGACATGCCGCGGAAGTTGCCGGACGTGTCGCCGACCTTCCAGCGCAGCGTGCCGTCTGGCTCGAACGCCTGGACGCCGACGGCGCTGGCGGTGCCGTTGTCATACGAAGCGGATACGGTGTCGCCGTCGAACGCGACGCCGGTGTAGCTCCGGCCGTTGGGCGTCAGGATCAAACCGAACGCCGTGCCGAAGCCGGGCGTGCCCAGCGGGTCGGTGACCTCGACGATGCCGACGTTAGCGTCGCTGCCGGTGGCGTTGTACCCGGCGACGTAGAGCCGGCCGCTGTCCCATGCGACGGCCGCGCCGGACGTGCCGATGTACTCGGGGTTGTTCGAGTTGGTCGTGGACGCCAGGTCGATCCGCGCGACTTCGTAGAAGTTCGCCGCGTGCGCCCCGGCCGAACCCAACGCGAGCGTCAGGGCCAGGGCTGTGGCGGTGTTCGTGATCGTCCCGGCGTGTGCCATGTCTTTGACTTCCATCTTCTCTCTCCTCCTGAAATGAAACGTGGGTGACGATGACAAAAAAATCTCGCGGCTCACAGACGAGCGGCGCGTTTAGCGTTCATAGGGGACAAACAACATCGGCACGGGCAGGCACGACGCGCCCGGCGGTGAATACGTGATCTCGATCGTGCCGGTTTCGCCAGCCGCGACGGGCGGGTAGCGCTGGATCAGGACCGACTGCGGTGGTGGGCCGTAACGCACCTCGTCTTTCGGTGCGGCCACGGTCTGGCCCGGGAACTCGCCCTCATTGACCTTCAGCGCGAGCGCCTGATATTTGCACCACTTGCCGTCATCGCGGCTGTTGTAGACCAGCAGCGCCACGCCCCGGCCGTCGCTGCTGGTGTAGTTGAGCTTGATGGTGTAGACCACGCCGTAGTTGCCCTTGAGGGGCGCATCGGTTTCGCCGTCGATCGAGTCCTTGCCGGTGATCCAAGGGTCACGTTTACCGTCGGCGATGATGACCTGCTGCGGGCCGTCGGCGGTGTCGAGGACGAAGTTTTCATCGGTGGGCGTGACGTCGAAATCGCTGGTCAGGAACAGGCCACGCCCCGCGCCGCTTGGGTGGTGTCCGGGCAGAATGCGCGGCAGTTTTTCAAGCTGGTCCATCACCTGCAGGCTGTCGGCCTGGGGGTCGCGCTGGAAAGTGGTGACGATGACCGGCTGGTCGATTTCAAACTCGTAGAAGCCATGCACGAGGTCGTCCTTGCCGACCACGACCCGGTCGGCGGCCGGGTCGAATACCATCCGTTCGCCGGGGCCGATCTCGCGTGTTTCGCTGGAGGGTGTGCTGTCGAAGAAGCCGATCAACCCCGCCTTGCCGATCTTGTGATAGTCCTTGCCCGGTGTCGGGAAAGCGTAACGGAGGAAGCGCATATGCAGTGTTGCGTCGCCGACGTTCTCGATCACGGCGGTGATCGTCTTGCGTGCATCGGTCGGCTCGGGGACGTGGTACAGGTAGAACCGCACGGTCCCCGGCTCGACACGTTCCCGCATCGCGATCCCGTCACCGGTGCGGAAGTATTCGGGCATATCGGAGAACAGGAACTGCGGCCCGGCGGTGTCTGTGCGCGTGACCGGGATCACGGGGATGGTGTTTTCGCCCAGCGTGATGCCCTCGGCCTCGATGATCTGGCCAGGGTAGGCGTCGATGATCCGGCTATTGAATGCCGCCGTAGTATCGGGTGTCGGCTCGACACCTTGCGCGGGAGCGCTCGCGCAGCACGCGGCGTTCAATCCGATCAACAACGAAAGACACCCGCGGATCATCAAGCTCTCCCATTAAGCGGCGGAAGTTCGATAGACGTTTTCCGCCGCTGCAACAAACAGGCCGGATCGGCCCAACGATTCAAACCCCGGGCCGGGTAGCACGGCCGATCGAGTCAGTTGAAATCTTTGTCGATACAAATCTACCGCGACATACGAAATACACGGCCGGCCATCGGCGCAAACGCGACCCGTTTTCCACGGGCCTGTGACCCGTAGAATATAACTACTCGCCACATTATTTACAAGATCAAAGCTAAAATATTCTATATCTTATATAAGATCAAATGGGTATTGGCGTTTATCCGGCCCAAAAGCTGTTCTATTCGGATGGAAAGCCCCGGTCTGACGGGTTGGGACGCAGCATGATCCACACCGGGTGGGCGAATCGGGGAATCCGGGGCGAAACCCGGGGGAGTGCGAAGTGACGGGTACTTATTGTCTGGGCGTGCCGGAGGAGTCGCGGATGATCATTTCGGCCTGGAGGGTTTCGCTGCGGATCGGGTCGTCCGGCCGGTCGCTGGCGCGTCGGATCGATGCGACGGCGGCGTGGCCCATGTGGATCAGGGGCTGGCGGAAGGTGGTCATCGGCGGATGCAGGCGCGCGGCGCTGGTCGGGTCGTCCACGCCGACGACGCTGAGGTCGTCGGGGATCTTCAGGCCCATCGTGGACGCGGCATCGTAGACATCCAGCGCGAGGTAGTAGCCGCCGGCGAAGAGAGCGGTCAGCTCGTGGTCGCTGATGAGCCGGCTGAGTTTGAGCGTTTCTTCCGGGAGCAGACGGTAGCCAGGTACATCCAGGACCGCGCGTTCCTGCGGCGGGATGTTCAGTGCGCGGCAGGCCTGCTCGAAGCCTTGCCTGCGGTCCCGGCTGTCGCCGAGGTGTGACCCGCCGCCGACGTAGCCGATGCGGCGGTGCCCGAGCTTGTGGAGGTGCTCAACCGCGGCGGTCGCGAGCCGGACGTTGTCGGTATCGATGTAGGGTACGTCCGTTCTGCCCGGGATCGTGCCGACGACGATCATCGGCCCGGTGCCCGCAGCGTATTCGGCGACACGGTCCAGCTCCTTGGCGACCGGGTTGATGAGGATGTATCCGGTCGCGTCGTTGCGGGCTTCCTGGTCGTAGTCCATCAGGACAAGGTCAACGCGGTGTTCGGTCGCGGCCTGGCGCATGCCGTCGAGCACACGGCCGTGGTAGTAATCGCCCATCGAAGCTTCGGCGTGGGAGAGCACGCCGACGCGGATACGGGGGCGCAGTTCACGGTGGTTTTCCCGGACGAAGGTACCCATGCCCCGGACGCGCTTGAGCACGCCCTCGGCGACCAGGCCCTGCAGCGCGCGGTGGGTCGTGACCAGCGAGACGGAAAGCTGCTGGCTGAGTTCGTCTGTGGTCGGCAGGCGCTGGCCGGGCTCATAGATGCCCTGATCGATCGCCAGCAGGATGGCCCGGCTGACGGTTTCGTACAGCGGTTCGCCCTGCCGGCTGCTGACGGGTCCGATCTGGTTGGCGGCTGGGTCCATCGGCGGCTTCGGTCCTGCGCTTGTAAACGTCCAATCTTGGGGGCACCTCTTGCCCGGGCATACACTATACCGGATGGCGGCTTGACCACAGGATTGTGTTTGCCGTTACAAAGACTTTTCGATCGTGCGGCCGGTGTTGTGAGGGTGTCAGCCCTTGACCGCGCCGGCGAGCAGGCCACGAAGCAGCCAGCGCTGCGCCAGCAGATAAAACGCCAGCACCGGCACGATCGCCAGGACCGACCCGGCGTAGGCGTAGCGCACGTTCGTGGCGAACACGCTCAAAAGTTGATTGATCGCCACCGGCAGGGTGAACCGGCTCTGCTCCTGGAGCACGATCAAAGGCCAAAGCAGGTTCGACCACGCCCCGATCACGCTGAACACCGCCAGCGTCGCCAGCGCCGGCCGGGCCAGCGGCAGCATCACGTGCCACCAGATACGAAGCGTCCCGGCGCCGTCGATCCGCGCCGCCTCTTCCAGCGCCAGCGGGATCGACATGAACGCCTGCCTGCAAAGAAAAATCCCGAACGCCGTCACGCTGAACGGCAGCACCACCGCGATCAGCGTGTCATACAACCCCATCGACACGATCGTCGAGAACAGCGGCACCACGATCACCTGCTCCGGTACCATCAGCGTCGACAGGATCAGCACGAAGATCAGTGAGCGACCCCGGAACTTCATGCGCGCAAGCGGGTACGCTGCCAGCGCAGCAAGTAATACATTCAACCCGGCCTGCGCGATGGTGACGATCAGTGAGTTGACCAGCGCTTGTCCCAGCCCGGCCTCGGACCAGACGCCGCGGAAGTTGGCCGTGGTCATCTCACTCGGCGCGGGCAGCCGGTTGATAGGCACGTCCGCTGTCGACAGCGACACGCCCAACAGCCAGACGCACGGCCCGATCGCGATCAGCGTCAGCGCAATCGCCAGCCCGTAATACAGCAACGTCAGCCAGGCGGGGCGTTGGTTCATTCGCTTTCCCCCGTCAGGCGCAACTGGACCAGGCTGAATACAAGCACGACGAGGAAGAGCATCACGCCGATCGCGCTGGCGTAGCCGTAGTCGGCCCGCTCGAACGCGGTGTCGTAGATCAAAGGCACGGCCGTCTGGTGCGAGATCGGTGCGCCGCGGATGGTGACGTAGAGCTCGTCGAAGACTTTGAGCGCGGAGATCGATGAGATGACGACGACCAGCGTGATCAAAGGACGCAGCGCGGGCATCGTGACGTGCCAGAGCACGCGGCCTCGGCCCGCGCCGTCGATCGTCGCCGCCTCTTCCAGTTCGCGCGGCACGGCGACCAGCCCGGCCAGGAAGATCATCATGTAGTACCCGAAACCCCGCCAAACCGTCACCAGCATCGCGCTGATGAGTGTCCAGGGTTTGGCGCTGAGCCATTCGATCGGGCCGAGGCCGATGTAACCTAGCGCGGTATTTAGAAGGCCCTGGTCCTCTTTCAGCAAGATACGCCACGCCACCGCCGCGACGATCGCCGGCGTCACCACCGGCAGGAAAAGCAACACACGTAGGCCCTTCGCGTAACGCAGCCCTGCATGCACGACCAGCGCCGCCTGCAGACTCAAAAGGATCACCGCCGGGGTCACCAGCAGGTACAGGAAGCTGTTGACCAGGCAGAACCAGAAACGCCCGTCGTGCAGGAGTTGGCGGTAGTTGTCCAGCCCGACCGGGTCCGGGCCGGTGAACGCGGTGTAGCGTGTGAACGAATAGAACACGACCTGCACCATCGCCCAGAGCACGAACACGCCGAGCACCGCCGACGCCGGCGCCAGGAATAAGTACGGGGTCAGACCCCTTTTCAGGCGCGGCATGAGTGGGCCCGTTTCGTTCATGGGTGGGCCCCCGTGTTTGTTATTTGATTTTGACTATCGATGGGGGCGGGGTGCGGGACGGCGTCCATCGTGGCGGGCAGGGCGTCGTCGAGGATCTGGTTCCATTCCGTTTCGATCTGCGCAAGCGTCTTGCGAACGTCCTGATTATCCAATAGCGCCGCTTTGATCCCTTCGTTGAATGCGCGCCGCAGGTCCGGCCAGGCGCCCAGGCTCGGCGTGAACGCGACCGCCGTGGGCAGCGAACCCGCGGACAGCGAACGTGCCAAGGCGATCTTGCCCTCGGCGGTATCTTCCGCGCCGGCCGGCGGATTAAAGTGCGGATCGCCTAATACGCCGGGCGTGCTGGGGAGGATATTCACGATCTTGCAGAACGCGAGCTGATTCGTGGGATTCGTGATCCAGCTTGCGAGCGCCGCCGCTTCCTTGGGGTGTTTGCTGGTGGAGGTGACGCTCAGGAACATCACCGCGATGTGCGCCCGGTGCAGGTCGCCGGTGACGGGTGAAGCGACTTTTGTGACGCGGAAAACGTCCGGCGCGGCGTCGGCGATGCGTGAAAGAAAATTCGCGCCCGTGACGGCGACGGCGGTCCGGCCGTTCTGATACAGCTCGACAACGTGCGCATGCCCCGAGGTCGCCGCCTCGCGCGGCAGCGCGCCGCTGCGGTACAGGTCCACCCAGTTGTTGAGATACTCGAAAACATCGTCCCGCGTCAGGTCGGCACGCAGCTTGCCATCGGTTTCCTTGAACGGCGGCTTTCCGTCGGCGATCAGCATGGTCGGCAACTCGGACTCGACCGCCAGCGCCTGGGTGAACAGGTAGCCGCCGGTCTGCTCGTGATATACCCGGGCCTGCTCGCACAACGTCGCCCAGTCGCCGGCGATGGTGTCGGGGTCCCACCCGGCATCGGTGAGGATTTGGGTATTGATGAAGCGTGCGGTGGTGGTCAGGTACCACGGCAGCGCGCCGAGTTCGCCGTTGATCCTTGCAGGGGCGAGTGTGCCTTCGAGGTAAACCGAGCGGGGGTCGGTTTCGAGAAGCCCATCGAGGTCGCGCGTCGCGCCCAGCGCGGCGAACCGCGCGAACTGCATATCGGAAAAGTTCACCACGTCCGGTGCCTGCCCGGCGACAGCCGCGGATATCAGCTTGCGGTTAAGCGCATCAAATGGCACGTCCACCCAACGCACCTTCACACCGGGGTGTTGCGCTTCGAACCCGGCCAGCACGCCCTGCATGTATTCCGTGAAACGCGGCCGAAGTGCGAGTGTCCACAGTTCGATCTCAATATTGCCGGACGCGGATTCTTTTTCTGCGCACGACCCGCCGAGCATCGCAATCAATACCACGCACAAACCGGCTATCACCGATATACCCGTGTGATGACCCGGTCGCGCTCGGTGGTTCGGCCTCACGTTCACGCATTCTCCCAGGGCCAAGCCAGCGGAATGCCTGTTTTTGAAAGGCCGTCCTGCAGCGTTGCCAGCAGTTCCGGGGTTTCGTGTACCCGGTGCGGTTCAAGACGCTGCTTGATACACATCGCGGCCAACACGCCGGCGGATTCGCCGATGTTCCACTCGACCGGGTGCAGGCGTGTGCAGCCGTTGGCGACGTGGGAGACGCCCAGCGATTTGCCCGCGGCGATGACGTTGGTGACGCGGGTCGGCAACAGCGCGCCCAGCGGGATACGGTAGGGCGCGGCGGGGACGTACAGCCCGTTGCGCATCGCGGCCGAGGGGTGGAAGTCGATCGAGTAATGCCCGATGCCGACGCTGTCTTTGAACGGTTCGCCCGCTGCGGGGACCGGGCCGTCGAGTTTCGGTGAGCCGTTTTGCAGGCGTTGCTCTTGGCCGACGTGGGCTTCGGTGATGATAGTGCGTGCGGTCAGGCGGCGCGGCTCACGGATATAGGGCGCGATCGCGAAGCCGTCGTCGGTCCCCAACTCATCGCCGCGCAGTTTCAGGCCGGGGTAGCCGACGCCGTTCCCGTCGTGGCGGGGGGCTTCGGTTTGCATCCAGTAGAAGAAGCACCGGCTCTGCTCGCGCGATTCCCGGATCGCGGCGCGTTGTTCTTCCGGGGTCACACCCAGCAGCGGCTTCTGGAAGTAATCCATCTGCACGCAGTTGAACAGCGATACGTCTGGCGGCACATCGGCCTTGTCTGCGTAGGTCGAGTGGTCCACGATCCTGCGGTAGCGCCACAGTTCCCATTTTCCACCGGCCGGCTCATCGGGCCAGGGTGTCATCGCCAATTCACGCGGCTTATTGTGGTTGTGGCCTGCGATCGTCCAGGAAAATAGCGGGCCGGGCCAAGTCGTCTCCAGTTGCGGCACATAAGCCCGCCAGAAGTCGTAACCGGCCGGCTTGTCGATCGTGTGGTCTTCGCCGGGCCTGTGTTCCATCGCGAAACACCAGGTGATGGCCTGTTGGTCCAGCGGTTCGGTGCGGTCGGTACGTCCGTGCAATTCTCCGAACACGTCGCGGTGCTCGGCCCCGATGCTGTGCTCGATATTCGCAAGCGGGTACAGGTCGCCCAGCTCGGTGGCTTCGAGGACCAGGTCCGGCTCGATGATGACTTCGTCGCCATTTGCGAGGTTGTGAAGCGTGACCATGGTCACGCGGTCGCCCCGCGTGTCGGCGCTGACCGGCTCGTGGCCTGTTAATACCGTGACCATGCCGGACGCGATGTGAGGCGCGAGCATGTCCATCAGTATTTTCTGTCCGATGCGGGGCGCGGAACACAGGTGGCTGACCCAGCCGCCGCCGGGGTTTAAGCGCGGGTTATTTTTCGCCGCGTCGTTTAGTGGTTCGTGGTTGCGGTAATGCTCGCGCACCAATTCGCGGAACTTCAGGTAGCCGCGTGTTGCTGATGTGACGCCGTCTGTGCCTTCGATCCACTTGTTTTCATCGGGGGGGACGGCCTGCGATGTGAGTTGCCCGCCGAGCCAGCGTGTCGGTTCGGTGACGATGCAGCGCACGCCCTGCCCGGCAAGCGACAGCGCCGCGGCGACCCCGCCGACACCACCGCCCAGGACCAGCACCGGTATTTTCAGGCTACGCTCCATGGGTTGGCCGGTTGATTACACGGGCATTGTGCCCGGTCGCGGCGGTCCGTGCCAAGCGCGGGTCGGCCCGGCCTTGCTTTAAGAAGAACGTATGCGCCCAGCGTGCGGCCCGCTTAATCCAGTTTGGGCAACTCGACCCAGGCCCCACCGGACTCGGCCGAGGTGTGGGCGGATTCGATGACGGCGATCGCTTCGACGAGCCGGTCGAGCGTGGCCGGGGGTTCGCCGCCCTCGAAGAAGCTTGTCATCCCTTCGATCAGGCGGTCGTAGATTTGGCTGAAATCGACCTTGAACGAATGGATCGCCTGCGCGCCGTGGACGGTTGCGCCGAAGTCGTAAGCGCCCTTGCGGTCCATGCGCAGGTGCGCGTACCGGCCGTCCTTGTATTGCAGTTGGACGATGTCGCGGTCGGGGGTCTGGTCGCAGCGGACTTTGGCGATGCCGCCGCCCCACATGGCGTCGACCATCTCGATAGTGTGGATGCCGTAGAAGAACAGGCCCTTCATGGCGTCGTTGAGCTCGCCGGGGCCGTAGGCGTCGATCGATTCGAGCTTGCCCAGGTCCAGCTTGTCCAGGCCGCGCACCTCGTTGGCGAAGCGCAGGCTCGATGCGGAGTAGCAGGGCGTGTTGTGTGCGCGCGCCAGTTCGAGGATCTTGCGCGCGTCCGGCAGGTTGCAGGTCAACGGCTTATCGATATAGGTCGGCAGCGAACGTTTCAGTGCCTTCTCGGCAAGCTCCAGGTGGCGGTTGCCGTCGACGGCGAGCACCATCACGCCGTCCGCGCCTTCGAGCGCGGCGTCCATCGACCCGGCCATCACGACGCCCTCGGCCTCGGCCTGCATGCGCCACTTCTCGACCTCGTCGGCGGGCATCTTGTGGTTGCCGTCCGTCCACATCTGCGTCACCCGGCAGCGTGTCTTGCCGTCGAGGCGCAGCTTGCGGATGCGTTTGGAAAACTCGGGCAGGTGCGAGCTGTCGATCCCGATGGCGGCGATCTGCAATTCGCGCGTCGCGGGCGTCGCCACGGCGGGCGCCTGGCCGATGTGATTGGTCTTGGGTGTTGTTTCCGGCATTTAACTTATCTCTGCGTAATCGTTGTGTGCGTTGTACTAAAGCCCCACAACCTGTTCTTTGGCGTCCTGCAACGTGACGGCCACGGCCAGCCCGTCCTCGAACGTTGCCAGGTCGTTCTTTGTTGATGGGTTCTGGATCAGGTCGGCAAAGGCTTCGAGCTGGTGCTGGAACCTTGTCTCGTGCGTTTCGACTTTCAGCGTCTGGGCCGGCTCGGTGCTGCGCGACCAGAGAAGGTCTACGGGTTTCTCGAAGTCGTAGGTCAGCAGCCCCTTGGTGCCGACGATGGTGACGAGGAAGCGTGCGGGTTCTGCCCAGCCGCTGCAGAGGATGCCGGCAACGGGTGATGTGCCCGTGGAGGATGAGCCGTGATGGACCAGGAGGGTCGCGTTCGAGTCGCCGCGCCCGGCCCATTGGTGGCTGAGGATGGCGGCGTCGGTGTGCGATGTGCCGACGAGGTAGTGGAAAATATCCAGGCCGTGGCAGCCGGTATCCAGCAGCGAGCCGCCGCCGCTCTTGCTGGGGTCGCTCATCCAGTGGGTCTGCATGGTCGGGTGCCAGCAGGCGAAGACGTTTTCGAAGCGGACGAGCGTGCCCAGGTCGCCGCGTTCGATCATGCGCTTCATTTCGCGGATCGCCGGGGTGAACCGGTGGCAGAACGCGACGGCGGTGGGGATGTCGGGGTAACGATCAGCGAGTCCGACCAGAGCCTGCGCATCGGCGACGCAGTGCGCCAAAGGTTTCTCGACCATCACGGGCAGGCCGGCCTTGAGCGCCGCTTCGACCAGTTCCTTGCGGATCGACGGGGGCGTGCAGATCAGGACCGCATCGACCGAGGCGAGTGTGTTTTTGTCTTGCAGCAGGGCGCTGAAATCAGCGTATGCCGATGCCCCGGCGCGCTGCGCCAATGCTTCCCGGCGTTCCTGCATCGGCTCGACCACCGCGACGATTTTCACCCGCTTTGATGATGTGGCGGCGGCCAAGTGAGCATCGGCAATTATGCCGGCACCTATAATTGCTATGCCAATTTCACTCATATATTATATCTTATCGACCGTTCGCCGGTGTGCAAGGGCTTTGGCGGGATATTTCTGCCCGAACAGCACGAAAATATACCCTGTGGGCGGGCGGGGTGTGACACGGATCGGCATCTATATAGTAAAGCGGCGGGATGGGGCATCCCGACCGGGCCTGTTTGGGGCCGTGTTTGATATGAATGAGGCGTCCATATGACTCGGCTATGCATCCACCCCGGCGTGCTGGTGTTGACGGTAACCTT
>JAWKTA010000078.1:0-18132 GCA_041402025.1 Phycisphaerales bacterium | reverse complement strand
AAGGGCGTGGCTTGTACTTGGCGCGTTGTTTGCCGACTTTCACGGGGCCGCCGTGCTCGAGCAGTGCCGGCGCTTCACCGCGACCTTTCTGACTCAGCCGTACGGGCCCGATGACCACGCTCCTGGCCGAGGGGTCGTAGCCGAAGAAGATGAACTTCTTCAGCAGGCCGATGTGGCTGCTGGGTGGCTCCCCCGGCTTGCTGATCCGCTTGCGTTTGCGGATGCTGCTGCGGGCGGTGCGGCGGACGAACGCGCCGAACCTCGAGAGTACGCGGCGGGTCCCGACATCGACCTTGTCGCGCACCGTCTTCTTGTCGAAGAACAGCTTGGTGATCTCGAAGCCGAAGTTGCCTTTTCCGGGGATCCGGGGGGTTCCGGGGGGCATTATCCCACCCCCATCAGCGTCATCCGGCCTTTGGTGACGCGCGGATCGACAAAGGATTGATTTATGAAACTGCCGTGACGCTTCGCTGTGCGAACCAGGCTCTGCACCGGGCCCCACGTCTGCCCGCCATCGATGCTCTCGACGTACTTGCCGGCGCCGATGCCACCGATGGTGTCGTAATGCAGCCGAACGATCCGCCCGCCGAGTCCCATCACATACGGACCCTCAACGGTGTACGGGTTCGCCTGCCAGTTGCCGGAAAGGTCCGGATCGTAGGTGTAGGGACCGGTGAGCGCGTCTGCCTTGGCCAAGACGTTCTGCCACGGCCCGACCGTCCGGTCGGTGTGCCAGAGCTGGTAGACCCCGTCGACCTTGCGCACCATGCCGTCGACGACGTTGGTATGCAGCCCGGTCAGCTTGACCGGCGCTGACCAGGTGGTCAGCGTCGCGTTGGTTGGATGGGTCTCGTACATTTCAAACGCCGAGGAAGCGTTGCCCACGCCGACGATGACGTGCAGGCCGTCATCATCCAAGTAGAATTCCGGTGCGAATGTGAAGTAGGCGCCTGGCACAGACGCCATGCTGACATCGAACACATGGTCCCATAGCCTGCCATCCTTCGACCGCATGACGCTGAAGCTGGTCGAACTGACGCTATAGTGCTTGTTGGTGTACGCGATCCACCAATACCCGTTAGATGGGTCATAGATCAGCGACGGATCGCGCACCACCTGTCCGTCAGGTATCCATTGGGCGGCGAGCTTGTCCGTGTAGGTCGTCGCGTCGTCCGAGGTTCCGATGTAGAGCGCCTGATTTTCATCCGTCGCGCCGCCGCCATCGCCGTACCAGGATGCGCTGACGACCGGCGCGGCGTCGAAACTGTCGCCGCCAAACCAGCGGCGAAGATAGCCGTGCATCAAAGCGTCTTCTTCGTCGGTCAGCGCGCGGTCGAAAATGATCAGTTCGTGGATGTCGCCGACCAGCCGGTCGACCAGGTTACCGTTATAAAAGCCCGCCCCGACCGCCAGGGCGGCGATCGGCATCAGCGAGCCGGCGTAGGTGTCGGTCGCCTTGATGAAGCCGTTTCGGCCAAGATCGATGCTCGAGCCGTTGTGCCGGCCCATCTGGATATAGGGGCGGCTCGCGGCCCGACCGGTGGCGTATGGCAGGTACGCCCTAAAATCCGAACTGCTGCCGGTCGACGTGGTGCGGATGAACGTATTCCCAACCGACAGGCCGTACGGCTGGAAATACCAGGCGTCGTTGCCGATACCGTCCCCGAAGGGCCCCATGCCGCCGGCCCAGGTCCGCAGCGCGGCGTTATTCGCGACTTTGCCCACGACGTAGATCGTCCCGCATTCGTCGGCGTATGTGCCTTGGAGGGCGTCGCCCCCGTCAAACGAGATGGCCGGCATCCCGTTCAGCACATTCGTGTTGAACGTGGGCCGCTGCCCGGCGGTCGCTTGGGTGACGTGGTTGGCATTGCCCGACTGGTCCTGCCACGTCTTAACCGCCTCGCCATGGAACGCGGGGAGGTCCGACGCGTTGAGCACGCCGGCATCGGCCTTGAGCCAGACTTGGGCACCGCTTACGGGCAGCATTATTCGGCCTCCGCGACTTCGAAGTAGATGAGCCAGCCACCGACCGACACGGCGGATGCCAGGTGCAGGGTCAACGCTTCGCCGGGCGCGGTCATCAGCCACGCCACCCCCGGGTCGGCGGGCGCGTTGATCACGAACCCGCCGTTGGCGGACAGGGCCAGCCCCCCGGAAAGTGCCGTGCCGGTGTTCGCCGGGCCGGAGTAGAAGGTGGCAACCACGTCACCCGCCGCGATCAGGCACGCGGCCAGCACACCGATCCGCTTGCCGGGCACGGCGGCGATCAGCGTGTTGCCGGCCGCCGCGTTGCTGGACGCGTTCACCGCGATGCGCTTAACTTCAACGCCGGACACGGTGCGGACGGTCTGTGTGTAGTGGGCATCAAGCACGGCTTACCTCGTGATCCGGTAAGTCAAGGTCAGGACACTGGTGAACTGGCGCAACTGGGACAAATGCTCGGGCGCGTAGATCGGATCGTTGGCCAGCCGCACCCAGATTGCGTTAGGCATCGTTTGTAAGACCCGGCGCGTCAGGTAGGCGGCGATCTGATCGACCAGCTCGCACAGTACCGGGACCTGCTGATCCAGGTCTCCACCATCAGATGCCAGCTTCTGCTGGATCCCGATGTCGATCTGCACGTCGTACTGGCTGGCTGTCCGCGTCGCGCCGGCAATGTCGACAGCACGGGGCACGACGCTGACGTGCAGGTCGGCCATCTCGGTGAGGTCGAAGACGGGCAGCACACGGCGCACCGCCGTGAAGGCGGGATCGAACGTGCCGGGTGGCGCGGTGTTGAGTTCCGCGACCACGGCGTCTGCGATGTTCAGGGCCAGTGACATCCGTGTCTACCCCCACGATCAGTAACTTGTTGCGATCTGCTTCACGGCCTGGTACTTGACAGATCCGGGCAGTTCTTCAAGCGACGTGGCCTTGCCCCAATAGCCGTGCTGGTTCGACCAGTCGAGCCAGTCGAAGTCGATAATCAGGTCGATGCCGGCTTCCAGGGCGTATCCGTACACGGCGCGGTACATCTCGCCCATGCGCGGGTCGGTCTGGCAGTTCTGTAGCGTCCTAACCAGGGCGGGGCGCATGCCGATGTCGTGGAAGTGTTGGCCGGCCTCGTAGGCGATGGCCAGCTTGCCCCGGTCCTTCGCCCACCGGATGTTCGCTACCTGCCACTTGCGGTCGTCGCTGACCCATTCTTCTTCGGCCTCGTCGAACGCGTCATCCACGCTCATCGATTCCCAATAGCCGCTCGGCCACTTGGGCGAGAAGTACAACGTGCCCGCCACGGCGTCGTAGTCGCACCCCCGGAGCTGTAAACGTTTGACGATCTGCTCGGTGTACCACGTGCCGTCGCGCGCCGTTTTGGTCTCGACGACGCGGATACAAGTCGGGTCCGCTTCGCGTGCGGCAGCGAACGTCATGACGAGCTTATCCGCCCACAGATCAAAAAAGGCGTTGTCGCCCGACCCCGGGTCCGTACCCGACACGTCCTTCAGATAGTCGTAGGGGAAACGACCCGGCAGCCAGGCCTCGTTCGCCCAGGCAATGTAGATCACGCCCCCGGAATCCCCACCCCCGCCCCCGCCCCCGCCCCCGGAATTATCCTGCAGGTTGGCGCGGATAAACGCCACCGCTTCGCGCACGAACCCCGGCGTTGCCCGCACCGGCACGTTTAAATAAAACCCCGCACCTACGGCGTTGCACAACCCGACCTGCTCCCGCAGTGCATCTCGCCAGGTCCGGCCGTCGTAATAGTGCGGGTCGTCGATCGAATCGACTTCGGGTCGGAAGTCGTTGATCCGGTTCCAGTTCATCGGCCTGTAGACCGAGCAGACCGGCCTCAGCAGGTCGTCATAGTTGTCAACGCCGGGCCGGTCGGGGTGGGTGAAGTTGGATCGCCAGACGAAGCCCGCATTCATACCGATCTTGCCGTTGCTCGGGCCTGGGTTAGGTTCCGGGGTTTCCGGGGGCGGGGTTTCATCCGGGCCGGTATCGATCCGCTCACGGAGTTCGTCGATCTGCGATTGCAGGCCGTCGATCCGCTCGACCAGCGCTGACACGTCGGCCTGCCCCTGGATCGAACCGTTGACCTCGCCCGTGACGGTGACCGACTGGGCCTGGGCGCTGGGCAGCAGCGCGATGATCATCAGCACGGCGCCGGCCACGGCGCAGGTGTGCCACAATCGGTGTTGATGTCTCGTATGTTTCATGATTGCCTCCATGCTTGTGTTCAGAAAGGTGTGTTAGCCGGCAACCCAGCCGGTGATCCCCGACGCCAGCGCGGTGACGACCGCGCCGACGATCAGCCAGATCAATTTGCTCTGGCGCCTGGCGTCCTGCTCCAGCCGATCCAGCCGAATCAGGATGCCGGGCTTACCGTTGCCGCGGATCGCCACATCCAGCCGGTCGAGCTTCTCGTGGATCGCCTCGAACTGGCGCTGGACCGGATCGTTCTGATCGCCATCACTACTCATGGTTCCATCCCGATATGTTTCGTGTGGATGCGGTAGGTCTGCCGGTACGGGTCGCTCCATCGCCACCCCTTCACGTCATTGCCCAGGGCCAGCACCTCAAACCGCCGGCCGTCGGCGACGATCACATCGCCGGGTACTGGCTCGGTGCCGGGTATGTCCGCCGCTAAGATCAGGAAGTCCCAGACGTGGGCGCCCGTCGTAAAGCCCGATTCGTCCGTGACCTCGTAGTCGGTCTTGCCGAACGTGGCGTTGACAGGCAGATCGGCCGCACCGGACCGCCGATAGGTCACGGGGCTCGACAGGTGCGTGGTGCGCATCTGCTCGAGCCATTGCGACCCTTGGCGGAGTAGGTCAGCCATCGTTTAATTACCCGGTCGGCGTGGATCTGAGGAGCACGCGCACCTTCTGGCTGCTTAACGCGGGCGAAGGTGCGGCGGCGTACCCGATCAGTGGCCGATTACCGCCGTCACTATCCGGCGACGCTTCCGACTCGGATGCGTTCCAATACACGGCAGCACCCAGGCCGTAGTTGACCAGCGATTCTGACGTGAACTCGAACACGCCACGCACGGCTAACGCACCGGTGGTGTTGGCGGGAATGTCGCGCTTGGCGATACCTAGCAGGTTCCCAGCGATCACGAGGTCGCCGGCCGATACGTCACTGACCGGCGTGTAGTCGACGGCATAGCCGTCTTGGATAAAGGTTGCGGTTGGCATGATTCACTCCGATGCGGTTGTGGTTATGGGTTTGGTGCACGATCTAGCGGGCCTTACGCCTCGCCCTTGGCCTTCACACCGCCACGCGGGTCCTGCAGGGCGACGCCGAAATCGTGGTAGCCACGCATCTGCACGCCCAGCACGTTAAAGTCCGCCTCGGTGGTCTCGATGGTGGGCGACTCCTGGCCGTTAAGGAACGCGGTCTCGATCACCGGCAGGTCGTTGGGGTCCGACAGCAGGTACCAGGCCTTGCTGCTACCCCCGGAATAGGTGTTGTTAGCGAGGTAGCGGCTGACTTCGACACGGAACTTGCCCTGGTGGGGGTTGGCCACCGGGTACTTGGTACTCGCGGTGGTGTCGCGGATCTCCAGCGATTTCCAGAGCGTGGTGGCGACGGCGCTCAGCGCCGTGGGCACGAGCAACACCGAAGGCATGATCCCGATCGGCTTGCCGTCGGAGTCGACCTGGTCCATGAACGCCGTCTCGCCGGAGGTCAGCCCGTCGATCGAGAGCGCCGTGGCCGCGCCGCTGATGTAGTTCTTGCCCCCGGAGGTGAAAAACGCGGCATTATTCAGGAACGTGGTCCAGAACACGTCGTTGATCTTCAGGCCTGAGCCGCGACCCAATTTCCGGGGGACGGTGGTGATGGCGCCCAGGTCATCGTTGATGATGTCGCGCCGGTCGATCGACAAGAGCAGCCCGTACGTGTCGGCCTTGTTCGAGTACTGCTCCTGGCCGAGCGAGCCGTGCTTAAGTTCCCCGCCCGGGGCGACCTTCTCGTACTGGTCCTTACCGATCAGGCGGTAGCTGGTGACGGTCTTGAAGTCGCTGACGTTGCGGATCGCGGTGATGTTCCGCCAGGTCCGCTCGACACTGAAAAAGCCCTCGAGCAGGAACTTGTTGGCCACGTTGGACAGGATCCCGCCGACATCGACCGTCGAGAACGCGGCCTCTACCCCCGCCCCCGGATAGCCCGCCCCGTTCGTGCCGAACGCGTGGCGCAGCACACTGCGGGGGTCCCGGAAGTTGCGGCCGGTGTAGCCGTTAGCCCACGCCGCCTCAAGCAGCAGTTCCTGCAGGCCGATCCCGCCACGATACCGCTTGCTCGCGGCGTCGAGTGTCCGCTCGTCGTAGAGCTTTTCGACGTCGCCGAGCTTGGCGGTCAGCATGCACGCGGCCTCGAGCACCTGACCGCTGTTGCGGTCGCTATCGTTTGAACCCTGCGTTTGGACCATCGGGGCCTTGGGCCGCGAGGCGCGCAGGACTTCCAGCTCGGTGCGCGTGGCGTCCCAGCCCGACTCGATGGCCTGGGCCTCGACCCCCGGAAATTTACCATCGCAGATCTTGCGGACGGCCTCGATCCGCCGCGATTCGGCCGCCACACGCTGACGCATCTGCATCACAGGTTCCTCACCCCCGGAACCACCGGATGTTCCTCCGGATGTGTTCGTGGTGTCAGGCGTACGTACAGCTGCCTGCGTTTGATCGACCCGCGTGGTATTCGGCGCCTGCGAATGGTCGGGCCTGTCCGTAGCGGGCTGGGCCGTCACGGTCGCCATGTTGTTGTCGTTCGCCTTACCGTTGCTACTCACCGGCGATTGGGTGGTCGCGCCCTGCGCGATATTGCCCGTGGTCCCGGCCTGATCGGTGGAACCCGCAGGGACGGTGGTGGTTGTGTGGCTGGTATCGGTGCCGGGCGATGTGTCGCTAGACATGGGGTTCTGCTCCTGCGGGGTGTTGTGTTCGGGGTTACGTTGGGCGGCGACGCGGGCGCTGGTGTTCGCATCGGCACCGCTATCGACGAACGAGATCTCTTTGAGCACGGCCTTGCGGACCACGTGCAGCGGGCCGTCGAAGGTCCGGCCGTTGACGTTCACCCGGTGGCCGTTGGGCACGAACTCGGCATCCACGACCGCGGCGCCGATGCTCGCCTGCCACGGGAAGCCGTTGGCGGCGCTCTTAGCCACGTCCCGCGCCCAGGAGGTGTCGCGGCTGATCAGGCCCTCAGCGATCACGGCGCCGTTTTCAACGGCCACGCGCTGCGTGTGCCCGACGCCCTGGCGGGCGTTGTGGTCCAGCCGCACCGGGATGTCCTGCCGCTCGATCGACAGGCCCTCGAGGTCGACCACCACCGGGTGCGGGAAGCCGCTGATCCGCATCGTGCCGCCGGTGTAGGCGACCATCCGGAAGGTGGGGGCCCCCCCGGAAGATTTATCCGACGCGCCGGTCGCCTCGAAGGTCAGCGGGCAGCGGAAGGTGAGGTAATCAGGCTGCGCGTGGTTGTTGGTTGCGTTCGCTTGGGGGGGCATCGGTGTCGGTCTCCTCGTCGTCTTCGTCATCCGTGGGTGTGGTCGGGTCCGGAGTCGGTGTGGTGCTTAGGCCCAACTCCTTCATCAGGGCCTGTTCCTTGGCGCGCTGGCGCAGCTCGACTTCCCAGTCCTTGCCCTGGCGGGCGTACTCGGCGGCGAGCGTGGTGGTGTTGCTGGCTAACCGTGTGGCCTGGGCGTTAGCTTCTTTCGCCGGGTCGACGTGCTCCGTCCCGTCGAAGAACCACTGGTGCGTCGGCCTGTCCGCGTTGCGCAGGGACGTGAACCCGTTGATCAACGCCGCTTCATCGAGCCAGGCGGTGAGGATGGGGTCGAGCACCGACTCGGCGAGGTGCGCCTGCTCGACGCGGATCGATTTGTAGTAGGTCTGGTGGTCCAGCCGGCCGGAGGCGTAGTTGTAGCCGGCGCTGTTGCCGGCGGCGATGTTAAAAGGCAGGTTCAGGCACCGCGCGATCTCGTTGAGGATCTCGTGCTTAAACTCCGCGTACCCGGTCGCTGGCTGCTGCGCCTCGATCTGCCCGAGCCGCCAGCCGTCGGGCAGCACCGTGGCCATGCGTTTCTCGAGCTCGACCACATCCATCGGCTCAAGCGCCTGCGCTTCGCCGTTGGCCGGTGCGTCGGTGAAGAGCACGGCCGCGAAGTCGGCCGCGGTCTCGGCGGCCGCGATCACCGCCAGGGTGTACCGCCGCAACTGGGCGAAGAGCGGCAGGGCGGGCGTGATCTCAGGAATCCCCCGGTGCTGGCCCGGCCGGTCGGCGCGGAACCAGTGGATCATCGCGTCGGCGGGGATCGGGTCGTAAGCCGATTGCCAGACGGTCCCCTGAGTCTCGCCGGGATGCTGGCGAAGCACCGTGTAGACCTGCGGGTTACCAAGGGCGTCAAGGATCACACCATCGATCTGGTTGGCCGAGGGGACGATCGGCGCCCCCGCGAACCAAGGCGTCGTCACGCGGTCAGCCTCGACCAACTGAACGTCGAGCTGGACGGGCGCGTCGAGCCGCGGATTGTCGGTGAGCAACGCGAACACTTCGCCGTCGGTCGCCTTGGCCATCCGCATAGCCCGCAGCTTCCCGGCCAGGTTGACCGCCCTGGCCCACTCGGCGAACGCCTTCTCGACACGGTTGTTCGTTTCGGTATCGTCGGTCAGTAGTTGCAAGCGCGGGCCGGTGCCGATGCAGTCGTTGGCGAGCGTCAGCACGATGCCCTTGGCGTAGCTGTTGTTGGCCACCTCGTAGCGGGCCCGTTCGCGCAGCTTCTTACGGACCGCCGGTGCGGCGGCGGCGTCTGCCGACAGCGCGTCGGCCATCGCCCAGTGCCGGGCGTTGTCGGCGGTGGTCTGCGCCGCGTCGTAGCGGGCCCGCATCACCCCCGGAATCACCGGGACCGACCGGCGGGCCCGCTGAGGGCGCTTACGTGCTTGGCGCGAGAAGGGCCAGACCATCAGACGGTCCCTCCCGGCGCAATCTTGGCCAGCTTGATGCCGAGTCCCTTCGCGCGGCTGGCCTTCTTGGATTCCAGGTACTTGTCGGCGGCGATCTGATCGGCAAGCCCGTGCTGCTCGACCGATCCGGAATCACCGCTGGCCCTCCGTGGCCCGGCGGCGTTTTCCTTAATGGCGTTGTCCAGTTCGTCAGCCAACGGCGTCTCCGGGAATCCACTGTCTCCTCTCTGGTTACCTATGCGGTTGCGCCGCGTCCGGCCCGCGCAACAGCGTGATCCCGATCAAACGGGGGGCAAATGTTCCGTATCTAGAACCCGGGCCTGGCAGAAGGGGGTAAAACTTGACAATTATCGTCGATATACGTAATTTAATACCGTATATCAGCACATACATTCAAGTATCCGGCACTGATAGCCGATACTTGATTCTGTATGTCGTAATACGTAATAGTACTACGTATTTCAGCAATTGGGTTCAAGTGGAGCCCGACATGAAACTGCAGGAACTCTACGCCAAACAGCCCGTCCTCACGCTGCACGAACTGCATGCCCATCTGGATGAGGGCTACTCACGGAAGAAGCGGTCCCGTGACTCGCTTGTGGCCTACTACCTACGGGAAGGGCATCTGCTGCAAATCCGTCGGGGGCTTTACGCTGTCGTGCCGCCGGGTGCGACTCCGGAGGACTGCCCGGTCGATCCCTACCTGGTCGCGGCGCGGTCGACGGACGATGCGGTGCTTGCTTACCACACGGCGCTGGAAGTACACGGCAAGGCGCATTCCATATTCGAACGATTCTTCTATCTGAGCAGTAAGGCGCTTCGGCCCTGGACCTTCCGCACGTACCGTTTCGAGTGCGTATTGTTCCCCAAGGCCCTTCGTGAGAAGCACAAGCAGACATCTGCCACGAAAACGATCGACCGGTCAGGCCTGGACGTCCGTGTTACGACCCTGGAGCGAACGCTGGTGGACCTGTTGGACCGGCCCGATCTGGGCGGCGGCTGGGAGGAAGTCTGGCGGTCGCTGGAATCCGTCGAATACTTCGACCTCGATCTCGTGATCCACTACGTACAGCTGCTATCCAACAAAACAACGGCGGCGAAGGTGGGTTACTACCTCCAACAACATGCCGAATCGCTGATGGTAGAAGACCGTCACCTCAAACCCTTGCGGGAGCTGCGCCCCAAACAGCCGCACTACCTTCAGCGAGGTGAAAGCGGTAAGTTGGTCAGCGACTGGAATATCGTCGTGCCTCCGTCACTGGCCGAACGCACGTGGGAGGAGGTCACATGAAAGTCTCTCGCGAAAAACTCATGTCAGAATCACAGGCCACCGGGTTCCGCCCCGAGGTTCTGGAAAAAGTGATGCAGTTGCTGAACCTGCTGGAGGGATTTAATCAGCACCCATTTCTCAAGGGGCGATGGGTGCTCAAGGGCGGGACCGCCCTGAATCTGTTCCTGTTCGACGTTCCGCGCCTGTCCGTGGATATCGATCTGAACTACATCGGTGCGGTTGACCGTGACACGATGCTGGCCGAACGCCCCAAGATCGAACAGGCGGTGCAGGCGGTTTGTTCGCGGGAAGGTATGAGCGTCACGCGCGTGCCGGACGACCACGCCGGGGGCAAGTGGCGGTTGCGGTACGACAGTGCGCTGGGGGGAGGCGGCAATCTGGAAGTCGATCTGAACTTCATGTTCCGGGTCCCGCTGTGGCCGATCGTCATAAGCGATGCGGCCGTAGGGACCAGTTCGGCCAGGCAGATCCCCGTTCTCGACCTGCATGAGTTGGCGGCGGGCAAACTGGCGGCCCTGCTTGCCCGTCATGCCAGCCGCGATCTGTTTGATGCCCATCACCTGTTGACGCAGATGGACCTGGATCGCCGCAAGCTCCGCCTGGGCTTCGTCCTGTATGGGGCAATGAACCGTAAGGACTGGCGTACCGTGGCGATCCAAGACGTCGCGTATGAACCACGCGAGCTTGAGAACCAGTTGGTACCCGTTGTTCGCGATGCCCTTCTCCGCCAACAGAAGGCGAGTGACTGGGCCGAAAGCATGATCGCCGAGTGTCGCCAGGCCCTGGATGTCGTTCTTCCGCTGAATGCACGGGAAATCAAGTTCCTGGATCGGCTGCTCGACCACGGCCAGATCGAACCCCAGCTTCTGACCGACGACGAGGGGATGATGGACCGGATCCGGTCACATCCCTTGCTGCAGTGGAAGGCCGTCAATGTCAGGCAGCATAAGAGTAAATAGCTACCGACCTGCTTGTTCATAGGTCGTGATACGCCGCCCGCAGTACCGGCACTCTCTTCGTCTCAGAACGCGACCGTGCATTGCCGCGCGTGTGTAGAGCACACGGAAGTGCGCGCAGCCACACCCGGGGCACTCAAGGCCCCGCTTGGGCTGAAGTGTTGACCTGTCGCTTGGCTGCGTCATCTACGGCCTGCCCCTTTGGATCTCCGAGAGCCGTAGCCGCCGCCGGGCGGGAGCGGCCTTCGCTTCAATGGCCGGCAGCGCCGCGCCCTGGATACTGGCGGCGGCGGCACAGCCGACCAGGCAGTCGAACCAGTGGTTATCCGGCCCGCCCGCCCGCAGTTTCCACTCATCCACAATGTGGCCGCGTGCTTCGGTCCGCACGCGGTACTCGGCGGTCAGGTGCTCGGCGATGAGCTGATGGTCGGCGGGCTTGCGGCCGAACAGCGACAAACAACCCGGATCGCCCATCGCCACCGCCAGCCGGGCATGAATAAAACTCTTCCAGTAATTGGTGTCGATCAGCACGTGCCGCACCTGGCGTCGTCCCTGTACGTTTGGGATGCGCCAGTGGTGGCCGACCCGCTCGCCACGCTTGCGCTTGTACTCACTGAACGGGATGCTCGACGCGCCGACGTAGCGCCCGTGGCTGGGCATGACCAGGCCGGCGTGGGCGCTCTGGCGACAGAACTGATACACCACATCGGTGGATTGGCCCCAGTTCGCGTCGATCAGGCACCGCTCGATCCGCAGCTCGCCCCCGGAATCGCCCCCGGCCCCGGAAGCATCTTGCCGCCAGCTTCGCGACAGGTAGTCGTTGGTGAGCTTTTCAAGGCCCGCGTAGATCGAGCCTTCCGGGCCCGCCCCGGGCGCCACCCGGCTAAGCGTCTTTTGCGCTTCGCGGAGCGTGAAGTAGCTCCGCTGCTGGTCGGGGTATGTGCCGTAGTCCACCACGTATCCCGTGAAGTCCTCTTCCCACGCCGCCACGGTGTAGTACAGCATCTTGCCCTGCACATCGATGAACATCGTCAAGTGAGTCGCGTCGATCGGTACCACCTTACGGGGGTGGCCGTTGGTCTTGGTGGCGATGGTTTCGGCGGTGAGCTGATCGCCGTCGCCTTCGTCTTCGGGCATTGGCTCGTTCTGATACTCGGCCCAGAACGCCCGCTCATCCTGCATGCGCAGATTCATGGCGTGCTGGATGGCAGATAGTTCATCCTCGTTGTGACGCTGCGGCCATGCGATGACCCAGCCCGCGTCCATCGCCTCACGGTGCTCGCGGTAGAACTCGGTGGCTTCGTGGCCGTCGCCGTCGTTGCGGAAGCTATCGGCCCGCAACTGGGCATACCGGTCCCAAAGCTTCTGGTTGGTCGGGAACGCGTACACCAGCTTGGTGCGCTCGCCTTGCCAGGCCGGGTGCTTGTCGCGGTCGAGGATCTGGTCGGCCATATCGCCGGGCCGGATGACGGTGCAGGGCATGATGCCGGAGATCTTCTGGCCCGGCCCGGCCAGGTTCAGGATCGCGCCGTTGAGCGTCTCCAGCCGGGACCGGACCTGCCGATCGCTGCGCGCCGACTCATCGGTCTGCGGGTCGTCGAGCACCACCAGCGAGGGGCGCACCGCACGCCCGTCGGGCCGCTTGTACTTCATGCCGCGGATCCGGCTCTCGATGCCGGCGACCCGCACGATGGCCCCCGAGGACGCACTGCCGGGGATCGTCGGCAAGACGATCTCGTCGGCCGTCCAAACGATCCGCGTGTGCTTGCCGTTGCAGAGCTGGCCCTTGGCCCGGTTGTGAATGCGTTCCAATGCATGGATCGGATAAACCGCCTCGGGGTAGTCTTCCAATAGCTGCTCGTTGGTCTCGAACTCCACCTTGATGCTCTCGAGCATGTTGCGGGCGTGCCCGGCGTCGGAGCCGATCAGGCAGACGAACTGCTGCGCACCGGTGAGCATCGCCCAGATGCAGGCGGTTTCGGCCAGCGTGGTCTTGCCGCTGCCGCGCGGCATGGCCATGGCGAACAAACCGCCGCGCAAGACAGCCGTTTCGATCTTGGCGATGACCTTTAGGTGGTCGTCCGACCAGGGCAGGCTGAAGGTCTGCGGGAAGTACGTCTCGCAGAAGAACCGAAAATCCTCGCCTGCCCGCGCCTTGCGCTCTGGGTCGACAACCTCGGGGATCTCGCCGATATCCCGCCCGGTCGCCGAGAGTTCGGCGTTGCGGGCGCGGGCGGCCTCTTTGACCGCCTCGTACCCCCGGAGTTTTTGATTGGGATCTTGCGGGGAATCCGGGGGTTCCGGGTTGTGCCGAGACCAAACCAACCACGCCGCGTAGCGCAGCAGGTCGACGTGTTTCTCGTCGCCGATGCGGTAACCCGCCCGGTTACGGTGCCGGCGCAGCTGCCGCTCGCTGACCACCTCGCCCAACGGCGTGGAGTTCAGCATCCGCGTCAGCACAGAGGGCCGTAACTTCCGTGGGTCAATCATTCGGGGCGTCAATCATTCCAGGGGTCCGGGGTCCGGGGGCCGGGGGCTGGGGTCCGGGGGCCGGGGTGCGCCGCCTCCCGTACCAGCCAGGCGGCGTAATGCACCAGGTTGATGGTGCCGGGGTTCCGGGGGTTGGCGTTGGTGGGGGCGCCGGCGTCGATGTCGGCGCGGATCATCGCCTCGGTGATACGGCGGCTGCCCGCGGTGGCGAGGATTTTGGCGGCCTGGGCGGGCGTCAGGGCCGTGATTTTCGGCATTTCGGCGGCCATATCTCTAGCCCCCACGCGAGCTTAGAATAACTGTAAGTTCTTTTGCCACAAGTGGTTAATTGCCTTGATGTTCGGCTCAGCTTCCGGCTTAATGTGATCGTGAAGACCACGACCCCCAAGCCACGGAGAACCAAGATGGCAAACGCCAAACCCACCCAGCAGGCCCTGAAGACCGCCGACCGGATCGCCCGGGAGGTGCTCGACCTGGAAACGCTTGAGACCCGCAAGATGGACAGCCTGGACTTCAAAGAGCAGGCGGTCTGGAGCATCAAACAGGCGCTGCTGGACGCCTACGCCGCCGGGTTCGAGGCGGGCAAAACCCCCGGGGGCGGGGGCCGGGCCAAGAAGTAACCACACATACGCAACAGGAGACACGTCATGCGTACCACCCGAATCGATCTCGAAGGCGACGCCGGTACCGGCCACTACGCCACCATCACCCGCCCCCGGAATAGTGAGCACATCATCGTCACGATCCTCACGCCCGCGGAGCCCGAAGGCCGGGTCCACCATGTCCAGGCCGACAGCGAAGACGACGTCTGGTCGATGGCCGAGTGCCTGCAACACCAACTCGACGGGGTGCGGGGCACCAACAGCATGATCCACGACTACCTCCGCGAGCTTCAGCGCTTCGCGGACTGAACTATCTGTACCCATACGCAAGAGGAGAACGACATGCCCCGCCCCCAGTACGAACCAGACCCCCGACACCTGCTCGCGGTCGCGCTCCGCGAGAACCTCTCGCCGCACGGCGTGGCATTGATCGCCGCCAAGTGCGGGCTGCGGCACGGCGAGCCCGAACCGCCGATCGAACGCGAGGTCGCCTGGTTCGGCGAGTTCCTTATCGACCTGCTGGGCACCGACGAATACGAACAACTGTGCAGCGAGCTGGGACTGTGAGCCCGGCTCATTTTCATTAACGCTCCCGAAAGGAGAACCATCGTGAAGAAGGACGAAGTCAAGATCGGCGAGACGTACACCGCCAAGGTAAGCGACAAGGTCGTGCCCGTGCGGCTCGACAAGGAGAACCCGCGTGGAGGCTGGGACGCCACCAACCTGGTGACGAACAAGCAGGTCCGCATCAAGAGCGCCCAGCGCCTGCGTGGCCGAGTGGGCGCACCCGCCACGGACGCCGACGCCGGTAAAGCGAAGCACGCCGCGAAGCCGCCGATCAAGAAGAAGCTCACCGCCGCCGAGCGCAAGGCCCGACGGCAACAGCCAAGTGCTAAGGCCGACAAGCCCAAACCCGCCGCGAAGAAGACCGACGCCCCGAAGGAAAAGAAGCTCAGCCTGATCGACGCGGCCGTACAGGTCCTCGGCAAATCCGGGGGAGAGCCGATGGGCACCAAGGAGATGGTCGAGCAGATCACCGCGCAGAACCTCTGGTCGCCACGCAGCGGCGGCAAGACGCCCCACGCCACGCTGTATAGCGCCATCCTCCGCGAGATCCAGAAGAAGGGCCAAGACGCACGGTTCCAGAAGACCGAGCGCGGCCGGTTCACCCTGGCGAAGGGAGCGTGAGCCGTGGCCATACCCCCCGAGATCCTTAAGCACCTGGCCCACGTCGACCAGACCCGCGCGCACCTGCGCGAGGTGATCAAGCAGATTCCCCGCAGCGACCTGGTCGAAATCATCCGCACCGCCGCGTCCGGCAAGCTCGACGCGTTCGACGAACGCACCGCCCTCCTGGTCGGCATGCTCGCGGTGATCGCCATCCACATGCTGTTTGAAAGTGAGGGCTGAATGATGCCGACCCGCCACCGTAACCGCGTAGTAACCTTCGACGTGATGGACGACCACCTCGAGATGAAGGTCAGCTTCCCCGACGCCCCTGATAAAGACTATGTGCATCGCTGCACGCGCGACATCTTCCGCGAGGTCGCGTTCACCATCGAGGAGCACGCGGCGGGGGGCACGACGCTCGAAGAACTCGCCCAGGCGATGGACGCGCCCTTCACGCAGGTCAACGTCGCATTGAGCTTCATGAAGGAACGCGGGTGCGTCGAGGTCCGCAGGCGGCGCACCTACCCCGCCTCCGGCGCGCTCTACGAAGACGCCATGATCGAGTTCATGTACCTGGCCGAAGCGCCGAACTGACCGCATCAGGGCTCCGCTCCCTCTACCCCGGCCGACGCCGGGGTTTTTGACTGAAGCCGGTCCCTGTTCCGGACGAAACCACCGTATATACTGTGTGTATACAAGTAATGGGAGCCCGCCGTGATCAAGACCCTGATTAAGCACGGCAACAGCCTGGCCCTGGTGGTGGATAAGCCGATCCTGGAGCTGCTGGGCATCACCGCCGAGACGCCGCTGGAGCTGACCACTAACGGCGACGCGCTGATGATTACCCCGGTCCGCGACCGCAGACGGCAGAAGCGGCTTCGCGCGTCACTGGACAAGATCAATGCTAAGTGCGGCGATGACCTTAAGCGGCTTACTGACTGATCCTGCCGGCCCTGATGCTCTTCGGCACGTTTGCCGTGAAGCAACCTGGCACAGACAATCCACGTATGCTCGAAGAGGATGCCACCGCTCTCGCGGAACAGATCGAAAAGGACTTCGGGTGTATCTCCGAACCCACGGATTGGATATGGACACAACCGCCGGCCCCCAAGGTGATTGACTGTGTGTTGTCGCTCCACCAAAAGTACCACACCGTGGTTGAGCCGCGCGTCAAGGCTTTCGTCGCTGAGAACCCAGAGGTACGCACGTGCTCCGACCTGCGGAAACTCATGGATGCTTCGGAGTCGAAGGCCAGCTTCTACGCCAAGTATTTGAATATGAAGAGCCCGAGCAAGGCGGCGACCACATCGGACGTTGCCGATTACCTGTTCGACATCCAGAAGCGGTTCGATGGCGATACCGAAGAAGATCGCCTCCTCGTATGGGCGCGTTGGTGTCGGCCGGGAGATTACCTTTCGCTCGGCGTAAAAGGATTCGGCTTGGCGGGCTTCCAGTACCTTCGCATGCTCTTCGGTGCCGATACGGTCAAGCCAGACGTGCACATCAACCGTTACGTCGCCAATTCCCTTGGTCAACCGGTTAGCGATATACGCGCGATCTATATCCTTGAACGTGCAGGGGAGATACTCCGCCAGCCCATCAAGAGCATTGATGTCGCGATATGGGGTCGTGGCGCGGGTCACGGCGCGACACCTTGAGGTGTTTTGGATCCTGATCGGTTAGCCGTCTCCTTAGTAAAGCGTTCTTGACTAGCGCCGTTCGCTGGTAAAGCATCCTTTACTAGCCGCTCGGCCTTCCGCCCGGTGAACTTTTCCCACCGCTCAACGATCACGTCGCAGTAGGCCTGGTCGAGTTCCATCAGGAACGCCCGGCGCCCGGTCTGCTCGCAGCCGATCAGCGTCGAACCCGAGCCTCCGAACAGGTCGAGCACGTTCTGCCCCGGCAGCGATGAATACTGAATCGAGCGCACCGCCAACTCGACCGGTTTTTCGGTGAGGTGGACCATCGCCTGCGGGTTGACCTTCTTGACGTGCCAGAGGTCGGTCGCGTTGTTCGGTCCGTAGAAGTGATGGCCCGAGCCCTCCTTCCAACCATAAAACGCGATCTCGAACGCGCCCATGAAGTCCTTGCGCGTCAGCACCGGGTGCTGTTTGTCCCAGACGATCCCCTGGCTGAAGTACAGGCCGCACGCCTTCAGCGGAGCCGGGTAGTTGCCGAGGTTGGCGTAGCCGCCCCAGATATAGAACGACCCGCCGGGCTTGAGCACACGCGACGCATTGGCGAACCAGGCCAGCAGCAACTCGTCGAAAACTTCCGGGGGGACGAAGTCGTTGGCGAGCGGCCGGTCCTTGGCCCGCATCTGCTTGTGCGTGGCTTTCGCTTTCTCAGGGTGGCGGGCCAGGTCCAACTTCTGGTGGTGGCCGCCCGAGCCTTTACGCTTGCTGTCGGCCTTGGCGAACGAGGAGTTGCCCGCCGCGATGGCGTTGTTGCTGCGCGGCTCGACCTTCACGTTGTAGGGCGGGTCCATGTTGACCAGGTCGATGACCGCGCCATCCAGCAGCCGATCCAAGTCTCCGGGGGCGCTGCTGTCTCCGCACATCAGACGGTGGTTACCGAGCACCCAGATATCGCCGGGTTGTGTGGTCGGATCGTCCGGCGGTTCGGGCACAGAATCCGGGTCGGTCAGTCCCTCGGACACATCGCCGTCGAGCATC
>JAWKTA010000077.1:0-18443 GCA_041402025.1 Phycisphaerales bacterium | reverse complement strand
GAGCCGGCCGCTACAACTCTGCTTTTGGGGTGCGCCGCAATGGCGTTACGACGGACAAGTGCTCGCCTGTAACGCAGAAACCTCACCCCACCAATCTCCACCTCTCCATCCCGCTCAAACCCCAGGTGCAGGACCGCGCGGGTGCGGGTGCGTTCGGGTGGGAGGAGGATCGTGATCGATCCGAGGTTCATCGGGCCGAAGGCGTGGGTGAGCAGGCGGTCGTAGATGGGTTTGCCCAAGCCCCAGTAGTCTGGGTGCAGGACGATAGCGAGGTCGGCGTCGCCGGCTTCCGGTTGCAGGCCGCCCCAGCCGGCGAACCGGCCTCCGATGAAGAACGCCCACGGCCCGTACCCGTGCTCGGCCCACATCGCCTCCTTGCCCGCCACGAAACGCGCGCACGCCTCCGCATCAAACCCGTCCGTACTCAACGGCATCAGCCGACGCACCTTCGGATCGTTCATCAGCCCAACGATGTCCCCCGGCTCGGCCTCGGTCAGGCGCTTGAATTCAATGAATGGTGTCACGAGGTTTCCGGGAAGGGGGGCGGGCGCGGGTCTACATGTTGAAACCGGGTCCCGGCCCTATCTATTCCACTGCCCGCGAGTTGCTCAGCCCACATCCACACAACATGTCAGCACGTGCGACGCCCCCGGCCCATCACACACATCCCCGCAAGTAAAACAACTGCGGATGTCGGCTCCGGCACGATGTGGTTCAGGTAAATATCGCCGTTCTGCGAGTAGACGAACGTGTTGCCGCTTAGCTTGATGAAGTCCGTATGGACGTAGCCGTTACCCACCACGGTAAACGGATCGGCCGACGGATCAGACAGGTCGAACCCCAGGATCGCGGTGAAATTGGTGTATTGGAATGTACGGATGAACGCGATGCTGCCCGACAGGTCGGATGAGTGTTGGTCGAGCGGGCTGACCAGCAGCGGGTGGGCGCTGGTCGTGGGGTTGGACGGGTCGGCGACGTACACCTGCCACAGGCTCGGCCCGACCGAGCGCTGATACACGATCCAGTCATCGTTGATTTTCGCGTTGCCAAGCGCATAACTGCTGTCGATCTGCACCGCGGGCGTGCCGGGGTTGTTGATGTCCTGGAGCATCAGCCGGCTGTTGTTCGGCCCGCCGATCGTGCTGTCGCTCACGATGTAGGCCACGTTGTCGCCGTGAACGCTCGACTGAAGGCCGCTTGGATCACCCGTTGTTTCGAGTATCAGGAATTCCCCGTTGCCGCTGTCGGACAGGTCGTTGGCGTAGAGGTCCCGGTGGGCGATGAAAAAGCCCGACCCCGGGAACAACTCGGTCAGTGACTCTCTGGTCCACACAACCAGGTCGCCCGAGATCGAAGGCGCGGTGTTGTTGGTCGAGGCGACCGTGCTGACCTGAACCGGCACGGGGTTGGGGACGGACAGGTCGATCATGTAGACCTGACTGTCATTCCAATCGTGGTACACGACGCGGTTGCCATCGAGCTGAGGGGCGACGATGTTCCCGGTTGCGATCGGTTGGGCGGGCTGGCCGGGGTTCGCGAGGTTTGCGCGCAGAGGGTGCTGTTGCTCCCCTGGCCTTCCACCCAGATCACGTTATCCCCGTCGATGTCCGGCCAAATCTGATCCGCCGGGCCGGAGGCGAGTACGACCGCCGCGGACTCATCCACGTGATACGACGAGGCCGCCGCCAGCAGCGGTACGCGCAGTCATGCACAACAGGATGGACAGACACAGCGGTGCGTGAGGCTATGTTTGCACGTAGACAGGCCATATTTTCTTTCTCCCGTTGTCGGTTTTGCGCCGACGATTGAACCAGCGGACCGGTTATCTATGTGCCTACACAGATAACACCCCGATCATTCCGAACAGGGTGCGTGCTCGATAGATAAACAGGGTCCACCGGTTTTCTCCCCAAGATTCCGACCGCTCGGCAAACGGCTGCCAAGCGTGCCGTGAGCCGTATCGTACAGGGCCACGATCGGGCGAGCAATTAAAAACACCAACCGTTGGGACTTTTTATCGCACGCCATCTCCTGGCAGGCCCAGCGCGTAGGCGACCACAGACCACGCGACCGGCCGGCAACCACCTCGCCCGCGCGCGCACCGGCAGTACTCATGCCTATTAGTGAAGGACGGTTTTTATGGCGGATGTGTGATGGTGGATGTCGGATGGAGGATGTGGTGATGAGAGGAATAGGCGTGCCGATGGCCGAAGCGGGCCAGAATTGTACTCGCCGCACTTTCCCCGGACTGCTTCCCGATCATCCTTCGCTCAGCCACCGATAGAGAGAGCGGCCATTCATCGCGCACCGCGCGGCGAAGGCGCGCGATGCGTCATAAGAAAACCAATATCCACTTCCATGCGCACGATCACGGCCTCGTGGCGGGTAGCCCCGGTCAGGATCAACACCTATAAAAAAACACACCGCCCGTAGTCAGGCGGCATGTTCATGTTGATCTAGTTGGTGGGGGCCACCGGGGGGATTATTCGACGTCGAGCTTGCGCAGGCCCAGGCCCATGTCTTCCAGGCACTGCTTGATCTCGGTCAGGCTGGTCATGCCGAAGTTCTTGACGCCCATCAGTTCGGCCTCGGTCTTGAGGACCAGGTCGCCGATCATGCTGACGTTCAGGAGTGCCAGGGCCTTGCGGGCGCGGACGGAGAGGTTCATCTCGTTGACGGACTTAGAGAGAATCTCCGAGTCGCCGCCGGCGTCGGTGAGCTGTTCGTAGACCTGCTGCTTGACGGCTTCGCGTTGCAGTTCGGCGGCTTGGCCGAGCTTCAGGCCCTTCTGGGCGAGCATGGCCTTGATCTCGTCGAGGCTTGCGTCACCGAAGTTCTTGAAGCTGCGCAGCTCGGCCTCGGTGTGGTGCAGCAGGTCGCCGAGCGTACGGATATTCATCTTGCGCAGGGCGTTGCGGGTGCGGACACTCAGCTCGAAGTCGGTCACGGGCGTCTCGAGCATCGCGGCGTGCTTCTCGAGGTGCTTTTCTTCCTCGTCGTCGAAGAGCATGGCCTTGCTGGCCATGACGTCCTTGATGAACAGGCGTGCCCGTGGGTGGTTCGGTTCGGTGGCGAGGACCTGCTTGAGGCAGCGTTCGGCCTGTGCGTAGTGGCCGCGGTCCTCGTACATGACGGCGAGGTTGATCAGGGCGTTAAGCGCGGGGCGTTCGGCGCGGGCGGCTTCTTCGTAGAGGTGCAGAGCCTCGTCCTCCTCACCGACGAGGTCCAGGTTGTAGGCCAGCCGGAAGCAGACCTGGGCGTCGTCCGGGTCGGCGGTGTAGGCGGCCTCGTAGGCCTCGATGGCCTTGAGGGTCTCGCCCGCCAGCTCGGCCTGGTAGGCCTTCTGGTAGAACTTCTGACTCGTGGTGGTGTCGCGGACTTCTTCGGTATCCATCATCGCCGTGCCTTGGGCATCGCTCATCGAGGTGCAACCCCTAATTGATTAAACCGTGCGTGTGTCTAGTGGTACGTCTCCCGGACGGCCGGACATCTGCCGGAACCTATTAGGATAGCCGCCGAAGCGGAACCCGACAAGCCGGGCCCGGTAGCGGGTCCGGCGGGAGGGCATGGCCGGGATATCGCGCGGGCCCGATCGGGGGATCAATGGCGTCTGGGGGGGCGGGGTCGTACAATCGCGGGCTTGACCAAGGAATCGGGCCGGCATACTCAGGGCCGGCCCAAGGAGCCGGCGTGCGGGCGATGATGCTTATTCTCTGGGTCGCTGTGGGCGGAGCGCTGGGCGCGGTGGGGCGATACCTGCTGACGGCCCTGATCAACCAGGCGGCGCTGGGCCCGTGGAAACTGGGCACGTTAAGCGTCAATCTGATCGGCTGCTTCCTCTTCGGCCTGGTCTGGGCCAAGGCGGACCTGAAACTGCAACTGGAAGGCCCGGTCGCGATTGCGCTGCTGGGCGGGTTCCTGGGGGCATTTACGACCTTTTCGACCTTCGCGTTCCAGACGGTGGCCCTGGCCCGGCAGGGGGATTACGTCTGGGCGGCGGTGAACCTGTTGGCGCACAATGGGCTGGGGATCGTGATGGTCTTCGCCGGGCTGGCCGCCGCCGGGGGACTGACCCCGCACGACTGATTGCGGGTGCTTTGAATACAGATCAAAGGGCTTAAATTCCGAAGTTTATAGAACGGAGCGTTGGTCCCGACGGGGGTCTTAGATACAATCAAAGATACGTTTTGGTGTTGAAAGTAAGCCGTCAAAGGACATTTATAACCGGGGACAGGAGCTTAAACCCATGGGCGCGGGGACAGAGCAGAGCAAGGGCGTCAAGCCCAGGAACGAGGTCAGGTCAGCGGTGATCCGGTTTGCCGGGGACTCCGGGGACGGGATGCAGCTCGCCGGGGCCCAGTTCACGACGACCAGCGCGGTGGTGGGCAACGACATCGCCACCCTGCCGGACTACCCCGCCGAGATCCGCGCCCCAGTCGGGACGGTGGCCGGCGTGTCGGGCTTCCAGATCAACTTCTCCAGCCACGATATCCACACGCCCGGCGACAAGGTTAACGCCCTGATCGCCATGAACCCCGCCGCGCTCAAGGCCCACGTCAGTGACGTCGAGCCGGGCGGCATCGTCATCGTCAACGAATCCGAGTTCGAGAAGGTCAACCTCCGCAAGGCCGGGTACCCCGAAGGGGTCAACCCGCTGGACGACGAGGCGCTTAACCGCAAGTACCAGCTCTTCAAGGTCCCGATCTCCCGGCTCAACAGCGAGGCGCTCAAGGACTCCGGGCTGGGCGCAAAGGACGCCAACCGCTGCCGGAACATGTACGCGCTGGGCATCGTCTACTGGCTCTACGACCGCCCGTTGGACACGACGATCAACGAGATCGACAGCTACTTCGGCAAGAAAAAGAAGATGCCGGAGGTCGCCGCCGCAAACATCGCCGCGCTGAAGAGCGGGTACTACTTCGGCGAGACGGCCGAGCTGTTCCCCGTGCGTTACCACGTCGCCAAGGCCGACATCGCGCCGGGCAAGTACCGCAAGATCACCGGCAACGAGGCGATCGCGATGGGCCTGGTCACCGCGGCCAAGCTCGCCGGCAAGGATGTCTGCTATTGCAGCTACCCGATCACCCCGGCCAGCAACGTGCTGCACTCGCTGGCGGGTATGCGGAACTTCGGCGTTAAAACTTTCCAGGCCGAGGACGAGATCGCCGCGGTGTGCGCCGCGATCGGCGCATCGTTCGCCGGACAGCTTGGCGTCACAGGCACGTCCGGCCCCGGTCTTGCGCTAAAGAGTGAAGCGATCGGCCTGGCCGTGATGACCGAACTGCCGCTGGTCGTTGTCAACGTCCAGCGTGGCGGGCCGGCCACGGGTCTGCCTACCAAGACCGAGCAGTCCGACCTGCTCCAGGCGATGTTCGGCCGTAACGGCGAATGCCCGGTCGTCGTCATCGCCGCGCAATCGCCCGGCGACTGTTTCGACACCGCGATCGAGGCTTCCAAGATCGCGATGCAGCACCGCGTCCCGGTCATCCTCCTCGCCGACGGGTACCTGGGCAACGGGAGCGAGCCTTGGCGCATCCCGGATCACACGACGTTCGAGAAGATCCACATTGAGCACCCGACGGACCCCGACACGTTCCAGGCCTACGGCCGCGACGAAAAGCTCGCACGGCCCTGGGCGATCCCCGGCACACCCGGGCTGGAACACCGCATCGGCGGTCTCGAGAAGCAGAACATCACCGGCAACGTCAACTACGAGCCGGAGAACCACCAGCTCATGATCGAGGTCCGCAAGCAGAAGGTTATGCGCGTGGCCGATGATATCCCGCCGATCGAGCCTTACGGCAATACATCCGGCGACCTGCTGGTCGTCGGCTGGGGTGGGACCTACGGCTCGATCTACACCGCGGTCAATCGCGCGTGTGAAGCGGGCAAGAAAGTCGCCGGCCTGCACCTAAGGCACCTCAACCCGATGCCCAGCAACCTCGGTGATGTGCTGAAGCGCTACAAGCGTGTGCTTGTCCCCGAACTGAACCTCGGGCAGCTGCGCATGCTGATCCGCAGCCGGTATCTCGCCGATGCGCGCGGGCTTAACAAGGTCCAGGGCCGGCCTTTCCTCGTCGAGGAGATCACCCAGGCCATCGACCTGATGCTGGCCGGCAAGTACGGCGATCGTGAGTACCTCCGCCCGCACCACGGGGAAGTTCGGCTCGAAGACCAGGACTATGATTTCACAAGCATCGATGGCAGGACCCACTAGCTAACTAAGGAGCGCCTACATGCAGCGAAAATCCACGGTTTTGGTAGTCGCGTTGCCATGGCTACTCGTCTCGGGCTTGTGGTTGTCTGTCGGCACACGCGCGGACGAAGAGCCTGCCCAGGCGCTACCCAAGGGTGATGCGCTGCCCGCGCTTGAGGTCACGATCAAGTCGCTGTCCGGCGGCAACTTCAGTTCCTACAGTATCCCCGCCGTGGGAACGACCGGCACGATCGACTTTAAAGCGCTTTGCAACGCGACCGACAACAGCGAGACGATCCGGTTCCTCGAAGCGGAAGCGGTAGACCCCAACGGGCCCGATCGGATGGGCTTCTGGTACATCCCCGTCCCCGGGCCGATGCGTGTGGATGGCGTGGAGAACAAATACGGCCGTCAGCAGGTCCGCCTGATCGGTGAAGGGCTCGAAGGCAGCCGTCTGCGGATCGAGCTGGATTACTACAAGGAACACCCGGGCACCGCCCGCGTCTGGATCATCCACGAATACAGAGGCTTTGTAGACAGCGTCGCGTTTGGCGAGGCGAAAGTGGAGGGGCCGATCCTCAAGGATCAGGCATCCGAGTAAGGAATGGTATTGCTATGACACAACTGCCCGTACTGACCGCTAAAGACTTCGCTTCCGACCAGGACATCCGCTGGTGCCCCGGCTGCGGCGACTACGCGATCGTGAACCAGGTCAAGAAGACGCTCGCCAAGATCGGCGCACGGCGTGAGAAGACCGTGTTCGTCGCAGGCATCGGCTGCTCGAGCCGGTTCCCGTATTACATGAGCACCTACGGGATGCACTCGATCCACGGGCGCGCCCCGGCGTTCGCCACCGGCATCAAGATCGCCAACCCGGACCTCGACGTCTGGGTCATCACAGGCGACGGCGACGGGCTTAGCATCGGCGGCAACCACCTGATGCACATCCTCCGCCGCAACGTCAACGTCAAGATCCTCCTGTTCAATAACCGGATCTACGGCCTGACCAAGGGCCAGTACTCCCCGACCAGCGAGACAGGCAAGAAAAGCCCGTCCACGCCGATGGGGTCGATCGACCTGCCGCTGACGCCGCTGTCGATCGCGCTCGCCGCCGAGGCCAGCTTCGTCGCCCGTTGCGTCGATGTCGATAAGAACCTGGGCGAAGTCCTCGAACGCGCCGCGGCACACAAGGGCTCGGCCTTCGTCGAGATCTACCAGGACTGCAACGTCTTCAACCACTTCGCCTTCAAGTTTGCCACCGACAAGGACCTGAAGGAAGACCACATCATCCGCCTCGAGCACGGCAAGCCGCTTGTCTACGGCAAGAATCGCGACAAGGGCATCCGTATCACCGGCGACCACAAGCTTGAGGCCGTCGAACTGGGCAAGCAGTACAAGGAAGACGACCTGCTGTTCCACGACGAGTCGGATGAGAAGCTCGCCTTCATGCTAAGCCGTATGTCGCACCCCGAGTTCCCCGAGCCGATGGGCGTCTACTACTCCGTCAAAGACGACTGCTACGAGGACCTGCTCACCAAGCAGGTCACGGATGCGGTCGCCCAGCGCGGGGAAGGGTCGCTGGAAAAACTGCTGAATTCGGGTGACGTGTTTACGGTCAACTGATATCGTTCCCACTCAAATTCAGCTATGGATTCGTACGGGATTAGCGAGTAAGGGCCTGCGTTTACGCTCAAGTTCGAGAAGAATCTCGAAATCTTCGAGTACCTCAAATAGTGGTACGCCGCCAAATTTTAGTGAGCGAATCTCTATTTCATCTATCAGGCCGCTCTCTAGCCACCTTAGAAGGCAGTAGCGAAACGCGCCGTGTTCGCCGCCGCTAACCATGTCAGCCATTTTATCATCGTGAATCACTTTTAATGTTGTATCCACGACGCTTCTTTTATTGGTCGCGGCTGCGGCGAATAAAACCCCATCGCGGAAGTCTGAGCCTAGAGTTTCCAATAGCTGCTCAAGATTAATGCCTAAATGACAAGCATCGCCCGCCCAGCAAATCGCAGCTAGTTGGTGATAATTGTATTCTTTGCTCCAGTCAATCGTTTCGATCCAAGCCATAACCTCCTCCGGAAGTGTGCCCAGGGGGTACAGGGAGTATGCGGCCAAGGCATCCCATGTGTCAGAAAGTGAGAACCCATAATCTTTAACCAGATTCAAGCAGAACAGGGAGAATCCTTCTTCCTTCATATGGGCCAATAGCTGGAGTATGTTGGCTGGGTCCGTCTGGGGCTTGATTTCATACGTGCAACAGTCTTCCCACTTGTACTCATACACGTTTAGACTCAACAAATGGTTTGTGTAGGTTTGTACAATAGTAGGTTTGGGCTGTTCTACCATGCAGGGTATTGTACTGTTTAGTTGGCTTGATAAACCGGCATGACGCCATCCTACACCTGCTATATACTCAAACATTTATAGCAATTACAGAAATGGAAGTACCCATGCCCGACTGGTTCGACCAACTTGATCACGCCGCACAGGCGCAGAACCACCAGACCCATCGTTTGATGGCGGGGGATGGGGCGTTGCTGGTTACCGAGCGCGGCGCGCGGATTATGGCGTGCATGCTGCCGGGGGTTGAGGGGAACCTGTTTTTTCATCACGAATCGATGCTTGATCCTAAGCGCGCCGCCAACCCGTTCGGGGGGGACCGTCTGTGGATCGCGCCCGAGGTCGGGTGGTACTGGCCGAGCCTGGCGCTTGCGCGCGAAGATGCGGGCAAGCACGCGGCGACGCCGCCGCAGATCGATCCGGGGGAATATACCACCGATAGCGCCTCGCCCGTCCACGCCCAGCTATCCAACCGCCTGAAACTGACGGATGTGCGTGACGGCAAGTCGATCGAGTTGGCCGTGTCGCGGCAGATACGGGCTGTGGGGGCGCCGGTCGGGCTGCCCGAGAGCTTGAAGTGTGCGAGTTTCGCGATCACGAACGTCTTGCTGGTGCGAGGCGGCGATGACGGGGCGGTCGCGTGTGCGTGGGATATCCTCCAGGTCCCGCCGGTCGGCACGCTGATCTGCCCGACCGTGACCGACCCGAAATCGGTTAGCGAACCAACGAGTTATTACGAGCCGTTCGGCGAGCGTCACGTTGAGCGCGACGGCCGGGCCGTGCGTTTCCTCGTTGATAGCGAGCGCAAGATCAAGATGGGCCTGCGTGCCGAGCACACCACAGGGCGCATGGCCTACTACCGCCCGCTCGGCGGCGGGGCATCCACCCTGATCATGCGCATCTTCGCGCCGCTGCCCGGCGAGCCGTACCCCGATATCCCGATCAGCGCGGATGAGAACCAACGCCTAGGCGGCGACACGCTCCAGGCCTACAACCATTTCGAGTCGGGCGCGTCCGGCTTCGGCGAGATGGAATACCACGATCCCGCCGTGATCGTCGGCCAGGGCCCCGCCTCCCGTCACGGCACGAGTGTTACCCATGTGTTCGCCGGCCCCGATGCCGATATCCGCGCGTACGGTGAAAAGATGCTGGGCGCACCGATACAGGCGATCTCCTAAGCAGCGCCAGATCAATGTTCTGGTGCGATTGTGGGTCGGCCGCACCGGCCTGCTATGCTGTTGTAATGGATGAGGTTCTCCGCCCATCATCGCGGGTAGTGGTTTCGGTTCTGGTTTTTCTAGCGGGTTTTGTGCTCCTGCTCCTTTACTTTACCAACCGAAATGAAAACTATGTGCCATTGTTCATCTTTTTGCCTCTGCCGCTGATCATGGCCGTCTTGGTTTTAATTGGCCGTCGATCCTGGATGTCATTGGGGGAATCTTCGATCCAGCAATCAAACCCATTCACTAAACGCATGACTTGGCGCTTGGATGCTGAGCAGATCGAGGATTGGAGCGAGGTCGGTTATGGGGAAGCATGGTGGCTCACACAGGAACCTGATGACCGCGAGGTGTACGGAGATAAGCCGGACCCCGCGGGTCGCTGGGAACGCAGGAACCGATATATCTTGTTTCGGCTGGCGGGGTCGGGCGAGATACTTCAGATTGATATGACTTATTCGACCGGAAGACACCTGGAGAAAGTCCGCCAGTGGTTTGAACGAAATGTGGGGCCTCCCCTAGAGGGGAATAATCAGTTGCACTGGTTCATCGAAAAGAAACGCGACAAGCGCTGTTACCTCAAACGTGCGATTCCAGATGCCGCTACAATACCGTGAGCAGATGTGCCCCGATCCATCAGACCATAGCGCAGGGTTTAAACATAGTGACACGCATCAATGACAACTTCCTGAAGCTCAAGGCCGGCTATCTTTTCCCCGAGATCAATCGGCGCGTCCGCGAGTATGTCGCGGCTCACCCCGACGCGAAGATCATCAAGATGGGGATCGGCGACGTGACCGAGCCGCTGCCCGAGGCCTGCCGGACCGCGATGATCAAGGCCGTCAACGAGCAGGGCAAGCACGACACTTTCCGAGGCTACGGCCCCGAACAGGGCTACGAATGGCTCCGTGATGCGATCGTCAAGCACGACTACACCGCACGCGGCTGCGACGTTAAGCCGGACGAGGTCTTTATCTCCGACGGCAGCAAGTGCGACTGCGGCAATATTCTTGATGTTTTCGGCCGGGAGAACACCATCGGCATCCCCGACCCGGTCTATCCGGTCTACGTTGATACGAACGTGATGGCCGGGAACACCGGCGGCGCGAGCGAGAGCGGCGAATACGAGGGCTTGGTCTACATGCGTTCCACCGAGGCCAACGGGTTCCTCCCCGAACTGCCGACGCAAAAGGTGGACCTGATCTATCTGTGTTTCCCGAATAACCCCACGGGCGCGGTGGCCACCAAGGACTACCTCCGGGGGTGGGTGGATTACGCGAATAAGCACGGCAGCGTGATCCTTTACGACGCGGCTTACGAGGCGTTCATCACCGATCCGTCGATCCCGCGCTCGATCTATGAGATTCCGGGGGCGCGCACCTGCGCGATCGAGTTCCGCAGCTTCTCCAAGAACGCCGGGTTCACCGGCACGCGCTGCGCGTTCACCGTCGTGCCCAAAGAACTAATGTGTAAGGACGCCGCCGGCAACGACAAACCGCTGCACCCGGTTTGGAACCGTAGGCACTGCACGAAGTTCAACGGTGTGTCCTACATCGTGCAGCGCGGGGCCGAGGCGGTGTATTCCGAAGAGGGGCAGCTACAGACCGCCGGTCTGGTCAGCTTCTACATGGAAAACGCACGCATCATCCGCGAATCGCTTAGCAAGGCGGGCATGACCGTATTCGGCGGCGTCAACGCGCCCTACGTCTGGATCAAGACCCCGGCGGGTCAGACGAGCTGGCAGTTCTTCGATTCCCTGCTCGACGGCACCCACATCGTCGGCACCCCCGGCAGCGGCTTCGGCAAGGCAGGCGAGGGCTACTTCCGCTTAAGCGCTTTTAACAGCCGGGAAAACGTTGAAGAAGCGATGCAACGCATCGGCGCGACGCTGGCGGTGTGAAGTCTGGGGGCTGGGGTATATGGGTCTGGGGTCTGGCCGGAAAGTTTGGCGGGCGATCGCAGATCGCCGAGCGATTTGCCCCTGTGGGCCAACGCGCCAGATCTACGATCCGCCGCTAAACAGATGTATCGGGCACCGTCATGCACGACCAGACGATAGATATCATACGCGAAGCCCTCACCCTCCTCGCTCGATGTCGCACCGCCAGCCTCGCCACTGTGGACAGTAACGGCCGACCCCACGCAGCTAACATCCAGTACGCCTTCGACGATGATTTAAATCTTTACTTCGTCTCCAGCCCCGACGCGGCGCACAGCCGACACATCGCGCTTACCTCAAACCCCGCCGTCGCCGTGACCGTATACGACCACCACGACAGCGAACCCGCGCTCATCCACGGCCTGCAACTGCACGCCCACGCCACAGCGGTTACCGATGCCGTCGAACGCGGCCGCGCGCTAACCCTCTACACCGCCCGTTTCCCCTTCATCGCCACCGACCCCAAACTCGCCACCGCCGTCGAACGCCAGAGCTTCTACAAACTCACTCCGACCTGGCTGCGCTTGATCGATAACCGCCGGGGGTTTGGGTGGAAAGCTGAGACGGGCTATTAATTCTGAATGATCGTTCTACGAGGAGCGTTCAGCTTTGAACAGAATAACCAAAGATTCCGACCAAACTGCCTTGCTTGGTGAGGGCGACCGCTAGGCGTGGCAGCACACAGCCGGTTAACTCTGTACCGTCAGGCAAGTTACCGCTTTCTGCTTCCCATAAGGCTTCGCGATCTCCAATCCGTACGAAAACCGGTCCTTGCAATTCATCATTCTGGGCAAACCAGTTAATCAGATTTTGCCATCCATCTTGGTACTTTTCTGCTTCATCCGGATAGTCTTCCTCCAGACTCGCGATATCTTCGGAGACCTCATCCCACCAAATGCCCGTTGCCTGCAATGGTTCTACCGTGATCGTGGCTGGGGGAAAGATTGTCCCGCCGAATCGAGAGCGGATCAGTGCCTCCGTCACCGACGTAGGGGGCGATGGTTCAACATTGTTGCAGACAAAGAATGGCGAGAAAGTATCGCCAGACCCTGAACCCATCCCAACTTCCAGCCCTTCGACGTGTCGGTGTGCCTCCTGCGCCAATATACGGCATCGATCCAGCTCGATCGGATCGACGTTATGTGCGACAATATCACCTTCCCGCGCAATGACACCGTTGCTATAAACAATCGTGCGTTTCGACAAAATGTTATTCGGCCACTCTGCTATCGATGATCCAACATCATAATTCTCCGTGCACTCACGGATAACCGCGAACTTCTCGGGATCTTGTTCGAACTCGGTAATGTTCATTGACGGCCCCTGGATCAGGCGGAGACAATACACTTCGGAATAGGATCGATGCTAACTGTCATTCATTGTATGGCTTTTATGATCCCTTCCAGGATCGCCTCCGGCTCGCTCATGCGGCCCGCGCCGTCGGTGCGGCAGGCCTGCCAGCCGGATTCGGGGCCGATGAGGGTGACGTGGTCGAGCGCGTCGAGGGTGGCGATGTTTTTCTGGACGATGCCGTTGGCCCACATGTCGGCGTTCATCGCGGGGGCGATCAGCAGGGGGGTGGAGGCGGGCAAAGCGCAGGCGACGAGGGAGACGACGTCATCGGTCAGGCCGTGGGCGAGCTTGGCGATGGTGTTGGCGGTGGCGGGGGCGATGATCATGAGGTCACACCAGCGGGCGACTCCGACGTGCTGGCTGTCCGGGTGGTCGTCCGCCTGCCAGATGCTGGTGAAGACCGGCTTGCCGAGAGGGACTGGAACGTGAGCGGGCCGACGAACTTGGTCGCGGCCTCGGTCATGAGCACACGGACGTCCGCGCGTGCTGGACGAGCCGGCTGACGAGCGTGGCGGTTTTGCGCGGTGCGTCCCACGGAGAGTGCGACGGCGATGCGTTTACTGACGGCCCGGGCTTGTTGGAGCCGGGCTGAGCTTAGTTGGTGTTGTTTGAATTCAGGGCCATACGGACGGCTCCGGCTGAAAACTTCCGGAAACTACTTCCGGGAGCGGGGGGCTTCCGGAGGGCTTACTGCCTCGGCGGGCTTGCCCTCTTCCATCTCGTACATGATCTTGCCTTCGACGGCCTGCACGGCGATCTCGAAGTCGCTGCGGCCGTCACGCTCGACCAGCGGGCGTGCGCGCTACATCAGCTCGCGGACGCGGTGCTGGATCAGGGCGGTGAACTTGAATCGGCCGCCGAGTTGGTGCACGATCTGTGTCGTCTTTGAGGGCCTCGATCATCGTGGTTGGCTCCGGGCGTGGGGCTTGGGTTGGGTGGTTCGGCTCATATTCGCTGAACAAGCCGAGCCTTAAAGTATAACCCGGGGTGCTTTCGGCAGACAAGCGGGGCCGGGGGGCGGGGCCGTAAACCGGGGCGGGGACCGGTTTTCGGGGCTTGCGAGGCCGGAGGCCAGCTCGCGTGGTGCGAGGCAGGGGGTTCGGGGGTGGCCGGTCCGGCTTGCGGGAACGGTGGGGCTGTTACCATCCGAGCCATGAAGACGAAGCCTCGCCTGGCTCAGCCAGCACCTGGACAAGCCGATGACCGCCGACGAGGCCGAGCCGCTGCTGACCGGCGTGGGTTTCCCCTTCGACGGCCGGGACGAGCTGACCCTCTCCACGGGCGGTTCCGACACGCTCCTGGATGTCGAGGTTACCAGCAACCGAAGTGATTGCCTGAGCCACCTGGGCTGGGCCTGGCCCGCGAGGCGGCGGCGGCGTCCGGCCGGAAGGTCGTACCCCGGACTTCACGTTGCCGAAAGCGGCGGGCGAAGCAGGCAGAGTGAACTGGCGAGCGTTTCATGCAGCGAGCCGGCCCTGTGCCCGCTTTACACCACGCGGGTCATCACCGGCGTGAAGATCGGCCCAAGCCCCAGGTGGCTCGTCGAACGCATCGAGGGCGCGGGCCTGCGTCCAGTGAACAACGTCGTCGATATCACCAACTTCGTCCTGCTGGAACTCGGCCAACCGTTGCACGCCTTTGACCTCGCCAGGCTCGATGGTCGGGAGATCATCGTCCGCGTGCCAAGCAGGGCGAACGCTTCACCGCGATCGACGGCACGAAACATGAGCTTTCGGCAAGATGCTCGTCATCGCCGACGCGGCCAAACCGGTTGCGGTCGCGGGTGTGATGGGCGGGCTGGACAGCGAAGTCACCGACCAGACGACGGACATCCTGCTGGAGTCCGCGATCTTGAGCCTTTAAGGCCGTGCGCATCGGCCAGGCAGCGAGCTGGCGAGCGATTCGAGCTTCCGCTTCGAGCGCGAGGGTCGAGTCGCAAGGCGTGGAGCGGGCGAAACCAGCGTGCGGCGCGGTTGATCGTCGAGCTGGCCGGCGGGCAATTGGCGGTGTGATCCGTGTCGGGAAGAACGGCCCCGAGCCCGGGCAGGTCGGGATGCGTCACGCCGGTGCCAGTCGCTGCTGGGCCTGGACCTGAGTGCAGTGGAATTATCGATTCGCTGAACCGTTTGGGCCTGTCGCCGAAGCAGGACGCGGACACGATCACCTGCGGTCCCGACGTACCGGCTGGACCTTAAGCGTGAGGTCGACCTGATCGAAGAGATCGGCCGGCTCTACGGCTACGATAACGTCAAAGTCAACGACGAGCTCGGTGCAGGTCCGCCCCAAGCAGGCCAGCATCGGTGCGGCGACAGACGCTTCAGCGTGCTGATCGCACGCGGGTACCACGAAACGATCACGCCTTCACTGATGACCGACGAGCAGGCGCGGGCGTTCTGTCCGGCGTCGCTGAAAACGATGGCGTTGTCGGGCGACATGCGCGCAAAGACAAGGTGCTGCGGCCGTCGTTGCTGCCGAGTTTGGTGGTGCCGAAAGCACAACCAGGACCGTGGCAATGACGGCGTGAAGCTTTCGAGGTCGCGGGCACGTGGGGCGATGACAACGGCAAACCCCGTGAGTCCACATCGCTTGCCACCCTGACAGACGCGGCGATGCGCGCAGAAGGCTTCCGCATCGCACGCGGCGCGATCGAGGAACTGGTCGCCACGCTCGGCGGTGGATCAGCTACTAAAACGCTGGCGTTCGAGCCGGTCGAGGATGACAAGTACCGGCCGGCCGCGAAGGTCATGCTGTTCGGCGAGCATGACCGGATCGGCGTGCTCGCTGAGAAGCTACAGGACATGTTCGGCATCCAGACGCCGGTCGTGCTGGCGGAGCTGGATTTCGCGCTCGTCGCGGGTTACCCGCCCAAGCACTCGTCGGCGACCTGCCCCGGTTCCCCGGCATCGAACGCGACCTGGTATCGTCGTGGATGAGGCCGTCACCTGGCGGCAGATCGAAAAGTGTGTCGCCGAAGCCGCCCCGAAGATGCTCGAAGACCTTACGTTCCTGACGATCTTCCGCGGCAAGCAGATCGGGAAAGGCAAGAAGAGCCTGAGCCTGCGCATGCGTATTCCACCAACCCCGACGCCACCCTCCGCCATGACGGAGTCCCGACCCGCAGGTCAACGCGGTGATCGAGAAATTGAAACAGGGCGTTGCAGCAGAGTTGCGCGTAAGGGTGAACCACCAAGACACGGTTTACACTTCCGTATCTTCCCGCCTCTCGCCGTACCACATGTCCAGCTTGTCTCTGCTCTTTAATGCTTTCGGACCCTGAAGCATGAAGCCGAATACGGTGCTTGCAAGCTCGCGGGCGGTGTGGGTGCGGAGCTTTCGGCCGGAGGTAACAACGGGCTCGCGAAGGATCTTGAACTTTCCCTGACGCCGCATCTGGCGTGTAAACTCGAGTTCTTCGCCCGCAAAGAGCGTCTCGTCAAAGCCGTTGATCGCCTGGAATGCATCACGTTTACAGAAGATGAAGCAGCCGGCGGCGAACCCGGCCCGGCTGTAGATGAAGGTGAAGATCGGGCCGAAGACACGGCCGTATAGCGGAAGATTCCCTCCCAATGCGACGACGGCCCCGCCGCCGACGATCCCGTTTTGCAGCCTGTTGTGCATGCTCTTGAGCAGGGCATCATTCACAAAAGTGTCGGCATCAACAAAGACAAAGATATCGCCTTGGGCTTCGGCCGCGCCGCTGTTACGGGTTTTGGATATCTGGCGGTGATCTACGTTGACGACCCTGGCCCCGTGTTGCAGGGCGACTTGCTCGGTCGTGTCGGTCGAGGCGTCATTGGCGACGATGATCTCGTACGGCCCGGCAAGCACCTTGGCTGCATCATGGATCGCACGCAACGTCCGGGGCAGCAGCTTCTCTTCGTTATGGGCCGGGATGATGAATGAGTACATGGCGATCAATCGTAGCTTGCCAGCGGATTCTGGCGCCTCTTGCCATGAGGACGGAGAAGACGGCTACGAATTTCACGGATGGACAACAATCGGGGATCGACCGGCCGGTTGGGGGATCAACCCGCGGGCTTGCGCGTATTCCGCGGTTTACCTGCCCGGTTGCGTCGGCGTTTGGCGCTGGCGGAACGGGTTTGGCCGCCGGTGTTGGTGTGGGCGGCGGAATTGGTGTGGCCGGTTTCGTGCGCGGTGTTGCCGGCGTGGCCGTGGGCGTTGCGGGCTTTTCGCGGGCCGCCGGGTTTGTGCTTGCGCTTAGGCGGGGTGGGTTTGCTCAGCGGGTGGGGGTGGCGTGAGTGTGCCGCGGCGTGTTCGTTTTGCTCGGGGGCGGGGATGTCGTGCTGGAGGACCGGGATCTCTCTGCCGATGGTTTTTTCGATCAGCTTCAGGTCGCGTTTCTGGTCGTGTGCGCAGAAGGTGATGGCCTGGCCGTTAGCGCCGGCGCGACCGCTTCGGCCGATCCGGTGGACGTAGGTCTCGGCATCCCCAGGCATGTCGAAATTCACGACGTGGGTCACTTCATCGACATCGATCCCGCGTGCGGCGATGTCGCTGGCGACGAGCACACGGGCCCGGCCGGTCTTGAAGTTGTTGAGCGCGCGGATGCGTGCGTTCTGGCTCTTGTTGGAGTGGATCGCCTCGGCGGTGTAGCCCTGGGCGTTGAGCCGTTTGGTGATCTTGTCCGCGCCGCGTTTGGTGCGGGAGAAGACGAGCGTGCGCTTCATGTCCGGGCCGGCCAGCAGCTTGCTGAGCAGGTCGGCCTTGCTGCGCGGGTCGATGAAGTAGGCGGACTGCTTGACCGTGTCGGCGGTGGCGGCCTTGGCGGCGATGGCGACGACCGCCGGGTCGGTCAGGATGGTGTCGGCGAGCGCCTTGATCGGCTTGGGCATGGTCGCGGAGAACATCAGCGTCTGCCGTTTGGTCGGCAGGTACGAGATGATTCTGCGGATGTCGTGGATGAAGCCCATGTCGAGCATGCGGTCGGCCTCGTCGAGCACGAAGATCTCGACGGTATCAAGACGGAGCATGCCCTGATTTAAGAGGTCCATCAGCCGGCCGGGCGTGGCGACGACGATATCGACGCCGTCCTTGAGCGCCTGGCACTGGGGGCGCTGGTTGACACCGCCGTAGATGGTGGTGCCGCGCAGGTTCATGTGTTTGCCGTAGGCACGGAAGCTGTCGCCGATCTGTGCGGCGAGTTCGCGTGTGGGGCTAAGGATCAGGGCACGGATGTTGCGCTTCGGTCCGCGGTCGTGTTTGCCGTTACGGGGTTTGCCGTTGTGCTTAGTATTTCCGTCGGCTTCGGGCGTATCGCCGTGGAGCAGTTGGAGGATGGGCAGGGCGAAGGCGGCGGTCTTGCCGGTGCCGGTCTGGGCGCTGCCGAGCAGGTCGCGGCCGGCGATGACGTGGGGGAAGGCCTGGCTCT
>JAWKTA010000076.1:0-19059 GCA_041402025.1 Phycisphaerales bacterium | reverse complement strand
ATCATCGAGAACGTGCTCAAGCACAACGACGAGATCGCGGCCATGAACCGCCAACGGCTGCGCGACGCCGGCGTCTACTGCATCGACCTGATCGGCGCGCCCGGCTGCGGCAAGACCGCGCTGCTCGAAGCGACGTTGCAACAACTCAAAGCCAAACTCCGGGTCGGCATCATCGCCGGCGACCTCGCCACCGACCGCGACGCCAAACGCATCCAGGCCCAAGGGGGCAGCGTCGTCCAGGTCAACACGGGCAAGGGTTGCCACCTCGACGCCAACCAGGTCCGCCACGCCATCGACAACCTCGACCTCGCCGAGCTTGACCTGTTGGTCATCGAGAACGTCGGCAACCTCATCTGCCCCGTCGGGTTCGACCTCGGGCAGGACTGCAAGGTCGGCATGTTCAGCGTCTGCGGCGGCGACGACAAGCCCGCCAAGCACCCGCACCTGGTCATCGCCGCCGACCTGTTGCTGCTGAACAAGACCGACCTGCTTAAGCATGTCCGCTTCGACCGGGACGTGTTCACCCACGACATACACACGCTCAACCCCCAGGTCGAGCTGATCGAACTGTCGGTCGTTGAAGGAAACCTCGACCGTTGGATTCACTGGCTTACTTCCAAGACCCAAGCGGCGCGGTCCAGGACGAGCGCCGTCGCAAACGTGCCGTAAGGCAAGACCAAGGAGTTTTCAGATGCCCGCCGAACAAATGATCACCGTGGACGGCAACGAGGCCGTCGCCCGCGTGGCGTACCGCCTGACCGAGGTTGCCGCGATCTACCCCATCACCCCCTCGTCCACCATGGGCGAACTCGCCGACGACTGGGCGGTGCACGGGCAGGAAAACTTGTGGGGCTCGGTCCCCAGCGTCGTCGAGATGCAGTCCGAGGGCGGCGCCATCGGCGCGATCCACGGCGCGTTGCAGGCCGGCTCGCTCGCTACGACGTTCACCGCGTCGCAGGGCCTGCTGCTGATGATCCCCAACATGTACAAAATCGCCGGGGAACTCACCAGCTTCTGCATGCACGTCGCCGCACGCACCGTCGCCACCCACGCGCTCTCCATCTTCGGCGACCACTCCGACGTCATGGCCTGCCGGCAGACCGGCTTCGCCATGCTCTCCTCCGGCTCGGTCCAGGAAGCGCAGGACCACGCCGCCATCGCACACGCATCGACCCTCGCCAGCCGCGTCCCGTTCTGCCATTTCTTCGACGGCTTCCGCACCTCGCACGAGGTCGCCAAGATCCACCCGTTGTCCGACGAAGTGCTCCGCGAGCTGATCAAGTACGAATGGATCGCCGCCCACCGCGCCCGCGCGCTGACGCCCGATGCGCCCATGATCCGCGGCACCGCGCAGAACCCCGACACCTTCTTCCAGGCGCGCGAGGCCTGCAACACCTTCCACATGGCCGTCCCGCAGGTCGTGCAGGAGCAGATGGACCGCTTCGCCAAGCTCACCGGCCGGCAGTACCGCCTGTTTGATTACGTCGGGCACCCGCAAGCCGAGCGCGTCATCGTCATGATGGGCTCCGGCGCGGAGACCGCGCACAAGACCGTCAGCGAGATGGTCGCCGACGGCGAGAAGGTCGGCCTGGTCAAAGTCCGGCTGTACCGGCCGTTCTCGGTCGAACACTTCATCGCGGCGCTGCCCAAGACCGTCAAGGCCGTCGCCGTGCTCGACCGCACGAAGGAACCCGGCTCGACAGGCGAGCCGATGTACCTGGACGTGGTCGCCGCCGATTACGACTCGCCCCGCGCAAACCGCCCGGTGATCGTCGGCGGGCGCTACGGGCTTTCCTCCAAGGAGTTCACCCCCGGCCACGTCAAGGCCGTCCTGAAAAACCTCGCCGCCGACAAGCCGAAGAATCACTTCACCGTCGGCATCACCGACGACGTGACGCACCTGTCGCTGCCGATCGAGGACGAAGAAGTCAAGGTGCCCAAGGGCGTCACCCGCGCGATGTTCTTCGGCCTGGGCGCCGACGGCACGGTCGGGGCCAACAAGAACTCGATCAAGATCATCGGCGAGTCCACCGACTTCTACGCACAAGGCTACTTCGTCTACGACTCCAAGAAGTCCGGCGCGATGACCGTGTCGCACCTGCGGTTCGGCCCCGAGCCGATCCGCGCTGCATACCTCATCCGTAGCGCCGGGTTCGTCGCATGCCACCTGTTCACGCTCATGGAAACCGTGGACATGCTCGCGGTGGTTGAGAAGGGGGGCGTCTTCCTGCTCAACTCGCCCTACGGCCCCGACGAGGTGTGGGACCACCTGCCCGGCCGCGTGCAGGAACAGATCATCGAGAAGCAGCTGAAGTTCTACGTGATCGACGGGTACGCCGTCGGCGAGAAGGCCGGGATGGGCCGGCGGATCAACACCGTCATGCAGACCTGCTTCTTCGCCATCTCCGGCGTGCTGCCGCGCGACGAGGCCATCGCCAAGATCAAGAAAGCCGTCGAAAAAACCTACGCCAAGAAAGGCGAGGAACTGGTCCGCCGAAACTTCGCCGCGATCGACCAGTCGCTTGAAAACCTCTACGAAGTGAAGGTCCCCGGCAAGGTCACCGCGTCGATGGAGCCGCCGGCGATGGTGCCCGGCGACGCTCCCGACTTCGTGAAGCGCGTCACCGCCGCCATGATGGCCGGCCACGGCGACAGCCTGCCCGTCAGCGCGTTCCCACCCGACGGCACCTGGCCCACCGCCACCACCCAATACGAAAAACGCAACATCGCCATGCAGGTCCCCGAGTGGGACCCCGACGTGTGCATCCAGTGCAACAAGTGCGCACTGGTCTGCCCGCACGCCGCGATCCGTCCCAAGGTTTATGAAGCCGACGAACTCAAGAACGCGCCCGAATCCTTCAAGAGCGCCGACTACAAGGCACCCGACTTCAAGGGACTGAAATACACCCTGCAGGTCGCCGCCGAGGACTGCACCGGCTGCACGCTCTGCGTCAACGTCTGCCCCGCCAAGAACAAGGCCGTGCCCAAACGCAAAGCCATCAACATGTCGGGCCGTGAAGGCGACGGCACACGTCAGCGCGAACGCACCAACTACGCCTTCTTCCTCAACATCGCCGACCCGCCGCGCGAGAAGATCAAGCGCCTTGATGCCAAAGGCTCGCAGTTCCTGCTCCCGCTGTTCGAGTATTCCGGCGCGTGTGCAGGCTGCGGAGAGACGCCTTACGTCAAGCTGCTCACCCAGCTCTACGGCGACCGTCTGCTTATCGCCAATGCCACCGGCTGCTCGTCGATCTACGGCGGCAACCTCCCGACCACCCCGTACTGCAAGAACAGTGACGGCCGGGGCCCCGCATGGTCCAACTCGCTCTTCGAGGACAACGCCGAGTACGGCCTGGGCCACCGCGTCGCCATCGACCAGCACATCCGTCAGGCGCACGACCTGATCACCGAGCTTGGCCCGCAACTTGACGGCGCACTGGTCAATGACCTGCTCAGCGCCCAACAGGACGACGACGCCGGCATCGCCGCGCAACGTGACCGTGTCCTGCAACTGCGCAAAGCGCTCAAAGCCATCAAGGCCCCGCCCGCGCGCCGGCTTGATGACCTCGCCGATTACCTCGTCAAGAAGGCCGTCTGGCTGCTCGGCGGCGACGGCTGGGCCTACGACATCGGCTACGGCGGCCTCGACCACGTCCTGTCACTGCACCGCGACATCAACGTCATGGTCCTGGACACCGAGGTCTACTCCAACACCGGCGGGCAGCAGAGTAAGTCCACCCCGCTGGGCGCCGCCGCCAAATTCGCCGCCGCCGGCAAGAGCACCAACAAGAAAGACCTGGGCCTGATGGCCATGAGTTACGGCCACATCTACGTCGCCAGCATCGCGCTGGGCGCGAACGACAACCACACCGTCAAGGTCATGCAGGAAGCCTGCTCGTACCCCGGCCCGTCGCTGGTCATCGCCTACAGCCACTGCATCGCCCACGGGTACGACCTGTCACACGGCCTGGAACAGCAGCAACGCGCCGTCGCCTCCGGCATCTGGCCGTTGTACCGCTACGATCCGCGACGCACGGCGCAGGGCCTGCCCGCGCTGCAGCTCGACAGCAAGCCGCCGTCCATCCCGGTCGGTGAATACATGAGCCAGGAGACGCGATTCCGCATGGTCGAAAAGATCGACCCCGAACGGTTCCGCCACCTCGCCAAGGCGGCGCAACGCAACGCCACGCAGCGTGTCAAGCTCTACGAGCACATGGCAGCGCTGAGCATGGGCGATCCCAAGGGCAACGGTCATTCCAACTAACACTAATTAAGACGGCGCGGCCACACCCGCCGGGAACGGAGTAACACATGGACCTTTCAACCAACTACATGGGCATCGAACTGCCGCACCCGATGATGCCCGGTGCCTGCCCGCTGGCCTACGACCTGGGTTCGGTCAAACGCCTCGAAGACGCCGGCGCCGCGGCAATCGTCATGCCATCACTCTTCGAGGAGCAGGTGTTGCGTGAGCAGTTGGCGGTGAACACCAGCATGGTCGCGCATAACGAGACCTTTGCCGAGGCGCTTGATTACTTCCCACGCAACGAGGACTTCAAGCTCGGCCCCCACGAATACCTCGAAAAAGTTGCGGCGATCAAACGCTGCACCAGTGTCCCCATCATCGCCTCGCTCAACGGCACGACCGGCGGCCGCTGGCTTGACTACGCCCGGATGATCGAGCAGGCCGGCGCCGATGCGCTGGAGCTGAACGTGTACTACGTCGCGATGGACCCGCAGGAGACCGGCCGCGTCCTGGAGGACCGGGCCGTGGAGATGGTCAAGACCATCAAGGACTCGACCAAGCTGCCGGTTGCGGTCAAGCTCTCGCCGTTCTATACCTCCATGATCCACACCGCAGGCCGGCTCGTCGGCGCGGGCGCGGATGCGCTGGTCGTTTTCAACCGCTTCTATCAGCCCGACATCGACATCGAGGAGTTGGAAGTCACCCGCGTCAACCTGTCCGACCCGTCGGAGTTGCTGCTTAGGCTGCGCTGGCTGGCGATCCTGTCCTGCCGGGTCGATGCGTCACTGGCCGTCACCGGCGGCGTGCACAGCGCGGTTGATGCGGTCAAGGCCCTGATGGCCGGCGCGGACGCCGTACAAATGGTTTCCGCCCTGTTGCAGCGAGGCCCGGAACACCTGATGACTGTCCGTGAAGACCTCGAACGCTGGCTGGTCGATCACGAGTACGACTCGCTCGCCCAGCTGCGCGGCAGCATGAATCTGGAGAACTGCCCTAACCCCGCCGCCTATGAACGCGGCAACTATGTGCAGATCCTCCAGAGCTGGACGTGCTAGCCCGCGTTGTTCACTTCAACTCAACCCATGCCCCGGGCCAGCCCGGGGCTTTTGTTTGCGCACGAATTATGATCCGTGACACGTATCACACGTTGATATCGCTGCCACATACATCAAACACAATAAGAACAACGCCCCGTTGTGCGGGGCGTTGATGGAAAGTTATTTGATGATGCGACCCGTCGTAAGTATTACCGCCGTCGCCGCAGCGTCGCCAGCCCGCCCAGGCTAAGCAGCGCGAGCGTCGCGGGCTCGGGCACGGCACTTCCGGGGGCGCTCGGCGGTGTCCCGGCGTTCCAGTTGCCCAGCACCAGGTTCAGGTCGTTGATGCCGACGAACCCGTCGCCCGACGGATCGCCCACTAGCGGGTCGCCGGGGGTCACGTTCTGGTTCCAGTTGCCCAGCACGATGTTCAGGTCGGCAATGCCGACGAACCCGTCGCCATTGAGGTCGCCGTCAAGCGTCAGCGCGTAGTGCGTGATGTTGAGCTGGATGTCGCCCCAGGCACTCTGGAAGTTAGGGTTCGCCTCGCCCACGTACATCTGGAAAGGCCCCATGGGCGAGCTGATGAGCGGGACGTTTTCAATGAAGATCGGGTTCAAAGGATTGGTCCGGTCGAATCCGTCGTGGATGGGCGTCATCATCCATTCTTCTTTGTAGGTATCGCCGGAGAAGCTCGGACCGGCGCCGGTCAGCGCGAGGTAGTAGTCGCCCGCCGGGAGGATGTCGTATCGGTTCCAGCTCGAACCCGGCCCCGCGTTGTAGCGGTCACCCGAACGGAAGAACGAAGCGCCTTGATTCTCGACCAGGTCCAGCGAGTCACGCCAGACCTCGTACTCGTTTCGTCCGTCGGTGTACTTCTGGCCCGAGCACTCGAAGCAGTCGATGTGCAGGCCCTCGTAATCGGTGGTTGAAAGCGGGTCGGAGATCCCGCCGGGACTGGTGTCCCAGTGCGGGTTGTCCGGGGCGTTCTGCATAAACATAAGGTCGGCGAGCTGAATCGAACTGGATCGCAGGTGATAGTTGGGGTCGTTCGAGTCATAGAGTGCCGAGGGGAACTCGGGCACGAGCTCGCCGTTGAGGTCCTTGGTGCCGCCCATACGCGCGACGAGGTTGCCGGCGGAATCGTAGAGCGCCAACTGTGTGGCGTTGCCGGCCTGAAGGAAGTTGCCCGGCGAGCGGTCGGGGTCAGGTCCGACGCTGGAGATATTCGTACCGTTGGTATCAAAGGTCACGGCGGAGTTGCCGTCCGCGGTGTACTTGAACCAGCGGACGGTCGGCGCCGGGTTGCCGAAGATGTCCTTGAGCTGGGTGCCGGTCCAGGTCTGGGTGTTGTTCATATCCACCCCGAAGGTCCCGGCGACCGGGTCGGTGAGGGGGTTGAAGTTGAGGATGGTACCGAAGTTGGCCGCCATCGCCGACGACGCCGACACACCCGCCACGAATACAGCCGAGGACACGGCTAGACTGAACCTCATACCCACTCTCCTGGATGATTGACTGGTTTTAGGATGCACAAGCATGACATCACTATAGGCGGTGGCAAACCGGCAGTGCGTGACAAGTCTGCCAATCACAAAAGCACCGGAATTTATCAGTTTAACTTATACCCCGCCTTTCGAACCGCCATGATACGTCACGCCGGGCCGCAGCGCCAAGTAAAATCCGCCTTATCGTTCCAAAAAACTGCCTTTGAGTCAGAATTAAACGATCCGGCAGTAGCTGGCCGGAGAGCCAATAGAGGATGATCGCGTGTTATATTATTTATTCTAATGAAGTGGCGGTTGGTGGTTGAAATACCCCCCGCATGCCTTATGATTAATGCGATTCGATCGCATCAGGGCGGGTAAAATCCAATAATCGCATGTTCCGACGCGGAATATCGCAAGACTGTTTACTCGGATAATAAGGGTTCAGAATGGGTCACCACCAGCACAGACCGGCATGCGCTCGCCGGGCTTTCACCCTGATCGAATTGTTAGTTGTCATCTCGATCATCGCTCTGCTTGTAGGCATCCTGCTGCCGGCGCTGGGCGCGGCGCGCAGGACCGCACGCAACGCCGTGTGCGCCTCAAACGTCAGGCAATGCACCGTCGGCCTGCTCAGCTACGCACAGGACAACCGGGGGTATCTGCCCGCCGCGTGGTCCGACCCTATCGCGTTGCTTTCGAACAAGCGTGCTTACTGGCAGACAACGATCTGGACATACATCACCAGCGATAAGATCGACCTCAACAAGCTTAACAGCCCCTACGAATATCTTGAGGGTACGGTCTTCGAGTGCCCGTCCGCCGAGGACGGCCGCGGTGGCTACAACATCGGCAATCACCTTGCCAACGGCTACGGCATGAACATCAGCATGGTCACCAACAAAGGCATTGGCGAACCGGGGCCGAAGACCGGTCTGTTTGCCACCGATCAGGAACGCCAGCGCTGGTATCAACGCGAAGATTTGGTCGTCACCAGTTCCGCCACGATGATTCTCACCGATAATGAATCTTTCTATGCCGAGTATTGGCACCGGGGTTCCCAGCCGAATCAGATCGGGATCCTCGGCGGACCCGCTATGCAGGGAGCACTCGAGCGGCACGGGCCTCAGAGCTGGAACATCGCCAAGCTCGACGGCAGCGTGAGCGGCACCGATTTTTATGATGTCCCGGGCGTCAGCAATGCCTCACTCTATAACGCCGGTGCGGCCGTATCTCCGGGCATCCTGGTCGGCGGATCGGATGACCTCGTGCCGAAGGAAACCAAACTCTTTTGGATCGGACGCGATTCGCTCTGATTATGTAGTACGGTCATTCGCACCGGATGGCCGCAGAAAGGTAGTGTTTTTGTTCCCCCCTGTAGACACACTATCCGGACCCAGTTCGTTGCCCGTGCCGGCCTCGCTTGGAGCTTAGACCGTTATGCCGACCACCAAAACCATCCCGGCCTGCCTTGCGCCGCTCACAGAGTACCTCCAGGGGTTGACCCGGCGCGCCAGCGTCCCGGAGCTGCGGAGCAAACTGGCCGAACTCAACGTCACGCTCGATGACCTCAAGCAGCACGCGATCTACGATGACTCGACCTATCGGCGGAACCTGATTTTCGAGTGCGAGTTCGGCGAGGTCCTGCTGATCTGCTGGAAGAGCGGGCAGCGCAGCCCCGTACACAACCACGCGGGTTCGACCTGCGGTGTGAAGGTGCTCAAGGGGCTGGGGTACGAGACGCTTTTCGACATGACGCCCTGCGGGCAGGCGGTGGCGACGAAGACCACGACGATGCGGGCCGGGGACGTCTGCGCGTCGCAGGACGCGGACGTGCATCAGATCTCCAACCTCCAGGCCCAGGGCCTTGGGCTTGTTACCCTGCACATCTACTCCCCGCCGCTGCGCGAGATGGACATGTTCTCGATCACCGGCGGCCCGGTCGAACGCTACCGCCCGACGATCTTCGAGTTCGAGGACGGCGGGGGGATTTAGGTTCGGCTATCGGGTTTTCCGCTTTTCAGTGTTCCCCAGTCCCATGACCGCCACGCTTACCCCTTCACGCCTGGACGGACTCGACCACGACGGGATGGCGCGGCTGTACGGCGGGCTGATCTCGATCAGCGCGGAGGCGGCGGTGTCGCTGGGTTCGATGGAGGGGATGGTCGAAGTTCCCGTGCGTGCCGAGCCGGAGGCGGCGAAGGCGCCCGCGCTGGGCGGGCGGGTCGGCGCCTATGTTTTAGCGGCGGCGCTGGCGGGGGCGGCGTATGGGATGCACTATCTGCCGTTTGCGCCCTTCGCCATGCCGACGTCGGCGGGGGGGATCCGTCGGCCGATCGGTGCGGCGATGCTCTCGATCCTCTTCGGCGTGGTCGTGGCGAACCTCATCAAGCTGCCCAAGCCCGTCGTCACCGGGGCAAAAGAAATCGTCAAATCGGTCATCCCATACGCGATCGTGTGCATCGGCGCGGGGCTGAACCTCGTGGCGATCGGGAACGCGGGCGTCGTGCCGTTGGTCATCATGCTCGGCGCGGTGGCGACGGCGTACGGCTCGGCATACCTGGCCGGTCGCGTGCTCGGGCTGTCACACAAGACGGCGGCGCTATTGGGCGTGGGCACGGGGATCTGCGGGTCCAGCGCGATCGTCGCGGCCGCGCCGCTGATCGATGCGGAGGATGACGACCTGGTGCTGTCCGTGGGCACGGTGAACCTGCTTGGGCTGGTGATGATGCTGCTGCTGCCGGTGGTCGCGCCGCTATTATCGATGACATCGCAGCAGTTCGGCGTGTGGTGCGGGGCGTCGATCCACGCGGTGCCACAGGTGCTCGCGGCGGGCGATGCGTACTTCAAGGGCGGGGACGCCGCGGCGGACTCGGTGCAGTGGGCGACATTGATCAAGCTAGGGCGCGTCGCGCTGCTCGCGCCGGTGGTGTTCATCCTGGCGCTGGTGCACTCAAAAAAGAAAGCGGCGCAGGGCGCGGCCGGCGGCGTGACGGTGAAGTATCACCAGCTCGTGCCGTGGTTCATCTGGGGGTTCGTCATCATGGCGGCGCTGGGCACGATGGGCTGGATTCCCAAGGTCACGTTCGGCGACGGCGACCCGATCGCGGTCGGCGGTTTCCTGGAATTCGCGGGCAAGCTGCTGCTGACCTTCGCGATGGCGGCGATCGGGCTGGGCGTGAACCTCCGGCTGCTGGTGGGCGTGGGCGGCCGGGCCGTGGTCGCCGGGGCCGTGTCGTCGATCATCCTGGCGCTCGCGGCGCTGGGGCTGGTGTACGGGTTGATGTGAATCGCCCGATGCATAGCATCATGCGGCAGGCGCAGCCGATCGCTTCGCCCGTAGCGACGCAAGCACGCTGATACCGATACCCAACACCGTTAATGGTACGGCGAACCAGAGCACGGCGGCGCTGAAATTATCCAGCGCTGCGTGGCGTGTGGCGGTGAGGACCAGGAACACGATGTAGGCGGCGTAGTAGGCGAGGAAGAGCGCCGCTTCCCAGCGGGCGATGCGGCCGCCGGTGAAGAAGATCGGCAGGCACGCCAAAGCGACGGCGGCCATCACGGGGATATCAAATCGCAGCGCGGCGGGCGCGACGGGCACACCGTCGGGCGCGATCGTAGCGGTAGCGCCCAGGACGCAGAGCAGGTTGAAGATGTTGCTGCCGACAACGTTGCCGATGGCGATGTCGCGTTGCCCGCGGATGCTGGCCATGATGGAGGTGGCGACCTCGGGCATGGACGTGCCGGCGGCGATGATGGTCAGGCCGATCAACAGGTCGCTGGCACCCAATGCCTGCGCGACGCTGACCGCGCCGTCGACGAGCCAGCGTGCGCCGAGGATCAGGCACCCGAGGCCGACCACGATGTAAACGAGCATGCGCAAGGTGTGGGCGAGCGTGTTGGGCGCGGCGGTTTCGGCGGCGGGCGCACCGGGTTCGGTTGCCGTGTTCGCGATCGTGACGGCTTCGCGCCTGCCTAACCGGACCAGCCACGCGGTATAGGCGAGCAAGCCGCTGAAAAGCAAAATACCCTCGACCCGGCCGACCCTCCCGTCGGCGGCGAAGAGCCAAGCGAGCAGACTCACCACGATCATCACCGGCACGTCCAGCCGGACCAGTTGCCGGGACGCCGCCAGCGGGACGATCAGCGCCGAAACGCCGAGGATGAACAGGACGTTGAACGTGTTGCTGCCGACGACGTTGCCCAGGGCGATGTCGGCCTTGCCGGCGGCGGCGGCCTTGAGGCTCACCGCCAGCTCCGGCGCGCTGGTGCCGAACGCCACCACCGTCAGCCCGATGACCAGCGGCGACATCCCCACCGCCCGCGCCAGACCGACCGCGCCGCGTAAAAGCACTTCCGCGCCCACGGTCAACACCGTCAAGCCCAACAAGATTAAGACAACCGCCATGACCGTCGCTCCCGTTCGCCGCCGCCACGGGCCACGGCAAGCGGCAGAAGCGTACGCAGCGCGCGACCCCGCGTCAATAGGTCTTGCTCCCCCACAATCCGGGTGTCACACAAATGGAAAAACCGGGTCAATAAAACGCTTGAATCGAGAAAACAGAAACAAACACTCTGCCCACTCACCAACCGCTAACCGTCTCCGCGGCTGCAAGCAAGCATTAAGGCAATGCGTCGCGAGCATAGGCAGGACTAATAGATAAAATATAAGTTATATTTGATCTTTAAGCCCGTGTGCCGGGAATGGGTGAGCGGGGCGGGGGGTATTACCGTATGTATGCCGGGGACGGTGGGGCGTCCATGAAAAAACCGCGGGCTTGCGCCCACGGTTATCAGGTGTTCAGGTTGTCTCGGCCCGTCGGTAGGCCGTGCAAAGACCAATAAATCAATACCCGAAGATATCTTCCAGCGAGACCTCGGTGAACTCGCCTTCTTCTTTGAGTTTGTCCATGTCGATCTTTGCTTTTTCGCCGACAACGGTGATGTATTTCGGCAGGCCCTTGACCTCGTTCTGGTAGAAGTCGGTAAGCGTGGTGATATCGGCGTCGCTGACGGCCTGCATGCGCTCTGGGCGGGGGTCTTCGGTGATCCCGAGACGGTTCCAGCCATCGACCGCCCCGATCACGCCGCGGAAACCGATCTTGCCGGTGCGGTAGCTGTTGATCAACGCGGTCTTGCCCTGATCGAAACGTTCCTGGGAGATGGGCATGTCATCGAACAGGCCCAGCAGGCCGTCGAGCGCTTCGACGGTCTTATCGACCTGGCAGCCGATCATGCCGATGACCTGGTTGCGCTCGTCGAGGCGGTCGGCATTGGCGTAGAACGCGCCGACGACGTAGGCGAGCGCCCGGGACTCGCGCAGCTCCTGGAAAGCCAGCCCGCTCATCCCGCCGAAGTACTGGTTGTAGTAGCTCGAACCGGGAACAAGAGCTTCTTCATAGATCGCGCTTGGGGTATCGACGTAGACCATCGACTGCGCGGTGACCTTGTCGTGGAAGCGGACCTCGACCTTATCCGGGACGCGGACCAGGCGCGGGCGGTAGGGCGGCGGGTCTTTCAGCTCGCCGTCGGCCGGGTGGTGCGAACGCAGCACGGAGACGACCTCGCCGACCGGTAGCGCCCCGGTGTAGCGGATCGTGTGTATGTAACCCATCAGCGACGAGACCTTGGCGAGCAGCGCTTCTGCCTTAAGGGCGTGGAGCTGTTCATCGCTGAGTACGTCGATGTAGTTCGACTCATCGCCGTAGCGAGCGAGTTCGCGGATAGCCGAGGCGATGGTGCGGTGTGATTTTTTGTCCTGCTGCCTGCTGGTGATGAAGTTCTCGACCATGTCGGTGAGCTTCTGCTGGTCGGCGGCCGGGGTCTGCATGACCTCCATGAGCAGGTCCAGCGACGCCCCGAGGTTTTCATCGAGGCCGGACAGGTTGATGTAAGCGCGGTCCGGCCCGACGCCGACGCTGAAGTCGGTGCCCAGCGCGAACCAGGCCTTCTTAAGTTCCTCGGGGCTGAGCCGCTTGGTCCCCGCCTGGTTGATCAGCCGTGCGGCCATGTCCAGGTCCTTGTCGTGCCGCGTGCCGGTCTCGATGACGAAGGACAGGCTGAACAGGTCGTTGATCGGGTTGGGCGCGTGGTAGAGCTTCACGCCGTCGGCGTAATCCGTAACGGTGTAGTCCCTGCCCTCGACGATGAACGTCGGCTCGATCGGCACGGTGGGCATGTTCAGCACCTTGTCCGCGAACGCGGAACGCCGGGTCGGGTCGATCTCGATGTTGTCGATCTTGGGCTTGGTGATCGGCGGGACGTCGCGCTTACCCTCGACGCGATACACGACCGCGTACCCCGGGCCGTAGTACTTGTTCGCCGCATCGATCACGTCCTGCTTGGTCAGCTTCGCCATGCGGTCGAGCTGCGCGACGGAATAGGACCAAGGCATCCCCGACAGGAACGAGTTACGCAGCATCGTCACCCGGCCCGTGTCGGACTCCAGGCTCCGCTTCTGGTCGATCTTCAGGCTGGCGAGGATTCCCTGTAACAGTTCATCATCAAACTCCCCGGCCTTGACCTTGTTGATCTGTTCCAGCACAAGCTGCTCGGCCTCTTCGAGGGTCTGCCCTTCTTTCGGTGTCGCCCAGAGCATCTCCCAGCCGTAGTCATTCTGCAGGTACGTCGTCGCTCCTGCCGTGCGGAGCTTCTGGCTCTGCACGAGGTTTAAGTCGATCAGCCCCGCGGTGCTGTTGGCGAGCACCATATCGACGAGGATTAACGCGTCGGCGTCGGCGTCGTTACGCCCGGGCAGGCGGTAGCCCATGAGCATGTAAGGCTCCGCGTCGTACTCGACCGTCACCTGCTCACGCCCGGTCATCGGCTCTTCTTCATACACCTTCGGCTCGGGCAAAGGCTTGGACTTCCAGGCCGAGAAGAACTCATCCACAAGCTTGATCGTTGATTCGGTGTCGATATCACCGGAGATGATCACCGCCATGTTGTTCGGGACGTAATAGGTGTCGTAAAAATCCTTGACGGCCTTGAGTGACGGGTTCTTAAGATGCTCGACCTCGCCAAGCGTCGTCTGCTGGCCGTAGGGGTGCTTCTTAAAGAGTTCTTTGGCCAACGCCTCGAAAACAATGCGGTCCTTGCTGTCCAGCGCCCGATTCTTCTCTTCGTAGACGATCTCCAACTCGGTGACGAACAGCCGGAAGACCGGATCGATGAACCGGTCGGACTCGATGGTGGCCCACTGCCGAAGCTCATTGGAGGGCAGGCCGATCTTATAGACGGTTTCCTCGAACCAGGTGTGGGCATTAAGCCCGAAGCCGCCGAGCGATTCGTAGATGTTGCTCATCTCGTTGGGGATGGCGTAGGCGGAGGCGGCGATGTTTTCCTGATTGATCTGCTCGTAGATGGCGTCGCGCTTCGCGGGGTCGGTCTCGTTGAAGCGCTCTTCGTAAAGGTCGTAGATCTTCTGGATGTGGGGCGCTTCTTTTTCGTAGTCGGTGGTGCCGAAGTTGGCGTTACCCTTGAAGAGCAGGTGTTCGAGGTAGTGCGCCAGGCCCGTGTTGCTGGCCGGGTCGTTTTTGTGACCGGCGCGGACGACGATCTCGGAATAGAACGTGGGCGTCTCGTGGTTCTCCGTCAGGTAGACGGTCAGCCCGTTGTCGAGCTGGTAGATGCTGACCTGCGCGGGGTCGTTCACGGCCGCAGCGGCGACGAGTTTGTACCCGGCTTGGGCGCTGCCGACGGTAAGCGTCGAAACAATCAGAGCCAGCCAGACGGTGAGGCGGGGGCGATAGGACATTATGTTGTTCCAAAAGGTGCGGTGAATGAGGATGAAGATTAATCGAATTAATACACAGGCTCAAGACGTGACGATGCCGTGATCGGTTCGGTTTTTTTGATAAGTGCGTGAGAAAGGGGGCCGCAGCGTCAGTATATAAAACCAAAAACTATTTATATAGCGTCGGTTTCAGGCCAACCGACCCCGCCGGGCCGGGCCGGGATGCGAAGCCCCCAAGCGCTTGCCGGCAAACGGATTACCAATCCTAAGCCCGCGCCTTGGACCGGAAAATGCCGAGCCGACTATTGCCCGACCCCCGGCCCGTGCGTTATAAGTTTGACGAATAAATCATTCCGGAACGAACCATCGCGCGCCGCCAGCGTACAGACTCTTTATATTAACCCCCCAACCCCCGTGAAACCAACCAGGGAACACACCACATGAAAACCACCCACCAGACCGCCGCCCGCATCCTCGGCGCCGCGGGCATGGCCCTTACCCTCGCGTTCGCCGGCCCGGCCCACGCCCAGGTCCGCCTCGACCCCAACCGCGACGATTCCAAGGGCATCAAGTTCCTCGCCACCGGCGACGTCCCCTTTATCGACTTCACCACGCTCGACGGCGAGGTCATCACCAACGAGTCGCTCAAGGGCAAGCTCGTCGTCATCGACGTCTGGGCCACCTGGTGTGCGCCCTGCATGGCCGCCATGCCCCACTTCGAGAGCCTGGTCAAGGAATACGGCGGCAACGACAAGATCGAGTTCCTCGGCGTCAGCCTCGACACCGACCGCGAAACCCTCGACAAAACCATCAAGGAACGCGGCATCTCCTGGAAGCAGGTCTACGACGAAGACCGCAACCTCAACAAGGCCTGGAACCAGGGCATGATCCCGACGATCGTGATCCTGGCCCCGACCGGCGAATCCGTCTACGTCGGCCACCCCATGAACATGGACGCGCCCCTTCAGGAAGCCCTGAAGAAGTACGTGCCCGAAGCCTAAGCGCCGAGGAGCACAAGCCGCCGCTAAGGCCGGCGGGCCGAGAAGGCGCGCCAGGAGAGACGGAAAACGCCGTATCGCCGCCAGGCAGCCGCCGCCTTCAAGCCTGGGTCCTTCCTTAAGTGAAATCAACTCGTCGTATTGACGCGAACCATCACCGCCGATTCGCTCAAAGGAAAAGTCGTCATCATGGATTTCTGGGCGACCTGGTGCGGCCCTGCATGGCATCGATGCCTCACATGAAAGAGCTTTACGCCAAGCACCACGAGGCGGACGGCGTCGAGGTCATCGGCATGAGCCGTGACAACGACGAGACCACTCCGCAAGACCAAGACGAGATCGGCATGCCCTGGATGCACGTCTACGACCAGGACGGTTCGATCTCCAGAAGTTCAACGTCACCGGCATCCCCCAGATCTTCATCTTCTCGCACCGGCGAGATGCTCGGGCCGGCCACCCCATGAGCATGGATGAACCCTGGATCCCGCCGACGACAGATCACCGCCGCCGCCTTCGCGAAAAGATGACGGCGAACGCAAGTCGGTCCCGATGATGACCGACCCGATGCCTGCCGCCATGACCGGCGACGAAGCACCAGGTGGTCCCTGCCGCGATGATCAAGATCAATCCGAACGGTCCCGCAGGAAGTCCTCGACCGTAAGCCTGATACGGCACCAAGCCGGAATTCACCCTCAGCTTCGTCGGCGGGGAAAAGGTCACAACGAAGACCTCAAAGGCAAGATCGCCGTCATGGACTTCTGGGCCACCCGGTGCGGGCCATGCATGGCCGCCATGCCCTCATGATCGAACTCCAGAAAGAGCACGGTGACAATGGCATCCGCATCGCCGGCATCATCGACCGCGACAGAAAACGCCTCCGCCAGACGCCATGAGAAGCCCGACATGGCTCAGCACTATGACGAAGACCGCACGATCACCAAGCAGTTCGGCGTCTCCGGCATCCCCACCATCTACATCCTCTCACCCGCGGGTGAAGTCCTCTGGCGCGGCCACCCCGACGAGATGGACGCGCCCCTGAAGCAGGCTATGGCCGACTACCCGACCGCCGTCGCCAGCGCGAATTAAAACGACACGACGGTCAGATCACCAATACAAACCCAACCGTGCCCGGCAACCCCGGGCGCGGTTTTTTTATCGCCGCGCCGCACCCAATACCGTTTATACGCATCCCACTATGACCACACGTACCGTACCCGGCCGAGGGGCGGCGAGGCGGCGTGCGGACCTACACCGACGGACCCAAAGATCACATATAACTTATATGTGATCTTTGGGGGTCAACACCCGCAGGCCGTGCGAGTGATGGTGTTTACGCCGGGTCAAAGCAAGAGGTGTATCAGACTCTTCAACTCCCCGATTGGGGTATCATGGTGCCGGCGGACAGCACAAGGCGGCGAACATGGCTCCCGATACCGATACGCCCGGTCCAGAACCCAAGCGGCAAACCGAAGCATCGCCATTCGCCGACCATAGCCGGCACTGGGAGTCGTACACCTACGTCTACCCCGTCGTCAGCCGGCGCAGCCGGGGCCTGTCCATCGGCATCAACCTCAACCCCGACACGATCTGCAACTTCGATTGCGTCTACTGCCAGGTCGAGAAGATTGAGCACCCAAAACCCATGGCGGTGGATACGCACAGGCTGCGCGATGAGCTTGACGGGATGATCTCGGCCGTCACATCCGGACGTATCTGGCAGCACCCGCGGTTCGTCAACGTGGACGCGTCCCTGCGCCGCATCAACGACATCGCTTTCTCAGGCGACGGCGAGCCGACCGCGGCGCACCGCTTCCCCGAGGCCGTCGACCTGGTCACCACGCTCAAACTTTTGCACGGATTAAATGACACCAAGCTCGTCCTGATCACCAACGCGACACTGCTGAACCGCCCGCACGTCGAGGCGGCGCTGCGCGTACTGGACGAGAACGCCGGCGAGGTCTGGGCCAAGCTCGACGCCGGCACGCAGGCCTATTACAAACAGATCGACCGCTCGGCGGTGACGCTGCAAACCATCCTCGACAACATCCTCGCCTGCGGCCGACGCCGGCCGATCGTGATCCAGTCGATGTTCCTCAAGCTGCACGGCCAACCGGCGCACGACGAAGAATTCGACGCGTACCTCGACCGGCTTTGCGAACTGATCGACGCCGGCTGCCGGATCAAGCTCGTGCAGCTCTACACCGTCGCCCGCAAACCGCTGGAATCCTACGCCACCGCGATGGATGACGCGGCGTTGTCAAGGCTCGCCGAGCGTTGCAAAAAACGCCTGCCCGCGATCGACGTGCAGTTCTTTGGCGCGTCGGGTTAAGGCACGTTTAGCTCCGTAGCTTGCTGCGGACACGGGCCGCAAACGGGCCGTCCGAATGTGGGTGATACGTGCCGAGTCCGCTGTAGCACCTACAATCGTTACGGTTGTTTTACAGCGATTAGCGCGTCTTGCGTGAATATTTTCCGTCATCCCCGCGCAGGCGGGGAACTAGATGACTTTTTGTTACGCACAGATGGATCCCCGTCTGCGCGGGGACGACGGAAACGCAGCGGCCAATAATCATGCAAACTGCCTTTATTAAAAAAACCGAACCGCACCCCATGCCCCGCACAGCGCTTGCATGCCCGGCCAACACCCGCGCGGTCAAAACCTTCAGCCTCCGCGCGCGCACGCAAGGTGCTTTCACCTAACTATGAAGGCGGTTTTTCCAGCCGGCCGACCGAACGCGATCGTTAAACCTAAGCCTCTATCTGTACCCATGCACGTAACCCCCCGCACCGTCAATCATCACAGTCCATCGCATGCCGGGCTTCCGCCGGCACATCCCCAGCATGCCTATACCACCGCGCCGCCGAGCCCGGAACCGGGGGCGCGTTTTTTTGCCGGTTTTCAGGCCGTGCAACGCGACGAAAACCCAGTGTTTCCGATTAATACCCGTGCGCGCACAGCGGTGGCAGGCCCAAACAAAAACCCCCGGCCGGGCCGGGGGCTTGGTGGATCACCGGGGCCAACGCCCCATCATTGTGTCAGTTACTCGCCGCCCTGCGCCGCCGCTTCGGTCTCGGCGGGCTCGGCTTCGGCCGGTGGGGCGGGGACGGGTTTGCCCGCCTCGGCGAGCAGTTCATCGATCTTGCTCGTCTTCTCGATCATCGGCATCGCCGGGTGCAGGCCTCGGAAGCGGACGACGCCCTGCGGGTCGATGATGGCGACGTGGGGGATGCCGTTGACGCCGTAGTCCGGGTTGAAGACCGGTTCCTCGGCGAACGCGACCCGCCAGGTCATATCCTTGGCGGCCATGAACTCCTTCATCAGTTCCATCTCCTTGGCCGGGTCGTCGGTGCAATCGATCTTGCCGCGTTCATCGCCGGGGTAGTGCGCGCCTTGGAGGCTGGTGACGCCGACGATGACGACGTCGTAGCCGTCGTAATGTGCCTGGAGGTCCTTGACGTGCGGGAAGCTGCCGACGCAGGGGCCGCACCAGGTGGCCCAGAAGTCCAGCACGACGACTTTACCCTTGAGGTCCGAAAGCTTGGCGAAGGTCTC
>JAWKTA010000075.1:0-19691 GCA_041402025.1 Phycisphaerales bacterium | reverse complement strand
AGGATGACCACCATGTTCCGATCACGCCTCGCCCGCTTCCAGTTCATCCTGATCCTGGCCCTGCTGCTGCCGATCGGCCCGGAGTTCGCGCTGTCCGACGAGGCCGCTGCGCCTGATACGCCCAAGAGCGCGTACACCGACGATGCGCTCAAGATCGCCTACAGCTACGACGACGGCGGCGGGTACATCTGGAAAAACTCCACCGGCGTCTGCGAGACGCTCACCCACGACGGCAAGACCATCCTCTCGAAACAACCGTCCGGCACCTACTGCTGCGGCTTCACGCTCCAGGTCGCGTTCAAGCTTGCGCAACAGCACGGCCTGTTCGACGGCAAGAGCTACGAAGAGGTCAAACAGTTCCAACGCGAGTGGTACGGCGCAACCTCGGAGAGCGGCGAGACGCAGGCCACGCTGGCGATGACTAATCTCGGCATCGGGCACGCGGTCCCGCTTGATGAAGCAAAGCCCGGCGACTTCGGCAACTTCTGGCGCACCAAATCCGGCCACAGCATCATGTTCCTGAACTGGACCACCGACGACCAGGGCAACCGCACCGGCATCCACTACCGATCCAGCCAGACCAGCACCGATGGCATCGGCGACCATACCGAATACTTCCAGGATCACGGCGGCCATGTCGATCCTGCACGGCTGTACCTTTGCCGGTTTAACGAGCCGGAAGAAAAAGAAGAACCGAAGCGCGGCGCGAATCGGTAATCATCACTCAAAGCCCATGGCCTCCCGGTCGTGGGTACCACCCCGAGAGGGGGCGGGCTTTGTGTCTATCTACAGTTTTTGCCCATGAAACACCTGCGCGAAGAGCTCTGGTTCAATGTCCCCGACCGGCGGGGGTATATGAACATCACATCCAAGATCAGCGAGTTGGTCCATCAAAGCGGCGTGCAGAACGGGCTGTGCCTGGTCAACGCGATGCACATCACCGCCAGCGTCTACATCAACGACAACGAGGCCGGGCTGCTGCGCGATTATGACGACTGGCTGGAGAAGCTCGCCCCGTTCAACGCCTCCGGCGACCCATCCAAGGGCGGCTACCGCCACAACCAGACCGGCGAGGACAACGCCGATGCGCACCTGAAGCGTCAGGTCATGGGCCGGGAAGTCGTGGTGGCGATCACGGACGGCGAACTGGACTTCGGGCCTTGGGAGCAGATCTTTTACGCCGAGTTCGACGGCAGGCGTCGCAAGCGTGTGCTGGTGAAGATCATCGGGGAGTGAAGGCCCGGCCCAACAGTGTTCACCGATTCATGGCTCGGCGGCGAGTGATTCCGCATCGAAGAAGGTTCGGGGCTTCGGGTCGCTGTAATCAAAACTGACCAGCATGAAGTCCTCGGTGCCTTCGGTATAGATGTGGATGCGTAAAGGCAGTTTGGATTCACGCAAGACCCAGACACGCGCCCGCCGTGCGTTTGGATCGCCTACATAATCAAAGGCATCGATACCCGCCTGTAAAGCGACCGAATCCGAGAGGACCGGTTCACCCGGGGGCGGGGCGTTATTGAATAGCTCATTGAGGATGGCGTCGAGCACGCCGGTCCCGCCTTCGGCGACGTCCCGCGTCATATTCACCAGCGCGTTGCCGTGGTTTTCGATCGGTTTGCCGGTCTCAGTATCGTACAGACTTGCCTCGCCGTCACGGAGCAGGCACACCCGGCCCCAACCTTGCGACCGCCACCGGTCGGGCTGACGGAAGTAAAATTCCAGGTGGAACAGCTCGAAGTCTTTGAACATCGTACCGGGATCGCTGCCGAAGACGGTCATTCTGAATTGTGTCACCGCCTGCATGGCCTGGGTGACTTCGGCCCACGCGGTGCCATTACCGCCGGGGCGACCGGTCGGCATCCACACGACCAGAGCGAGCGCGATCGCCGCCGCCGCGGCCAACGGCACCGACCAACGGTTGATGCGCGGCCGGCCGGAGCCTGCCGACTGAACCGTGGTTTGTGTTGCATGATCGGTTTGAGATTCGGACGACCAGGCACGTCGGAGCCGATCATTGAACAGCACGTCCATATCCCCCGCGTCATCCGTGGGTTCGATCAGTGACAGGCCGTCACGCATCCGCCGCACCTTCCCAGCCAGGAGCGAGTCGGTACAAATCGACTGCTCCAGATGTCGGCGGTTGGATGGGGCTGTTTCGTCGAAGATCAACGTCAGCAGGTCGGCGTCCGTAATCGTCGTATCGTTGTCATTCATGGCTATAGCTCCTCACGGCCCGGCATCCGCCGGGCCAGTTTGTTTAACCCGTATGCCATCTGTGACTTCACTGTCGTGATCGGCCGACCGGTGACCTCTGCGACCTGTGCGAACGTCAGCCCGGCCCACGTCTTCAATTCGATCACCTCACGTTGCTCGGCAGGCAATTCCTGCAACAGCGCCCTTACCACCCTGACACGTTCGCGTTGGCTTACACGATCGGGCGGCCCCGGATCGGCGGACGCCAGTTCCTCAAGCAAATGCCCGCCGTCTTCAACGCTGCCGTGTTCAGTTCGTCTTTGGCTACGGTGGCGCAGGTGATCGATCGTGCAGTGCCGGGCGATCGTGAACAGCCAGGCCGCTATCGTTCCCCGGCCGTCGAGCCTCCGCCCCCGCGCCGCCCGGAACAGGCGAAGGAACGTTTCCTGCGACAGGTCCTGTGCAGTGTGCCATTCGCCGACGCGTACATGGATAAAGCGAAAGACGCGCGCCTTGTAACGATCGACCAGCACCTCGAACCCACTCATGTCGCCTTGGGCGATCCGTGCCAGCAGCGCGCCGTCATTGTCTTCACCGCCGTGATCGATCGGGACGGAAGCGGCCGGTCGGGCTGTATCGGTTCGGTTCATGGCCTGCTGACAGGATACACGTCGGCCGGGCCTGAAAAGACGTAACGGGCATAAAAAAACCCACGCGGTGGGGCGTGGGTCGTGGAAGCCGGGGGATCATAAGCTCAGGCCTTGATGCCGGTGACCTTGCACTTGATGTAGTGCTGGCGGTGTCCGTTGTTGCGCTTGTAGGTCTTGCGGCGGCGGAACTTCACGACGCTGACCTTTTCGCTGTCATCGGTGTCGAGGATGTCGGCGGTGACGGAGGCGCCTGCGACGACGGGCGTGCCGATGGTCGGGCCGTTCTTTTCGCAGCCGATCATGAGCACGCGGTCGAAGGTCAGGCTCTGGGCGTTTTCGGGCAGGTCGCGCAGGTCGACGCGGATGACGTCGCCTTCGGAAACCTTGATCTGCGTGCCGGAGTCTTCAATGATCGCGTACATGGCTGTGTCCTGCCTGCTTTGGGGGGTTGCTGAATCGAGCCGGGTAGTCTAGCAGGGCGGCGGCGGATTGCAACGTGGCCCGGGTAGCTGAGGGCGGGTCGGGTGGATATTCAAAACGATGTTAACATCTGAAAATAATAACTTTAAGGCAATTATTACTTCGCCGGCTGCAGCTCCAGCCGCCAGTCCACGGCTTGGGAATCCATCGCCGAGCCTTCCATGAAGACCTGGAGCCTGGGCGGCAGGGTCATGAACCGCCAGTCCATGGGCGGGCCGACCGGGGCCCCGTCGCGGTCTAGGAATGTGAAGCGGTACTGGGCGTAGACCGGCTTGTCGTCCCGCAGCCGCAGGGGCACGGTGACCTTCATCGGGGTGCTCGCGTCCCCCATGCGGACGATGGGCTTACTGTAGAAAAGATGGTCGCCGAGCTTGCCCTCGGCCGCGATCTGCGGGTACTGCACCGGGGCGATCGGGTCCGGGTCGGCGGCGTAAGGCTCTTTGGGCGTTTTGCACCCGGCGAGCAGGCACGGCAACACGAGCAGCAGGGCCAACAGCTTCAGATGTTTCATGGCATATCTCCTTAAGGCGTGGGGTCGGTCTTGGTCTCGGTGAGCCGGGCGGCTTCGGCGGATTTGGGGTGGTAGTCGTGGTGTATTTGCCCGAACACGCGGGCGAACCCGGCCGTCCCCGGCAGCGGGCAGACCAGCGACTTGCCGCCTTCCAGCAAATGCACGCCGGCGAACCCGGACTGGTCTTCGGTCGTTAATTGGACGCCCTCGGCCCGGTAGAGTTCGCGCAGGTCGGCGAGTGTCAGGCCCGTGAGTTTGCCCGCGCGGTGGTAGCCGTCGAGCACGCGCTGCGTCGGCGGGCTGACGTCGTTGCCGCCGAGCAGGTAGGGGAAGTGCGTGAGGGCCGGGTTATCTGTGTACGGGTTGCCGTAGAGGATCTCGCCCGACGCGGCCCAGCCCGGCGGGGGGGCCTGTGGGTTGGTCGTGCTGACGAGGCGGACGTAGCGTAGTTGCGCCTTGCCCGCGAGTTCAGGTCCCGGCGGGCCAAGCCCGGTCAATACCATCTTCGACGACGGACGGTTTTGCACATCAAGGATGATCTGCGTGCTTGGCTCGGTCAGGTACAGCGGCACGATGTAGAACCGCTGCGGGAACACGTCGCAGTAACGGATATCGACGTGTGCGCCGGCCTTCATAATCGCGCCGGCAACCAGTGCGCCCAAACCCGCGTAGAGCGCATCGTCGTTGCCGCCGCGTGACGAGCCGTAGTGCGCCGCGATCAGCCCGCCGTAGATCATGACCGTGCCGATCGTGCTCTTGGCGGCGCGGACGTCCTCCATGTTGTTCCACATGTGGTCGGCGGCCATGGTGTTGACGTCCTGCACGGCCGGGTAGGTGCGTCCCATGCTCGGGCCGATGCGGACGCGCAGCTCGCCGCCGTCGCTCGGGAAGCGCGGGGCGAACCGGGCCAGCGCGTTGTCCGGGCCGTAGCCCTCTTTGCGCGGGCCCAGGCCGTAGCTGATCACGAGGATCGTGTTGTATTGCCGGTCGCGAAGCGTCTGGACGAGCGGGCCGAGCTTGTCGTCGATCTCCAGGGCCCGCAGGAAGTGGTCGTCGGCCTCGGCATCGCGGCCGAGCTGCTGGTTGGCGATGCCCGCGAGCAGGTAGCCGAGCGTGAAGTCCGAGTCACGCACGGCGTAGCCGTTGTCGAGGTAGTTCGCTTTCTTTAGCGCCTCGTCCGGCGAGTCGCCCGCATCAACGGCGCGTTCGTATTCCACGGCCCGGCGGGCGATCTCGTAGGTGTCGATGCGTTCGCCGTCCTCATCCTCGCCGAAGTCGCGCAGGCTGAAAAGCGAACTGTTCGCCGCGGCGCGGGTGTTGTCCCAAGAGCCGAGTTCCGCCTGTGTCATGCCGTAGTACGCCAGCGCGAGCGCCTGCTCGAACGGTTCACCCTTCCAGACCTTGACATCCTCGTTAAGCACGAGCGATGCGACGGTCTTGTCCTTGTTGATGCCCTGCGTGCGCAGCAGGTCGTAGACCTCTTCGAAGATGGTCTGTGCCGAGTCGGGGTAGCCGTCGGCTAGGGTGAGCACGCCCACGCGCATGCGGTCGAGCAGGTACGCCCGGTCGGAGCGTTTGGGCTGCATGTCTTTTTGGATCAGCGTGCGCGGGGCGGCGTAGTCGCCGGCGCTGAGCGCGGCGGTGGGCGTATCCATCGGTTTCTGGCAGCCCGGCGTGAAGATCAGGGCGCACGATATTAAAACCCGTTTAGCGGCGGATCGAAGACCCGCGCGTCGGCGCGTAAAATAGCGCTCGGCGATCTGCGATCGCCCGCTAAACGAGGAGGCGGGGTGTCGCGTCTTCAATCCCACACGTGCCCCTTTGCCTGACGCTTGAACTCGAACTTGTCCGACCAGACCGGCTCGCCGGTCGCGAATTCCAGCAGGTCGAACTCGCAGTAGTACAGGTCGCTGCGCTGTTTGGCCTGGGCGCGGGTGACGGAGCGGAAGGTCGCGGTCATCGTGTGGGTCACCCGGCGGTCTTCCGCGAAGCCGTCGGTGAAATCAGAACCGTATTCGCTGTTACGCAACTCCAATACACGCTCCGGCGGGATCACGAAGCGCACGGCTTTTTCGTCCCACAGCGCCTTGATCGGTGCCGCGCCGCGCACCTGGGCCATGATCGACCATTGCTCGTTCTGCGTCATCACCTCGTCCGACAGGTTCAGCACCTTGTCGATCGACACGACCCACGGCTCGCTGCCCGGGCCGCGTTGTGCCAGCGCGTCACTACTCAAAAGGCTCTGCGCCATCTCGGACGTCATCGCTTCGATATCGTCGATGGTGATGCGCGTGGTCTGCCCGACGGGCTTAGTGGTGCAGGATGCCAGGCACATCATCACGCATGCGACGATCGCAGTTTTCACCGTCGGTCCCCGCATCAGTCTTTGGTCGAGTGTTTGGCGTCGTAGCGGTCGGAGAAGACGATCTCGTTGCTTCCGAAGTGTACGAGCTGGACCTCCATGTAGTATTGGTTCGTCTCGCCCCGGCCGATGCGGTAGAAGTCGCCGTTAAGCGCGTAGGTGGTCTGCGGGTCGTAATCCGGCGGGTCGGCCAGGACCTTGTCGCTGGCCACGCCCTCGCGCGCCGCCAGGTTCTGCATCCGTGCCCTGCGTTCGACGAAGCGGAGCGTCGGCCTAGCCAGGTCGCTGTTGATCAGGTTGTTCCGCAAGCGTGCGGTGACGACCTCGAACTCGGTTGAGCTGACGATGCCGGTCTTGTTGTTGATATCGCCGAGGATCACGGTGACGCGCCCGGCGTCGTCGCGGATCTGCGGCAGCTGCACCAGGTCCTGCACGATCGCCCGCGCCGCCTGGTCGCTGAATTCCACCAGCGACACCGGCAGCACCTTGGCGGAGTCCCACTCGGCCTCGGTCGTCTCGGTCACGCCGATCCGGCCGCCGCTACTGCCCCGATAGCTCTTGCAGCCGACCGTGAGCATCGCGAAACAACCAAGCAGGCAGGCGGCGAACCCCGTCATCTTCATCGTGTGTTGCATAGGTAACCTCCGTCGTTGTCAGCTATAGACGCACCGGTTGGGTCCGGGTTCCCGGGAGTTCCCGGCGTCTTTTCGGGCCGGCGGCTTCCATTGTACGCCCGAACACCCCGCAGGTTTGCCGGCCGGGCCTGGCTCACTCCGTTTGGGTCGGGGCGTGATCTTGTAGCTCCACCTCGCCGCCCGGCCGACCACGCGGGTCGGCATCAGCGCCGCCTGGCGGACATTGGAGTAGATCGAGGTGGTCATGTAGCGGATCGCGTCGCGTGTGCCCACGGCTTTGGGCTCATCCAGGCTGAACGCCCACATCACCGCGACCAGCTTCAGCCCCGCGCCGCACAGCAGCAGCACACCGTGATACGTCAGGTGGATATCCAGCCCCGGCAGGTCACGCGACCAGCCCGCGAGGGTTTTGGCGGCCAGCGCGCCCAAGAGCCCTGAAAGGATCCCGCCGATCGCGGTGGCGATGGAGTTGATCGCCACGTAGGACACGCCGCCGGCCCGGTCCTTGCCCCGCCCGCCGCCGGAGAGATTCAGCATGAAATTGAAGTTCGCGATCTCCATCCCCGGCCAGACGAACACGGACATCAGCACCAGCGTGTACCCCAGCATGAAGTGGCTGGGGCCGATCAACAGCCAACCGAACGCGTCCAGCACGCTCACGCACCCCGCGATCATCATCACCGGCTTCTTGCCCAGCCGGTCGATCAGCCGGCCCCAGATCGAGAAGCTGAACATACGCACCAGCAGCGGCACGCCGATCAGCAATAGATTCGCACGCTGGTTCGACCAGTTCAGCACGTCGAACAGGTACAGCCAGATGTACTGCCCGATGCACGCGATCGCCAGTGTCAGCGTGAAGTTGAACATCAAATACCGGCGGAACTCCGGCTGTTTCAGCGGGCGCAGCATCATGCTCGCCAGCCCTTCGGTGCTCCGCGGCGGCTGTTTCTGCGGGTCATCGACGAAACGGAATGACAGGATATCGAGCATACCCATCAGGCCGCCGACGCCCAGGATCGCGCTGGTGACCTTGAGCATGATGTCCGGGTGCGTCGATTGCACGTGCGCCGCCTGGTCCAGCGCGTAGCCGATGCCCAGTGTCGTGATCAGGCCGATCGGCTGGCCGATCTGGTTGCGCAGCCCGAAGAACCGGCCGCGGATCTGGCGCGGGATCACGTCCGACATCCAGTTCATCCACGCCGGCACCGCCGCCTGGGCGCAAGACCAGGTCACCAGCAGCGACAGCGCCATCGCCGGCCACCACCATTCCCGCGCGTTGGGCATGATCCAGGGGATCAGCGCCGCGAATGTCCACAGCCCGCGCCCCAGCGTGCCCAGCACGAGGAACACCAGCTTCCGCCGCCCGTGTTTCTCGATGAGGTAGCTGGCCGGCACCTGCAGCAGCGTGCCGAAGAACGGCAGCGTCGCGAGGATGCCGAACCCGTACTCCGGCACACCCATCTCTTTACTGAAGCGTGTCATCGCCGCGCCGGAGATCGACCACAGCCAGACGGACCCGAACGTCCACGCGTAGAACACGAACAACAACTGTTGGCGCAGCGCCAGCGACTCGCCCGTGCTTGTGCGTGCCCACAGGAGCGAGGGCATGGGCTGGTTGGTTTGGCGGGCCATGGCGGTGGGGTGGGGCTAAGGGCGGCGGCGCGGGGGCAGGCGGCACGGTTTAACGTATCGGCGGGCCGTGTCGCCGCGCATGATAAGCGGTGGGGCCATGTATGCAACCGCCTGTCCGGCCGAACGTTGTGCCGACGCGACGGGGCATTTTCGCCTGTTGTTTTACCGCAACACCCTACCCTAAACGGACCGGGTCCGGGTGCGGCGGAATTGACGTTAATACAATATAAACAATGTCTTACGATAATCACGGCCCGGACCGGAACGCTGGCACGGCCGTTGCAAATCCCTGATCGGTCACTCGGAGGGAACGGTGCCGGCCTAAAGTTGTATGGGCCGGACATACGCCGCCCGCGAGAGAAAAGAGAGTCGGACGCCGGCCGGGTTGAGGGACCTGGCCCGTGTCACGGGGGCACCGCCCGGAGCGGAAGGAGAGACGCACGTGACAGGATTCAGGGCTTCGTTAATCAGTTGTATTGCGCTGGGTGCCACCGCGCTGCCCGTGTTGGCCGGCAGTGGCCCGGTCATGGTCGTCGGCCGCGCCGCGCCGGGGCTGACCGTCCCGATGCACCAACCCGCGCCGAGCCATCGCTTGATCCAGATCAGCACGATGCACCGGCACGTGGTCGGCATCATGAATCAGGAAGAAGTAGTCGCACCGGAAGTGATCCAACTGCAGATGGGCAACCTGCCGATCTTCGTGGACCCCGACCGTGACTATAACCGCAACACCGGCGGGATCGATTCGGGCCACAGCATCATGCGTGCTCAGCGGGCTTACAAAGCCATGACCGCGCAGGACACGGCCTACGTCATCCGCCGCGACGTGATGATGCCGGTCCGTGAACGGATGATGATCATGCCCCACGCGATCCTGCTCCGGCCGGATTACATGGAACGGCGTGCCCCGCAGAATCAGCAGCCCATGGCCCCCGCGCCCAAGCCGCTTCAGCCCAAGGTCAAGCGCGGCCCCGTCGCCTCGGCCGAGTAAACATGAGCCGGTGAACGCCCGGCAACGACATCCTTTTAACCCCTGATCGAGTGCGGCTCAGTGCATCCTCTGCCTGGGCCGTGCTTTTTTGCGCGCTGACATTTAACCGCGAAGGCGCGAAGAACGCGAAGAAGAGGAAATATCCGCAGATGACCTCTTGATCGCCTTCGCGCTCTTCGCGCCTTCGCGGTTCCTCTCATGATGCAGATCCGGTATAACTTTTGTCATGCCGGACACACGCAAACGCAACGCCTTGCTCGCCCTGTTGCTGCTGGTCCCCGCGCCGAGCATCGGGGTGTGGCTGGCGCTGTACGGGATGCCGGGGAACCCGGTCGCCAAGGCGTTCTTCGGTTTGTGCAAAGTCTGGCTGCTCGTGCTGCCCGTCATCTGGCACATGCGGGTCGACAAGCAGCCGGTCACGATACCCCGGCCGACACGCGCCGGCATGGGCGTCGCCGTCGCGACCGGGTCGGCGATCTTCCTGCTTATCGGTGCGGGCTACTTCCTCTTCGGCCACTGGATCGACCCCAAGCGCGTCAGCACCAACGCCATTGAGGCCGGCCTGAACTCGCCCGCCTTCTATATACTGCTCGCGGTCTACTGGTGTACGATCAATTCATTGCTCGAAGAATACGTCTGGCGCTGGTTCGTCTTCACGCGCTGCGAGGCCCTGATGCCACGCTGGCCGGCGGTGATCGCTTCGGGCCTGTTCTTCACGCTCCACCACGTCATCGCGCTCACCGCCTATTTCGACTGGCGCATCACCACGCTCGCGTCCCTGGGCGTCTTCATCGGCGGGGCGACCTGGTCCTGGATCTATCTCAAGTACCGTAATATCTACGCCGGCTACGTCAGCCACGTCTTCGCGGATATCGTGATCTTCGTGATCGGGTACAAGCTCATTTTTGGCTGACCCTTGACTCTCCCCTTGGGGGAGGCTTTACACTTCCTCCGATCCACTGGGAGACCGCGCGTGTTCACGATCGGCGAGTTTTCAAAAATCACCGGCCTGACGGTTAAGACCCTGCGCTTCTACCACGAACGGGGCCTGCTTGTACCCACCCGGGTCGAGCGTGCGACCGGATACCGGTACTACGACGCTCAGAATATCGATACCGCCCGCGTGATCCGCGCGCTGCGCGACCTTGAGGTCCCACTGGACAGCATCGCGGCAATCCTTCAGGAATGTGAAGACGACCGGGACACGATCACGTTCCTTATGGGCCACCGGGACGAGCTTGCCCGGAAGTTCGACCACTACCGCAATCTGGTCGGCAAGATCGACCAGGTTATCACGCAGCAACGCGAAATAAGGGAGCTAGCCATGAGCGGCAAACAGGCTTATGAGATACAGGAGAAGGACATCCCGCCGCAGTTGATCGCGGGCATCCGCATGAAAGGCCGATACAACGAATGCGGCCCGGTGTTTGCCCGGCTGGGTAAAGCCGTGGGCCGCTATATCGGTGGCAAAGCGATGTGCCTGATGTATGACGGGGAGTACCGCGAGGTGGATGCCGATTTCGAGCCGGCTTTCCCCGTGCGTAAGCGGGTTGAGGTCGAAGGTGTTGATATCCGTGAATTGCCCGTTATACGCTGTGTCAGCCTCATCCATCGCGGGCCATACGACACACTTGGGCGGAGCTATGAACGTATCCTCACCTATGCGCGTGACAAGGGGTACGAAGCAACACTACCTTCACGCGAGGTCTATCTCAAGGGCCCGGGCATGATCTTTAAGGGGAATCCCAAGAAGTATCTCACTGAAATCCAACTGCCGGTCACCGGGTCTTTCGCAAGATGATTTTTGCTGTTGAGTGCGGGCGTACGTTCGACGTTATCATGGGTGAAACCCAAAGGAGAGCACCCGCGCATGGATATAGAAGTAATCGCCGACGAGGCCTGCCACTGCGGGGAGGGGCCGATCTGGCACATGGCCGAGCAGCGGCTTTACTGGCAGGACAGCACGACCGGCCGGCTGTTCCGTTTCGACCCCAAAGCGCACAAGCACGAGCAGGTGCTTAAAACCGATTACATCGGCGCGACCACCGTGCAGGCCGACGGGTCGATGCTCGTGTTCGGCATGGGCTGCGGCGTCTGGCGCTGGCACGGCGGTAAATTCGCGCCCTTCGTCGATCCGATGCCGGGTGAGTCCCGCTTCAACGACTGCGCCCGCCGACCCGAAGGGCCGTGTGTTTGCAGGCTCCATGCCGATCAACGACCCCGACAACCCGGGAAACACAAACGCCCGGTCGGCTCTATCGCTACGACACCGACCTGTCCGTGCGGCTACGTCGAAGAGGGTCTGGGGCTGCGCCAACGGCATCGGGTACAGCCTCGACAACAATACGATGTACTACGTCGATTCCCACGCCCACATCGATCGACGCCTACGACTACGACATCAACACCGGTGACATCGCTAATCGCCGCAAGCTCGCGCCCGTTCAAGCCCCACTCGTGCCGGACGGCCAGACCGTTGATGAAGAGGGCTGCATCTGGCTGGCGGTGTGGGAGGGCGGCTGCGTGAAACGATTTTCGCCCAACGGTGAGTTGCTGCAGACGATCGAACTGCCGACCGCGCGGACCACCAGCGTGATGTTCGGTGGGCCGGACCTGGATGAAATCTACGTCACCTCCGCGGGTGGTGACGACAAAGCCAACCGCGGCCCGCACGCCGGCGCGCTGTTCCGCATCCGCGCGGGCGTGAAGGGCCGGCCGGAGAACCTGTCGCGGCTGGGCCTGTGATGTCCGTCGGTATCAAACGCCACATCCGTGACGCAGTTCTACCCGTTTAGCGGGCGATCGCAGATCGCCGTGAGATTAGATCCATCGCGCACTGCAAACCCCGCGCGGATCTTCGATCCGCCGCTAAACGTGTCAATCGGGAACGCGGCGCACCCCGCATCACATCATTACGCGCTCGGTCGTCCGCATCACCGTCGGCTTTACCAGCGCCTCGAAGTCCGCGTACTTCATGCGGATCAGCTCCGTGTGCGTCCCGGCGTTGAAAAAAATGTCCTCGTCCTCGGCGAGCGCCTCGTCGACGATCACGGGGACCTCGTACAGATTGCCGAACGGCGGCATCGCGCCCAGTTCGCAGCCCGGGAACAGGCCGGCAAAGTCCTTCTCACGCGCCAGCTCGACCTGGACCGCGCCGGACGCCCGGCGTAAAAAGTCGAATCGGATCTTCGCCGGGGCGGGCATGACGATCATCACCAATTCGTCGTCGAGCCGGACCATGACGGTCTTGGCCATCTCCTGCCCGGGGATGTGCGCCGCGCGGGCGATCTCCTGGGCCGTGTAGGCCGGCGAATGGCTGAGTACAACGTACCTGACCTCGTGGCTGTCCAGATACTCACGCAATCGTTTGACGGGCATGGCGGCCTCCTTCCTGCATGGAGCGATTGAGATGTGAGGACTTCGAAGGGAACCAAGACCTGCACCCCGAAACTACTTCCGGGGGTAACGCGCCCGAACAAGACGTGACCCGGCAAAGGCACAACACCCTTTCGCGCACCTTCGACGGGAAGCGCCCGGGCATCAGACTATGGCTATGTGTATTTTAACTTCGCCGGGGACGATTGGAAGGCTCGGCCCGTGAATTGGGTGAATTTATCGTGACTTCACAAGCGCTTGTAGCTTGCGGATTACCCGCGCTTCGTCCGGGTCGCTCATCCGATCCGCCAGTGCCCCCAGCGGCACCCACTCGGCGTCGTGCGTCTCGTCGTTGCGCGTGATTTCGGTGGTACTTGCGCGCAAAAGGAAGCGTACATCAAAATGCTCGTGCGCCGGCTCACTCTTGCGGGCCGGGATCGGGTGGATATCCACATCAAAAACCCCGCCGTCATCGCCCTCGGCCGGCAGGTGGTTCAGCCCCGTCTCCTCCGCCACCTCCCGGCACGCCGCCATAAACAGGCCCGCATCCGTCGGGTCGATATGCCGCCGGGCTGCAGCCAACGGTTGAGCTTGCGGTGCAGCACCAGCAACACCGACCCGCCGTCCGGCGAAGCACGAACCCGCTGGCGGTAAAATGCCAGCGTAATGCTCCCGTGAAAACGGATCGCCCGGCAAATCCAGCAATTCCATCATCCGCGACAGATACCCCGCCTCCTCATCACACGCGGGGGGCGTGTACCGTCAGCAAGGCTCGCAATGCTGTAGTACGTGGATCATCACGCGCCCAGAAAAAGAAGTTAAACCGCCAAGACGCCAAGATCGCCAGTAAGAAGCGTTTTGACGGGATGACAAGTTTGCAGGATAAGGTTGTTAAGTTTCAATCACTATCCTGATCATCCTGTCATCCTGTCCACATTCTTCCTGTCTCCTCTTGGCGTCCTCCGCCTCTTGGTGGTTCCATCACCCGCCGATCTTCTCCGCCAGGAACATGACTCGACCTTGTCAATGCTGATCCGTTCCTGCGATTTGCGTGTCGCGGTCGCGGACGGTCACCGTCTGGTCGTTGAGCGTGTCGCCGTCGATCGTGAAGCAGTAGGGCGTTCCGCCTCGTCCATGCGGGCGTAGCGGCTGCCGATGGATTGCTTCTCGTCAGGCTGGCAGGTGTATTTCTCGCGTAGCTGCATGGCCTACCTGCGCGACCTCGGCATGCCGTCCTTGTTCACCAGCGGGAAGATGCCCGCCTTGATCATGTGAACTTCGGCTTGAACTTCATATACACCTTGCTCGGCCGCGATTCGTCCAGGCGTAAACGCTTCGCACAAGAGCAGCAGTGTCGCTGGTCAGCCCGGCTGCGGGCTCGATCACGTTCGGGATGTACTTGCTCTTGGCGGCGTCCCGATCTCTTCCTTGCTCAGCCCGGCTTCCTTCGCGGCGGGTTGGGCGCTTCCGGTCAAAATGCTCCATCTTCTGCCCCGAATGTTCACGGTGCTGGGTCAGGTCGAGCACCCGCGGTGCGCGATACCTTCCAGTTCGCCGAACTTCGGCGCCGTGAGGAGCCACTTGTATTCGATATCGGTCATCACCGGGTAGTGAGACAGCTCGTCCGGGTCGTGGTCGCGGTATTGGGTAGGTTCAGGCTTGAGTCCCCAGAGACAGCCCTACTTCATACGTTGGTCTTTCCAGAACTCGTACCACTTTTGGCGGCTTCCTCCGGCGAGCAGAACCATTCCATCTCCATCTGTTCAAACTCACGCGAACGGAAGAAGTTGCGTGGCGTGATCTCGCGTTGCGGAAGCTCTTGCCGATCTGCACCAATCCCGAACGGCACCTTCACGCGCGCGTGGTGTCCAGCACGTTCTTGTAATTCAGAAAGATGCCCTGCGCGGTTCCGGGCGGAGGTAGGCCAGCATCTTCGTTGCCGGATCGCGACGTAGGTTTCGAACATCAGGTTAAATTCGCGCGTCTCGGTCAGCGTGCCCAGCTTGTCCGCGTCCGGGCCGATGATGTTGGCGTATTCGAGTGCGAGTTCGGTCAACGGCTTGCGATCGCCGTCAGCGAAACGCGACACCCGCTTTTTTGAGTTTCTTTGCGATCGTGTCGGGCTGGTCCATGAACGCCCACATGCCTTTGCAAATCTACGATCAGCACCTCGACCTGGTCGGCGCGGTAGCGGCTTCTTGGTTTCGTTGCAATGCCATGGGATCACTGAACCCACCGACGTGGCCGGAGGCGACCGGACTGGGGTTCTGGATGATGGAATCCAGTCCGACCATGCTGACGGAGTTCGCCGTCGGGTCCGATGGAGGGCAGTCGACCATGTTTCCACCAGTGGTCGCGGATGTTGTTTTGAGCCGGTGCCCAGCGGGCTGTAATCCCAGAAGCCGTTGATGCCGCCGTGAATCTCGGATGCAGGGTAGACGAAGCCGCGGCGTTTGCACAGCGCGACAGGTAAGCTGCATGGACTTGCTGGCGGGATCGATGTCGAGGCATGGGGTGGATTCTCCGAAACAAGGCGGATGTATCAACGGGTCAAAAACACGATCTTCGATCGCCCGCTTCACGTTGGGTGAGCAGCCGTTTAGCGGCGGATCGCAGATCGCAGCGTCGCGCCCACCAAACAGGGCCGTTGCAGGGCCGACGTTTGGGGCCGGGTATGTTAGCATTTTCGCCATGATCGGGCGTACCACGTCATCTTCACGCCTACGGGTTCTGGCTGCCGAACGACCCCAGGGTTCCTGGTCAAAGTTTCGTGCGGTCGTGGGAGGTCCGCCTGCACGGCCCGGCGACGAGGACCGACACCCGACGTTCGGTCGCGGGGGCCGGGCACGACCGGAAGCGGATCGGCTTGCGGCGAAGGCAGCGATGCGGCACCCGCCGGTACGGTTCACGGGCAAAATGGCCCGGTGCATTGGGGCAGCGTTCGCGGGCACGTCGGCGGGGTTGGCTACTGGTCCACGCCTGCTCGATCATGCCGGACCACGTGTATCTGGTCATCGGCCGGCATGGGTATCGGGTCGAGCAGGTCTTGCGGTGTCTGAAACAGGCGGCGACAACCCGGCTGCGGGCCGAAGGTTTTTCGTTTGGTGCGCCCGTCGCCGTGGGCGCGGGGGTGTGGAAGTTTATCTGGATAATGCCGAGGCGGTTCGGCAGGCGGTGAGTTACGTTGAACAGAACCGGTTAGGGCGGGGTTGCGTTTGCAGCGGCTGGTCGTTTGTGACTCCGTATGCGGAATGAATGTGCGGGGGAAACACGGCGATCTTCGATCGCCCGCTAAACAGTTGACGATCGTAATATCAACAACGTTTAGCGGCGGATCGAAGATCCGCGTTTCGACAGGCGCGTGTGATATCACGCCTGTTGCAGCCCAGGAACAGGGGCTGCTCGTCCGCGACGGCGTCATTCCAGGGCGACAGTTCCGCGTCGGACAGCGGAGTCGAGGATTCGTCCGCGAAGCCGGTCATCTTAAACAGGCCCGGATCGCCCGGGGGACGGCGGCGGTGACCGCCGGAGGTTCAGGGTGTAGCGGAGCATCAGGTGGGCGACGTCCGGGCGATCCTCGGGAGCGTACCAACACTTGTCGTAGGGCCGGTCCTCGTGGCGTTCGACCTTCGTGCGGGCGATGGCCTTGACGCGAAGGATGCCCATCACCGCGTGCGTTGGCGGCGTCGAGCAGGGCCAGGCCGAACGTACGCCCTCTTCCATCACGACGTAGTTCGGGAACAGCACGGAATCCCTGATGCCCGGACGCGATCCAGGTTGCAGGGCGGCGTCCTGATCGTGGGCGGCTGAAGCCGATGTAGCGGGTCTTGCCTGATTGGCTTCGAGGAAGGTCTCGATCGCGCGCCACCGGGCGCGGAAAGTAGTTGCTTGGCCTCGTCCGGACTGGACACGGCATGCGTCTGGTAAAGATCGAAATGGTCGGTGCGGAGTTTCTTCAGCGAGTCTTCCAGCTCATGCTTTGCACCGCCGGTGCGGCGAGCGTCTTGCAGGCGAGGACGGATTTGTTGCGGTAAGGTTCGAGCGGGGCCGCTCGTTGTTTGCGAATCGCCGTACTGTGGGGCGACGTCGAAGTAGGTGATTCCGCGTCGTTTGAAGGCCTCGGCGACGTAGCGGTTGGCGTCTTCCTGGGTCTCGGATTTCAGGACCATGCCGCCAGGCCGATGACGGAGAGTTTCAAGGTCGGTCTTGCCGAGTGCGGTATTGCATGGCGTGGCTCTGCGAGGGGTATGACTGTACACCGGGATTGCTTAACCCGGCGGGGAGCGGTGAGGCAGGCGGACTACGGGCCGGGTTTACAGGGAATAATTGGCAGAAATGGATCGGTGTTACATGCGTATGCGGTTAAGAATCCCGGCGTATGACCTCAAGCGTATCCCTGCCTTTGGCCTCCGAGATACGGACCCGTTCGCCGAGCGTTTGGCGACCGATGGAGCAGACGCTGTCGCGCCCGGGCGATTACAACGCTACAGGTCAACGTCAGGAAGATGTGCAACCTCGCGTGCCCTGCCACGTCGAGGCCGGGCCGAACCGCACGGAGATCATGGACTGGCCGACGATGGAAAAGATCGTTAGCTGGTTGAAGCTTTATAAAGATGAACTCGGTATTGAGGTCGTGGACCTGACCGGCGGGGCCCCCGGAGATGGTCCGCACTTCCGCAGGCGGTTGGTTATTGCGGTCCGGGCGCTTGGTTTGCACGTCATCGACCGCTGCAACCTGACGATCCTGCTGGAGCCGGGGTACGAAGACATGGCCTCGTTCCTGGCCGAGCACAAGGTCGAGGTCTCCGCGAGCTTGCCGTGTTACCTGGAAGACAACGTCGACAAACAGCGCGGCCGGGGCGTGTACGGCGGGTCGATCAAGGCACTACAGATGCTCAACGGCCTGGGCTACGGCAAAGACGGCACGGGCCTGAAGCTCGATCTGGTCTATAACCCCGTCGGCTACGGCCTGCCCCCGGCGCAAGGGCCGCTCGAAGCCGATTATAAAAAATACCTGCATGAACACTTCGGCATCGCGTTCAACAAGCTCTGGACGATCACCAACATGCCGATCAAACGTTTTGAGCACGCGTTGAAGCGCGATGGTAAATATGACGAATACATGGGCAAACTTACTGCTGCGCATAATGGCGCGAACGTCGCAGGCGTGATGTGCAGGGACCTGGTGAGCGTCGGCTGGCGCGGCAGTGTGTACGACTGTGACTTCAACCAGATGCTGCAGATGCCGATCGCCCCCGGAAGTCATGGCACCATATATGGTCCGGGTAGTGAAGAGCACATCGTCGAGTCCGAGAGCAAAAAGCTTTGGGACTACACGCCCGAAGAACTGATCGGCCGAAGCATCCGCACCGGCTCGCACTGCTTCGGCTGCACCGCCGGGGCGGGTTCGAGCTGCACCGGGGCGCTGGCGTGACCGGCGGGCCGTGTTGCTCGGGTTTCCCGGACGCCAAAACCTCTGATAGTTTCTAAATCGCCGCCTTAAAGCTATCCTTTGTGTCCCGATTGATCGGGGCAGGGAGTGGTGGTTTTGAGCGGTAACAACCCCTTGGATAAACGTGCCAGCGGCGTGCTGCTGCACCCGACCTCGCTCCCCGGGCCTTACGGCTGCGGGGACCTGGGTGCGCAGGCGTACAAGTTCGCCGACTTCCTTGCCGATGCCAGACAGTCCTGGTGGCAGATGCTCCCGATCAACCCGTCGGACAAGCAAGGCTGCCCGTACAGCGCCTACTCTGCCTTCGCCGGCGACCCGATCTTCATCAGCCTCGACACGCTCCGTGAGGACGGCCTGCTGACCCGCCGCGAGATCGGGCGCATGAAGGGCGCGAACGCGGGCAAGGTCGATTACCGTGCTGTACGCAGGTTCCGTGAGCCGTTGCTGCGGATTGCCTTCGAGCGTTTCATAGCAGGGCCGAAGCGCACCCGCGATGCGATGGATCGCTTCCACCATCAGCACAAAGACTGGCTGGAGGATTGGTCGCTGTTTAGCGCCTTGCGTCATGCGCACCACGGCCGAGACTGGTGGCAGTGGGCGCCGGGCATGCGCCAACGCCGTAAGCGCGACCTGGATTGCGCCCGTGTGGAGTTGGCCGACCGTATCGCTTACGCCGTCTTCCTCCAATACCAGTTCGATAAGCAGTGGGCCGCGCTGAAAAAATACTGCAACGATAAAGGCGTCGGCCTGATCGGCGACATCCCGATCTTCGTTGCCCACGACAGCTGCGACGTCTGGGCACACCCGGAACTTTTTTTGCTCAAAACCACCGGCATGCCGAAGGTCATCTCCGGTGCGGCACCCGATGCATTCAGCAAGACCGGCCAGCTCTGGAAGCACCCGCTCTACGACTGGCGCAAACACAAAGCCACCGGCTACGACTGGTGGGTCCGCCGGTTCCGCCACTGCCTGACGCAGTTCGACGCGGCGCGGATCGATCACTTCCTGGGCTTCTGCCGGTACTGGGAAGTCCCCGCCGGCGACCGGGACGCGAGGCGAGGCAAGTGGCGCAAAGGCCCGGGCGCGGATTTGTTCACCGTGCTGAAACGCAAGCTCGGCAGCGTCCCGATCATCGCCGAGGATTTGGGCTTACTCACCCCCGAGGCCGAGGCGCTGCGTGACCGGTTTGCGTTCCCCGGCATGCGTGTGCTCCAGTTCGCCTTCGGGCAGGACGACAGCTACCACATGCCGCACAACTTCCCCACGCGCAGCGTCGCCTACACCGGCACCCATGACAACGACACCGCACGCGGCTGGTTCCTCAAGGCCGGCAAAACGGGGCCTAAGTGCGGGCTCAGCGAGAGGCAGCGCGTCCTGGCTTACACCGGCGGCAAAGCAAAAACCCTCCAC
>JAWKTA010000074.1:0-19712 GCA_041402025.1 Phycisphaerales bacterium | reverse complement strand
CCTGGCCGTCGCGCACCCACCAATGCGGCGACGAGCCGCAAACCCACAGATCGCCGTCGGCATTGATCGACATGCCCCAAGGCATGATCAGGTTCGACCAGACAGCGAGCTGCTCACCGTCCTGATTAAACACCATGATACGGCCGCTGTTGCGGTCGGCGACATATAGTCGGCCTTTCGCGTCCACTACAATCGCGTGGGGCAGCACGAACTGCCCCGGGCCGGTCCCGTATGCGCCCCAGGCCTTGACGAATCGACCTTCCTTATCAAAATGCACGACGCGCCGATTCCCGTAACCGTCGGTCACAAAAATGTCGCCGGCGGGTGTGACCGCCATGTCCGTCGGCATATTGAAATGTGTTTCATCATCGCCCCGCTCACCACGCACGCCCAGCGTCAGGAGCAGATCACCCTCGGGCGTGTATTTCTGAATGATATTCAAGCCGAAGTCCGAGACCCAGACGTTGCCATCCGCCCCGATGCGTATCTGGTGCGGATCACTGAAATCACCCTTGCCCCATGTACGGACAAAATCGCCGTCTGTGGTGTAGACCTGGACCGGGTCCTCACCTCTGTTGAAAACCCATACATTGCCTTGTTTATCGATCGCGATCCCGGAGACCCAGCCGAACGGTGCAACCGAATCGGGGCGATCGGGCCAGGACGGGTCGACATCATACTCAACCACGACGGGATCGACAGCGTAGTTCGGGTATTGCTCCGCGAGACAGGGCATGCTTGCCAGCAATGATGCCAACAACATGAGACCTCTGCTATAAGCGCGCAGGATCGATTGTATTCTGAAATTCATATACCGCCTAACCCCGTAGTTTACACGTCAATCCTGGACGCACCCGCCATACGATTCAAAGCCCAATCACCCGACGCCGTGAAATTGCCCCTGACCAGGCTCGAATCCGAGAACTCGAATCGATATCCCTCCTCTATCAGCATATTGTCAACAAAGGCGTTGGCGTGCTCACCCGTGATTGTGACCGGGCACGACACCTGGCAGTTTGCGATCTGCACGCCCACACAATCCCGCAGCCGGATGCCGCCGTAGAAAATGCCGCAAGCGTTGATGATCATGCCGTAGACCACGCCGCTGCAATCCAGGGCGTATTGTTCGTTGTGATTGATCAGACAGTTGCCGATCACACCGTGCGAACCGTTCTGTTTATCCTCGATCACGATCCCGACGATATTGCTGCCGATGTTGCACTGGGTGATCTTGGTGTTCCCGGCGTGGATGATGCAACCGGTGGTGTTGCGCATGATGTGGCTATCCGTGAGCGTGACGTACTCGCCGCGCTCATCGAAACACACGCCCGCTGCATTACCGATAGCCGTCAGTCTGCTGATCAAGCCGCCGTGGCAGAAGGCCGCGGCGTCCATGCGGGTTTGCGATATATGCACCGCACATCCGCTGAAATCGCGGATCGTCAGACCGGCCACGGTAAACGCCCAGGCGTCACGGATACTCAGCCCGACACGCCCCAGGTCGCGCCGCTGCCGCCAGGGCTCGGGCGCTTCACCATCAAGGACAAGATCCCGGATCGACCAGTTGCCAACACCCGACTGATCGAAGATCGGGTGTTGATCGTTGCAGGCCCGCACGACGGTCGCGTCTCCGGCGCCGATGAGTATGACACCCGCCGGGATACGGACCTCGCTCCAACGGTAATAGCCCGGGGGTATGCGGATGACTCCGGGCCCCTCGGCGATCGCGGCCTGTATCGCCGGCCCGTCATCGACGCTGTCATCGACCCCGCTGGGCGGCTGGCCGTCCGCGCTGAGATACGAGGTCAGGCAACGCACGGGCAACTGGGATAGTTGATCGTTGAACATGCTTGTCCTACCGCCTGCCACGCCGACGGGTCTGTAAACCAAAGATAACGCTGGATGCCATGAACAGACATGAAGCCGGCTCGGGGATATTAGCGCCGGCTGCCGGCGGCGTGCCCGCGTTCCAGTTCCCAAGCACGAGATTGAGGTCTTCGATCCCGACGAAGCCGTCGCCGCTTGGATCCGCCAGCGGGTTGCCGGGCGGCACTTCCTGATTCCACTCGCTCAGCACGATATTCAGGTCGGCGATTCCGACAAACCCGTCGCCGTCCAGGTCACCAATTAATACAGCTGTAGCGTTGCTGACCACATCGGTGAAGCTCGTGCCGATACGCAACTCGTCGAGCACCCAGGTCGCCATGTTGCCTGAAGTGATCATCAGGCGGTCCAGCAGCGAGCTGCTGCTCATCGCGGTCGTGCCGGTGAGGGCCCAGGCCATACCAGCATCCGTAGCTGGGATCGGTTCGCCCGACTGGAACGCCGACAGGAATATCTGATCGAAGGAGCTTGCAGACGCTTCGATCTTGCCGACCAGGTAGTAGACCGTGCCCTTGGTCAGCGAATCAGCGGCCGTGGCAATGCGCGTACTTGCGTTCTCGACATAGAAGGACTCATCACCCTGCACGCCGAAGTTAGTGACCTTGTTGGTTCCGTTGAGGAACGAGACCTCGAATTGTTCGGCCGAGTTTTCCTCATCGGTGCCCGTGTTGTCCTGCCGGATGAGCAGCGTGAAGTAGTAGGTCTCATCCGCGCCCAGGTCCAGCGGTGTCGCGAGGGCGCGGGACATGGACCCGCCGGCAAAGTTGAAGAACACCGGCCGGCGGTTGCCCTCGGTGACAAAGGGGAAGTTGGTGTAGTGCAGGTCGCTGGCCTCGATGATCGGGTTGGCGACGCCGCTAAGCCCCGCGTTCCCGGCCCAACCCCCTGAGAACCCGTACCCGCCGTTCTTACTGCCTAGGATATTCGCCGACGCATAACGGAAATCATCATAGGCCAGGAGCCCATCAGGGGGCTCGATGAATGCGTGATTGATGGACGTGTAGGTAATCGACCGGGCCTGATTGGTTTCAAACAATAACCCAACACCGCCGCCGTCAAGTAATGTGGTGTCCGAGTAACCGGAGTAGCCGTCGAACAGTAGCCTTTCGTTGGTGAACGAACTTCCCTCGTTGTAGCTGGTCCGGACGACCAGGTCGTAGCGGTCGGGCCCGCGCGGTCCGGTCCATAGCAGGCGGTTTATATCATCGCCTGCGGATTGAAGCGTGTAGCGTGCCAGCGCGGCATGGACCGAAGGCGCATATTGCCCCGGCATCGGCGGCGCGAGCCAGGTCGCCCCGCCGTTGTTACTGAGGTACTTGACGCGGGAGCCGTCCCCGGCCGCGTTTTGCCGACCGTCCATCATGATCTGCCCGTTGGCCAGTTGCACGATGCTGTTCTCGTTACTGAGGTTACTGCCGGACGAAAGCGCCCCACGCTGCCAGGTCGCGCCGTTGTTGTCGCTGTATACCGCGTAAGAACTCCAGCCCTGCCCGGCCTGCCACCGGGCGGAGGGCACAATCAGCCGGCCATCCGACGCCTGGATGCCGCTGCCCGGACCGAACGCGACGGTGTTCCAGTTGTTGTAATCCTTGACCGCCGTTGTGATGTCGATCGCGGTGGACCAGCTCGCCCCGCTGTCGTCGCTGTACCGCGCCCAAGCGGTGTTGTTGGTTGTGCCGGGCAACGAATCTGTCGTGCCCAGGTCGCCCTCGAAGCGGTTGTAGAGCACCCACACCCGGCCGTTGGTCTGATCGACGACGGTCGCGGGGTTGGAGATCTTCTCGTCATACAAAGCCCGTGGCGATTCGATCACGGACATGGCGGACCACGTTGCGCCGTTGTCGAAGCTGCGCTTCATAACCAGGTCGTGTCACCGCCGAAACCCGCATCATCGCCCGTGCGTCCTTCGACGATTGCGATGAGGGTCCCATCGAGCCGCCGTGGCGAGGGTCGGGATGCGGTAATTGGGGTAGCCCACACCACCGACAAAGATGTCGACGGCCGTGGTCTGCCTGGGCTGGTCCGCATGTACTCCACCACACAGCACCAACACCATCAGCGTTGTAACATACAAAACAAACGTACGCATAAAGTCTATCTCCCAACGATACCAGGGTGGCTCGTGCGCCAAATACATCATCAACGCTGCGTCAAAGCCGCGGCCGCCTGCGCGCCCTGCCACAGGTCCAGCTCTTCCAGGTAATCCGAACGTAAATCCATAACCCGTCGGCGTCACCGGCGAGCTGTGCTTTGGCCGCATCGACCATCTGCTCGTTGCTCGTGAGGAACCGGTTGAACGGGGACAGGGCCGACAACAGCTTGACATCGGGCCCGGCGAGACGGCGTGCCTCGGCGACCGCGGCGGGCATCTCGTCCGGCTTCTCCTCCGTATAGGTCGCCAGAAAATAATCTTCGATCAATCCCGGCACGGGCCCAGGCGGGGACACTGCGGCCGCACATCCGGCGCCTCGTTGGTCGGGTTGGTATCGCCGAACCCGCCGATGCGGATGTCCCGCCCGCTCGCTTTCGACTGGCCTTCGGCGGAACTCACGCACGAATGAGGTCACCGTGTCGATCCGCATCTGGTTAAAAATCTCCTGCCGCGGCGAGCCGATCGGTTTCCTTTCGCGCGGGTCGAAGCCGTAGATCGTCTTGCACGCGTGGATCAACGGCGCGTCGTAACCATAGGAACCGAATTTGGTCTTCCTGCTGTGCGAATTTTTCCGGATAACGGCAGTAGTCAAGCATCACGCCGTCGATGTCGTAGTTGTTAACAAAGGTCCATCAGCACTTCGAGAAAAACTCTTCGCGCACTTCGCCGGTGAAAGACTTCGTATAGATATCGGGATTCGCCTCGGCGAACGCGGTGTCGCGTGTCCGTCGGCCGAAGACGGGGATGTCGATGTAGACCTCGATGTTGTGCTCGTGCGCCTGCTCGATCGCGTAGCCATAGAGCGATTCGGCGTCATCCGGCACCGGCTTGATCGGGATCGGACCCAGCAGTTTCGAGGGTGTCCACTGGAACATGATATTGGCGCATATCCGTTTCATGCCGTTGTCGGCACAACGCTTGATCAGGTAATCCACCGCCTCTTTCGAGGCGATGCCGTAATCCGTCCACTCGCCGTCCTCGTCGAGCTGAAGCCCGATCCCGCCGTAGTACGCGAGCACCGGCCGGTCGGGGTCGTGTTCCATACGAAACGCACCGACACCTTGGTGCGGCGTGGTTCGCAGGTCGTAGCCCGCTTTACGGACATCGGACACGGGTTCGGCCATGAGGCCGGAAGCCGCGACGAATAACCAGACCACAGCAGACACACAGCAAATGTTGATGGATAAAGATGGCATGATGTCTCAGTAAAGCCAGCGACGGAGATACATGAAATCCAGGTGTTTAATCGAAAGGCTTCAGGGGCGGTGGCACGTCGATCTTCGAGCCCCAGACGTCGTCTTCGTTGTCGATCATTTGTTTCATCGTTCGTGAATCACCGTGGCCGTCCACGAACGTATTGTTAACGCTACCGTTGATACCCTGCCCGCCGTGCCGGGGACCGAGATTGTTGTAGGGGTTGTCCGTACCGTACTTACTCTTGAGTGTTGACAGGATCGAGCCGTTGGAATCCTTGATCCCGTCGCCGTCGAAATCGGTATCGAAAGGCCACTCACCGCCGGACAGCTTCCCAGCGCCGAACGGTGTCCAGATCGAGGTCTCGGTCGCTTCGCTCTGTTCAGAGAAGATCATAATGCTGCTGGCTTCGCGGACCTGTTCGATCTTGAGGGGCTTACGTTTGGTCGGGCCGTACATACCCGGGTTGGATTCGTAAGCAACAAGATTCGGGTAATTCGGGCCGTAGACGAATGGCTGATCGTCGGTGTCCGCGGGGCACTTCCAACCGTCAAACCCCGCCGGCCCGGTGGTGCCGTTCTGGCGTGCTTTGATAGCTTCTACCTCGGACTCCCAGTCGACCCCCATGGACGCCGCAAAGTCGATCGCCCACTGCGACTGTAGCAGCGGGTCCGAGTTCGCCACGAACGTCGGCAGTTCGCCGTCATTCTCAGCTACATGGACGCCCAATGCCACGCCGAACTGCTTGATGTTGCTCAGGCAGGCGACGCCCTGCGCACTCCTGCGCGCCGCGCCGAGCGCCGGGAGCAGGATGCCCACGAGCAGTGCGATGATGGAGATGACCACCAGCAATTCGATGAGCGTGAATGCCTTACGACGATGCATAGAGATTCCTTTCGTTTCGTAATACACCGGCTCGCCATTACGCGGGCCGATGCAAGTGTTCAAGGCTCGACCCGTCTGCCGGGCCGGTACAACCAAACATTAGGCACGACGCCGCCCCAGGGCCGCCGCGCCGCCCAGGCCCAGTAGCGCCAGGCTCGTGGGCTCGGGCACCGCCGTGTCATGGATATTCACGAAGTACCACTCGACCGCCACGTCCAGGCCCTGGCCGGTCGTGCCGTCACCGAAGTCGACCGCGTCACGGGCGAAGCTGCCCGTGCGGGCGATGCTCCCGGCCGAAACAGTGTTGGCGAACACGCCATCCACATAGAAGTCGAACGACCCGAACGGCGCCGTGCCGGTGTACCCGATGAAGATCGTGTGCGGCACGGACCAGTCGATGCCCAGGACCGCGTCGGACAAGCTGTTCTGCCCGTACTTGATCCCGCCGGTCGTGCCCGGGCCGGCGTCGTCGGTGTCCTTGTCGATCGTGATGTTGTAGGCAAAGGAATCATCGGCCCACCAGACATAAGCGTTGGCGTAGTGCGATGCGCCCAGGAAGGGCACGTCCGTCAGCGGCCGTGCGCGGAACTCGATGCCGTACTGGCCCGAGGTCAGCGACATCGTGCCCGCGGCAACGGTCGGCGAGAGGTACTCGCCGCTGGAGGTTGCCGGGTCGTCGCCGGTGTTGTCCTGGAGCAGGAATGACCCGTTATTCACCATCGGTGTCCCGTACTGTGTCCAACCCTGGCCGGCCGGCGTTACCCCCGCACCGGCCGCAGCGGCGTCGAAACCGACCAGCACCGCGGCGTCCGCCTGCATCCCGATGCCCAGCGCGGCGGCCAGCACCGGCACCAACATTCTGACTCTCAACAAACCTGTTTCCCTCATCACTTTTCTCCTCTCGCTGTTAGGACGTGCGAATGCACATCTTGATTAAATGCAATACCAAGGCCCCGCACACCGGGGCACCGTTTTTTAACGCCGACGTATCGTGGTTAACGCGCCAAGACCAAGCAGGGCCAACGTCGCCGGTTCGGGGACCGCCGCGCCGCCAGCCGGCGGCGTGCCGGCGTTCCAGTTGCCAAGCACCGTGTTCAGGTCTTCGATCCCGACGAAACCATCGCCGCTAGGGTCCCCCACCAACGGGTCGCCCGCCGCGACGTTCTGGTTCCAGTTGCCCAGCACGAGGTTCAGGTCCGCGATCCCGACGAAGCCGTCGCCGTCAAGGTCGCCGGTGAGTGTGGGCGTGATAGGTGAATTGACATCGTGGATCCGGACGAAGTACCACTCGGCCGAGACGTCCAGCCCCTGCCCGGTGGTGCCGTCGCCGAAGTCAACCGCATTTTGCGCAAACGGGAAGCCGCCCACACGGGCCATGCTCCCGTATCCCACCGAGCCCGCGCTCGTGCCATCGACATAGAAGTTGAACAGTTCCAGGCCGGAGTCGTAGCCGATGAAGATGTCGTGCGGGGCCGACCAGTCGATCCCGGTGACCGCGTCGGCGAGGCTGTTCTGGCCGTACTTGATCCCACCGGTCGTACCCGGGCCCGCATCATCGGTGTCCAGGTCGATCGTCACGTTGAATGCGAACTCGTTGTCGCTCCAGAACACGTACAGGTTCGCATAATGCGAGAAGCCGAAGAACGGCACATCCGACAAGGGGCGTACGCGGAACTCGACGCCGTACTCGCCAGTCGTCCTGTCCATGGTGCCGGCGGGCAGGCTCGGCGATAGGTACTCGCCCGATTCCGTGTCGGGGTCGTTGGACGTGTTGTCCTGGAGCAGGAACGCGCCGTTATTCACCATCGCCGTGCCGTATTTCGTCCAGCCCAAGCTGTCCGGGCCGACGCCCGCCCCCGCCGCGGCGGCATCAAACTCAAGCAACACGGCAGCGTCCGTATGTTGTGTCGAACACACCAAGCCCGCCGCCAGAGCAGCCATGCCGATCCGTTTGCCCCACTTGTTCATCGTTAACATTCCGGTCTCTCCTCTTTTGGTTGATCCGACTCATTACCGTTTCAAAACGCCACCCGATTGGCGACCACTCGTAATGTGGCACCCATAAAACCCATTCAACTACCGTGTGACGCCGAGACGACAAGCCACAAGCTGACTAATCCGAACTATTGTCTTCCTGAACATCCGCGTCCGTGTTGCCGCGTTTCGCGTCGTTCCAGACCACCGGGCCGTCTCCGAATCGCTCCCGCAATTTCGGCAGGTAGTGGTCGGTGTTGGACTTGATATGGAGGCGCATCGCCTGCTCGGCCACATCGCCGTCGTGCGTCTCGATCGCGTCGAGGATCTGCTGGTGGCTGACGGCCGTGGGTAACGCAGGTCGGACCATCAGACGGCAGGTGGCCTGGAGCACACGCAACCGGTTGATCTCACGGGCGATGAGCATCAGCCCGGTCTCCCGCGCCAAGGCACGGTGGAAGTGAAGGTCGTACTGAAAAATACTGCCGTTCTCGACGTGGGCCGAATCGACCGGGCTCTCAAACTTGACGTCCATCTCATCGGTCGCAACCGCGATGACGCGCAGCGAAGCGATCTGATCGCTGTCAAGCGTTTCCGCGGCCCGCCGGGCGACCGTGCCCTCCAGCGCGACCCGCATATCGGCGAGCTGGGCGATCTCCGACACCGTCCATGTTTTCACGCGTGCCCCCCATCGTGGGTTGATCTCCACCAGCCCGTCGTACTAGAGGCGGCACATCGCCTCGATGACGGGTGTGAAGCTCATATTGAGCAGGCTGGAGATCTGCCGTTTACGCAGCCACTTCCCGGGCGGCAGGTCGCCCTCGATGATCATCTGGCGCATCCGATCGAAGGCCTGATCCCCGAGCGTGGCGGGCTCTCCGGTATCCGGAATTCCTGTAATTCCATTGTTCATGACATAAAATTACTCCCTTCGCCCTCCGATGTCAAGACATTTATAGGCTCCAATAAACAAAAAAGGCCCATTGTTGGGCCTGATTGGGGGGGGGCGGGGGTGAACTATAGATTGTCCCGCTACCGCAGGTGTTCCGGCGGGTAGGCCGGGGCCTTGACGTCCCGGCCGATCTCTTCGATCGCCCCCCACAGGTCCAACTCCCGGATCGTGTCGCCGCGGTACACGGTGACCCGGTCCGCGCCGCCGGCGATCGAGGCCTCAAAACCCTTGCGTAGCAATTCGGGGGTATTGAGGTTTCCGCCATAGCATGCGATGAAGCTGTTAATCCGGACCCGGTCAGGCACGGCCTCTCGGACCCGGCGGACCGCGGTGTAGATCTGGTCCATGTCACGCGTGTACCAGGCGACGTTCAGCGTGTCGACGATCCCCATCGAGGCCCAAGCCCGCCAGTCCTGCAACGACTGCTTGAGGTAGGCGTCGGGGGCCGGATCGTCACCGGATAGATAGACCGAGACCTCGATGTGGCGATCGGGCACCGTCGTCGCCAATTCGTGGCGCAGCTCGGCAATGAAATCGGTGACGAAGTCGGCGCGGTACTGCATCCAGCGTGGGTCATCCTGCGGCAGCGCCAGCGGGTTGACTTTGAACTTCTCAAAAAAGCCCTGCACCGCCAGCGGGTCGTAGCCGTAGTCCGTGCCCAGGTACCGGATGTAGTCAAGCATGACGCCGTCAAGCCCGTTGGCCCGCGTGCGGTCGGCGATGCGTCCGACCCGATACGCCCGGGCCCCCGGGTGCGACCACGACAGGATCGTGGCCATGGGCTCGGTCGCGCCCTTCTTCCACATACAAAGCTCGGGGCTTTCTTTGAATACCCCGCTGTTGCCGTTCTGCCCTTGCCCGAAAATCAGGCAGGCGATTGAGGGATGGATCTGGATACCCAGCGCCCCGGCTTTCTCGACCTGTGCCCGTATGTCCCAATCGGTGTACTGGTCGTTCAATGAGGGATAGATCACGTCCACGCCGGCCCGGTGCGCGGCTTCAAGGGTGTTATCATCAATCCCCGCGTACACCGCCAACTCGATCGGCCGGCCCGATGGGCGTGCGACCCACTCGGGGGCCCGCCACGCCAGCACGGATTCCATCGACACGCCCCAGGTATCGAGGAACTCGCCGCGCGGATTGAGCCTCAAAACCCGGTTGTTTTTCCAGTCGGTGACGCTCAGGTCCCCCGACGCGGTCGCCGCGATGCCCACCGGGTGGTTGAAATGCTCGCCATCATTGCCCTCCCCGGGCGCCCAGATGTCCAGCAACTCACCGTCCAGCGAGAAAACCTGCACCCGGCTGGCAAACGTGTCGGGGCAGAATAGCTTGCCATCGATTACCGCAAGGCCGTACCCCTCGTCCAGTTCCCCATCGCCACCGCCCCGCCGGCTGAAGGTGGCGACGTATTCGCCGCCCTCGGTGTATTTCTGGATGCGCCCGCCGTCGAATTCCCGGACATATAGAAAGCCCCGGTTGTCCACGTCGATCCGCGCCAGGTAGCCCTTGATCAGGAACTGGCCCGGCCCCTCGCCGACCGCGCCCCAGGCCTTAATCCATTCGCCATCGGGTGTGAACTTCTGGATACGCGCGTTGAATGTGTCCGCTACAAATATTTCTCCCCCTTGATTCACGGTGACGAAGTGCGGCTCGGCGAACTGGCCGGGCCCGGCGCCTTTGTCCGGCGTGCCGAGCACGAAACGCAGGTTCTCCTGGGCGTCCAGCACAAGGACGTGGTGGCCGAGGGTATCGGTGATGTAGATCGAATCGTTCGGCCCGATGCAGACGTCGAACGGGCCGGCCAGCGCACCATAACCCTCGATGTGATCGATCACGCCGAGCCACTTACCATCCGTGGTGAACTTGGACACGCGCTTGTTGCCGATCTCTGCGACGTAGACGATATCCCGGCTGTTCACCGCCACCCCGAACGGGCCCTTGAAGTCCCAGCCTTGGGCGACCAACGCCGCCGGGCACGACACAATAACCAGGACACACACCAAGCTCGCGATCAAAGATTTCATGCTTCCCTCTTGTTTTGATGGGTCCGTGATGCGGTGAAATCGAGCCGGACAGGTGGGGGCTATACGGAAAATCAACCGCGTCGCAAGCCCCGCCCGCCGATTGACCACGGCTTGCCGCACGTATATTTATTACATAAACTAACTGCGTGCATTTCGGATTGCAAGCCTGCGTTCGTCAATTAACTCGGTCTTTGCAGCCCCGCCGAGCACCGCGGAGATACACGGCCCATGACGCAGATGACCGACTACCGCAACAGCTACATCATCAACAGTTCCGCCATCGACGGTAAGCCCTGCAACACCTGCCGCACCCAGGCGCTGGCGCGTTGCACATTGATCGATGACGCATCGGGCGCGTCTGACACCTTCTACTTAGGCAAGGCCTGCATCGGTGAGCACATGTACCTGGACGGCGGGATCGCACAGGTTCCCACCGCCGAGGTGTGCATCACGTTCGGCAAAGAACGCTACAAGCTCCAGAAACACTTCGCGGACCACCGCGACGACGTGGTGATCATCGCCAGGCCGGACGAAGCGGCGAAACTGTTTGACGGCCGGACCGCGGTCTGGACCGAACTGCGATTCAAAATCAGGCAGGCCCGGGCCACGCCCCTGAGCACGATCGAAGAAATGATCATAGCCACCGAAAGCTTGAAACCGCTGATCGCACAAACCGTCATCGAAAACCCAGGTCTGGGCACGTGTTGCGTCCTCGAATACCCGATCCCGTATATGAATTTCCGGCCTGACAGGCGACGGGTCCAGATCGATGTCGGCCCGGTGCTTTTCGCCGGACCGGCCGGGCAAGTCGCTACGGGGATTGAGGGGATCGAGATGGCCTACATCATGTACACCGATCTGGACAGGGCCGAGTTCGCGGTGCGTTCCGCCACACCGGTCGGCAGCGATGGCCGGACCCTGCACTACTCAAACATCGTTCACACCAAAGCCACAACCACGCTCTACAGCTTGGATGCGTAAGACCCCGGTTTCAGCGCACGAACCAACGGCAGGCGAAGCGCCCCCGCCAGTCATGGAACTTAAGCGTGTGCGGGTCCAGGCTGCGGCCGCTGGCCGTGCCGTCGGTCCGCACGATCAGCCAACTGACATCCCAATCGCCCGACTCGTACCCCAGCGGGACACTTGGCCGGACCCGCACCAGAGGGTGTGTCTGCGATTCGTACAGCCTCTTAGCGGTGTGGGTGAAACCCGACCCGAGCAGCGAAAACACCTCGATATCCGGCCCTTCGCCCGTGTCCACACAAAGACCCCTCACACCCACCTTGATCTCCCGGCCGCTTCGCTGCGCCTAGGCAAGCTGTTCGAACGAACCGCGCAAGACACCGCCGCGCGCGTCGTGGCTCAACACTTCCGTCCAGTCGTCCCTGACCCAGAAGCGGTAAACACCCATGTGGTAGATGAAGTTACGTGACGGGCAGGCGCTGCCGACATCAAACGCTTCGGTCGCGCTCATCTTCGGCATTTCGGGCGGGGTCGGGACCGCCTCACATCGCCCCGGTGGTGCCACCGCTTGTGACGGTGCAGCCAGTGGAACCGTCGCGCACGCCTGATGTCCGGTCATATTGTAGAGGAACAATGACAGCCTCGGATCGGGCCCGTTGAACCCCAGCACAGGGTTCATCGGCTGTCGCGTCGTGGTGACCCCCGCACCGTGGCGGTCGTCCACGAGAAAAGTCTGGCGGAAGTCGATCGTCTCGCGTATCAGCCCGTCGTGCTCGGGATCGTTCAGCATACCCGTGTCGGGCGCGATGTGTTCCTCGAAGGTGAATTCGGTATAAATGCGCAGGTCAGCACCGCGTCGAAGTGCATCACAAAGTTCCGTATAGCCACCCGATACCACACGCTCGGTGCTGTCGAGTTCCAGCGCACATCGCCACGGGCTTGTTAGCGGCATAACGGTTCCACCTGATTTTCTACACGCACAAAGCCGATGCCCCATCTGATATTCCCGCACGCACGGCTCATGCACAGACCCGGCTGCTCGCCAGCCGATCCAGCCCGTCGGCCCCCAGCCGCCTGCGGTGGCCCAGCCAGAAGCTCCCCTGCACGGCGCCCAGCAGCACCACCACGACGGCGGCGAGCAGGTAAGGCGACCCGGCGCCCGCGTAGGTCCCGAGCACACCGCCCAGCGCCGAGCCGCCGGTCATCCCGGCGGCGAGCGACGCCTCATGCAGCCCCATGGCCGCGCCGCGGGCCTCGTCGCTGCCGCGCGTCGAGCTGTAATACAGGCTCGCGAAGTAGTTGTACCCCACCAGCAGCGCGACACCGGTCAGCCCCAGCAGTAGCGCCGTTCGGCCCTGCGCCAAACCCAGCATTACCAGCCCAGCGACACCGCAGGCCTGTGCAACGATCGCGGTGGACAGCCGGTAGTGCCAGAAACGTGTCAGGAACAGCAGGCAGTATGCCCCGATCACGATCACCCGGTTGTAAGCCAGAAGCATCCCCTGCTGATCCGCACCGACGCCCAGTTCGACCATCAACGCCGGCAAGAGGTGCAGGATCATCGCCATGGAAAAGGTGCCGCCGATATTCGCGATCCAGCTCAGCTGCGAAAAAATCGTCGAGGCTTGTTGGCGGTCACCGTTGCCCACATCATGAGCCGCGCGGGGATCGCGATCCGAGGAGACATACTCCGGCATCGAAAGGACGAGTATAAGATTGACCAACAGCAGCGCCACCGCCAGATATAACGGCGAGGCGGGAGAGACATACCTGAACAGCCAACCGCCGGAGAGCTGCGCCCCGATCAGCCCGGCGTTCCAGGCGATGCTGAACCCCATCAGGGTCCGCAGCAGCATCCGGATACTAACGCCCTGGTTGTGCCCGGCCGTGAGCCAGGATGACAACACGGGATAGGTCGCGCCCAGCGCCGTACCCACGACGACGTAGCTGATACATGTAATGGTCAGGCTCCCCAGACCGGTGATGGCCAGGCCGACACCCGCCAACGCCATGGATAATCCCAGCATCACGCCCCGCCGACGGCTCATCCGATCGGACAGCCAGCCGAAATAGAGGCTGCTGACCGAGCTGGACAAGCCAAACGCCGCGCCAATCATCCCCATCCACATCAACGACACGCGGTGCTCGGCGAGGGACCGGCCAACCACAAAAATCACGAGCAAGGCCGCGAACTCGGTCAGGCACGTGACAACCAGCAACGGGTAGCGACGTTGGGTCATGGGTTACACGTGCGCGGCTACACCAACCGGGTCGCCGTCCTTTCAGTGCATCTCGGTATCCACCACGCCGATCCCGTGGCGGTAGTAGCTGAAGGTGACGTCGCCGTGGTCCGCCAGCAGCGACATCGGGACCGATGCATCGGGGATGCGTTTGGCGATCATCAGCGCGCTTAAGCGCATGCCGAAGGGGTTGTCGTGGTGGCCGGGGTGCCAGATGCTCACACGCTCGGCCTTCCAGGTCTCGACGGGCCCGACCGTCGCGGCGCAGGTCGGCACCTGCGGGACGTAGCCGCCGCCGGACGTGCGGGCGTTCTGGATCACCGTCATCGGGTGCAGGTCGGTGATGCGTGTGGCGAGCTTGCGGTATTCCTCCGGCGGAGGCGGCGCATCGGCGTACTTGCCCTCGCGCTTGGGCGGGTCGTTGAACGCCCAGTGCTTGACCTCGCCCTGCCCGCCCTGCATCAGCACACAGCGGACCTGGTCGTAGCTCTTTGAGTACGCGTCGAGGTCGGTCGGGAAATGGATATTCGATGCCGGCATCAAGAGGTCTTTATCAATGCGATTAAAGCACATCTCCATGTCGGCCTTGGCGAACGACAGCGGGTGCGTGGTCGGGACCGGCTTGCCGTCCTCGATCCACTCGTCCATGCCCCAGAAGTGCGCATCGTGCAGTTTCAGGCCGGTCGCGTTGACGATCTGGGCCACCAGCGGCAACTGTTCGGTCGGTCCGATCGGGCCGCAGATCCCGGCCGGGTTGTCGGGTGTGGCCTGACGCCAGGCATCGATGTACTCAAGCGCTTCGGCACAATAAAACTCCTGAAGTGTATCGTAAATGCGCACCTTGAAACCGTCGCGCGACAACTGAAGCAGGTCGTCCGCGCTGAGCTTAGCGGCGTCCTTGAGGATGGATTCGTCGAGCGTGGTGTAATCCCACCAGCCGGGGGCGACTTTACTGATCGGTCTGGGCATCGGTATTTCCTGTCAAGTGCATCAAGCTTCAAAAGAGCCCGCCGCCAAACAACTCGGCGAGCAGGTCGTTGCGTGGGAAAGCGTGGCCACGGTGCTGAACAAACGCCTCGGCGTACTGCGTACCCGCATCTTCACCCCGGGCGGCGCTGTGCCGTTTCATCGCCTCGATGTATTCATCCATCCCATGATGTGAACGCAGCCACTCGCGCTGGCTCGCGTGGCAGGCGAGCATCTCGCGCTTGCGGTCCATCTGGTCGGTGACGTCAATCAGTGTGGTGGGTTTTACCCGCTCGCCTGCGTGGTCGATGCCCTCGATCGGGTCGCAGTAATAAAGGTGCGGGATCGTTGAGCCGGGCTTCAGCGGCAGCGTGGAGGCGTTGGGGATCGGGTAAGCGAACGCGGCGCTGCGCGCGAGCAGGTGCGTCTGCTCGTGGTCGAGCATGTAATCCAGGCGGGGGTGCGTGATGACCAGCGAGGGCGCTACCTGCCGGAACAGGTCGATCGCCTTACGGTTGCTCTCACGGTCGAAGACCAGGTGGACATCCTTTTCCTTCAGGCAGTGGTAGGTCGCGCCGATCAGCTTGGCCGCGGCGGCCCCCTCTTTGTGGCGGATCGCGGCGATCTCGTCGTTCTTAAGTGTCGCCGAGCCGCAATCGCCCATCACGCTGGTCGCAATATGCACGTCCCAGCCGGCGTCCGCCAGCCGGATCAGCGTCCCGGCACACAAGAACTCCGCGTCATCGGGGTGGGCGAGTAGGGCAAGCACGGTCCGGTTCATACGCCTTGATTCTCCGCCGCACCGGACCCGCCCGATATCACCCGGCCGTCATCCGTCTCGTCGCCGTCCTGTTCGTTCAGGGCCTTGAAAAGAAAACGCAGATCAAAAACGCCCCCCACGATCACCACGATCGTAAACAACCCGCACAGTATCGCGTTGATCGCTACGAACCAGTACACGAACGGTGACCAGAAGCCAAGCGCCGGATCGAACTGGATGACCAATGCACTCATAACGCCGCCCCCCTGTTCATGTCCCGGACCGTCTGGCCGAGGTCCCAGTACTTTGTGGGCCGGTTAGACAATAACGAGATCACGACCAGAAAGAAAATCGCGATCATGAATGTCGTAAACGCGCCGGTTTCAGGCGCCCAGTAATAGTCCTTGGGCTCGTGCCCACGGGCCTGCCAGACCTGCCGCGCCACCAGGTCGCTCACCGGGAGGACCAGGCACGCCAGCACCGCGGCGTAGGCCCCGGCCGTCGAGGCACGTTTCCAATACATCCCGAACAGCATCGCGATCCCCGTGCCACAGATTACGGTCGCGCAGCTCCACAAAAACTCCCAGATCGGCATCGTCGGCGAATAGATCAACCCGAAGAGGAAGAACAGGATGCACAACACGATGATCGTGATCCGCACCGCCATGATGTGGGCGCGCGGGGAGAACGGCGTCTTCTTGAACGGGCAGATGCAGTCGTTCACGATCGAGGTCGACCAGCTGAGGATGTACTGGTCGGTCGTGGAGATATCCGAGAACAGCAGGCTCGCCAGCAGGACACCCATCATGATCGGCCCGACGTGATCGGCCAGGAAATACGGCGTCGCCATCGACCCCCAGGAAGTCGCGGTTACTTCAAGCCCGTCCGGCCGATCGGGGCCCATCATCGCCAGCGCCGCCACGCCCAGCGCCATAATCACGAATGTCCGCCCGTTGCCGAATAACGATCCCACCAGGTAGGACAGCGATGCCGTCTTCGGGCGGTCCATCGATGCGTATTTTTGCAGGTAAGGCCCGTATGAGAATTGCAGCAGGATGCTCATGATGATCATCCAGAGGAACCACACGATGCTGTATCCCCCTTCCGCGCCGGCGAACGGATAAACCGCGGACAACCCGTGCTGCCGCTCCAGGGATGACCACAGCTCCTGCACACCGATTTGGCTGATCAGGTTGTAGCCCAGCCAGTAGAACGTGCCCATGATGATGATCATCTGGAAAAAGTTGGTCACGATGAGCGTGATATACCCGCCCAGGAAGGTGAAGATGCAGGCGCAGCTCAGCAGGACGCCCATGATGATCCAGTCGCTTTTTACGCCAAGCTCACCGAGCCTGAACGCGACCTCGGGCGCGCCGATCAGGACACGGACAAAGCCCGCGCCCACGATCGGGAAGATGCACATCTGGAGCACGCCGGCGAACGAATTAAAGAAGCCGGACAGGATGCGCAGCCGCTTGTCATAGCGCATCTCGATGTATTGCGGGACGCTCATGGCTTTGGACGCGCGGAACCGCTCGATCCCGAAGCCGAACACGCCGAACAGCGGCGTCATGATCAGCATCGACAGGATCGCTATCAGGACGAAGCCGAAGCCGCGCATGTAGCCCTGCTCGCACATCCCGGCGATCGAAATCAGGCCGATCTCCCCGGCGATCCCCGCACCCATGCCCAGCCAGATCCGGACCTTCCGGCCCGACACGAGGTAGTCCGCGACGCTGCGGCACTTGGTGTTGATCCAGATTGCCATGGCCAGCAGCGCAAGGAACAACACGCCGAGGACCACCCAGTCAACCACGGCTACGTTCATACGTTCACCCTGCCCAACGCCGCCGACACGGCACATGTCTCACATATCATTTTAACGGTTCGGGGAAAGCCGCCGCCGAATAGAACGGGCCCTTCCCGAAAAACGCCGCAACCGCCGTGTCGAACTCGCCGATGCGGTAGATGATGATCCCGTCGGCGCCCGCTCTCCGCTGGATCGCCACGCGGTCGGCCCACTCTGAGATCGTCCACTTGCGGTGCAGCTCGGGCATCCCCCCGATCGCCGGGATGTAAACCGTGTTGTTCTGCCGGCAGACCGCCAGCTGGTCCGCGAGCATATCGGTATCAAGCGAACGGTCATCGTAATTCATCGGCGAAGCGTAATCGATCCACCTGGAGGACACCGCCCAATTCTGGCCGTAGTCGTCACGGGCCATATCGAGTTCGGAGATCAGGCAGGCCATGATCGTCGCGTCGGGGTTGGCTCGCTTCACGGTCGCGCGGACCTGCTCGATGATGTTGCCCACCTGCTTGTGGCGGTACGCACGGATCTTCGCCCAGGCTTGAGGATCGCCGTACAGGTTCTCGTGGGCCATGATGTCGATACCGCACTCGGCGAGGATCTTCTGCCGGTTGTTCTCGTCGTAATTCAACGCGCTGGGCGACGGGTAGCGTATGTAATCAAGCCCGATCCCGTCCATCTCGTAACGCGAGGCGAGCTCCTCGTAGACCTTGAGGATGAACGCGACCACCTCCGGGTTCGCGGGGTCGGGGAAGGTCGGCATGTTCGGGTCCGGCCCCTTGGCGAACCACTCCGGGTGCTTCTCGTAGATCGACCCCGGCAGGACTCTCGGGCTGCTGGTGCCGTAGAACGGCGCGTAATAGCCGAACACCTTGATCCCCCGCTTGTGCGCCGCATCCACGAAGTAGGTCAGCGCATCAAACTTTTCCCAGCCCGGCTCGATAGGGAGCAGGTCGGAATGGTAATTGACACTCATCCAGGACCCGAACGACAGATAGACCGCGTTGCAGCCGGCTAGCTCGATCTTGTCCAGGTAGGCGTCGCTACCGGCTTTGTCGATGCCCATCCCGTGGTAAAGCATCTGCGCCTCGACGGGCTTATCCGCCATCGCCTCGGGGTACATCGCGGCCCAGGCTTCGTGCGACAACATCTTCGCCGCGGAATGCCAGTGGCTCGTTGCGCTACCGACATCCGGCGTGTCCTGCGCGAGCGCGGCGTCTGCCTTGTCGAGCCATTCCACGCAACGCGCAACAGAGCCATCGACCTCACCCACCCGCTTAAGGTTCTCGCGCAGGTCTTTGATCTTGTTAGCCAGCAGCGATTCGTCGGACAATGTCATATCCGAAGTCAGCGACACGTCGTCGAAATACACACGCCCGCCGCTGAACTTCCCGAGGATGGACACGTGGATCTTCTCGATCGGGTCGTCGCGGAGTGCGGCGCCGTTGACGGCGATCCGGTTCCAGTCGTCCGAGCCCGGCCTGACATCGACCGAGAAGTGCGTGGCCGTCTCGTAGGGCTGATCCTTGTAGATCACGTGGGCGTAGAGACGGATGTAATCGTCCTTGCCCAGCACAACGCTCTCGGACTTGACCATGGCGCTGAGCCGCCAGGATCTTTCCGGCGGCGTGTGGATGTCCTGCCGCCACATCCGCGCCACGCCGTCACCGACCATCATGCCCGAGAGCTTGCCCTCGTAATGGATCGGCGAAAAGATCAAAGGCTCGTACTGGTGGTGCGTCTGGTCCCAGGCCTGGGGCAGCGTCGGGTTCTCGGGTAAGGCCCGCTCCAACCCGCCATTGACGACCAGGTTGTCACCCACGGCGGCGGGCAGGCAGGCGGTCGCGGTCAGGACACAGGTAAGGATCAACCAATGGACTCGCATGAGAGATGCTCCTGTTAGGCGGACGT
>JAWKTA010000073.1:0-19909 GCA_041402025.1 Phycisphaerales bacterium | reverse complement strand
GGAACCTGACCGTCCCCCCCGCCGACGCACGAGCCGATGCCAACGGCGACAACTACATCGGCATCGAAGACCTCAACGCCGTCCTGGGCAACTGGAACGCAGGCACACCGCCCACAGAAAGCGCAAACATCCCCGAGCCGGCGACGCTGACACTGTGCGTTCTATTAACGTTGACTCTCACACGCCCCGCACCCTCCCGGTTATAGCCCCTCCCCAGTATCTGACCCATTACGCCCCCAAACCCGGCCATAGACTTGTTCTTGAATAGGAATATCCCCTTTACCCAATCGCTGGAGATGGACATATCACGAAACCTGTGAGTGATTGGATCATCGGTATTGGTATTAAGTCGACGGCATGACGTACTGCTGACATGTTCAGAGCGAGCCATACAAACCTGTTTTCGGGAGCATTGTTTATGAGCTTATGTGGGCCCAAGGCATGCGCATACCTCTTGGTATTGGGGTTCGCCCCATCGATCTGTCTCGCTACGCAGGCCGCTGTGAACTACCGTGTGGTGGCGATATCAGGTGATCCCGCGCCGACGGGGTTTCCAGACGAAATACACGACCGCTTCTTTGGGCAACCCGCCATCAATCAGGCGGGGCAGGCTGTGTTTTCCAGTTTCCTCCAAAGCAGCGGGAGTGTGTTTTGGTTCGATGACGCGGGGTCGGTCCGTGTCGCGACACGCTGTTGTGTGCCGATTCCGGACACCTCCTGGTCATTCTCACATGTAGGCAGCCTGTCGTCAGGTGATTCGCTTAACGCATCAGGACAGACAAGTTTCTCGGGGCAGGTAACGGTCGGTTTCGTCGGCGGGGCCGATATCCGCAGGAGCCTTTGGGTCGAAAATGGCGGCTCGATACGCCCGGTTGTATTGGACCGGGAGCCGGCACCGGGTACCGAACCGGGGACCCGTTTCGGGATTGTGGGCCAACCCCAATTTCAGTACCCCCGTTTCAATGATCTCGGCCAGACCGCTTTCTTAGGCCTGCTGGAAGGCGATACGGTCGATTACACCAACGATAAAGGCATCTGGATAGAGCAGTCACCCGGCACTTTGACGCTGACCGCGCGGGAAGGTGACACCGCGCCGGATACCGAACCGGGTGTAACATTCAATGCGGTGGGCGCGCCTTTGTTGAACAACACCGGCCAGATCGCCTTCTTGGCCACGCTTACGGGCACAGGCATAACCGGCACGAACAACCGCGGCATCTGGATGGGACATCCCGGGACGCTGCAACTAACCGCCCGAACCGGCGACGCCGCCCCGGGTACGGAGCCGGGTCTTGTGTTCAGCAATCTCACATATCCTTCGATCAATGACGCCGGCCAAGTCGCGTTTTTTGCAAACATCAACGGCCCCGGCATAACGAACTCAAACAACAGCGGCATATGGACCGGCCCTTCCGCTGCGCCGCAATTACTAATCCGCGAAGGCGCCGCCGCACCCGGTAACGAACCGGGCGTTGTGTTCAGCGGCTTCGGTGGGCCGTCACTGAATCGAGCGGGTAACGTCGCATTTTACGGCGTGGTTACCGGGCCCGGCGTGTTTCCAACCAATAACACGGGCATCTGGTCACAGGGTGGCGGCACACTGGAACAGATTGTACGGGAAGGAGATCACGCACCCGGCACCAATCCGGGTGTTACGTTCGCCACCTTTGACCGACCCGACACGATCGTTCTTAATGGGGCAGGGCAGTTGGCGTTCTTGGGCTGGCTCACTGGCATAGATGTGAACACCACGAACGACCAGGGCATTTGGGCGACCGACATCGACGGCAATTTACATCTAGTCCTACGCGAGGGTTCTCTGTTCGATGTCAGCGATGACCCGCTGATCGAAGACCTACGCACGGTGTCATCCATGGGCATGCACGTGGGCACCGAAGACGGTCGGCCGGTCGGGTTCAACAACGCCGGCCAAATAGCCTTATTACTCACCTTCACCGACGGCACCTCCGGCGTCTTCGTCGCCAACATCGGCCTCCCGGCGACCTCGACGGCGACGGCTTCGTTCTGCATCAACGACCTCAACCGGTCCCATAACTGGAACCTGACCGGGCCCCAGCCGCTGACCCTCAAGCCGACGACAACGGCGACAACTACATCGGCATCGAAGACCTCAACGCCGTCTCCGGCAACTGGAACGCAGTACACTGCCAGCCCTTCCGGGGCTGGATTCCGGTGGCCAACATCCCCGAACCCGCAACGCCTCCTGCCGCCCTCCTACACGCCTTAACTCGCCGACGAACTCAATAACCATTGACCGGGCCGCTTACGGCTTTGCCCGGTTACATTTTCTCCTTGGACTATCACATAGACAACATATCACGATCGAGAAGCCATGGGTAGAGAAAAATATATACAAATAATATTCAAAACCGCCACGGCTCTCTGTCTCTTTGTGTTAACAGAGTCTCCCCTAGTTGCCGCCGTACTGCACGCCTCAGCCTCAACTTCGGCAAATCGACGCTGGGAAACCGGATCGGTTAACTATTCCGACGAGGCTTTTAATTCAGTTAACTCCGTCGGCACGGTCAACTCACCTGCAATCAATGACGCCGCCTTCTTCGGCGCAACATCACAAGCCCCGCAAGCCTCAGCCACCGCCTTCGGCTTTCAGAACGAAAAATACCCCGAGGGCAGACGCAGCCGTATCGCATTTAGCTTCACCGCACAAGGAACCTCGGTTAGCACATCACACACAAACGATACCGCAGAGTCTTCCGCTTCGGCTTACGTCTCGCTCTCCACCGCAGTCGTTTTTTATGACGATAATATCCGCCAGCAATTGGAAGGAACAACAGGCTCAATCCAGCATGTTTACCGTGTGCAAGGCCAGGCAACCGCTCACCACAGTGTCGCTCAAGCAAATAATTATATACCGCCCGGCGCAAGCGGATACATGACCATCGGTGGCGGAGAGTACTGGGCGTACGGGGAATACACCCAACCGACGAGCAATTACATGACTAACTTTGGAGGTGATCGGGCCAAGCTTGACGTTCACGACTTTGAAGAAGTCTTTGTTGACCAACCCCAGCCATTCAACTTTGTTACACCCGACGCCGGCCAGTCTAATTTTTGGGTCCTCTCTGCCGCTGCCGCCGCTTACGCGGGTTATAACGCCGAAGGAAGCAAGTCCGCAACCGCTTCCGTCTCCGCCGAATGGCTCGGCGTCTTGATTAAAGATCAACACGGCAACGCCATACCTTTTGCGGCTATCGATATCGTAGAAGTCTTCGGCACCTCGGCTGGCGACGCTTTAACACAACTGATAGATATCCCCACTATAGCCCTCCCCGGCGATCTCGACGGCGACGGCTTCGTCGGCATCAACGACCTCAACCTAGTCCTAAGCAACTGGAACCTGACCGTCCCAGCCGCCAACCCCCTCGCCGACGCCAACGGCGACAACTACATCGGCATCGAAGACCTCAACGCCGTCCTCGGCAACTGGAACGTCGGTACGCCGCCCGCCGATCAGACAAATATCCCCGAACCCACGACGCTTGTGTTTGGCGCATTGGGTGCATTGACGTTCTTGCGTGGCCGAACGACGTAACAGCATGACCCGACACCGCTCCCGCACCCCGCAAGCCGCCGCCATGAATCACGGCGCATCAAACCCTGCACAGTCACAGTGAGTGTATATCAGTAAATAATTCACCATTTTTTACCTGTCGGGTATTGACCTTATATCCGCCGCAGGTTAGCGTGGTGGCATACGATACATCCTTTATTAAAAGGAGCCCGCGATGTTCACAGGGCCCCGCTGTAAGCTGGCATTCCCCGCGGCCGCGGTCGTTGTGCTTTGTCTTGGGCACGCGCGCACGACCCACGCCGCCGTCACCTTCCGCACCGTCGCGCTCACCGGCGACGCGGCACCGGGGACCGACCCGGGTGTAACATTTAAAAGCTTCCGCAAAGGCGTATCACTCAACGGGCTGGGCCAGACCGTTTTTCAGGCCGTCCTCCAGGGCCCGGGCGTTGATAGCACAAACGCCAACGGCCTATGGTCGGAAGGCTCAGGCGCGCTTAACCTCGTCGCACGTCAAGGTAACCACGCCCCCGGCACGGAGCCGGGTGTGGTGTTTGAATTCCTGAGTACCGCCACGTTGAACGATACGGGCCACGTTGCTTTCAGGGGTTCACTAACCGGGCCGGGTATCGACAGCGCTAATGATTCGGGCATATGGTGGAACGGGACCGGCGCTTTAGCCCAGGTTGCACGCGCCGGCGGCTCCGCTCCTGACACCGGACCGGGTGTTGTGTTTACCGGCTTCGGTGACTTCGCGTTTAATAACAACGACAGCTTCGCATTCGGCGAACGCATCACTGGCCCCGGTGTTGACGACACAAACAACGTCGGCATCTGGTCCGGGCCCAGCGATGATTTAAGGTTAGTCGTCCGCAGAGGCGACCCGGCGCCGGGCTTCGGCGCGGGCACCAGCTTTAGCACAGTACAGATCGCACCCGGCATGGGTCAGGCGGGCCAAGTCGGCTGGACCGCTGAACTTGTCGGCCCCGAGATCGATTCGACCAATAACGAAAGCCTGTGGTCCGGCCTGCCTAGCTCGATCAATCTGGTGGCCCGAATCGGCGACCAGGCACCTGATATCGAAGCGGGCAAGTTGTTCACATCATTGAACCTGCCCAAAGTCAATGCTTTGGGTGAGATGGTTTTCCTGGCCGGCGTAACGACAACAAGAGGCATCGACGCGGGCATCTGGTCTCAGGCGGCGGGACGCTGCAACTGGTGAGCGCGTTATCGAGACCCTGCCCCGGGCACCGACACGGTCTTTAGCGGCTTGGAACAGTACGTACTTACAACGCAGGTAAGCGGCGTTTATTGGTTTCCTGCCGAAGGAGCCACCAGCGAGTTCGCCGTGGGGGTATCTGGCGGGAAACCGACGGCTCATCCGAACTGGTCGTCAAAACCCAGGATCAAGCCCCGGGACCGAACCCGGCACAACCTTCTTTCTCACCTGACAACATTACCCGAGGCTTCCTCTTTAATGACGTCGGTCAAATCGCCTTTGAGGCCTGGCTCATAGGACCAAGTCTCGATCACCTAAACCGGCACGGCGTATGGGCCACCGGGCCCGACGGTAACCTCCAACTTGTCGCCCGAACGGGCGATTGGTTCGATGAACGCGGACCCACTTATCACAACATTCCGGCAGATACTGACATCGACCTTCTTAATTATAATTGGTTTGGTTTCGAAGGCCCCGACAACGGCAAGCCCACCGCGATCAGCAACGCCGGGAACTGGGTTGTGGATGCTTTCACCGACGGGACCCAGGCGCCTCTGCCGCTCCAGTCCCTGAGCTGGCGACCGGCGTCATCCTCCCGACCGGATTAATCCTCCCAAACAAACGCACCCATCGGCCACGCCCCCCAGTCACCCGCCCGCCCAGGGCGCGCTCCAACCGTCCCCTGCCCGGATAATCCTGCTCCCGGCCGGCCCCACCCACCCCCGATCCACCCGGACACGCAAACGGACGAAGCATTTAGGCTCCCCACATCGCATCGCCCTCCGACTTATGCCCATAGCGCGCGCGGAACAAACCGTTACGCTTCTATAGAGAGGGTCTACGATCCAAGGATCAGGGACCGGCCCCCACAGCATGAAAACGCTTCCCCATGCTAGCAAATCGACCATAACAGCCTCACAGAAAAGACTTTAACGCCACCAATGCACCCGGTCAACACCTTCAAAATTCTTATTAATCATTATTATAAAATGATTTACGACATTTCTAGGCCGCCCCCGCCCGACCCGCCAAAAGCCAGATGCTGCATTTCTGAACACGTAAGCCCCGTGTAAAAGCATGAAAACCCAGTGATTCCGGTTAAAGCGGTCCGTCTGTGCCGCCTGTGCCGTCTGGTGCGCCGGCGGATGGGCAAAACTTGCCGATCGTGAAGCCTGTGGGTGATGCATCGATCAAGTCGCGTCGATGTCAGCCATGCCGTAGGCGCGGATAGGCCCCGCCGACGGCTTGGACGGTGGACGATCCAGGGTCGGCTCGATGGACCCAGAGGACCCGGCACGTGGCCGAGTCAGTCGCCCGGATCGAGGCCCGAAAGGCGCCACTGGAGGACCGGAGAAATGAGTCGTATCAACACCAATGTCAACTCGCTGATCGCCCAACGGATCCTGGGTCAACAGAACCTGAGCCTGAACAAGTCGCTTGAGCGGCTGAGCACGGGCTACCGGATCAACCGCGGCAGCGACGACCCGGCCGGCCTGATCGCCAGTGAAAAGCTGCGGTCGGAAAAAGCCTCATTGGCGGCCGCCATCGGTAACGCCGAGCGCGCCGAGCAGGTGGTGAACGTCGCCGAGGGCGGCTTGCAGGAGGTCCAGAACCTGCTGCTGGAAGTCCAGAGCCTGGTCACCGCCTCGGCCAACGACGCGGGCCTGAGCGCCGAAGAACTCGCCGCCAACCAGCAGCAGGTCGACCAGATCCTCCAGACCATCGACCGGATCGCCTCGACTACCAGCTTCCAGGGCACCAAGCTGCTCAACGGTGGCTTCGACTTCCAGACCTCCGCGATCGACTCCGATGTGCTCGAATTCAAGCTCAACGGTGCGAAGTTCGCCGACGGCACAAACACCGACGTCAACCTGCTGGTGGTCGAATCGGCCCAGCACGGGGCGCTGTTCCTCTCGACGGATACGGCCCTGAACCTGGGCAACGACTCCGACGCCCGCTTCACATTCGATGTCGCCGGTGCGCTGGGTTCACGCCAGTTCAGCTTCGCCTCGGGCGCCACCCAGGCCGAAATCGCCGCCGCCATCAACACCTATAAGGGTGTGACCGGCGTGTCCGCGGCCGTGCAGGACGACGGCGTGATCCTCAAGAGCACGGGGTACGGCTCCGACCAGTTCGTCTCGGTCGATGTCGATACCGCCCCGCTCGCCGGCGGCTCCACGGGTATCTACGCCGTGTCCGCCACCGACGAAAACACCGTCCAGACCGCCGCCTCCCTCGTGGACTTCTCCGCCGCCAACGGCGCGATCCGCGACGACGGGCAGGACATCGCCGGCACGATCAACGGCACCACCATCGCCGGCAAGGGCCTGGTCGCCGCCATCAACACCGACGGCCTGGACATCAGCCTCCTGATCAACAGCGCCACCGCGACCGCGATCGGGTCCACCACCCTGCTGACCATCACCGGCGGCGGCGCGGAATTCAATATCGGACCCAAGGTCGACCTGGCCAATCAGGTCCGCCTGGGCATCGGCAACATCGCGGCCCGCAACCTCGGTTCGACCTATGTCAGCGGGACGTCCTATAACCTGGACGACCTGGGCTCCGGCAAGCTGTTCGACCTGGAAGACGGGGACCTGAACACCGCCCAGCAGATTGTCAACAGCGCGATCGACCAGGTCTCGAGCCTCCGCGGCCGGCTGGGTTCGTTCCAGAAGAACGTGGTCGGGTCCACGATCAACTCGCTGAACATCGCGTTGGAGAACATCAGCGCGGCCGAAAGCACGATCCGCGACACCGACTTCGCGGCCGAGACCGCCGAGCTGACCCGGTCCCAGATCCTCGTCGCGGCGGCGAGTAACACGCTGGCGATCGCAAACAGCCAGCCGCAAAATGTGCTCGGCCTGATCGGGTAATCCACCCCAGGTTCCGGATAACAAAACTTTTCCGCGGCGACCGCCCACAACGGTCGCCGCTTTTTTTTGCGCGCACTGTATCTGATCAAGTCTCAATGCGCGTGCGCCACGCTTGTGCGCGTGAATATCCGCGATTTTTTTGGACCCCGTTTCGGCCCGCGGCGCATGTGGCGTGCGTAATTATCGGCGGTCCGATTATTCCGGTTGTGACGCGCTTAAGCGGCGTTCCGGTTGTGACGATCAAGCCGGTTGCATGGGCAGCGTAATAAACCCATGCCGACGTGCAACCGGAGACCGTGATGGATACCTGTTCCGATAAGACATGTTGCGTTACCGGGTGGCGAAAGCCGGCCCCGGCCGCCGAACATGGTCAGGCATCGGGACGTCATCGCGGGCCAAGGTGGGCCGGACGAGCGTCCCTTAAAAACTATGCGGGCGGCAGGCCGCCGCCGCCCAGCTCCCACACTCCACGGATGGAGAAAGGAGCGGTGACATGAAACCATGACACAGCCAAAGCCAACCCAGATTTAACTTCGTAAAAAATTGTGACCGGGTGACGCGTCGTCACCCACGTTTGAACAAGCATCAAATCGGATCGGAGATCTGTGACCGTACCTGGGCAGGAGCCCGGCGCCCCAACGTGGGGTGAACCACAGAACCGCGTGTTTCACGGAGGATCGACACCATGAGTCGTATCAACACCAATGTCAGTTCGATGCTCGCCCAGCGAATCCTGGGCCAGCAAAACGGATCGTTAAACAAGTCGCTGGAACGGCTGAGCACCGGCTTCCGCATCAACCGCGGCGCCGATGACCCGGCCGGCCTGATCGCAAGTGAAAACCTGCGCTCGGAGAAGGCGTCCATCACCGCCGCGATCGGCAACGCCGAACGCGCCGACCAGGTAGTCAACATCGCCGAGGGCGGCCTGCAGGAAATCAACGCCCTGCTGCTGGAAGTCCAGGGCCTCGTCGGCGCTTCGGCCAACGACGCCGGGCTGAGCCTTGAAGAGAAGAAGGCCAATCAGCTGCAGATCGACTCGATCCTGCAGACGATCGACCGTATCGCTTCGGCCACAAGCTTCCAGGGCACCAAGCTGCTCAACGGCACCTTCGACTTCACCGTCTCGGGCCAGGCCTCGACGGTCGAGGGTTACCAGATCAACGCCGCCAAGCTCGAATCCGGCGACCACCGCGACGTGCAGGTGCTCGTCACAGCTTCGGCGCAGCACGCCGGCCTGGTGCTTTCGACCGGCGGCGGCCAGCTGGACCTCTCGGCGACCACCGCCAAGTTCCAGTTCGAGCTGGCCGGTGCGCTCGGCTCACGCGAGTTCACCTTCGCCTCGGGCACCACGGTGTCCTCGATCGCCGAAGCGGTTAACACCTTCAAGTCGATCACCGGCGTCTCGGCGATCGTGTCCGGCGACCTGATCTCGTTCAAGAGCACGGAGTTCGGCTCCTCGCAGTTCGTGAGCATCTCCTTCAGCGACATCGGCGGCCAGGCCGGTAACATCGTCACGACGTCTTCGACAGATGAAAACGTCATTAGCTCGACGGCGACGGCGACCGCCCTTTCCGCTCTGGATAACGGCAATGACAGCGTGCGTGACGCCGGGCAGGACGTCGGTGCCATCATCAACGGCATCGCCGCCACGGCGGAAGGACGTAACGCCCGTGTCGTCTCGGACTTCCTGGACGTCGCGCTGGACTTGACCACCACCGGCGCCCAGACGCTCGGCACCATCGACGCCCTGACCATCACCGGCGGCGGCGCGAAGTTCAACCTCGGCCCGAACGTCGATATCCAGAACCAGGTCAGCATCGGCATCTCCAACGTTGCCGCCCGTAACCTCGGTTCGCTGGCCAACGGTTACCTGGACGACCTTGGTTCGTCGAAGGTCGCCAACGTGGTCGACGGCAACAAGGAGACGGCCCAGAAGATCGTCAACGACGCGATCTCCCAGGTCTCGTCGCTGCGTGGCCGGCTCGGCGCGTTCCAGAAGAACATCGTCGGCGCTACCATCCGTTCGCTGGGTGTCGCCCTCGAGAACACCAGTGCGGCTGAAAGTTCGATCCGTGACACCGACTTCGCGTCGGAGACGGCCGAACTGACCCGCAGCCAGATCCTGGTGAACGCGGCGACCAATGTGCTGGCGATCTCCAACAGCCAGCCCCAGTCGGTACTCTCCCTGCTCGGGTAAGCCCGGGCACCTAAATCGCAGGAAGCTCGTTTAACACGCGGGCATCCGATCACTGATGCGGAACGGCGGCCGGAAACGGCCGCCGTTTCTATTTTTCAGGACAACCGACGGTGATCCGACCGAAGGTAGGATGGTGGGCCGGGGTTATCGGCCCTTGATGCCGCCACCCTGCCGTGAGCTGACCGCATGCTGTCCACAAGCACCCCCCTGCCGCTGCCACTAACCAAAGAACCGACCTACTACTACAGCAACCTCGACAAGGTCGAAGACGCGGACGGCGTGTGGGACATCGACGAGCGGCTCCCGGAAGTCCGTAAATACGCTGATCTTAGGCCCGATGACCGGGTGATCGACATCGGCTGTGCCGAAGGGCTGATCACCATGGATATCGCCGAGCGGGTCAAGCACGTCCGGGGGGTGGAACTGCGTAGAAAACGGGTCGAAGCGGCCCGGCTGATCGCGGCGGAAAGAGGGCTTCAGAACGTCGGTTTTGAGGTCGGCTCCGTGACAGAAATGGACCTGCCCCCGCTGTCATACGACGTGGTGCTGTTCCTGGGTGTCTTCCAGCACCTGCCCCGCAAGCACAAATGGGCCAGCCTGGAGAAGGTGATGTACGCCGCGAAACGTTCGGTGGTGTTCCGCACACCTATCTTCAACGAACGCTCGCCGTACCGGATCGTCAAGCTCACCAAACTCTGCCGGGCGCTGGACTTCAGCCTGACGATCTATCCCCGGAAAGAAGAGCGCGGCGGCAGCCTGATGCTCATGAACCGGATGGACCTGGACCTCGGGTAGGGGGCCGTCTTTTCGCGTGCTGCGAAACCGGGGGAACGGGTAGCCGACAATAGATAGATACACACCTCTTGAACGCCCCCCATAGGCCCATCGCCAACTGCCGGGGCGGGGGTATAATGGTGTGTGTCGGGAATCCCTACGGGTTCCGTGCGGAGTATGTCCTATGGTCGCACATCGCGCGGTCGCGTTGGTCTGTGTGGCGGTCGCGCTGCTCACCGGTTGGGTGCCCGCTGTTGCTTGCGGCCGACACGTCTCGTCAGATACACCGCACAGCATCTTGCACGATGGCCCGTCCGCCCCGGCTTCACCGATGGTGTTTGACCAGATCGATCGGGTGGTGCCGCCCACGCAAAAATACGACCCGACGTCCGGACATGTGTCGTGGTCGGTAGCCCAGTCGCGGCCGATGCGGTTCGGAGCGACCAGCGTTTTATCGCGGTCTTGCATCATGCACGACCCCGACACGCTTCAGAAACTGCACTGCCTCTTGTCGGTGTAAACCGATCCCCCCACCTCTGTTTTTCAATCCGCCGCCCGGCTCGGCGCAGCCGTCGGCGCGCGTAATGCGCCACAACGACCAGAATGTTTTGGATACACCCGCGCGGGCAGACGCCCGTGCTCCTACCCATACCAATGAGAACCGTCATGGAATCGATCTATAACGTCCAGATATCCCCCGATGCGCTCGCGATGCTGCGAGTGTCCCAGGGCTTGATCGAAAACAACCAACCCGAACAGGCGCTTACGCTGGTAAGCCAGTGCTCCATGCGCGACAGTGCGCCGATGCGCAACGCGCGGGGCGTCTGCCTGCTGCATCTGGGCAAATACGAAGAGGCCTTTGCGCTGTTCCGCGAGCTGTATTTCCCCAACAACGCCTTCGCGGTCCCGCACGACACGCCCACGGAGGTCCGTGTGAACTACGTCAGTTCGCTGCTGATGCTAGGGAATGTGCAGGTCGCCGCGTCATTGCTTTACAACATCCCGGACCAGAAGCACCCGGCGGTAAAACGGCTGCGCGCCGCGATCCGCGTCTGGAAGCGTGAGCTGCCGTGGTGGGGCAAGGTGCTGCTGCCTGTCGGGCTGTACCCGGAAAGCGCCCCGAGGCTGGGCCGACACGTCGGGCGTTTCTGGTTCCCGCCGATGCGGCAGACGCCCGCGCCACAAAAACAGGCGGCGTAGAGCGGAATAATCCGAGGGATGGGCTATGGGTGATTACTCACGCCCGGCTAACGGGGTGACCGATAACCCTCATGGTCCCGCTGTCACTACGCGCCGAGGTTGCCTATGCCCGTCATGCTTTCGTATCCCAAATCCGGGCGGACCTGGCTACGGTTCATGGTCGACAGCTACCTGTGCAAGACCTACAACCTGCCGTGCGCCAATGTCTTTGATGCGGAAAAGCAGCTCAAGCAGACCCGACCGATCCAGTGGACGCATCTGACCGGGGCGATGATCGCGAAATTGCCTTACTGGGCGATGGGGCCTTGGAACCTGGACAAGCCGTCCCGGCAGGTGCCCTGGCTGGTGCTGACGCGGAACTTCCAGGCAACGCTCGCCAGCGCGTACTTCCAGGCACGGGACCGGATCCAGGTTTTTGAGGGCACGCCATCGGAATTCCTGCGCGACCCGCGCTACGGCGCGATCAAGCTGGTGACGTTCTACAACCTGTTCGAGGAATTGCGCCCGACGCTGGATGACTGCCACGTCTTTTCCTATGAGACGATGCTGGATGATCCCCGGCCATACTTCGTGAAGGTCGTTAAGACACTCGGGCTGAGCGTGGATGATGGGATGATCGACACGGTCATCGAAGAGGCGAGTTTCGAGAATATGAAGAAGCTGTCGGTCGCGCCGGAATACGCCGGCTCGGTGCTCGCGCCGACGGACCCGACCCGGCCCGAGACGTTCAAGGTCCGAAGCGCCGGCCGGGACAAGAAGCAGCTATTTAACGATGAAGACATTGCCTATATCGACCGCGTCGTGGGCGACCTATTCGTGCATCAGGATAAAGACGATTACCGCCGGTGCCTAGGCCGGCCCGTTTCGCGCAGCGCCAAAGCCGAAGCGAAACACAAGAAGCTGGAAGGGAGCCACGCCGCATGACCACCACGCTCACCCCCGCCAAGCCTTCCACGCTGCAACGCGTCGATCAGCTTTTGAACAAGAAGCTATTCTTCATCGTCGGCTGCCAGAAATCCGGGACGACCTGGGTCGAGCGCCTGCTCAACGGCCACCCGGATATCCGCTGCCACGGCGAGGCGTACTTCGGGCCGGTGATGATGCCGTTGATGCAACAGGCCATCCAGGGCTACAACCAGCGGCAAAAAGCGGGCGACGAGGGGCTTTTCACTAACGACGACCTGCGCGAACTTCTGCGAACCGCGGTGGGACTGAGCTTTGCACGCTGGGTCGGCGAGGACGAGGTCGAAGCGATCGGCGAGAAAACGCCCGAGCACGCGCTGTGCATGAACCCGCTCTCCGAGTGCTTCCCCAACGCGAAGTTCATCCACATCACACGCGACGGCCGGGACGTCTGCGTCTCCGGCTGGTTCCACAACCTGCGCAAGGCAGGCCCGGAATTCGCCCAGCGTTTCCCCGACATGAACGCCTACATCAAATACACCGTCTCGCAGCACTGGGTCCCCTACATCCAGCACGCGCAGCAGTTCGGCCAGCAACACCCCGAACGATACCACGAACTCCGCTACGAAGACCTGCACGCCGACCCGACCGGGCACACGCAGAAAATCCTCAACTTCCTCGGCGTCGATGACAGCGAAGCATCCACCCAGGCCTGCCTGAACGCGGGCAGTTTCAAGAAACTCACCGAGGGCCGTACACGCGGCAAGAGGACAAATCATCCCTTCTTCCCGCAAGGGCGTCGTTGGCGATTGGCAAAACCATTTCGACGCATCGAACACCGCAACGTACCAGCAAGCCGCGGGTAACCTGCCGGTGAAGCTGGGTTACGAATAATGGCAAGCCGTTTAGCGGCGGATCGAAGATCCGCGCGTTGGCCGAGGGGACAAACATCCCACGGCGATCTGCGATCGCCCGCTAAACGGCGGAAATCACACCCTGAAGATCGACCCGACCTTCTTGCCGAAGATCAGCGAGACGTAGATCAGCGTCAGCGCGAGCAGGCCCATGCTCCAGACACCCAGCGCGCTGGCGACCTGCGGGCCGTCGCCGAGCCGCTCGAATAGTGTGTAGATCGTCTTGGTCACGGGGAAGTCGGATTCGCTCTGCGCCAGCAGCAGCGAGTCGGACACTTCGAGCATCGCGAAACTGAACGCCAGCACACCCCCTGCCAACAGGTTCGCCGAGACCAAAGGGATCACGATCTTGCGCATCGTGCCCAGCCAGCTCGATCCGAACACCATCGCCGCGTCTTCCAGTTCTACCGGCACCTGCTCCAGCCCGGCAACGGCGGAACGCAACACATAAGGCAGCCGGCGGATCATGTAGGCGATCACCAGGAACGCGGTCGGATCGGCGTTTTCACCGAGCACCTGTAACAGCGACGGGGCCTCGCCGTCGGGGAATAGCGATTGCAATTTCAGTGATACCGCGACGTACCCGAACGCCATCACGATGCCCGGCACGGCCAGCGGCATCATGCCAAGCCCGTCGAGCAGCCCTCGGCGCAGCACGGAAGCGGGTGTTCAGATAACCGATCGTCACCCCGAGCACGAGCGGCAGTACCGTCGCCATGCCCGCATAGATCAGGCTGTTCTGGATCGACTGCGCCGCCAGCGGGTGCGTCATCGCCTGCGTGAAGTGGTCGATCGTCATGCCCTCGGGCAACACCGACCGGTACCACCGCCCGGGGAGGCTCAGGCTCGTCAGTACCACGCCGATGTGCGGCAGGGCGCGGCACGCCATGAACAGGAACAGCCCCATCGTCAATACGGTCTGTGTCGCACTTAACCGTACGGGCACGGCGGCGCGCATATCGCACGGGTCGTCGCGGTGTGGCTCTGCCTGCCTAAAAGGATCTTGCCGATCCAGTAGGTCACGACCGCCATCGTCAGCATAACCATGACCAGCGCGTACGGCCGGGGGCTGGACTCCATCTCCTGCACGCCGTAGAAAACCTGCACGGCGGTCACACGGTTAAACCCGAACATCAGGGGCGTGCCCAGCTCGGTGAAGCTCCATATGAACACGATCGTCCCGCCGGCGAAAATGCCCGGGAGGATCAACGGGAAGATGATCCGGCGGAACCGCATCCAACGGCCGGCGTTGAGGTTGATCGCCGCCTCTTCGATGGACGGGTCCAGGTTGGCGATCGCGGCGATCAGGTTCAGGTAGATAATCGGGAACAGGTGAAGCGCCTCGACAATGATAACCCCGCCCAGCCGCGCGCCGCCGAAGAAATCGATCGGGTCGGACCAGTCGACCAAACCCAGCCAGACAAGCCCCGCGTTCACCGAGCCGTATTTACCGAGCAGGTTCTGTAGCCCAATCGCGCCGACGAACGGCGGCAACACCAGCGGCAGCAGCACCAACCCGCTTAAGAGTTTTTTCCCGGGGAATTCAAACCGTGCGCTGATCCACGCCAGCGGGCCGGCGATCAGGATGCTAAGGCCCGTCACCCAGAACGCGATGATGAAGCTGTTGACCACGCCCTCGCGGAGGATCGGGTCCTCGAAGACGCGCTTGAGGTGTACCAGCGTCCAGCCGCCGTGCGCGGGGTCCTTAAGCGCGCCGATCACGGTCAGGCTGATCGGCCAGAGCAGGAACACAGCCAAGACCGCGAAGCACAGGCCAAACATCACATAATGACGGGCGCGGGGTTCTTTCATTGGGACAAGTCCCCCCGAACGATCCGGCGGTAACGATCGGTGAAAAACTCGCTCCACGCGATGCGGTCAAGCTCGCGCTGGTCGGGGTTTTTGTTCCACTCGTCGGGCTTGGCGTTGAGTTCGGCTTCGGTGAAGGGCAACGCATCGAAAAGTGCGATCATCGCGGCCTTGCGTTGCGGGTCGGCCTCGTCACAGATCGTGCGCCAGGCTTCAACCAAATCGTCGTGCGTGTCGATCGCCATCGCGTGCAGGACCTCTGACACCGTGCCCATATAGTTGGGCGTGCCGGGCTCCAGGGGTTTGGCCATGGTGTAGTAGTTCACCGGATCGACCATACGGGCCATGCGGTCCGGGGTATACATCTCGTGGCTGACCGGCGGGCGGCGGAGCTCAAAGTGCTTGGGCCCGTCAGGATCGCCGACCTTGAAGTTCCAGACCGCCTGGCCCTCATAGCTGAGCTGGAACAGGATAAACCGCTTGGCGAGTTCGAGCCGTTCGCCCTCGACGCCGTTGAGCACCGCGACCGGGTCGCAGGCGTAAACGGTCGCGGCCGCCGGCGCTGCGAACCCGACACGGTCGCCACCGACCGCCTGTGACTGGAACCGGCCGTAGAAATCGATACAGATGCCCGCCGCGGAGTCCCCGGCCGACACATCCAGCGGCACTTTGGTGGACGATGTTGCGAAGTAACGCGCGTTGGCGAAGCTGCGGCGCAGCACCCACCAGCCCTTGTCCCAGCCCAGCCGTTGGAGGATCGCGTTGTAGGTGACGCGCACCGAGCCGGAGTGTGACGGGTCGGCCATGGCGATCCAGCCTAACAGTTTCGGATCGGCAAGTTGTTCCCAGCGGGTCGGCTCTTCGAGTTGCATCGCCGTGAAGGCGTCGCGGTTGTAGACGATGCCGAAGCTTGAAAGGATCACCCCCCACCAGTGGCCGTCGGGGTCGCGGGTTTTGGCGTCGGCGATCATGCCGTCGCCGAAGACTCTCTCAATGAGTTCGCTGGGTAGCTCGATCGGCTGCGTGATCGAGACCTGCCGTGTGACAGGCTCCCCCCCGCCGGGTGCGGGCACCTCAGCCGACACGCCCACGCGCTTGAAATACTTGTCGAAGATGTAGTCCCCCCCGCCGAACACCACATCATAGCCGACCGACCTGATTTCCCTGCCCTGCGCGATCGCCTGCTCCAGCTCGGCCTGGTACTGGCTCTGGAGGATACGCTGTACCTCGCTGGACCCGCCGACGCGCCAGATGATCTCGACCGGTTCGCCGAAGTGAGTCTGATGCCAGGTGTTGAACGCGATCCCAAGTTCCTGTCGGATCTGTTCGTTGTGGGATGTCAGGACCACGAGCCGGCGGGCGTCGGGGGCGGGCACGGCCTCGGCCGGTCGCCACGCGATCGGCGCCCCGATCAGCACGGCCAGAAGCACCAACACCAGGGTTTGGGGGAGATATTGACCCATCTTATTTGCGGCAGACAAGATATCGCCCCGGCGGATACGTGTTTCGGGAGCCCAAGGTCCGTTAACCTAACATTAACAATCTATAGCCGTGTGCGGACGATATCAGCAAGCTACAATGCCCGCCACAACGATGATCTCCATCACCGCCGACAAACTGACCAAGTCGTACGGGCACATGCACGCCGTTGATCATGTGGACACACGGATCGAGCCCGGCGAGCTGTTTTTCCTGCTGGGGCCGTCGGGCTGCGGCAAGACGACGCTGCTGCGGATGATCGCGGGCCTGCTTGATCCGACCGGTGGGAAACTCCTCTTCGGCGACCGGGACGTGACCCACACGCCCTCGGGGCAACGTAACTGCGCGATGGTCTTCCAGAACTACGCGCTCTGGCCGCACATGACGATCCGCCAGAACGTCGCGTTCGGGCTGGACGTCAAGAAGATCCCGGCTTCCGAAAAAACGCGGCAGGTCGATGCCGTAATGAAGACCGTGCAGATCGACCACCTGGCCGACCGCAAGCCCGGACAACTCTCCGGCGGGCAGCAGCAGCGCGTCGCGCTCGCCCGCGCGCTTGTGGTCAACCCCGATGTCCTGCTGCTGGACGAGCCGTTATCCAACCTCGACGCCAAGCTGCGAATCGAGATGCGCAGCGAGATACGCAGGATCTGCAAGACGACCAATACCACCAGCGTCTACGTCACGCACGACCAGGAAGAGGCGCTCTCCATGGCCGACCGGATCGCGGTCATGCAGCACGGCAAGATCGTGCAGTGTGGCCCGCCCGAAGAAGTCTACGACAAGCCGGTCAATCATTTCGTCGCCGATTTCCTCGGCTCTGCAAACTTCCTGGACGGGACCGTGGTGGAAAGCGGCAACAACCGCACCACCCTCCAGACCGACTGGGGCAACCTCCACGCCTCGATGAACGGCCACAAGCAAAGCGCCAAGGTCACCTGCATGATCCGCCCGGAACGGGTCCGATTACTGGACGACGCCGAGCAGGCCGCCAACGTGATCGACGGCACCCACACCGAAACCATCTTCCGAGGCGGCGGGGTCCGGCACAGCATCCGCCTGAGCAACGGCCAACGCCTGCACATCGACGAGACCCGCAAGCGCGCCCACCGCGTGACCCGGCCGAACGTCCGCATCGGGTTCGAGGCCGAGGACCTGGTCCTCCTGCCGAAAAACGACTGACCCGCCCCCGCACGACCGCCCCACTTGACGCCCACCCCCGATCCGGTGATGCTGTATGACCGTGGATAACCCATCCACTTTGGGCGATTAGCTCAGTTGGCTAGAGCGCACGGATCACACCCGTGAGGTCGAAGGTTCGAGTCCTTTATCGCCCACTTTACTGTCAGTTAAGTATCCGGAACCGACCGGAACATTCTCGCTATCTTTCGAAAGTCCCGAAGGTTGCGGCACATCAGCCGAATGCTGCTGCGGGTGCTTTCTTGAGCTTTCATGCACCTTCTGCGCCGCATTTTGCGCCACCGCCCGGGCGAAGTGATCGTCTGTTACCTGGCGGTAGAACGCATCCGCGATCTTCTCGGAGTGCCCCAGCCACGCAGCGGACACGTGGGATGGGTACTGATCCGCCAGCTCCGTAGCCCGTGATACACGCAGGTTCTGCCAGGGTTTGGGCCAAGGCTTCAAGCCCGCCGCCTCGATGTACCTGCAAAGTTGGGTCCGCAGGTTGGCTGCCGGATCGCGGTAGCGGGAGATTACATAAACACTACCCGTAGCTGCCTCGTCGAATACCCTCTGGAAATGTTCAGTGAGTTCAGGAAACATCGGCACCACCCGTACGCCTCCGTCTTCGTGATGAGCCGTTTTCGTTGATCGGATGATAAACCGCCTATGCTCAAAGTCTACGTCGCGCCAGGTCAATGCCAGCGCCTCGCTGGGGACGCGCAGTCCACCCCAACGGGCCAAGGCGACCAGCAGCTTCCACTGGGGATCGGGTGCCGCGTGTACGACCTTAGCAACATCCTCGGCCGCAATGAACTGCCGCTTGGTCGGGTCGCCCTTCACCGCCGCGGAGATGTGTCCAAACGGGTTTGTTTCGATCAACCCACGCCGCTTGGCCACCTCGAAAAAGTGCCGGGCGTACCGGATCCACTTGTTGACCGTCGAACGGGCACTTTTTCTTCCGAGCAGATGGGCCTTGTAGTGGTCGGCATCGGCCGGCATGATCTGCCTGATGTCGGTCCCAGCCCCCAGGAACCGCACCAGATGCCGTCGGGCCTGTTCCATCACCACCATCGTCGCGGGCTTTAGGTCAACACGCTGAGCCAGATACCCCCCGATGAATTCGTCCAACTTAGCAGACTCTCGTGGTTTGACCAGGCCGGCGTTAGCCAGCTTGTCATGCATTGTGGACCCAAGCGAAACGACCCAACGGGCTGTTTCATCGCGCGGGGCATTACCGGTAATGCTCGCCGATACGAGGTCCTCGATCTTCAGCTTTACCGACTCAGCATGGCGCAGGGAAACCACACCCAGACGGATGGTCTTTCGCTCGCCTTTATCATTGAAAAACAGGATGCGCCGGCGACCGTTGGGGTCATTGCTGATGCTAGCCATAGGTCATCCGTCCTTTCGTTTACCTCTGCGCTTGATCGGCCGAGCGACAATTTCCATGTCCATGCAACGAGCCAGATTCTCCAGGGCTTCGATAGACAACCCCTTGGTTCCAGCCATGAACTGACTTAGCTGCGGCTGTGAGATGCCGGTTTCCTGCCAAAGGCGGTAGCGGCTCTTGCCGCTCGCATTGATGGCTATCCGTATGTCATCGTAGACGGGCATGGATTCTATCATAGCCGATACTTTTCTTAAAGTGAACCATGATCTTCAATTTGTGACAACGCAATGTGCTCGGCCTGGTCCTCGGTTAGACCCCCATCATTGATGCAGATCCCCATCCTCTCCATCCAGGTTGTCCTCAGTGCCACTGCTTCGGCGGGGCTGCGCCCACGAGCACACCGGATCAGTTCGGCC
>JAWKTA010000072.1:0-19937 GCA_041402025.1 Phycisphaerales bacterium | reverse complement strand
GTCATGATAAACGTCGGCGTGGTGGGCTTGGGGACGATGGGGCAGACACATCTTGATGCGTATACGCGCGTGCCCGGGGCGCGTGTCGTCGCCATCTCGGACAAGGACGAGGCCCGACTGTCCGGCAAGGCCGGGGCGCAGGGCAACATCCCCGGTCAATCCAAGGGCGGGTACGACTTCTCCGAAGCTGCGCGTTATTCAGACGGGATGGACCTGATCAACGACCCGGACGTGCAGATGGTGGACCTGTGCCTGGTCACGCCGCTGCACGCGCAATTCGCCGTCGCGGCCCTCGAAGCTGGCAAGCACGTGCTGATCGAGAAGCCGCTGGCGCGGACCTCACAAGAGGCGCAACAGATCATCGAGGCGGAGGCGAAGTCGTCGGCAACCGCGATGTGCGCCCAGTGCATGCGGTTCTGGCCCGGCTGGAGCTGGCTGAAGCAGGCGGTGGAGTCCAAACGCTACGGCAAGGTGCTCTCCGCAACATTCCTGCGCTTCGGCGAAGCGCCCGACGCGCCTTTCTACCGGGACGGCAAACTCAGCGGGGGCGGCGCGCTGGACCTGCATATCCACGACACCGACTTCGTCCACCACCTCTTCGGCATGCCCAACGAAGTGCGCAGCGTGGGCTACAAGCAGATGAGCGGGGCGGTCGATCACCTGACGACGTTTTATCAGTACGACGACGTCCCGCACGTCGTGGCCGAGGGCGGGTGGGTCGCGCACAAGGGTTTTGGATTCCGGATGCGTTACGTCGTGGTGTTCGAGCGGGCGGTGGCGTCGTTCGACATCGGCAAGGACACACCGTTTGCGCTCGCCGAGGCGGGCAAGGGGGCCGTGGCCGTGGACCTTGAGCCTGGGATGGGGTACGAGTATCAGGCGGCGTACTTTGTCGATTGCATCGCCAACGGGCGTGACCCGGTCCGTTCTTCGGTCCGAGACGCGGCGGGTTCGCTGCGCATCCTGGAGGCCGAGGTCGAGAGCGTGGTTTCGGGTAAGCCTGTGTCGCTTTAAGTGTTGACGTTCTTGCCCGATTGTGTCCGGCTGCTGTTCTAGTTAAATCCATGCCAGCCACCACCAAACCAGCCCGAACAGCCCCGCGCGCCAGCGCTCGATGCAGCGCGCGGTCTGGCTATCCTGATGATGTGCCTGTCGGGTGTCGTGCCGGAGGGCCTGCCGAACTGGATGTACCACGGGTATTACCCGCGTTTCCTGCCCGACGCCGGGGGCGTGTGGCGGGCGGTGGCCGATCCGTACACGCACCGGTGGCAGTGGTCGAGTTTCACGTGGGTCGACTGGGTCTTCCCGATGTTCTTGTTCGCGATGGGCGACTTTCCCCCTGGCGGCTGGGCGGAAACTGGGCAAGGGTGTTCCGGTGTGGCGTGTCGTGCTGGGCGTGCTCGGCAGGGGGCTTGCAGCTATCCGGTTTCGCGGTGTACGTCCGGCAGATCACCCCGACTTTCATCGAGTACCCGACATCCCCGGCGACCTGGTGCCTGGGGCTGTTGGGATTCGCGTTGCTGTTCCCGGTGTACGCCCGCCTGCCGCGCGGCTGGGGGGCGTGCGGTCACCAGCGCGTTGCGGCTGGGCAGGTGTCGCGGCGGCGGTCGGCCTGATTGTTTGCCTCAAGCGTGACGATGGCGACACGTTCGGCTTCGCTAAGAACGACATCATCATCCTGCTGTTGGCGCACATGGCGAGTGGCGGGGTCGTTGATCTGGCTGCTGACGCGGCGTTCGGTGGCAGCTGCGGTTATTGTGTTTGTTGCCGGCTTACGTGGCGTATGACAAGGCGATGTACAGCCTCGGACCCGGCGCGTGATACGCTGTTGGACGGCACCTGCGTGGATCGGCCCTTACGTCGACTGGCCGGACCGGCTGCTGGATATGCGTTGGGTCGGGGATATGTTGCCGTGGGATGTCCCGGCGGGCCTGTTGGACCTGTCGCCCTTGTACGACTTCACCTGGTACAAATTTTTATTCGTCGTAATCCCCGGGACGATCGTCGGGGATTTGCTTATGCGGTACCTGCGTGATTCGCGTGAGCCGGCGGCGGGTGTTCCGGCGGGTTGGCCGGGGCGCCGTTACCCGGCGTTGTTCGTGGTGATGTCGGGTTTGATCGCGGTATCGCTGGTGGGGTTACACGGTTACGGCCGGGCGCTATTCAGCGTTGGTCCGGTGCGCCTGGTCACGCCTTGGGCCGTTTGGCTGGGCGTGGTACCGCTAGTGATTGTGGGATTTGTTCTGGTGCGACAAGTCGGGGTCGATGCAGCGTCTGGTGCGTGACGTGTTCCTGTGGGGCGTGCTTTGGCTTGTGTTGGTTTGTCGGTCGAGCCGTTCCGGGGTCGGGATCACGAAAGGCCCACCGGTGACGCTGGATTATTTTTTTGTTTCGTTATCACTTTCGGTCTTGCTGTTGGGTGCGTTGACGGTCTGGATCGGCGCCGCCCGCTGGCCAGGATGTCGCTGCTGGTGCTCAACGGCCAGAACCGATGCTTGCCTACGTCGGCATCCGCAACCTGCTCCGCGCGCTGGTGATGCTGCCGCTGTTAGCGCCCGCTGGTCGGCGTGGTGCAGGATCGAAAGCGACTCGATCAATGGTTGGAGCGGTAAGCCTGATGGGCCATTCGCCGTGGACGCTGTTGGTCTGGTCAGTTTGCGCAGACGCTGGGGCTTGCGTGCATCGTTGCGTTTTTGCAGAAAAATCATCTGGCGGGCTTGACACCGCTAGCCCGTGTACGCCTACCATGTGTTTATGGCGGACCCGTGATAAACAAGGTGCGGCCGGTTGTCGGATACTGGCGGTCGTGCTGGGGGATCAACTCGACGCGGGGTATCCGGATGCGGCCGACTGGATCGCGGGGCCGACGTGGTCCTGATGATGGAGGTGCGGGCCGCATCCCTCAAACCGATCAGCCACGTCGAAGCGGACGGTACTGTTTCTATCGGCTAATATTTTGCCCACCACGCCCAATTTCTGCGTGACGCCGGCTGGCGCGTTTGCTACCGCAAACTGACGGATAAAGATAACACGCACACGTTCAAGGGGCGAATTGTCCCGTGCGGTCAAAAAACCTGATGCCGCAGCAGGTCGCCTGCATCGAACCCGGATCGTTTACGGTGCGCGATGAGATTGAAGCGGCCTGCAGGGGCTTCGGCTTAAATGTTTCTTTCACGCCGGACCCGCACTTCACCTGTGATCTGAAGGTATTCAATGACTGGGCCGATGACGGGCGCAAGAACCTGGTGATGGAGAACTTCTACCGTATGCAGCGCAAGCGGCTCGGTATCCTGATGGACAGCGATGGCGAACCGGAAGGCGGGGAATGGAATTACGACAAACAGAATCGGCGTACGTTCAAGCGATCGCCGCATCCACCACCACCCCCGACTTTCAAGCCGGATGACGTGACGCGGCAAGTGTTGAAGGAGGTAAGCGAGCTGCTGCCGGAGTTGTACGGCAAACCGTCGGGCTTTAACTGGCCCGTAACCAGGGGACAGGCACTTCAAGCGCTAGTGGATTTTATTGATAACCGGTTGCCACAATTCGGTGATTATCAGGACGCGATGTGGCACGGCGAACACACGCTCTACCATTCATTATTGTCGCCGCCCCTGAACCTGAAGCTGCTTAACCCCCGCGAGGTCGTTCATGCGGCGGTCCGGTCATACCGGGCGGGCAAAGCCCCGCTCAACGCGGTCGAGGGGTTCATTAGACAGGTCATCGGCTGGCGTGAATTCATACGGGGCGTGTATTTCCACGAGGGGCCGGGCTACGCGCATCGAAACGGATTGAAACAAGATGGTCGATTGCCCGATTTCTACTGGAGCGGCGACACCGACATGCGGTGTATGCGTGATGCGCTGGGCGGTGTGATTTCAACGGCCTATGGGCATCACATCGCCCGGCTGATGGTCACGGGCAATTTCGCTTTAATCGCCGGGGTCGGTCCCATTGCTATCAACGATTGGTACCTGGGGATGTACGCCGACGCGGTGGAGTGGGTCACCACGCCGAACACGGTGGGCATGGTCATGCACGCCGACGGCGGTGTGGTGGGCACCAAACCCTACGCCGCCAGCGGGAAATACATCGACCGCATGAGCAACTACTGCGCGGATTGCACGTACAACATGAATCAGCGTGTCGGCGAACAGGCGTGCCCATTTAACACGTTTTATTGGGATTTTCTTATCCGGAACAAGTCTCATTTCAAAAAAAACCACCGGATGAGGATGATCCTCAAGCATGTTGAGAAAATGGATAAACAAGAGCGCGACGAGATCACACAGCAAGCCGAGGCGTTGCGGGAGCGGATGGGGATCGTGTGAGCCGGGTCGGGATTGATCTTTATTGCCAGTTGTTTAACCGCCCGAATAGTCGTTGGCGAGCTGCATCACCGGCTTCCAGGTGAGAGCCTCGGGTGCAAGGTCGAGCCGGCTTTTGATCACAAAGCGGTGGGTATCACCGGGCAGGAGCGTGACCATCTGATCGTCGATCATTGCGTCGGGGTCGAGACGTTCGGGGAAGATCATCAGGTCGCGCAGTAGGGATTTAGCGGTGATGGCGAGTATGGTTGTGCCGTTAGATTGTTCGGTCTTGGCGGTGAAATCGGGTTTGGGGTAGGGGGTGTGCTTGTCGCGGTGAAAGAAGTGCAGGGCTCGTTCGTTCTTTAACTCTGCGACGATCAGCGCATCGGACCGGGCATCGAAGCCGTCGGGGATATCGAACCGGTGTGAGCCGCGCGGTCCGATCGTGACGGTTTGTATGTGTTCGTACAGTGTCCGGCCGTCGAACGCGATCAGTCGTACCCGGCAGTCGCCGGACCATACATCCTCGTGGTCGTTGTGGAAGCACACGGACAGGGGTCCGGTCAGTGGGTCCGACTTGCCGGTGCTGTCGCGGCGGCAGGATCGTGATCAGGCGGTCACGGAAGAATTGTCGGGTGGCGAACCAGAGCGGCTTGGGTCGGCCGTCGCCGTCGATCGCGGACCAGCTCGCGACGGGCCAGCAGTCGTTGAGTTGCCAGTAGGTGCGCCGCTGGTGCGGCGGTGAGTGAGGCGGAACCATCGCGTCGAGCTTCGCGCGCGCGGGCCTGGTTGAGCTGTGCCAGATAGAGCCGTATCGAACGCGTGCTTATCGTCGAGGCTGGCGAAGCCGCGGATCAAACGGTCGGGCGCGTTCCTGCCCGCCGAGTTGTTTGTTGTGGTGATGCACGGCCGGGGCGCTCTGCGGGCGTCGGTCGCGGGGATCGAGCGGTCGAGGGTGGTCCAGGTGGGCGTGGGCCGCGGAACCCGAACTCGGAGGCGAACAGCGGGCGGTGCGTGAGGTAGTTGTCGTATCTGCCGTGGCCGTTCCACACGTCCCAGTGGCAGTTGCCGACATCTTCGCTGTTGGGGTGGATATCCAGCGAATCGGAGTACGGGCTGTTGGCCCAGTAGGGGGCGACGGGTCGAGTTCGCGCATGAGTTTCGGGAAAAAGTCCAGCCAGTAGCCCAGGCCCTGAGCCGCGCTTGGTTTGTTTAGCTTGTTCCCATTCCGGGCCCCAGTCGAACGCGCCCCAGATGCACTCGTTGCCGCCGTTCCAGAAGATCAAGCTCGGGTGCGATGAGAGCCGGGCGACGTTGTGGCGGATCTCTTCGAAGAGCTTCGGGAAGCGCGCGCTCTTCCGGGTAGAGCGCGCAGGCGGTTAGCATGTCCTGCCAGACGATGATGCCTTAGCTCGTCGCAGCAGACGTCGTAGAAGTCGTCGGTTTCGTACAGCCCGCCGCCCCAGACGCGGAGCATATTCACAGCCCGCGTCGCGGGCCTGGGCGATGTGCGCTGGCGGTAGCGTTGCGGGGTGACGCGGTGGGGGAAGCAGTCATCGGGGATCCAGTTCGCGCCCTTGCAGAAGATGCGCTTGCCGTTGATCTTGAAGTGGAAGGTGGGTTTGCCTTGTTCGTCGGTGGTGGCAAGCTCGGTGGTGCGCAGGCCGATGCGTTTCTCGACGTGGTCGATCGGTTGGCCGTTTTTGTCTTCGAGCGTGATGCGCAGGGTATACAGCGGCTGCGCCCCGTGGCCGACGGGCCACCAGCGTTCGGGCTTGTCGATGCGGATCATGGCTTTGCCCGTTTCTCCTGCACACACGGATCGTTCGCCCGACGCGACCACTTCCCCGCCGGGGGAGGCCAATTCGTACTTTGCCGTGATGTCCGCTGTTTCATCTGTTGCGGCGCGGGTATCAATGTGCAGGTTGATTTCGGCGGTATCTTGATCGGCGTGGGTGATAAGCGGGCGGACCGCTTCGATCCGTGCGGTGTGCCAGGCTTCCAGGCGTGCGGGTTTCCAGAGGCCGGCGGTGATGAGGACGGGGCCCCAGTCCCAACCGAAGTTGCACGCCATCTTGCGGACCATGTTGTAGGGCAGTTGCGGGTCGCTGCTGCCGCCACCGTGGGGTAGTGCGCCGATCCTTTCGCGCATCTGCTCGGCGTACTTGAGCGCGGATCTGAACGTGATGTGCAGTTCGTTGCCCGTGTCACGCAGCAGGCCGCGGAGGTCGAAGCGGTGGGGGGTGAACATGTTGGCCGCTTCGCCGACCGGTTGGCTGTTGGCTTCGAGGGTGGCGATGGTGTCCAGGCCGTCGCAGACCAGGTCGAGGCGTTGCGCGTTGCGCATGTTGTGCGGGGTATCGAAGCGGAGGCTGTAGCGCCAGTCGACGTGTCGTATCCAGTATTGCTCACGTTCGTTCAGCCCGACGTAGGGGTCCGGCAGCAGGCCGGCGGCCATCAGGTCGGTGTGGACACAGCCGGGAACGGTCGCGGGGATGCCGGCGGTAAGTTGCGGTTTGAGATTATCGGGGATGGCGTCCAGTACGCCGACGGCGGTGAGTTGCCAGCCTTGATCGAGTGTGTGTCGGTCCATACGGATGCTTGCCCTTGGCTGCTGGTGCGTAAAACCGACATCATACGAGCAAACAAATCGGGGCATAAGGCGGGTTTGGCTGGTTACCGAACGTTCCTGCTTTACCGCGTATAATCGATGCATATGTAACCCGCCGTACAGGAGGTTTTTCTGCCGTCTGATTCGGATCGTCATATCGGGTTGTTTGGCGCTACCGGCGTGGGCGTGGGCGCGATCGTCGGCGGGGGGATCCTCGCGCTGGCGGGGTCGGCGTTCGCGGCGACCGGGCCGAGTGCGGTGCTGGCGTTTGCGCTTAACGGGGTGATCGCGGTGCTGACCGCGTTGAGTTTCGCGGAGGTCGCGTCGAAGTTCCCGCAGTCGGGCGGGACGTATACGTTCGCCAAGAAAGTGTTGTCGGTGGAGTCGGCGTTCACGGTGGGTTGGGTGGTGTGGTTCGCGTCTATCGTGGCGGCGGTGTTGTACGCGATCGGGTTCGGGCAGTTCGCGGCGGTGATGATCGGTGATGTATGGCGGGTTACAACGGAGGGAGAAGCGCCGCCGTGGGTGACCGGGCGTGTGACGGTCAGCGTGTTGTCGGCCGGGGCGGTGGTGTTCTACACGGTGAGTTTGATGATTCGCAGTGCCGCCGGGGGTGTGTGGGCGAACATCGGAAAGGTGGTGGTGTTCGGACTGCTGGTCGTGGCGGGCATTTGGGCGATGCGCGGGCGTGATGTGGATGAACTGGGCGCGGGGCTTCGGCCGTTTTTCGCGCACGGCGTATCGGGGCTTTTCCAGGCGATGGGGTTTACGTTCATCGCGCTGCAGGGTTTTGACCTGATCGCGGCGGTGGGGGGCGAGGTGCGTCAGCCGGCGAAGACGATCCCGCGTGCGATGTTTATCTCGCTGGGGATCGCGCTGTTGATCTATCTGCCGCTGCTGGTGGTGATCTCGACGGTGGGCGTACCCGCGGGCGGGTCGGTGACGGCGATGAGTGAGGCGCATCCCGAGACGGTGGTCGCGGTGGCGGCGCAGCATTACCTGGGTCCTGCTGGGTACTGGCTGGTGATGGTGGCGGGCGTGCTGGCGATGTTGTCTGCGTTGCAGGCGAACCTGTTCGCGGCGTCGCGTGTGGGGATGTCGATGGCGCGTGACCGGACGCTGCCCGCGGCGATGGCGCGGATCAGCCGAAACAGCGGAACGCCGAAGACGGCGGTATGGGTGACGGGGCTGATCGTGTTGGTTATCGTGCTGGTGATCCCGGACGTGGCGGCGGCGGGTGCGGCGGCGAGCTTGATCTTTCTGATCACGTTCGCGCTGGCGCACTGGATCGCGATTCTGGTCAGGCAGCGCAGTTCGCAACGGCCCCCGCCGTTCCGCTCGCCGTGGTACCCGGCGGTGCCGCTGGTCGGCGGTGCGGCGTGTTTAAGCCTTGCGGCGTATCAGGGCATCGTCGTGCCCAGCGCGGGGTTGATCGCGGTCGGCTGGATCGCGGTCGGGGGTTTACTGTTTTTAGGTTTATTCGCGCACCGCGCGCGGGTGGCGGATGCGGGTAACTCGGCGCTGGACCCGGAAGTGGTAACGCTGCGTGGGCGCAGCCCGCTGGTGCTGGTGCCGATCGTGAGGCCGGACAGCGCGGCGGGTCTGGTCGCGGTCGCGCAGGCGCTGGTGCCGCCGGGCGTCGGGCGTGTGTTGCTGTTGTCGGTGGTGGTGGTGCCGAAGAAGTGGGACCCGGTCGCGGAGTCTCAACCGTTACTCAACGCGCAGGCAGTGCTGGGCGAGGCGATGCGTGTGTCGGCGAGCGCGGGGGTTTACCCCGAGACGTTGGCAACGGTGGCGGACGAGCCGTGGCGTGAGATCGGCCGGGTCGCGCGCACGCACCACTGCGAGACTTTACTGATGGGGCTTAGCCGTATCGACGAGGACACGGTCGGCACGCCGTTGGAGGAGATGAGCGACCGGGTGGATTGCGACATCGTCGTGTTGCGATCGGGTAAGGACTGGCAGTTGTCGGATGCGAAGCGTGTACTCGTGCCCACGGCCGGGCGGGGCGGGCACGATCGGTTGTTGGCGCGATTGCTCGGCAGTTTGTCGCGGTCGAGCAAACGGGACGTGACGTTCCTGCGCGTCGTGCCGGAGGAGACGCCGGAGAACCGTTTCCGTGTGATGGAGCGTCAGCTCAAGCGGTTCGCCAATGACCTGAACGACGGCGCGGGCGAGACGCGCCTTGAGCGCAGCAACCGCCCGATGGACGTGGTGATCGAGGCGGCCGAGGCGAGTGACCTGATCGTGCTGGGTGTGCAGCGGACCAGCGATCGGCGGAAGCTGTTCGGGCCTTTCATTTTGTCGATCGCGCGGCGGACGACGTGCCCGATCCTCGTAGTGTGCCGTAAATAAGCGCGTGCGGTCCCGCTGTTCCCGTGGGACTGCGCATGTTGTTATGATAAGGCCGACTATTTCACCGATCTGTGGGAGCTTCGTCATGAAAATAATCTCAACGGTTTATCTGACTGTTTCGCTGCTGTGCATGGTCATTGGCACGGAGGCGCGTTGTGAAACGCCGGCCGCTCCGGATCGGCCGAACATCCTTTTTATCTTCACCGACGACCACGCCTCGGCCGCGATCAGCGCGTACGGATCGGCCATTAACCAGACGCCCAACCTTGACCGCATCGCCAACGAGGGCGTGCGTTTCGAGAACTGCCTGGTGACGAATTCCATCTGCGGGCCCAGCCGCGCCGTGATCCTCACCGGCAAGTATTCGCACATCAACGGCTTCTGCACCAACGTGGACAGGTTCGATGGCAGCCAGCCCACGTTCATCAAGATGTTGCACGACGCCGGCTACACGACCGCGATCGTCGGGAAGTGGCATCTTGTGAGTGACCCGACCGGTTTCGATTACTGGAACATCCTGATCGGGCAGGGGCTTTACTACAACCCGCGCATGATCGACAACGGCACGGAGGTCAAGCTCGAAGGCTACACCACTGACCTGATCACCGACATCTCACTGGATTGGCTTAAGAACAAACGTGACCCAAACAAGCCGTTCGTCCTGATGTATCAGCACAAGGCCCCGCACCGCAACTGGGAGCCGAGCCCGGATCACCTCACGATGTACGACGACGTGACGATCCCCGAGCCGGACACGCTTTTCGATGACTACGAAGGCCGCGGCACGGCCGCTCATACGCAGGAGATGGAGATCGCGCGCGACCTGGATGACCACGACCTGAAGCTCGACGAACGCAAGGGCCTGAATGATGAACAGCTCGCCGCCTGGGACGCGGCGTATGGCCCGAAGAACGAGGCGTTTCACGAGGCAAATCTCAAGGGCGACGACCTGGTCCGCTGGAAGTATCAGCGCTACATCAAGGATTACCTGCGGTGTGTCGCGTCGGTCGATGACAACGTCGGCCGGATGCTGGATTACCTCAAAGAAACCGGCCTGGATAAGAACACGATCGTCGTCTACAGCTCCGATCAGGGCTGGTACCTCGGCGAGCACGGCTGGTTCGACAAGCGATGGATGTACGAAGAATCGCTATCGACCCCGCTGATGGTCCGCTGGCCCGGCGTGACGAAGCCCGGCACGGTCAACCACGACATGGTCTCCAACGTCGACTTTGCCGAGACTTTTCTTGAAGCTGCCGGCGTGCCGATCCCCGATGACATGCAGGGCCGCAGCCTCGTGCCCGTCCTTAAGGGTGAGACGCCCGACGACTGGCGCAAGAGTTTTTACTACCACTACTACGAGTACCCCGGCTGGCACATGGTGCAACGGCACTACGGCGTCCGCACCGACCGCTACAAGCTGATCCATTTCTACCAGATCGGCGAGTGGGAGATGTATGACCTGGAAAAAGACCCCCAGGAGATGCACAGCGTCTACGGCGACCCGGCGTATGCCGATATTCAGGCCGAGCTGCACGTGGAGCTTGAACGTCTGCGTGAAGAGCTCAAGGTCGGTGAAGACACGATAGAACTGATCGACCGGGACGCTTACCACACGCGTTAATCAGCCTCTTTTTGTCGGCCGGGGTTCGGTTTGCGGAGGCCGCCGAGTGTTGCGTGGCGGGTTGCCCGGCTTGATAGGTGTAAAGTGGGTTGTGGTTAGCAAAAAAAATTTCTCCAGAATCTCAAATTGTGAGACTTATAACGACACGCCGGAACAATTTCGCGTGTTTATGCGTATTTACTATTGCAAACCGGCGGAAGCGCCGATATAGTTCTCGCCAGTTAATGTGACTTCTTTTTTGAAGCAGGTGTTCCGATGACCGTCAGACAGCACAATTCGAGTTACGTCGAACGCACAGCATGTGCGTCGCTGTTTGGCGTCAGGAGCGTGCCCGCTATTTTTGCGGGCATATTCGACGCGGCGATGGGCGGCTTATGGTATCGGCACAGCGCGGTATGCGTGCTATGCGATACGAAGGCCGCCGGTCGAGGTCGATCAGGGCAGTTGGGGCGAACCTCCAAACCCCTCAATCGACCCGCCGCGTAAGCCCGCTTCTCCCGACCCAAAACCGAAGACAGCACGCCGTCATCAGCGACGTAATTGTCGCTATGCATTGGCCTTGTGGTGCAATGGCCGCACGCCGCCCCTTCATGGCGGAGCTCCGGGTTCGATTCCCGTCAAGGCTGTTTTGGAGATACGCCGGTCGCGTAGATCAGCGGTAGATCGCCTGCGTGACAAGCAGGAGGACGCTGGTTCGATCCCAGCCGTGGCCATTGGTTGTGTTGTTTGTTGAAAGGCAAGGTTGTGTTGGGAAAACGTAAACGCGATGTAGCTCAACCAGGCGGAGCAGGCCCCTCATAAGGGAAAGGTTGCTGGTTCGAGTCCAGCCATCGCGATTGCCCCGGAAGTTTTCCCCCGTGTTATGAGCACGATGAAACTTTTGGGTTAGACGGCGCTGCGGGTGAGAAGCCCGTTGCCGTGATTGCGGCGTAGAGGAGCTGGTTCCTCGCCGGGTTCATGTCCCGGAGACGCGGGTTCGAGTCCCGCCGCCGCCATTGACAAGCCGTAAGTGGCGCACCGTTTCGTGATTGAAGGCGGGTGTGCACCGTCCGCGCGATCGGTGCGCCAACGAAGCCGCGTAGCTCAGCGGGAGAGCGCCCCCGTCACATGGGGGAGGCCGCCGGTTCAAGTCCGGCCGCGGCGATTGGAAGTGTGCCCGGGGAGTTTTCTTTCGTGCGAATAACACGGGGGAAAACTTCCGGGGGCCGGAGCGCTGGTTCGCTTAGCGGGTAAAGCGCCCGAGTGAAGTTCGGGAGCCCCCGGTTCGAATCCGGGACCAGCGGCTTGAATGGGCCGTGTTTACGGCCGAGTGTTCATTGACAAGTCAAGAGCGGAAAGATGTATCAACTCATCGCGCGCCCCGTCGCAATCGGGCGGCGGGGCGCCGCGTTTTGAGTTGATGTTTGACCCGTAGCTCACCGGAAGAGCGCCCGCCTGATAAGCGGGAGGCAAGAGGTTCGATCCCTCTCGGGTCAATTCGCGTTGGCACGCGCTGCCGGAGCTCGGCCGGGAGAGCACCCGCTTGGTAGGCGGGCGGTCACGGGTTCGACTCCCGTCGGCAGCTTTGGCTGGTTTGATTGATTGAAATCGAAAACACACGGATCGCGGCATAGACGGCGGACACGATTACGTCGACACGCGATGTACGCCGGGCGCAAGCCTCCGCGGTCCGAACGGTGTCGTAGCTCAATCGGCAAGAGCGCTTCCCTGTCACGGAAGAGGCACGGGTTCGATCCCCGTCGATACCGCTTTTTCAGAGGTATGCCACGGTAGCTCAACAGGCGGAGCAGCGGTTTTGTAAACCGCAGGTTGCCGGTTCGATGCCGGCCCGTGGCTTTGTTCAGTGATACCACCACCCCGCGGTCCAGTCGGATGGGCGCCGGTCTACGAAGCCGGAGTGTGCAGGTTCGAATCCTGCCGGGGTGATTGATACAGGTGACCCGTAGCTCAGCGGCAGAGCGGGTCCTTTATAAGGGCCTGTGCGCGGGTTCGAGTCCCGCCGGGTCGATCGGGCCGTAGCTCAACCAGGTGGAGCGGCCGGCTTTGAACCGGCAGGTTGCGGGTTCGACCCCCGCCGGCCTGATTCTCGATTGGTTATGATGCATCTATGCGTCTCGGTTACCCCACTTTATTCGGTTTGTGTGTTGTTGTCGTTGCATACTACGTCAGCATTGTAGATTACTGGTACCTAAAGCTTCTGCTTGGAAGTGTCGCGGTCTGTTTTGTGGTCGTTAGGTTTGCATATGCAGGGCTTGGTTCCAAAGCATATATGAAGAATACACAGGGGCAGCTGCCTTGGATCACACGGATCCTATGTTGGCCATTCCTTTTATTGAATCATGCACTTAACCGCGTAACGGTCCACGTTCAGCAGCTCAACGCACCGCCTACCGCGTCACGAAGACGATGACACGGGGTTGCCCCGGTCAAAGGGATAAGGTTGGCGTGGCGCATCTGGGACACGCTGGTTCTAACGAGAACCTATCTCCTGTGATCCTGTTTCCTCGACGGGGCGTTATTGGACGGCCTTGGGATGATGTCTGGAGCGAAATCTGCCAAAACCTGAGGATTGATAGTGCCGTGCAGAAACATGTCCGCGACCACGTGTTGTGGATGGTCGTCAGGCATGTACGGATTATCAGGGGCACGCCGTGCGAGATCGGCTACAGACGTGGTTGGATACCGATCTGTCGCTCTCGTTGGAGCAAAGGCTTCTTCGTTCACCCGGACAGTGGGCTATTGATGAAAACGCCTGAAGTCTACCGGTACCAGAAGTCACAACCCCAGGTTTATCGCATCGGATTCCGAGCACCAGATGCACCGTGGCGCTCGGGGCCTGGCACCGTGTATATCTAACACCGCTCAAAGCCAGGCGCGTGCTGATGATGACGCCGTGGTCATTCGATTTTAACGACGCATGGTTGGGCCGTCCGCCTTTTGATCTGTATGAGTTGTGGCGGCTATGGCGGGCCGTACGACGCGCTAGCACACAAACCGATGAGTGATGAAGAAGAAGCGAACCATATGCAACAGAATCCAGTCGTGTCACGGTAAATATGGGTGGTTTGGACGGCATGCCATCGTTTTATCACAGAGCTGGCGGCACGCCGAAACAGATGGCTAAACCAAACAATCCATCCGGCCATACAGGTTCAGCTGATTATTAACACAGAAGTACAGCACACGCCGTCGTACCCCAACCGGCAGAGGGAGCCGACTCAGAATCGGTTTAGTGCAGGTTCGGACCCCCGCCGACGGCATTGATCGTGGCTTCATTATTTGCCCGGCAACAAACGCGAAGGCTTAAACCGCTGGGCCGTGTTTGACGTGTCGATCAACTCGCCGGGCATTGGCAGTTTTTGTTACGCCAAGGCTGAGCCGGTGAATCCAGTGTGCCGGATGGACTCGCTGCTCAACTGGCGCGCGCTGTGGTTCGATCCCAATCGGCTATTGTTTGCCGCCGCCAAAGCCCAATGGTGAGGCGTTAACGAGCCAGCATATGAGGCTGAGTCTTCCGCGACATTCGTTTGTTGTTGTTGGGAATCGAAACAACCTGGAGGGATGTACCTGTTTGTAACTTCCGATGATCGGGTTCGATTCCACATTTCAATTTGGTTTTGATCTGTAACGCCCAGAAGGCAAAGTTATTAGACTGTCGTTTAGTTTCGCGGCGCTGCGCGGCGCAACGTGGTAACTGGCTAACAAGGCTGATTTACTGCCATTACCCAAGAAGGAGGTCGGCGATGGCGTCGGCATTGTCGCACGATGTGCTCGTGCTGAATCGTAACTGGGCGGCGCTGCGTGTCATCACCGCGGCGGAGGCGTTGGCCGACCTGTTTGTAGGGCGGGTCGAGGCGGTCGATGAGAACTACCGGGCGTACAACTTCGCGTCCTGGCACGAGCTGAGCGAATACGCGCACGAGTTCGAGCCGGAGGGACGGAACTTTGTGAAGACCGTGACCTCGGCGGTCCTGGTCCCGAGCGTGGTACGGTTATTGCGGTTTGACCGTATCCGTCGGCGTTCGGTCCGGCTTAGCCGAAAGAACGTGTACCTGCGGGATAACTACACCTGCCAGTACACCGGTCGGAAACTCCCGGCCAGCAGGCTGAACCTCGACCACGTGATCCCCACATCGCGTGGCGGCAAGACGACCTGGGAGAACCTGGTCTGCTGCTGCGTCGAGGTGAACATGATCAAGGGCAACAAGACCCCGCGAGGCCGGGCTGAAGCTGATCTGTCAGCCGAAGCGTCCGGACCCGACAGAGCTTTTGTTCCGGTCGCATCGGTTCCGCCACGATACGTGGAAGCATTTTGTGGACACCGCGTACTGGAACACGGAACTGCACGACTGACCCCACCCCCGGTTCTCTAATTTTCGGCCATCGGGCGGTCCATCACGGCCCGCCTGGCCGGGACTTTTGGCGCCAATTAAGCTATGCCAGAGCGTAGCTCAGTCGGGAGAGCCGCCCGGTTTGGGTCCGGAGGCCGCGGGTTCAAGCCCTGCCGCTCTGATTGCTTGTTCTATTCACGATAAGGAGGTGCACCATGCACAAGGACCACGGATTTTTTAATGAAGAAGAAACCTTTCAGGCCCATGATAAGCGACGCTACGGCTACCCTTCCGAGACGGCGTTAAGAGGGGGAGATCAAGTAGTTCACGGCAACAAAGAACTGATCGAAAAGCTCGGCCGAAATGATCCGTGCCCGTGCGGGTCCGGCCGACGGTTTTAAGAAGTGTTGCATGAAGTCCGGCAAGTACGACGGCATCAATCGCGGCCATCATTAGTCGAATGATTTACGCCGACCGCCAGCCACCACCGAGCCTCCGGGCACAGATGTTTAGCAAAAGCTTCGGCCGTGACCTGAGGGTATTGATCTTCCCGGATTATCGCACCAGGCCGCGAGCGGCTACTAGCGGTGTGCATTTAGCAGCCTGTAGCGAAGCTTGGTCATCGCGCTCCCTTCGGGCGGGAGAGGTCGCTGGTTCGAATCCAGCCGGGTTGATTGGTGTGGCACTGTCAACGCCGCACTTTACGCGTCGTTAGCTCACGTTGGCAGAGCGGCTGACTTCCAATCAGCAGGCAGCCGGTTCGAGGCCGGCACGGCGCATTGGATCATTATTGTTTGTGAACTGAACGGAATAGAATGACACTCTGGAAAGGAGGCCCGCGATGGGACATGTCATGATCGATCGGGTCCCGGTGTGGGGCGAGCCGGACGCCGGCGTGGTGGAGCAGATCAAGCGTTGTTTCGAGGACAAAGAAGTTGCTGCGGCGGCGCTGATGGGCGACCACCACCTGGGTTACGCGATGCCGATCGGCGGCGTCGTGGCGTACCACGGCATGGTCAGCCCGTCGGGCGTCGGGTACGACATCGCCTGCGGCAACAAGGCCGTCCGCCTGGATATGACCGGCGACGAGCTGCGTAAGGACATCAAGAAGGTTATGGACATGGTCTACCGCGAGATCTCCTTCGGCGTCGGCCGGAAGAATCAGGAAGACGTGGACCACGAACTGTTTGATGACGACACGTGGACCTCGTGGATTCGCTGCGTATCCGTGTGCCCAAGTGCCGTGACATGAAACAGCTCGCGCGGTACAACTCGGCACGGTCGGGTCGGGCAACCATTACGTAGACCTGTTCATGGATGAGCAGGACCGCGTGGGTGGGCGTGCACGGGCGGCCGTGGCCTGGGCCATAAGCTGGCGACGTTCTTCGTGCAGAAGGCAAGCGCGGACGGCATTCACGTCAAGCCTGTCGTGCTGCACGAGTCGTCCTACCTGGGGCGCGGAATACATCAAGTGCATGCAGTTGGCGGGGCGTTACGCCTACGCCGGCCGTGACTGGGTGTCAGAAAGTCGCGCGTCTCCTGAAGACGAAGATCGTGGAAGAGGTTCACAACCACCACAACTTCGCGTGGAAGGAGACGCACGAGGTCGACGGCTCGGAACTTGAGCTATGGTGGTCCGCAAGGGTGCGACCCGGCGTTCCTGGCCAGCGGCTTCGTCGGAGGCTCGATGGGTGACAACAGCGTCATCCTGGAAGGCGTGGATGCGCCCGAGAGCAAGGCGGCGCTGTTCGACCGTTCACGGGCGCGGGCCGTGTGATGAGCCGCACCAAGGCGGCGGCAAGAAGCGCTGGTCGAAACAGGCCGGCGGGTTTGTCCGCGTGTCCGGCGGCGAGATCAGCCGTGAGATGATGATGGAATGGGTCGACGGGAAGGGCGTTGAGCTGCGCGGCGCGGGCACGGACGAGTCGCCGCAGTGTTACAAGCGCCTCGACGATGTCCTCGCGCATCACGGCCCGACCGTGAAGATCATCCATACGCTGACCCCGGTCGGCGTGGCGATGGCTGGCGAGGACGAATTCGACCCGTACAAGGATTAACCTTTAACAATGACACGAAAGGCCGGCGCCGGTGGGAACATCGGCGTCGGGTATTACATGTCCCGGATCGGTAGCTCAATCGGCAGAGCAGCCGGCTCTTAACCGGCAGGTTGTGGGATCGTTGCCCACCCGGTCCACTTGTTTGCGCGATACGTTCACGGCCCCGTAGCTCGATCGGCAGAGCGACGGACTTTTAATCCGTTGGGTGTGGGTTCGAGTCCCACGGGGGCCACTTTGTTTTGGATGTTTTATCCATGCTGGTGTGGTCCAACAGGCAGGGCACCGCCCTCGTAACGCGGAGGCGCCGGTTCGATCCCGGCCGCCAGCTTTCACGGTTTTATCACCCCGTAGCTCAACCGGGAGAGCGGCCGTCTTCTAAACGGCAGCGTGCGGGTTCGAGTCCTGCCGGGGTGATTCATTTCGATCAACGAATGCACCGCAGCACAACGGTTGTGCGGCTCCCTGTTAAGGAGAGGGTTGCTGGTTCGAATCCAGCCGGTGCAGTTGGGGTAGTAGCCATTAGCCGTTAGCTATTAGCATTTAGCACGGAAGAAATAAGTTAGTCGGGCTAATAGCTAATAGCTAATGGCTAATGGCTTTCTACGCACGTAGCTCAATCGGCAGAGCGGCGGATTCCAAATCCGTCAGGTGGAGGTTCGAGGCCTTCCGTGCGTGTTTTATGTTTGAGATCAACCGGTGCCGTCCGGCGGCGCACTGCGTCACGCCTCGCGTTCGGCGTTGTGTGTCCCGCGACTCGGGTTCTACCGGTTTTGGTTGGTCTGCCAGCGAGTAGCTCATTGGGTAGAGCATCCGACTCAGGATCGGAAGGTTGCGGGTTCGACTCCCGTCTCACACCAACCGGCAGGGGCGCAAGCCCCGGGGTTCGAATCCCCCCGACCGCCCGCGGATACGGGCACCAACGTGGGCCGGGGCAAGGGTCCCGCGCGTTACCTGCCTTGTTGTGCGTGATGTGTTGCCGCTTCGGTGGTGACACGGAACAAACGACGGGCACCGACAACACGGCCTCGTGGTCAGGCGGATACCGGTGTGTGACAGCGTGAGGAACTTTGATGTTCCGAAGCGGTCGCCCGGCTCCGCGCCGCACAAGACGCCCCGCGCGGGGGCGGGTGCTTGTCGGCGTGTGAGCCGTACGACGACAGCGCGCTCCCTCGCACGCCTCAAGCCGACCCCGCCGTCGCGTCGGGGCGACGCCAACAAGACCAACCCCGGCCCACTTTTCAGATCTACAAGTCGCCGTGACGTTCACGGCGGTGTTTCTTACACCTCCTAAGAAAGGAGCCAAGATGATGTTTGCAAAGCTTCGCATCCGTAAGCACGAAGCCGGCCTGTGGTTCCGCCACGGCGACTTCAAGCGACTGTTGAATCCGGGCAGCTACTGGCTGCTCGGGCGTTTGATTTTCAAAAACCGTGTCGAGGTGATCGACCGCCTCGCCGGCAAGTTCGAGCACACGCTGCTGGACCTGCTGGTGGGTGAGGCGGAGGTCGCCGAGCGGTTGGTCGTGGTTGACCTTAAAGACGACGAGCGTGCGTTTGTCTGGAAGGACGGCCGGCTCGGCTGGATCGTCGGCGCGGGCCGGCACGCGTTCTGGAAGGAGCCTGCGAAGATCACCGTCGAGACGTACAACATCAACGACTTCACCTTCACCCACCCGAAGGTCGAGGCGATCCTCGGCTTCCGTGGCGGCGGAACGTTCCTCGACGGCGTCCGCGTCGAGTCGCACGAGCGCGTGCTGCTGTTCCGTGAAGGTGAACTGGTAGGCGAACTCGGCCCGGGCCTGCACGTTTTCTGGAAGCAGACGGGCAAGGTTGTCTGGAAGACCGTCGACCTGCGCGAGCAGGTCGCGGACGTTGCCGGCCAGGAGATCATGACCGCCGACAAGGTCACGCTGCGTGTGAACCTGGTCGTGACCTACCGTGTCACCGACGCGGTCAAGGCGGTGACCACCGTGAGCGACTACGCACAGACGCTGTACCGCGAGGCGCAGCTCGCTCTGCGTGAATCGATCGGCACGCGTCACCTGGACAAGCTGCTGGCCGACAAGGACGCGGTCGGCAACGAGGTCCGTAACGTGCTGGACGCACGCGCCAAGGAGTTCGGCGTGGACGTCCGGGGCGTGGGCCTGCGTGACGTGATCCTGCCGGGCGAGATGAAGATGATCCTCAACGAGGTCATCCTCGCCCAGAAGCAAGCGGAAGCCAACCTGATCCGCCGTCGGGAAGAGACGGCGGCGGCGCGCAGCCAGGCGAACACCGCGAAGCTGCTCGCCGAAAACCCGGCGCTGACGCGCATGAAGGAACTCGAGGCCCTTCAGGAGATCCTCAAGGGCACCAAGACGACCTTCGTGCTCGGCGGCGGCGACATCACCGAACAGGTCCGCGGCCTGCTCGGCAAAGATGCCGCCCGGGATGGCCATTAGTTAACTGTGATCGGGCCGGCCCGCCCGCGTGAACGGGTCGGCCTTTCTACAAGCGGTCGAAGCTTTACCGGCAGAGCGCCGCCCCGCCAAGGCGGAGGAGCAGGTTCGAGTCCTGTCGGCCGCATTGAGTGACTCGACATCTAAACTCGATCGATTCGGACCTCGTCACCAAACGGGTCATACGACCCCATTATAAATAGTTCGTCAACGT
>JAWKTA010000071.1:0-20389 GCA_041402025.1 Phycisphaerales bacterium | reverse complement strand
CGATCACACACGCGCCAATCCGTGAAGTACGCGCGTTTATATTGCAAGGACCACTTCTCGTCATGGTTGTCTGCGCCGAGGTTGGCGATCTCGTTGCGGCGCATCCTGAGCTGGGCCTCCCAGCGTGCCAGGTCGGCGTACACCAGGAGCCCGTTGTCACAGACGAGCCTGGCGCCCGTGCCGAGAACGATTACGGGTCCGTCCGCGGATGCAACCTGCCTGCGCAGTTGATCGAGTTTCTCCGGATCGAAGAACTGCTCGAGCGTCAGCCCGTTTAGCCTGCCAAAGACCGGGTCGTCACCGCCGTTGTAAGGCTCGATGAGCGAATCGATCCGCGCCGGCGGGTACAAGGCGTCGGCGGCCATGACGACTTTAATCGGACCCAATCGTGCAAGCAGGTGCTCGCGTATATCTTGAAGAAGAACACCCGTATAGCATTCGATCACAAGCACTTGTTCGGCCGTGGATATTTCCGCGAGTTTTTGAGCGATCGCGTCCCAGCCCTGCACGCAGACGCCCGGTTCGGCCGGGACGGCAATAGATGGGAACTTGTCGTAACTCGAAGCTTTCATGGTTCTCATGTGGGCAACCGTGCGGACAAACTAAATGAGGCGGTGCTGTTCCGGCGAAGTTTTTCGTTGACCTTGTAACCGGCGGCTTGCGGCCCTCGTGCGCTTTCAAGGGGTCAGGGTGTATAAGTAGCCGTCTTCGGCCCCGATGATGAGGCGGTCCCCACCTTCCTGTGTGGCCAGTATCTCGGGGCATGTCGTGTGGCCGGCAAGAACTTTCGGGGTCACCGGGCCCATATCCACAAAGACGAAGCGGTTCAGGTCGGTGGAGACGTTTTTCAAGAAGTTGCACGACACGCTGTTCACGATCAGGTCAAGCCGGCCGTCATGGTCCCAGTCGGTTAGTACGAACTTACGCCTCCCGCTGCGTCCGGCCCAGCCGGCGTTGAGCCGCAGCGCGGTGGCGTTATCACCATCGAGGTAGCGTGCGTCATCGTGCCGGTCGCATGACATCCCCGACCCGCCGACGGTTCGGATGTTGTAAGTGATCTTGCGGTAATAAAACGGGAGTCGGCTATTGTCATCCAGCACGGTCAGGTCATTGATCCCGTCGTCATTCAGGTCGAAGGCAACCGGTTCGTGTAACTGATTAAAGGCGGAAGCTGTGCCCGCCTGCATGTGAAAGATGCGTTGTCCGGGTGTCAGCACCGGCCCGCCATCGGTCATTTGACGCTCGAAGAATGCCAGATACCCGTCTTCATCCAACGCGACAAGGTCCAGCAAGCCGTCGTGATTCAGGTCAATGGCCTGGATGCTGCTGCGCCACTGCGTGACGAACTCACCCCGGGTCGGCGTCCACCAGTTCCATGCCGGGTACCGTTGTGCACCGTCCCACCGGACTTTGACGGGCTGGGGCGCGGTCAGCCCTGGCTTGGTTTTTGTGCCGATGTTTCGGTACCAGCGTATCCTTCCCCCGATGTCGTTGACCAACAGGTCTGTCAACCCGTCGTGATCCCAGTCGGCGGTTTCCGCGACGAAATAGCCCCATTTAGCTTCAGCGGGGCCTTGGATAGAGCCGTTCTCACCGGCGAGGATGCGGATGGTGTTGCCGTCGGCTTTGAGCTTGACGGGGCCGGCCCAGCGCGTGGGCTCGCCGCCAAGATTTTCAAGGAAGCTGACAAACCCCGCAGCGTCGCCCACGATCAGGTCGGTGTCGCCGTCACCATCCCAATCGGTTGCAGACGGCGTACACAGCGCACCGAACTTGATTTCATCAGCCACCTGACGCAATTTTTGTGGTTGATCAAATACCGGGACGCCGCCCCGTGTGTCGCCCGAATTCCGCAACAGCGTCACCGCCCCGTCGTCTTCGCCGACGATCAGGTCGGTATGTCCGTCCATATCCCAATCGATCGCGGTGGGCAGGATCATCTGCGCATCCATATGGATGACCGCGCTGTCGTGTTCCAGGAATCGCCCCGCGGCAAACACGGGTTCGGTGCGTGTGCCGACGTTCGCGAAAAACGTCAGCCGGTCCAGGAATTCGCCGCAGATCAGGTCGGGCAGCCCGTCGCCGTTGAAGTCTGCGAAGTTCGGTGTCGGGTTGCCATAGGTTTCCACCGGGACGCCGTCGGCCAGCACGGGCCGCGCTTCTTCATAGACCGGATCGCTGTTCGTGCCGGTGTTCCTGATCCACCAAACGAACCCGCAGCGGGCCGTTCGTCCATTGGCCTTCGGCGTTGAACGCGTCGTCCCAGCCGTATTCACGCCAGTCGTCGGCCCCAATGATCAGGTCATCAACGCCATCCCCGTCATAATCAAACAGCGACCATTGGTTGGCACGGCTGATGTGGAACGTCGGGGTGTAATCGATCTGCTTCCATGTCGATAGCCCGTCCTGAGCGAACCGGTCGTAGAGACGGCCCGGCCCGAGCAGGACCCAGCGGCCGTCATGCGTGCGCGACGTTCTTAGATTATGTGTTGACCATGCCACAATCTCCCCGGGTGAGAACAACGTGCAGTTATCCTCCGCGTCGACCCGCTTGAATAAGTAGATTCCGTTGTCCGGCTTTCCCGTAGAGGCGATGTATAGCTCCGGTTTGCCGTCGGCATCCAGGTCCATGGGCAGCGGGTTTGCCCACAAGCCCACACCAAGATCGACCTCCAGGCCCGGGTGGTTGTACCGCATGCGTTGTATACCCGGATCAACAGAGACAAGCGGCCGGGCGATATCCATGTAACCACTGCTTAACAGCGGTCCCAGGTCCGAGTTGTCGGAGCTAAACACCACAAACCATGTGTATGCATGGCTGTCGAAATCTTCGGGATTGGAGTCGATCTTGAAACACGCGCCCCCGTCGAACAGTACCGCCGGACTGCCGGCGGGAGTCGCATCGGCTTGGATCACCGGTTCGCCATTGACACAAATGGCATCATTGTGATGCCCCGAAAGGTCCGACCATGTTGTAGCAGTGGGTTTAAGGCTCGCGGCGTCCAGGCGCACGATCAATCCGCCCGTGACCGGTAACGGGTGGTTGTCCTGTGTGCCGAGGATATGCCGGTTGTGAAGAAAAGCTCTCACCTCGGATTGTTCTTTGTCGGTCAGGAGCCTGTTAAACACGAGCAGTTCCGCGATCCGGCCATGAAAAAAACTGATCGGTTCGGGGTCGTCGTGTCCCGCGGCGGCCCCGATATGGGTGAATAAATGCCCCTTGGTCAAGCCGGTTACGCTGTCTTCGATCGCACTGCTGCTTTCGCCGTCGGGATCGACCAAGGTCGCACGCATGAGCCTGGCGTTCTGGTCCCATGTGCCGCTGCCTATATAAAAACCACCCCGCACGAACGGCGCCGCAGCGTCCGCTTTCATGTCATACCCCGCCGAATCCCTTGCCAACGCGCGGAACGTCACCTCCGTTTCGGCGTGACGGGCGGCTGCCCCCCATGCCGAATAGCACGCCATCTGTTGATCCGCTGCGACGTCCTGTGCAACCACAGAAAGCACAATGGTCATAATCAGGCTGAGTTTCATATATGATCGAGTCATAGCGTATTACTCATCGTTACGAAGGGTCGCGAATCGCAGGCTCCTGATGGTCAGCCGTTCAACATTCTCCGGGCGGTATCCGCCGAAAATCAGGCTCGCCACATACCCGACGGTGAAAAGAACCATGTGGCCAAACACACCGATCAGGATCGGGTTGAAGGGGAAATTCAAGCCGATATCGATCATCCTGTGCGTGGGTTCCGTGCAGATCCCCCAGGTGGTGTACGCCGCACACGCAGCGATGCCGATGTAACACCCTCGACGGGTCGCGCGCTGGGTGAGGAAACCCAGCAGGAACAGGCCCAGTACCCCGCCGGACAGGATGGACGCGATGATCACACCACGTTCCAGAATTGAGGCGGAACTCTTGTCGGGGATCATCGCCCAGGCGATCAATGCCGCCGTGGTGCCGCCGACAATCACCATGAGTCGGCCGAACATGACGCGCGCCTTGTCCGACGAAAGCGGCAGGAACGTGGAGAAATAATCTGATGTCAGCACCGTAGCGACGCTGTTGAGGTCCGCGCTGATGGAGGACATCGAGGCCGCCAATACCGCCGCAACGATCAGGCCGATGATCCCCGAAGGCAACTGATTCACGATGAAGTAAGGCATGACATTGTCGGCGATATCCGGTTTCGGCCCCGCCGAGAGGCTGTAGTAGCCGTACAGGCACGCGCCGATGAACATGAATGTGATATAGATCGGGACACACATGGCGGCATTAACCATCACGCCCCGCGCCGCCTGCTTGTCACTGCCCGCGATCAGGTATCGCTGGACCATGTGCTGGTCGCAGACATACCGTCTTGCCCAGCCGGTCGTGATCGCGGCGAGCAGCAGCCACTGCGTGGTCATCTCCGTGTTAAACAAGCTCGACCAACTCAACTCGAAGGAACCCAGATTAAATTTGCCCTGATTCCAGGCCTCGGTGACCACCGCGCCGGGCGGCCCGACGTCGGTTGCGAACAGGAGCCGGGCCAGCACGACGAGCGCACCAAGGATCAGCAGGATGCCCTGGGCGACGTCCGTCCAGACAACCGCCTCGATGCCGCCGATCATGGTGTACATCGCCGTGAATAAGCCGATCGCGAGGATGACCCAGGTCAGATCCCAGCCCGTCACGAACTTGATCGGGATGGCCGTGGTCAGCAGCGTGACGCCCAGGTCAAAGACCCGGTCGGCGAGGAAGCCGAAGGAGGCATAGATCCTGCCCCCGAATCCGAAGCGTTTACCGAGGTATTCGTACGCGCTCATCTCCACCACCCGCCGGTAGAACGGGATCACATACATCGCCACGAGAACCAGAACGACGGGGAGGATGAGGTGCCCCAGCAGCAGGATCATCCCCTTCTGGTAAACCGTCGCCGGGTGTCCTATGAAAGTCCCGCTACCGATGAAGGTGGCCATCAAGGTGAACGCCACGACCCAGGTGGGCATGCGCCGCCCGGCTAGGAAGTAGCCGCTGACGTTGTTGCCTCTGCGCGCGACCCATAAGCCGATGCCCGCAATCAACAGCACGTACAGTGCGAGGACGATGTAATCCAAGAGATGCAGATTCATGCGGGTATCCCCTGATCGGTTTCGGCGATGGCGTTCCAGATGGTATCGGGCCAGGCATAGCTCCCGGGCTTGATCGTGACCGCGGGGCCCGAGCCTCCGGACGCCGTGAGCCTGACAACGCCATCCGCCCACTGACCACTGACACGACAAGTCCGAAAACCGAGCTTCTGCATCAGCAGGTCGGCCGTGAAACCACCGGTTACCAGATACTCGTCGATGCCGATGTCTTTGGGAACGCCGACCGCCAGGTCGATCAGCCGTGACGAAATGGCCATCCGATCATCGTGGTCGGAGATGGTGTGGTCGGGCGTTGCGACAACCACACCCCGCCGGAGCTTTAGGTTTTGAGCTATATCCGACCGGACGGTGTCGGATGCGGGGCCGCTATGACTATCACCAGAGGCGATCCGACCGGGTGTGTAAATGACTTGCAGGCCCAAGTCGATTGCGCGATCAAACGTTCGGTTATCACGGTCGGCCAGGCTTCCGCAGACCAGCACAAATGATCCGATGGGCCAAGCCCTGTTGGACCGGGACGGAGTTCCGATCCGCGTTGACAGCAAGACGTCGAAAAAGTCACCGCCACCGGCAAAGAGTGTGTCAGGCAACGCGCTTTCTGCCATGCTGACAATCGACCGGTGGCTATCGGCGTCAGCGGTAGTGACGCCGTGCAAGGGTATTGTCTCACCCGGTTTGATGTGGAACAGTCCGGACCGCCGCGCCGGGCCCAGCAGTGTATGGATGTCGGAACTACCCGCGGGGTGTACGGGGTCGGAGGTAAAACCGGTCTGATGCAGCGGCACGCCGTGAATGGTGTAGACGCGGTCCCGAACACAACGGCCGCGTGAGGGTTCTGGGGGATGAGCAGCGCTCTTTCAACCGACACCGCGTGCATCGCCGATTCCAACTCGGCCATCACAGGCCCGCGCAGCACGGAGTCCGTTTTCTTGTATATCAGGTCGTACCGCCGAGCCGGCAATGCGGAAAATAATCGATCGATAGCGGCGGCGGCCGCGTCGGGTGACATACCGCGTGTGTTGCTGTCGATAATCGCCAGGTTTTCACCGCCGCCACCGGCGGGGATTGCCCCATCCCGATACAGCGTGGCATCGAGGCCGTATCGCCAGCCGATACCCGCTATCTCACCGGCCCCGGTCAGATCGTCAGCTATCACAAGTATCTTCATGGGACGCACACGCCACCGGCCAAGCGGGCGGCAAAATCGATCGCGTCGAGCATGCTCCGCTCGCTCGCGGTTCCTTTGCCTGCCAGATCGAACGCCGTGCCGTGATCCACCGAGGTCCGGATGATCGGCAGGCCCAACGTCACATTAATACCATTCACCGCTTGCCACGCCTGCTTGTTCCGATCGTACTTAAAGCCCGAGAGTTTGACAGGGATGTGTCCCTGATCGTGGTACATGGCAACACAGATATCATACGCGCCGGTCACGGCCCGTGGATAGAACGTATCGGGCGGGAACGGCCCCTCGACAATCATGCCCTTCCCACGGGCCCGTTCGATGGCGGGGATGATCTCGTTCTGCTCTTCGTCCCCGAACAAACCGCCGTCCCCCGCGTGCGGGTTCAGTCCGGCCACGCCGATGCGTGGTTGGGCCAAGCCGAGCCGGAGCATCGCCTCGTGGGCCAATTCGATGACCTCCAGGACACGCTCTTTCTTCACGGCGTCACAGGCATTTCGCAACGACACATGGGTCGATACATGAACCACGCGGAAATTATCTTCCGCTAGCATCATGGTGTACCGTGGCGTGCCCGTGTAGTGGGCGAATATTTCCGTGTGCCCGGGGAAATGGTGGCCCGCAAGGCGCAAGGCTTCTTTATGCAGGGGTCCGGTGACAACCGCGGCGATCCTGTTCTGCATCGCCAGCTCAATCGCCGAGGTCACGGAAACAAACGCGGCGTGGCCGGCCGCGGCCGAGACCTTGCCCGGTGAAACCAGGCCCATCTCCATGCCATCAAGCGGGTAGACATCGATCACATCCGGTTGTGATACCGCGTCCTCGACCCGTGACACAAGATTAAGAGACTGGCTGCCGCCGGTGATCTTGATCGCGCGGCTGATCGCCTGCTCGTCGGCGACAAGCACCGGCCGACACAGGTCGTATACGGATCGATGCGCCAGGGCTTTGACCGCGATCTCGGGGCCGATCCCGGCGGGGTCGCCCATCGTGATCCCGATCAGGGGGCGTTCGGTGCTCAAACCTGCTCTCCTACCGGCTTGACCCGCATCGGGCGGATGACGGTGGTCGGCCCGCAGAGGCCGTGTGAGTTCATCAGTTGTTTAAGCGCGATCAGCGAATCGTCCAGTTCGCGCCCGTGCTGGTATTGGGCGGATAAGGTATCTGATTTAACCTGTAGCCGTTGTACCACGTCCCACTCGCCGCGCTGGGCCGCATCGCACATGGTCCTGTAGAGGTCGGGGAACAGGTTGGCCGTGCTGGGCACCAGGCCGTGTGCGCCTTGCCGCAGGCCTTGCGCCGATAGTGCGGCGCAGCCGACGAGCACGACAAAGTCACTCTGGCCACCCACGCTGTCCAACAACATCGCCAGGCGCTGGGCATTGTTCTCCGAATCCTTGATGCCGACGATGTTCGGATGGCGGCTGAGCGACTCGACCCGGTGGATGGGTATCGACATGCCTGTGATCCGGGGCATATTGTAGAGGATCAGCGGCATCGGGATAGCATCGGCGATGCGTGAGAAATAGTCTTCCAGTTCACTGTCGCTCATCGTCACATGCATAGGCGGGTGGCTGACGGCGTACTCGATGCCAAGCCCGTGCATCGTGTGAGCGGCTTGTATCGAATCGACGATGCTGTTGCTGGAGATCCCGGCGTAGGTCGTGCAGTGGCCCTTCGCAAGCGGGACGACCTGCTCCACCAGGGCGCGTTTCTGGGCGTCGTTGAGCCGGCGGGCCTCCCCGGTGGTGCCGAGCACAAACAGCCCGTCAACATGGGCGGTGACAAGGTGATTGACCACCTGCTTGACCGCGACAACATCGATGTGTTGCTCGCGTGTCAGCGGACTGATCATCGGCACAATAAGGCCCTTAACGGAAGCGGCCACGCTCATTTCATCGCCTTTCGATAGATCATTTCCGCATCCGCCACGGTCACCTCACGGACGTTGCGGACCAACAGCCGTTGCACCTTCATCGCCGCTTCGGCCAGGCGCGGCGCCGCCTCGGCTGGGATGCCGATTTGCCTGAGACTGCCCGGGATGCCGCATGCTGAATTCAACTCACGGATACGTGTGATGCCCGCCCGTGCGGTGTCGATCGGGTTGCCCCGGTCCGCAGCGCCCAATGCGATAGCGATATCGGCGTAGCGTTGCGGCGCGGCTTCCAGGTTGAACGCCAGGACGTGCGGCAGCAGCACCGCGTTCGCCAGGCCGTGTGCAATGTGGTACTCGCCGCCGAGCGGGTAGGCCAGGGCATGGACCGCGGCTGTGTTCACGGGGCCCAGGCACAAACCTCCATACATGCTACCAAGCGCCATCGCGCTACGGGCATCCAGGTCATCGCCACGGCTATATGCCCGCTCCAGGCTGCCAGCGATCAACCGGACCCCTTGTAGCGCGTAGGGGTCGATCAACGGGTGCGCAAAACGGTTCGCGTAGGCCTCGATGCAGTGCGTCAACGCATCCACACCCGTGGAAGCGGTAACTGCCGGGGGCAGCGATACGGTCAGGGCGGGATCGATATACGACGCGTCGGGGAGCAGCCACGGGCTCACTACACCCTTCTTGAGCTGCTCATCGGTGTCTGTGAGGATCGCGTTGGGGGATACTTCGCTACCGGTGCCCGAGGTGGTCGGCACGCAGATCAGGTGGGCCTTACGCTGATTTAATTTCCCGATACCGAAGGCTTCCCGGATCGGCTGGTCATTGCCGATCATCGCGGCAACCAGCTTGGCAAGGTCCAGAACGCTTCCGCCACCGATACCGATCACCGCGTCAGTTTCGGGATCGACCGCGCTGTCCATCGCATCCGCCAGGTCGGCGATGCTCGGCTCGCCGACGCGCGGGGCGTATGCGTGTGTCTGGACTCCCCTGCCGTGCATTTCATCCCGCAGGTTACGGTAGAAATCTTCCACAACGTCCGCATAGATGATTGAGACCTGCTTGTATCCGGCTTCAACAATATCATCCACGATAAATGATGCGCACCCCGCGCCGAAGCGTAAGCGCGTTGGAAAACGGAACTCAGAGGTGAGTCCGCTGTTGACGACTTCGTGTGGTACGGTGGCTTTCATTCCAAATGTTTTAATTGCGACGTTGAGTCGGGGGTACTTGAAACGGGTAAACATTGCCACGAGCAAGTGCGAAACTCGCCGGTCCGCCGGGTAAGGGAAATAATGGATGCGGCCAGCAGCACGGTTAGCGTGGCGGGTTCGGGCACGATCGGGGTATCGGAGGGTGGGGTTCCGGCGTTCCAGTTGCCCAACACGCTGTTGAGGTCTTCGATCCCGACGAAGCCATCGCCCGACGGGTCCCCCAAAGCATACGAACCGGGTGACACGGACTGATTCCAATGCCCCAGGACGATATTCAGGTCTTCGATCCCGACGAAACCATCGCCGTTCAGGTCGCCCACAAGTGATCCGATGATCGTAACCGTGCCGTTGACCATCAGGTTTGTGAGGTCCCAGGTCAAACCGTCATCAAGGTCAGGCATGATGATCGTGTCGAATACGTCGCTGAGGTTGGCTACGCCGTTGAACAGGGAGTAGACCCCGCCGAGTACAAGTGCCGTGCTCACAGGAGGTTGATACTTAAAAGTGCCGTTGAGCTGATCGACAACGGTGGTACCGAACGATATCTGATTCAGCCCGTCGGTAATGAGTTGCCCGCCGTTCATGATGAACGTGCCGTCGATGTTCCTCTGACCGTTCCCGTTTATCGCAAGCGTGTGGCCATCGAGGTCAAGCAGGCCCTTGAAGAACAGGCGGGAACCCGGGGCAACGGTCATATCGGTGTCGGAATTAAGTGTGACGCCAACCCGTAACTCGTGGATCCCCCGCTGAACATCGATCGTAGAGTTGCCGGCGTCGGCTTCGAGCGTCACCGACCCGGCGCCATCGATAATGTATTTGTTGTCGCTGTGGAAGCGGAAACCCTTGACCGTGTAATCGCCATCCATCGTGAGGGTGCGCTGGCCGGGGATGGCCGAGCCCAGAACGGCGATCTCGTAGTTCGTGTCGGGCCGGCCCCAGTAATACCAGTTACTCAGCTCATCCCACGAGCCGCCGCCGCTGTTGATCCAGCCCCGCTCGCCGAACGCGGGTTGCGCGATCGGCAATGGGGTGGACGAAAACGTCAGCCCGCCCGGAAGCGAGCCGACGACATTGACAAAATTACCCAGCGCATCGAATCGCAGTATACGCCCGCCCGCCTCGTGTACATAGACATCACCGTTAATGTCTTGCACCACACCGTCGGGTTGGTTCATCAGCTGGCCCATGAAACTGCTGCCGAGCTGGAAATTACCCAGCGGGGCGTCGTTGTGCCCCGTTGCCTCGTATCGGAGCACGCGGTTGTTGGCGGTATCCACGACAAGCTTCTGGTCGGCCCGCGGACCTGAAATCCTCGATCCTGTGAAAGGTGATCAGATTCGAGTCGTGGCCACGGGGCGGGATGTTCTGCCCGGCCTGGCTCCGGTCGCCTTCGGTATCAAAAGCCGTCCTCGAAACGACAAGCAGATCGTTATTTTCGATGACGAAGTTCATGTACTGGAACCCTTCGCCGAACGTTCCCTGGAAGGGCCCGAGGTTGTGGTCCAGTTCGGATGAATAAAGGAAAATTTTCTCGACATCCCAATGCCGAAGGTCCGTGGAGCTCAGCAGCGCGGCCGTGTTGCGTATAAGCCCGTTCTCGATGGATGAATCGGCGTGCGCGGGGAGCACGGGGTTGCTGACGAGGTAATACCGATCGCTCACGGGGTCGAACTGCACCGCGAACTTCTTGCCGCCACCTGGCAGGTCGATGTAATCCTCTGGCGCGGTGAAGTTGACCACCTGCGAAGGGTTGTTGACACGGATCAGGATCGAGTGATCGAGATCGCTCACCTTGGGCATAACCACGACGCCGTCGCGGGGAGATGAAACGACCTGGGCCTCGGTGATGGACAGCTCGTTGCCGCCCCAGGGCGTGGCGCTGGTGTTAGCCGAGTCGGACGCCGTCCACGAACTCGCCTGGAGCAGGTCGGAAGAGATGTGCGCCGACATCACACTCTTGCCGGAGAGCGCGAGCCAGATTCGCCCGTTGTAGATCGTCGGTGTATTAGCCTGACCGTACAGGTTCGTATCCAGGAGCAACCCGTTGGTCGCGTTGGTCGGCGTCGTCCATGTTGCGCCGGCATCGGTGGACTTGCGAATCAACACATCGGCGTTGGCGGTGGCGTTCTTGTGGTATTCACGGTAGCCCCAGAGGTACAGGTCGCCGTTGTGCTCGAACACGGTCGATGCGAACGCCCCGGTGATTACGGATCGATAGGTCCAGGTCAGGCCCTGGTCAGTCGATCGATAGACTAATGTCGTGTTGTTGGTTGTTCCGTCTCCGAAGATGTCCAGCGTGGCGATGTAGTCGCCGTTGGGCATGACCGTGATGGACGGTGAGCTGAGGTACTTATCGTTGCTGTCGAGGATACTGCCGTTGATGTTCTTTCGGGTGCCTCCGGCAACTGATGACTTCCCGGGCACCAATGAAAATCCTGTGCGGCGGCACAGGACGCGCACAGCACCCAGGCCGCGAAACAAGTGGCTGAACCGAACCGGTAATGCACGAACGTACTCCGTCCAAGTTAAGAAACATGGCCCCATACGCCACAACTTTACACCGGGACGGTTTGGATTCAATCGCTTTTAGCCCGACCGCCTGAAATGACATGCGGAACACCTGATCCGACAAGGCCGGGCCGGTTACTCATTGAGCTTACGGTGTTTCTCGCGGTAGGCCCTCGGCCCCATGCTCAAGACGCCGGAAGACTTTGCTCATCCGCTCGGCGCTGCCGAACCCGGATTGCCTGGCGACGACGTAGGCTTTTTCGTCGGTGGTCTCAAGCAGTTTTTTGGCGTAATTCAGCCGCTGGATCGTGATCTCTTCGAAGATCGCGGGCCGATGTGGTGATAAAAAGGTCCTGCAGGTGCCTGCGCGAGAGCATGGTCTGTTCGGCGACATCGTCCACGGTGATCTGCTCGCGGAAATGCTCCCAGATGTAGTGGATCGCGATGGACACGCCGGTGTGGTCCACCGCAAGAATATCGGTGGATTTGCGTGTAATGATGCCTTTGGGGGGGATCATGACGGGCTCGAGCGCCGGGGGCTCGCCATCCATTAATCTGTCGAGCAGTGCGGCCGCTTCGTAGCCGATCCGCTCGCGGTTGCTGTCGATGCTGGAGATCGGGATGGCGGTAAGATCAACCACCAGCGGGTCGTTATCAACGCCTAACACCACGACCTGTTCGGGCACGCGCAGCTGTGCGATTTCGCATGCGTGCAGCACCTCCATGGCGACGTGGTCGTTGATCGCCATGAATGCCAGCGGCGTCGGCAGGTCCGCCATTTTCCCCGCCAGCCAGGCCAGGCGGGAGTGATTGCGGGTTTGTTCGGACCGTTCGTTCCAGACCAGAGGCCGGAAGTTCGCACCCGCCGCTTCCGCCGCCGCCTTGAACCCCGCCATCCGCTGCTGGGTCGCGAGTGTGTCGTAGTAATGCGTGTAAAACCAGGTTCTTAAACCCGCGTCCGGTCAGGTACTCTGCCCCCAACCGACCGATAGCGACGTTGTCCGGCAAGACCCGTGGGTAACGCGTTTCGGGACGGTCCATCCCCAGATCGACCACGGGCACATCAAACGACTTGATTAGCCGGGTCATCCGCTGTGAAGTGGCTGAAAGGTAGGCCAAGATCCCGTCGTAGCGCGTGGCCCGCAGGTACTGCATGTGCCGGGATTCTCTCGCTCGGAACGCGAGCAGCCGACAGTCCAGGGTCCACCCCACTTCCTGCGCATATCGCACCATCCCCATGTGCCGATCGTGTGTGTAAAAGTCAAGCGCCAGCAATATGTTACGCCGGCGCCCACCGCCGGGCGGGGACATTTCGTCTGAATCCACGATGCGGGGTGATATGGCCATGGATGCCGGACATTGTGCGGACGCGCAGAACAGGCGTCAAGCCGGAATACTTAAATCGGCATATTTCGACCAAACTATTCGACTCTTGCAGGAGATCACATAAAGCATACCCGGCGAAACCCCCAGAATCCCCTAGCGGAATAGACCGCCAGAAAGCCGATCCCCGCCAAAAGCCGCCTGATTCGGCGGGTAGTTTGCCTGAATTGACATGGTATCCGGAAGATTGTCGTGTAGGATTGGGCTGTGTTGCATGTGCGTGTGCATACACAAGCAAAAGTGAATGACGGATCGCGGGTCGATCGGCCCCGACATGCGTTCAGGCAATCACCTGCATTTACATGTCCAGAAACCACTTGGAATGGAGGAATTCGATGCGTTTTCCAGCTATTGAGGCAACTTTTGTTGCTATCGCCTCGACGTGCTTCGTCGCCCATAGCGCCCAAGCCGTGACCTACTACAACCAGTCCGCTGTCAGCGAAGCGCCCACCTCGACCTATACAGGGTTCGGTGTGATCCAGAATCAACACGACAGCTCCTTTTTCTACTGGCGTGCCTACTTTGACGACCTGACCTACACCACGGAAACCGGCACGGAAACCCAGTCGTTCGACAGTGCCGTGTCCGCGGCCGCGGCGGGCTGGACCGAATGGCAAAGCCGCGACGGCGCTAACGACTTCGGCTACTCAAGCACCAACTTTGCAGGCGGCACGGGCAGCGGCGAAGCCGGCGGTCTGTTTGACCGCTCCGCTCCACGAGGCTGGTACGCCGACAACACCATCGGTACGCTCGATATGGCGACCGACGACTTTTTCGCGTCTGGCACGATGTATCTGGATTCGACATTTGCAGACAATTCGATCTACCTCGGGTGGAATAATCCCGAGCAGGTCGCCGAGCCGAACATTAACCGTCTGGGGTTCGTCCTCACCGAACCGAATGCCTCCACGCCACCGAATGGTGCCCGTATCGCGATCGTGGTTTCGGGTTCGGGCGGGACGCAGACCGAAGGCAGCATGGCGGTCGGCGACATCATCAACAAGCCCCTCTACTGGGAACTGTCATACAACGCCACCACCGGCGTATTCAGCGGCATGATCCGTGACCTGGCGGATGTGGAAGAGCTGCAAGGCGACCTGAACAGTGACGGGTTCGTAGGCATCACGGACCTGAACATCGTGCTGGGCCTGTGGAACCAGAACGTGACCCCGGGTGCGAAGCTCGAGGGCGACCCTTCCGGTGATGGTTTCGTCGGTATCGAGGACCTGAACAACGTGCTGAGCAACTGGAACGCGGGTACGCCGCCGGTTTCCACCAGCGCCCCGGAGCCGACCTCGCTCGGGTTGCTGGGGCTCGGTGGCGTAATGTTGCTCAAACGCCGTCGGTGAGAGCCGACAAATGACAAACGTGTTCGCTTGAGCGATGCGATAACTACGCGAACCTGTGTGCCTGATGATTTATCCTCCAACAACCGGGTGCCCTGACGGGTGCCCGGTTGTTTGCCAGATGGTTCGAGGTATTCGGCCTGCACGACGGCTCCGATCGGCGCGGGGGCATGGCCATGTGGGTCGTGAGTCGTGCGGTTGAACAACCGTCAAGCCATGTCCCGACATCACTTGATTCGGTTGGTTGTTTGCCTGAATTGACATGGTATTCGGAAACTGCGCCGGTATTATAAAACTGGATAAGCGCGATCCGGTCCGTCACGGGTAGCCAGGGTTTTGAGGCGGATTCGTTCCGACACGCCGCAAACAATCGATCCCGCTTGGAGGTCACTCACTTACCACTGCTTCTTTTTTTGGCTTCAACACATTTGGAGGGAGAAAGCAAATGAAAGGTTCAAGTATCACAGTCTGCCTGTTGACATCGGCGATGGTTGGTTGGGCCGCATCGGACGCCCGTGCGGTGACGACTTTTTATGACGGGAGCGCCACGATCAGCAACCCGATCTCGACATACACCGGGTTCGGCCTGCTGCAGAACCAGGAGAACAACGCCAACACCGCGCTGAAGTGGACCCTGTATTTCGATGACGTGAACTACACCACGGAAACGGGCAGCGAGTTGCAGTCGTTCGACACCGAGGCTGCGGCGATCGCGGCGGGCTGGACCGAATTCAACAGCCGGGCAGAGGAAAACAACTTCGGTTATGCCGGCACCAACATCGCCGGCGGCGCGTCGCTCGGCGAAGCCGGCGGCGTGATCCATCGCTCGGCGCCGCGCGGCTGGTACGCCGACACGACCATCGGCACCGTCGACATGGCCACTGACAACCTTTTCGCGTCCGGCTATATGGTGCTCGACGGCTCAGCCGCCGATAACACGGTCTACCTGGGCTGGATCAATCCTGCTGATCCCGCGAATACCCAGCGTCTGGGCTTCGTGATCACCGAGCCGAACGCGGCCGCCGGGTCCGCCGGGGCACGCATCGCCATCGGCATGTCCGGGGCCGGCGGCACGCAGACAGAAGCGCAGCAGGTGATCAGTAATATCGCCAACGTGCCGCTGTATTGGGAACTGTCATACAACGCATCCACCGGCGAACTCAGCGGTCTGATCCGCGAGGTGCCCGAGCCTACCATGTTCGGGTTGTGCTCGGCCGGTGGCCTCTGGCTGGTGCGCCGCCGCACCCGGGCCGCATGAACCTGCCGCGGGTGGCGGCCCACCGGCCGTTACCCGTCTTTTTGTTTGCCGCTGTTGATAAGATTGTGTTCGCACTTGGAGTCCTCTTGATGAACGCCGCTCCCGGTAAGGCCGCCTTCACACTCATAGAGTTGCTTGTCGTCATCTCCATTATCGCACTGTTGGTGGGCATACTGTTGCCGGCACTCAGCAGCGCAAGGGCTTCCGCACAGCAGGTAACCTGCGCATCCTATACCCGGCAGCTCAACCTCGGCGCGATAGCCTACTCCGTGAATAACAAAGACACGTTCCCCTACCAGGCGGGGAAGAATACGTTTGTCCCCAAACCGCTTACGGCCTACACGCACGTCCCCACCTGGGTCTACGCGGTCCATACCTACGTGACCAGCACTATCACGACCTATACCTGCCCGACGCTGGAAGCCGGCGAACAGATCCAGACCACCGGCCAGACGGCGGTCGATAAGGACAACCGTTTCAGTTATGTGGCCAACGGTGTTGTGACACACTTCGGCGACCTGAATACCTACGGGCGGCTGGATATCGTGTCCTTCCACGACGACCAGATCGTCAGCGGGGCCTCGATCCTGCGGGGGCACTGGCAAGGCAGTGGCGACCCCTCGCGGACCGAACCCGGCTGGGTAGGCTGGGCACGGTCCGACAGCGACCCGCCCATCGATAAAGAAGCAACGTTCCTGAACAGGCCGCATAAAGGCGGACGCAACTACGCCTTCCTCGACGGCAGCACACAGTTCCTGAAGTTCGACGGAGATATCACCGCGACCACCGGCACCGAGATCAGCAGCATGGATTTCGGCCTGCTGATCAACGGCCAGGATATCATGGAACCTTACGCGCAAGGCTACGGCAATTCGGCCCGCTGGGGCGTGATGTCGGTCGATTGATACGTTGATCCGTCCACCCGCCCGCCATCCACGCCGCGTAGCTCCCAATACATCACGGAGCGGGCCGCGGTATACCTTTATTAGAAACGTCACTCGTTCGGCATCGTGGAAATGTCTGCCAACCGGTATTTCCCGACCCGAGATCACGCCCCGAACCCGTGCTTAAACACGTTTTGGCTGCTAAAGAAGGGTTTACAGAAGAATGAAGCTCTGGACAATCTCGATTAGTCTATGGATGGTACTCAACGGGCCTATGGCCGGGCCGATTCACGCCGAGGTCGGCGGCCCCGACGAGCCGGTCCGTTATGTCGGCGATTACCATATCGACTGGTCCCGTTCCGACGGCGGCAAACAGCCGGTCGTCGGCGTGGAAAACATCCAGGTCATCCGCGCCAACCGGACACACCCTGAACTGGGTGATGGCATCGGCTGGACTTACCACCATTCGGCTTCCATGGTCTATTGGAACAACAAGTTTGATCTGTCTTCCAAGTCGAATACTGTCCATGAAGATGTTGGATCCGGACAGATCCTGTTGGAAACATCCGAGGACGGCAGGAGTTGGAGCTTCCCCCGCCAACTGTATCCCCTCTATGAAAAGGGTAAGAGTTATAACACCGGATATCGCCAACCATGGTATATCAGCAACGACAACCGGTTGCTGAATCTTGTGGGTTGGTCAACCAACAGTCTATGCGTCCGTGAAATCTATAAGGACGACACTTTCAGCCCTGTCTACACTATGTTTAAGGGAACGAGCGAAAAGCTGCCTTACTACAAAACTTCCCCCGATAGGGGTTTCGTCAAGGCCTGCGACGATTTTCTAAATGACGACTTGATCATGCCTTTCTGGTGGGAAGTCCTCCGGTCCACGGAGCATTATGATTTCAAGCTGAACGTACCCAACCAGCTCCGCATCGATTCATTTGATCTGCCGTACCGCAACGCAAGTGTCAAGAACTGGGGCAAGGGCGCAACGATCTTCCACCGTAAGGACGGAACGGCGGTCATCCTCTGGAAGTTCGGGCTTGCGGCCATGTCCAAGGATGGCGGAAAGACGTGGTCTGATGCGGTTAAGCTGCCAACGATCGAAACCCGCATGCAGATGATCCACGCGCAGCGGACCGATGATGGCCGCTACGCAATCCTCTTCGATCCGGACCGGGGCACGCCCGGCGGCGAACGCCGGTACCCGCTTGTGGCGATCACCAGCGACGACGGGATCACGTTTGATGATATGGGTGTCATCCACGGCGAGGTCCCGGACCAGAGATTTGTCGGCAAGAGCAAAGAGACCGGCCCGTCTTACGTCCGCGGGATATATGAAGGCCAGGGCAACCCGCCGGGCGACGACATGTGGGTCGGCTACAGCGTCAATAAAGAAAACATCTGGGTGTCTCGGGTGCCGGTACCGATCCGGCTGAGTGTTGACGAGCCGGTGGACGATACCTTCGACAACATGAAAGCAGGCGGCCCGGTTAAGGACTGGAACATATATTCGCCGTCATGGGCGCGGATCGCCCTGGTCCCGGATGCGCCGGGATCGGACGACATGGTCCTGGAGATGCGCGACAAGGACCCGGTCGATTTCGCCAAAGCCGTCCGTGTATTCCCGGAAACCGATGATGCCTTGACGATCAAGTTCAATCTCATGGCCCGTCAGACCGACAAAGGACCTTTTGAGATCGAAGTGAACAGCGCCGGCGGCGCCAAGACCGCGCGGGTGTATCTTGGCAGCGACGGCATGGTCTGGGCCCGCGATGATGAAATGCCCGTGGCGATCTGCCCGTATCACCCCAACGACTGGATGTCGATCGAGATCGTCATGGATAAGGCGGCCGACAGGAAGTATGTCGTGAAGGTCAATACCTACCTGGGTGAACATGTCAGCCAGGCGCTGAAGTATCCCGATGGGCCGAAGACGGTCGAGCGGGTTACGTTCCGCACCGGTCACGACCGGAAATTGGGTGAAGAGCGTGGCCGAAGTGACTTCGACCTGCCGGGCACAGATGAGCCCGATCCCGAAGCGGTATTTTATATCGATAACGTCAAGATTCAGTGATAATGCGGCCGTCGTTTTTTCGGCGGTCCGTGACGCTCTTGGATTGGCCTTACATTCATGATGAAGCTATCTGACTTCAACTTCGATTTGGTTAACTATGTGGGGCCACAAACGCATCTCGGCGTGTCCAGCGGCTGGTCAGTCACCGCGCCGATGCACGGCACGGCCTGCGGGGTAAGCAGGCTGTATGCACCACCGTTTGTGGCCCAGGACCTGTCGTTGATGATCGATTTCGAGATCGACGGGCACCTGATCCGAGACACCGGGAGCGTCGGCAAGGGCGACGTCGGCCTGCTCTACAGCGGCGGCACGTGGTGCTGTCACGAGATCGTTCGGAAAGGCACATACCATCACCTGGTCGGGGGCAGGCTGATTTCTCTGGCCGTGTCCAGCCGGCTTGTTCCTTTTCATGGCAGAGAAGGCTTCGGCCTGGAAGTAACGCTGACAAACCGTTGCGGACGTCCGATCCCCTGGTCGGTAAGGCCGGTGCTTGAACCCGGACCCGCTCAGAAACTGGACCTCGACGCGTGGCGTTTTTATCCGCCGGTTGCGAAAACCGATGTAACACGGGTTTCTGACCGACTCTGGTCGGGTGACGGTGTGCACGTTCATTTATTGCATGATGCGTCCACCACCACCGGCAGGCTTGAAGCGGGTCAAAGCGCGAAGTTCACCGTTGCCTGCCTGCTGACGGAGGGGGCCGCACCTTTGCCGGGGGTGTCCAATGTAAACGCGTGGATCGACGAAACAGTAAATCGCTGGGAGAAACTGGTTAAGGATTGCACACGGTACCTGCCCGAGCTTACCAGTAACATCCCCGGCCTCGAAGCCTATTACCGCCGATCGATCGCAACCGGGCTGATCGGTTTCTGGGACAACCCCGCGTTTGATCACGTGCCTTTCCTGGCCGAAGGCGGGCTGGACGGCGGGGGCATCTGTGAATACCTCTGGGACACCGGCGGGTACATGCCTCAGGCGCTGACGTTGATGCTGGGCGACGGGGTGCTTGAGGTGATCAGGCGCCAGGCGAAACTGGCGGTCAGCGCTACCGCGATGACACCGGCCGGCACAACATTCGGCCACCCTTACGCGTACAACGGCTGTGCAATGGTCTGCTTCCTGGCTACAGCAGTGGACCTGGGTTATTCAGACAAAGCAACATTCGAGTATGTGCGCGACCAGTTCCTGCTATGGGATAAGGCTTACACAGCCAAAGACGGATTGATCGACTACGGCAAGCAGGTCAACCTGCTGGAGATGCGCGGCGCGGGTTGGGAGCACACGGTCGTAAGCCCGAACGTTGAACGTGCGTGGTCCTACGAAGCGCTTGCAAAACTCAGCAGACATTACGACCAGGAACCACCCGCCGAGTGGTTAAGCGAGGCGGAAAAGATCCGAAAGGCCGCAGTTGATCGGCTCTGGGACGATCAGCGGGGCTGGTTCAAGTCAATCTATCCCGACGGCCGGGAGGAATTTGTCTACTCCATCCAGGTCTATGATGCCATGCGTGTCGGC
>JAWKTA010000070.1:0-21367 GCA_041402025.1 Phycisphaerales bacterium | reverse complement strand
TCATCGAGCTTCTGATGGGTGGGCGGCTGAGCGTAGGGGAACTCGCGGCCTCGGTCGGCCTGGCACCCCACGCCGCCAGCCAACACCTCAACCACATGCGGGCCCACGGCATCCTCAGCGTCGAACGCGAGGGCCGCACCGCTTACTACCGCGTCGATAACCCCAACGCCGTCAACGTGATCGAGTGCATCCGCAAACACGGGCCGTGCCCGCGCTAACCCGCACGCCCGCACGACACTCCCCCTTATGGAGGTCCCTTATGCCAACCGAAACCTGTCCGAACGGAACCTGTCTGTCACGACTTTTCGCACGCAAGCGATGGAGCCCCTACGTCGTGGGCACCCTGATCGGCGTGCTGAGCTGGGTCAGCTTCTACGGCATGGGCAAGGCGTTGGGCACCAGCACCACCATGGTCCACGCCTCGGGCATCGTCACCGGCCTGGTCGCGCCGTCGCACTTGGAAACAAACGCCTACTACGCCAAGGAAATCAGCCCGCCGAAGAAAGCCATGTTCGACTGGCAGTTCGCGCTGGTAATCGGGCTGGTCGGCGGCGCGTTGATCGGCTCGAAGCTGATCGGGCGTGACACATTCAAGGAAGACGTGCCGGCGGTCTGGTCGGCGCGTTTCGGGCCCAGCCGGGCCAAGCGGTACTCAGCGGCGTTTGTCGGCGGGGCGGTCCTGCTGTTCGGCGCACGTATGGCCGGCGGCTGCACCTCCGGGCACGGGATCTCGGGCGGCCTGCAGTTGGCCGTCAGTTCGTGGACCTTCTTCTTCGCGATGTTCGCCTCCGGCGTCGTCACCGCATTCGCACTCTTCGGCATGAAAGGACGCAACCATGTGGAGCTTTGACAGCACATCCATGTTGATCGCAGGCCTGTTGACCGGCATCGTGTTTGGTTTCCTCCTGCAACGCGGCGGCGTCACACGCTACAACGTCATCGTCGGCCAGTTCCTGATGAAGGACTTCACCGTGCTCAAGACCATGCTCACCGCGATCATCGTCGGCGCGGTCGGCATCTGGGGCATGCTGGCGATCGGGATGATGGAGCCGTCCGGCCTGCATATCAAGAGCGCGACCCTGCTGGCCAACGGGCTGGGCGGCGTGATCTTCGGCGTCGGCATGGCCATCCTCGGCTACTGCCCCGGCACCGGCGTCGCCGCGCTCGGTGACGGCTCGCGCCACGCCTGGCCCGGGCTGCTGGGCATGATCTTCGGCGCGGGTGTGTATGCGGAGGTTTACCCCTACATCATGGACAACCTGCTGAAGGTTGCGGACGAGGGCAAGGTCACTTTCGCGGATGTCGCGGGCATCTCGCCCTGGTGGTTTATCCTGGGTTTGGTCATGATTGCGGGCATCGTGTTCTACCTGCTCGAAAAACCCGCCTCGCCCAACAAACCCACCGGTCATAGTTCACACCATAAACCCGGCCTGACAGGAGGCGCAGCGTGAGCGGCAAGCAGACACGGATCGTCATCATCGGCGGCGTCGCCGGGGGCGCCTCGGCCGCGACCCGCGCACGGCGCATGAATGAGCACGCGCAGATCATCATGCTCGAGAAGGACCGGCACGTCTCGTTCGCCAACTGCGGCCTGCCCTACTACCTCGGCGGCGAGATTACCGAGCGCGAGAAACTGCTGGTCGCCAAGCCTGTACTCTTTGAGAAGCGATTCAACATTGATGTGCGCACCCGCCACGAAGCCACCGCGATCGATCGGGCACGCAAGACCGTCACCGTGCTGAACCACGAGACCGGCCAGACGCTTGAACTGCCTTATGACAAGCTGATCCTCGCGCCAGGCGCTTCGCCGATCGTCCCACCGATCGACGGGGTCAAATCGCCTAACGTGTTTACGCTCCGCAATGTCGAGGACACGGACGCGATCGAGGGTTACTTGAAAGCTAATCAGCCCAAGCGGGCCGTGATCGTCGGCGCGGGCTTCATCGGCCTGGAGATGGTCGAGCAACTACACGGGTTAGGCATTCAGACCACACTCGTCGAGCTGGTCGACCAGGTGTTGCCGCCGCTGGACCCGGAGATGGCGCACCTGCTTGAAGCCGAGCTTGAAAGCCACGGCGTTACGCTGCACCTGGGCGACGGCATCAGCGCGATCGGCACGGACAACGGCCGGGCGGATTCGGTCACACTCAACAGCGGCAAACGCATCGACACCGACCTGGTGATCCTCGGTGTCGGCGTCCGGCCGAACGTCGCGCTCGCCAAGGCGGCCGGGCTTTCGCTGGGCGCGACCGGCGGCGTGTCGATCAATGAATACGCCCAAACCAGCGACCCGGACATCTACGCCGTCGGCGACGTGGCGGAATACGTCTACGGCCCGACCGGCCAAACGATGCGCGTCCCGCTCGCAGGCCCTGCCAACCGTTCGGGCAGGATCGCGGGCGAACACGCCGCCACCGGCACATCCGAACCCTTAACCCCCGTACAGGGCACCGCGATCGCGCGCGTCTTTAGCCTCGCCGCTGGCATGACCGGCCTGTCACGCAAGCTGTCAACTAAACTCAACCACCCCGCCAAAAGCGTCGTCATCGCCGCCAACCACCACGCCGGCTACTACCCCGGCGCGAAACAGCTCTGGCTGAAACTCATCTACGAACCCAAGACCGGCAAGGTGCTCGGCGCTCAGGCCGTCGGCGGAGAAGGCATCGACAAACGCATGGATGTCATCGCCACCGCGATGCGCTTCGGCGCGACCGTCCGAGACCTCACCGGCCTGGACCTCGCCTACGCCCCGCCCTTCGGCTCCGCCAAGGACCCCGTCCACATGGCCGCCTTCGCCGCGTGCAACGAGATCGACGGGCAGGTCAACGTGGTCGATCCCGAAACCGACCTCGCCGGCAAGCAGGTCGTCGATGTCCGCACGCCCGGCGAAGTGAACCGCCAACCTGTGCCCGACGCCGACAACGTCGTCCACATCCCCATCGACGAGCTGCGCTCACGTTTAGGCGAGCTTGACAAGACGCTGCCCACCGTCGCGGTCTGCGCTTCGGGCCTGCGTGGCTACGTCGCCGCACGCATGCTGTCGCAACACGGCTTCGAAGATGTAACAAACCTCACCGGCGGCGTCCTGATATGCACCCACGCACTGGCGAAACAGAAAACCCAGACATCAAAGGCCTGACCATGTCCACCGCCACCGTACAGACCATCACCCCCGAGGAACTCAAGCGTATCCTCGATTCGGGTCAAATGATCGACCTGATCGACGTGCGCACCCCGGTTGAGTACCGCGCCGTGCATATCACGACGGCCCGCAGCCTCCCGCTGGACACGCTCACGGTTGAAGCCGTGAATGCCCAACGCACCGGCCCGTCACACGAACCGCTCTACATCGTCTGTCAATCCGGCGGCCGATCGGGCAAGGCCTGCTCCGCGTTATCCGGCTCGGGCATCGTCGCCGTCAGCGTCGAGGGCGGCACCCCCGCCTGCGAAAAGGCCGGCATCCCCGTCACGCGCGGCCAACAAAACATCTCCCTTGAACGCCAGGTCCGTCGGAGTTTAGCTCACTGGTCGTCCTGCGCGCTCTCCGTCCTGTTCTCGCCGTGGTTCCTGATCATCCCGGGACTCGTCGGCTGCGGCCTGTCTTCGCCGGCGTCACTGACTTCTGCGGCATGGGGCTGCTGCTGGCGAAGCGCCGTGGAACAAGTGAGTATCAGTTTTCACTTGTTACCAAGCGCGCAAAGCAATAATCTGCCCCCGTTCCGATACATCTCTAAACAGGATGCATGCCCCCCGCGCTTGTACCTACCGATCAGGTCCGCAAGCGCCGTCCGCCAGAAATGGATCAGCGTGAAGAACACCCACAGGGTGGCCAGGACGTACAGCACCGGCATCCCGTACCGCCAGAACTCGAACATGAACAGGTCGTACCCCCGCGGGATCGACGCGCCCTTCATCTGCGTGAAGCGCTGGAACGCGAGACACACAAGCATGACGTAAAAAATCAAGCAGAGGAAGGCGAACGTGTGGAATATCTGCGGCTCCGGCGTGTGTGCACGCTTGGCGCTTAGCCAGTGCTCCCAGTCCCCCTCGCCGCTCTCGATCTTTTCCTTGATGAAACGGCCGAGCTGCATCATCGACGCCTGCTCCGAGATATAAAGCATCAGAACCATCAAAACCAGGAACGGCGCCATCAAAATCACCAGGATGTGCGTTTCCTTCTGCAGCGCGAAGTAGGTCAGGATCGGCGAACCGATGATCCCCGCCAGCAGCGTCCGGTAGATCCGCGATCGCGTCTGAAGGATCTCGTCACGCAGCGAGTTAAAGTAGTGCTCGCTGATATCAAAGCTCGGCTTGTTTTCCATCGCGCATGGCCTCCAAAGTGTGTGAAATGATCAAACAACCACCTGACCCGCCACCGGAAGTTCCTGACGCGAGCCGTGCCCCATACCGATACACGTCCTAAGCGGAAATGAAAGAACAACACATCGGGCTACACCCAACCCCCACACCCCGCCGCCTTGCGGGGTGAAAATAAGTATACCTGCTCGCGGGGATGTATCAGCCCGGCCGCGAAGCTGACGCGGTGAGACACCGGCTGGTGGGACGGGGTGTTATCCGCTGTTTCACCGACAAGGTCACGCGAAGTAACATATGTTACATGCTCGATGAGCAGCTCCGATACACACCGCAGGAATTGACGCCTTCATTACTGCACCGCATGATGGATCGGATGCAGGTATATCCTATGTAAGTAGTGCAAAATGCGGTGGTACACGCGCTCGTCTATGGACGACACATTATGAGTGTTACTAAGCGATCATTTGCAAGATGTGCGGTTGCGATCATACTTGGTGCTATAGCCGCCGTTTTAACTGATACCTTTGAACGGCGAGAGTTAGAATTCCGTTGGAATTTTGCACATCAACACATTTGGAATATCTGGAGCGGCTGGTGGTCAGATTATCTAAAGCTATCAACAGTATGGACACTGCCTACATCAATCATTGCATCAATGGTAACTTTATCATCTTATCACATCATATTTAAACCCAAGTTCACGGCAGAAACCCGCTGCCGCCGATGCGGCTACATCCTCAAGGGCCTGTCCAAGCCCGAGTGTCCCGAATGCGGGGAGGTGATCTAAACGGGATGTGAAAGAAACGCGGGTGATGGTGCGATTCATCTCCACACGTTTACCGTCATCCCCGCGCAGGCGGGGATCCAGTCTTGCCACGGAACAACCGTCTGGATGCCCACCTGCGCGGGCATGACGGGCGGGGGGCATGCGAACAAATGCACCAGATTTAATCTGCGTTTTCTCGTAAAGCCCGTTTGTCAAACTCAAACCATCACGACACCGAAATAGTCGGCTTCTCCGCGCCGCCGCTGGCGATGTGGTCCTCCACACGCTGCTGGAAGCGTGCGACCAGGGTTTCCAACTCTTCGGCGAGTTTGCCGCCGGCGGTGAAGTTGGCGGTGGGGTCGCCGGCGTCGCTGTTGCGGCGGAGGTCCATGTTGATCGGGATCGAGCCGAGCGATTCGACTCCCATCTGCGAGGCCATGGCTTCCGCGCCGCCCTTGCCGAAGATGTCGTATTCCTTGCCGTCATCCCCGATGAAGTAGCTCATGTTCTCGACGACGCCTAGCACCTCGACGTTCAGTTGCTGGAACATGCGGACCGCACGGCGTGCGTCGTCCTGAGCGACCTTTTGCGGCGTGCAGACGACGACCGCGCCGGTGAGCGGGAGGAGTTGGCTCATGGTCAACGGGACGTCGCCCGTGCCGGGGGGCAGGTCGATGATGAGGTAGTCGAGTTCGCCCCACTGCGTCTGCATGGCGATCTGCCGAAACGCCCCGTGCGCCATCGGGCCGCGCCAGATCAGGGGCTTGTCTTCCTCGACCAGCGCGCCGAGGGTCATGGCGTCCAGGCCGTGCGCCTCGAAGGGGATCAGGAGGTTGCCCTGGGCGCGGGGCGGTTTGCCGTTGATGCCGAGCATGGTCGGGAGGCTCGGGCCGTAGATATCGCCGTCGAGGATGCCGACGCGCAGGCCGGTGCGTGCCAGGCCGACAGCGAGGTTGACCGAGACGGTGGACTTGCCGACGCCGCCCTTGCCCGCCCCCACGGCAATAATCCGGTCCACCCCGGGCAGAGCGGCGGGCTGGGCGGGTTGTGCGGGCTGGTTCGGTTGGCGGTCGGGCATGGTCAAACTCCGGGCTGGCTTCAAGGGATGCCGATAAGGTTGGCAGCGGGTTACGGTCGAATCATAGGGGCTGCCCGGCCGATGTCCAAGGCGGATCGCACAACGCCTGCAATACAAGCGGGCATCCCGCGTTCTACCGGCCGAAGCCCCCAAAGCGGGGCCAAAAAGGTTCTTAACGGTTTAGGAAAGGAATACACCATGTTCGGAATCAGAAACACCACCGGCGGATCGCTGATCCTCGCGTCGGTCCTGGCCGTGAGCAGCGGCTATGTGTTTGCTCAGAACGACAAGCCCGGCCCGAGAGACGGCGAACGCCCCGCCAAACGTCAGGCCGACGGCAAGCAGAAACCGGGGGAACCCGGTGAACCGGGCGAACGCGGCCCACGCGGACCGCGTGACGGCGAACGCATGCACCGCATGCTCTTCGAGGGCATGGAACTGACCGACGACCAGAAGGCGCAGATCAAAGAGATCATGCAGGCCCACGGCGAGGAGCGCAAGGCCTGGCACGAGGAACACAAGGAAGAGTTCCAGGCGCTGCGTGACAAGATGCGCGAAGCGCGCGAGGCCAAGGACAAGGAGGCCGCCGATGCTGTGCGTGAAGAGACCAAGGCGTTGATGGAATCGGCGCCCAAGCCCGACGCCGTCCACGACGAGATCCGCGCCGTGCTCACCGAGGACCAGCAGGCGATCTTTGATGAACGTGTCGCGAAGATGCGCGAGCGTGCGGACGAGTGGCGTGAGCGCCGCGGTGAAGGCCGACCGGACGGCCCGCCTCCGGGCATGGGCCCCGACGGTGACGGCCCGCCCCGTATGGACGGCGACCGCCCCGGCGGCCCAGGCCCCAGGATTTTCGGCAACCTCGACCTGACCGATGACCAGCAGGCACAGCTCCGGGAAATCATGCAGTCGGACAAGACCCGTGAAGAGAAGATGGAAGACGTCCGTGCCATGCTCACCGATGAGCAGAAGACCAAGCTCGACGAGAACATCGAGAAGATGCGCAAGCTCCGTGAAGAACGTGGTGACCGCCCCGGTCGCGGCGGCCCCGGAGGCCCGGGCGGCGAAGGCGGGCGACGCGGCGGCCCGCCCCCGGAAAGCCGTGGCGGCGAGCTCGACCTCTAAAACTTAGACAAGGCCCTCCCGCTTTGTCATATACCACGACCCCGGCCCGCGCCGGGGTTTTTTATTAAATATGCAATACGACCCCGCGGCCGCTTGCGGCTTAGCGCGTTTTCCTTGACGGCCCCGGCCATACCAATCACGCAATAATCCCAAGCGGTTGCGTCCCACGCCACTTGCCGCGCGTGAAGTCCGGGAACTTCGCCGGCTTGCCGCCGCGCGCCACCGACCATTCACTCAGCGGACGCACCGCCGACCAGCTCGCGCCCTCGTACACGTTCTGGTCCATCGGGTCGCCGTTGCGCAGGCACTCGACGATCCGGCTGTTCATGATGAAGTCCATCCCGCCGTGCCCGCCGACTTGCTCGGCCTCATCGCCCATGCGCTGCCACAGCGGGTGCTCGAACTCGTCGTAGACCTCTTTCATCGCATCGCCTTCGGTCCACTCGTGGTAGCTGCCGCGGCCTTCCAGCGCCAAACGTGTGGGGAAGCCGGCGAACACGCCGTTGGTCCCCTGGATCAGGTTGTGTCGGGTGTACGGCCGGGGCGTGGTGGTATCCCACTGCACCATAATCGTTCGGCCCATGTGCGTTTTAATAATGCTCGTGCTCATGTCGCCACAGATGTAGTTCATCTGCCGGCGCGGATGGCCTTCCGGGAAGTTGGCCTCGGCGAACTTCTTCCTGCCCAACGCCGGGCTGCTCATGGAGACGATCGCATCGAACCGGTCGTCGGTGCGGTCGCAGTTCATGTATTGCGCGACAGGGCCCAGCCCGTGGGTCGGGTAGAGGTTACCGTTCTCCCGCGTGTGGTACGCGGTCCGCCACGAGCCGGTGCCGTGTTCCATGTCCTTCATCTGGTAACGCAGGTCGTGTATGTACGCCGCCTCGCCGTGCAGCAGGTCGCCGAGTACGCCCTTGCGGCACATGTTCAGGGCCAGCAATTCGTCCCGGCCGTAGTTGACGTTCTCCATCATCATGCAGTGCCGGCCGGTCTTCTCGCTGGTATCGACGAGTTTCCACAGGTCGTCGATCGTCAGCGCCATCGGCACCTCGATGAATGCGTGCTTGCCGGCCAGCATCGCGTCCACTCCCTGCGGGCAGTGCCAGGCCCAGGGCGTGGCGATCCACACCGCGTCGATGTCGTCGCGTTCGAGCATCCGCTTGTAGTCGTACTCATCTTTCGTGTAGATATCAGGCGTGCCACGCCCCGCTTCGACACAGACGCGCCGGTTCTTCTCGGCGGCCGCCCTGTACGGGTCCGCGATGGCGACGATCTCACAACCCTTGACGTGGATCAGCTTGTCGACGTGCTGCGAACCACGATCGCCCACGCCGATCATCCCGATGCGCACCGTATCGATCGGCTTGGCGCGGAGCGCCGCGGCGCTGGCCCCGGTTGTAGCGGGCATCTTGCCTTGTGTTTTGGATACCCCCGAACACCCCGCCGCCCCGAGCATCAGCCCGGCCGACAGGCTCCCCGCGATCTTGAGAAATTCACGCCTGGTCTCGTCGTGCATCACGCTTGAACCTCCACGATAGGATTGGACGTGGAGTATAGCTCAAACGTCACGTACATTGGCGCGATCCCGAGCGACAACAAAGCGCCAGAAACAAAAAGTTGTCCTATACAAGTCCGCCGCCTTACTGCACCAGCCCCTTGGTCAGCCGCATGAACGCGGTCTCGAGATTCACCTTTTCTTCTTCCAATCGGGTCAGGGCAAAGCCTTCGGATATGAGTTTGTAAGCGATGCGTGACGGGTCGGCGGCCCCGGGCGCGGCGGCGGCATTTCCGGGGGTGGGCGCGAGTGTGACGCGGATGTGGCTGTTGGTCACGGTTGCCTCGGCGACGCCTTCGAGTTGGCGGATCACCTGCGCCGCCTGTTCGGTGCGCTGCGCCACGGCGACGTGCAGCACGACACCGGCCCCGCCGGCGCGGGCGCGGTCGATGATGTCCTGCATCGTGCCGTTGTATTTAAGCTCCCCCTGCTCGATGATCCCGACACGGTTACAAAGGTCCGCAAGCTCCAAAAGGATGTGCGAGCTGATGAGGATCGTCTTGCCCATGCGGTGCAGCTCTTTGAGTAGCTCGCGCATCTCGATACGTGCACGCGGGTCCAGGCCCGAGGCCGGCTCATCCAGCAACAGCACCTTCGGGTCGTGCAGAAGCACACGGGCCACGCTCAGACGCTGCTGCATGCCGCGCGACAGCGAGTTCACCTCCGCATCGACCTTGTACGCCAGGTCGGTCAGGTCCAGCACGTCGCCGATCACCTGCTTACGCTTGTCGCCGTGGATGTTGTAGGTCGCTGCGAAGAATTCCAGGTATTCCTGCACCACCATGTCTTCATAAGACCCGAAGTAGTCCGGGACATACCCGATCACGGAGCGGACCTGCCGCGCGTTGACCGGGCCGACGCTCAGCCCGTCGATGCGCGCCTCGCCCCATGTGGGTTTAAGCAGCGTGGCGAGGATCTTGATGCTGGTGGTCTTACCCGCGCCGTTGGGGCCGATGAATCCGAAGCAATCCCCCTGCTCGATCTCGAGATTGAGGTTGGATAGCGCCATGAGGTTGCCGTAGCGCTTGGTCAGATTGATGGTCTGGATCATGGGCATAAAAAACGATCCGTCTACGGCTATAGCGAACGTCGTCGCGGGTCTTAACTATTCCAGATCATACATCCATTGGACAACGGTCCAACCGGAGGAGGAAACCTCTTCGCCTTCCACGGTCATCGGGATCGGCAGCGGTGAGTCTTCCAAGTGACCCATGATGATCAACCTGCGTCCCGTGAACATCGGTGTCAGGTCGAGCTGTCGGCCAAGCCCCCGGTTGAAAACAAAACCCTCAAATACCCCGGTCTTGCGGAAGTCCGGCGGCGGCAACGCATCAAAGAACGCCAGCAACTGGATAAACTGGATCATCTCCGTCGATGACGTGATGATCTCAACGCCGGCGGCGTCCATCAACTCTTTGCCCGGGCGGTTATTGATGAGTAAACCGAGGAATCCCTCCTCCACCCACTTGCGTTCGGTGTAGTTGGAATCCTTGGGCTTGAGCACGAGGCGGTCGAGCTGTTCCGGCGTGCCCAGATCGATAACCTGCTTCGGTTCCCACGGGTCTTTCAATAACCAGACCCAGGGCGTCTGGCTCCTGCCCGTGTTCAGGTCCTCGCCGGGGCAATAGATCATCACCACGTCGCGCAGCGGGCCGGGCAGACCGTGCGACAGCTTGCCCGACGGCCAGTTGTTTTCGAGTTTGATATCACCCTGCGGCAGGATCAACGGCTCGGCCATGCCCGCCTGCGGCTGGTCGATCCGCCCGAGGAAGTCGGCCTCGAACTGCTTCGCGGTCGAGCGGAACGGGACCTCGACCGCTCTCGGCGAAGCCATGTCCAGCGTGTACGTCTGCGGGTCGAGGAAGCCCGTCTCGTCCAGCCCCGCGATCAAGCCCGGGCTGGCCAGTGTGTTCCGGTTCGTCGGGTGGTCCGGGTCAAGCTCGATGGTCTGCCGGGCGAACTTCGGGATGTAGATCGAGAACCAGCTGTGGGCATGCACGGCCGGTGAGTCCGCACTGGCGCGGAGGATCGTGAAATGGGACACCGCCGCCTGCTGGGGCGCCATGAGCCACGCGCCCGCCCAACTGATCGCCGAGAAACACAAGACGATCCCGACGAACACGACCCAGCTGTGTCGCTGCGCATCTTTTTTATTCAGCGCGATCACGCTCAACGGCCCGGCGACGAACCAGTAAAGCCCGAATACCAGGATCGCCGCGAGCAGCGCCGGCGCCGCCGCGCCGCGCATCGAGATACGCCCCGGGATAAACCGCCCAAGTGGCTTGCGCTCCCGCTGGTCCGGCCGGGACATCTTGTCGTTGGCGACCTCCGAATCGATCCGCGACTGCTCATACACCGGTGCCTGCCACATAAACACATCGTGCCAGATCGGGAAAGGCCCGTTCGGAAGGCCCATCTGCGCAAACCGCGGGTCCGCCAGGTCCAGCCCGATCAGCGTGACACGCCCGAACCCGTAACGCTTCGCGACGACGATCGGCTGGTTGTCGTGGCGTATGACGATGTCCACCCCCGTGTCGTCGCCGACGTCGAACACGTTCATATCGACGTTCATCACTTCCTGTGAGCGTATATTCCCCAGCCAGCTCGGGGGCCGGCCCTCGATGCGCCGTATCTGGTCCGGCTTCACCGGCAGCAGGTCCGCCAACGCGGAACCCGTCCACGTCTCCCCGTACGCCGGCAACTCGATCACCAGGTGCCCGCCCCGACGCACCCACTCGCGCAACGCCTGCTGGATCTCACTGCTGACCAGCGGGTCGTCCGGGTCGCCCCCGTCACGCGACCACACCAGCGTGTCGATCGCAGACAACCCGTACCACCGGTCCGGCAGCGTCGAAAGTGACAACCCAGACACCAGTTGGATCGGCTCGTGCGTCGTCGCCCCCGTGGTGTAGCCGCTTAGCCCGAAGTCCCGGTTCCCCGCGATCCCGATCATCCGGTCCTCCGCCGTGAGCGTCCGCGCCGGCGAGACCTCTGCCCGCGCGAGCTCCTCGGAACCGTCCTCATTCAGGACCTGGATCGTCCACTGCTCGTTCTGTTTCGAGCGCACCGGAAGCGGGCCGTACAACCAGGCAAACTGCGTGCTCAGCGCATCGAGCGTGACCCGGCGTTGCGCCGTCACCCGGTCGCCGTCCACGTCCTGCAGCAACCACCGGCAGATCACCTGCCTCGGCTCGGAGCCCTGGTTCTCCAGCGTCACACGCACCGGCGTCCACGCCCCCAGCCGCGCGTAATCCCCCAGACCCAGGTACTCCCGCTGCACATCCAGCAGCACCCCCTGGACCTGAGCCTGTAAGCGATAGGCAGGCAACAACGCCGCCAACGCGACCAGCCACACGGACACAAAATGCATTACCCGGTGCATCACAAAAAGTGTAGCCGAGACCGGCCCGCCGGGCGCTGCCGGGCACACGCCGTCCGCTATTTTGAGCCTGCAAAGCCCGGTTCGTCCCGAGATGATTCCGATAAGCTACGCGCGTCAAGCCCCCATGCCCCCACGCCCGATAGGCAGGGTGTGCCGGATGTGTCGTCCACGATCTATGTCCTGACCCTCGCCCTGCTGGCCTACTGGCTGGTGACGAGTGTTTTTTCCATTCTCGCCGCCCGCAACTACTTCGAGATCAGCCGGCACGACCTGCTGGTCAAGTCCAAGCAGATGCGTCTGGAGTACCTCAATTCCCTCGAAGAACGCATGGCCGGGGTCGAGGTCGATGAGGACGACGAGCCCGCCGAAAACCCCAGGCTCGCCGCCTGACCCGAGTTCCTATCGCCCGAACCTCACTTCTCCCATCCGCTTGCGGCTTAGCGGTCCAGCGCTTACCCCCTTTACCTTGCCTAAGCCCGGTTTTTTCTGTTTTCCTGCTCATCCCCCGGTTATACTGACCGCTGCCGATTCGGCGTGAGGGCGGCCGGGCTGACATTTCCACATTCACGGGCGAGGGATTCATGGCTAAAAAACGGCGTGGGTGGGTAGGTGTGTATGCTTTCGGGCTGGCGTTGGCGGTCGGTGTTGTCTGGCCGACACCCGCACGCGCCATTAACATCGTCATCCAACTCCAGAACGAAGGCGAGAACCCGTCATGGGATGCCAGCGGTTCGCAACTCCAGGCGGCCTTCAACGCCGCCGCACAGATCTGGGAGCGCCTGCTCCCAGGCGGCGGCACTTACGAAGTCGATGTCTGGTGGGAAGACCTCGACGACGGCACGCTCGGCCAGTGGTCGCCCGAGTGCTGCGGCGACAACAACATCCGTATCGACCCGACGCCAAAGACATCCGGCGGCGACAACTTCACCTGGTGGGTTGATCCGACACCGCTTGAAAACAGCGAGTTCGATTTTACCAACGGCTCAAACTACCAGGGCATCACGCTCTACGAAGACCTCACCGGAAGTCAGCAAGGCGACTGGTTCATCGGGCCTGTCCCCGCCGTACTCGAAGTCGGCTACCGCGGGTTCGCGAACGCCTCCGGGCCTTCCGGCTCAAACCAGCTCGACCTGCTGAGCACCCTGATCCACGAACTCGGTCATGAGCTGGGTGTCAACGGTGAGTTCGACGGCGAGATGGAACTCAATGCCTCGCACGTCGGCGGCGCAAACAACGTCGCCGCGCTCGAGGACAACGAGGGCGGGCACCTCGCCGTCGAGTCCGCGCTCATGTGCGCAGGCTGCGGCTCGGCCAACCTCCGCCGCCTGCCCTCGGCCGTTGACGTGCTCGCCGCCGCCGAGGACCAGGGCATCTCGTCCGTAGACCTCAAACGCAAACACTTCATCTCCGGCAGTTCCTGGGGGACCGCCTCGAACTGGATCGGGGGCCGTGTCCCAGACATCAATGACGAGGTCTTCATCGTCCACGGGGGCAACGTCTCGCTCACCAGCGCAAGCCCCACCGACATGCAAAGCCTGGTCATCGACCAACAATCGCAGGTCAGCACCGGTTCACGCCACATGCGTGTCGCCACCTCCGTCCTCATCGAAGGGGGCAACTCCAAACTCGTCATCGGTAGCGGCGGCCTGTTCGAGAATACATCTATACAAAGCGGCGTGACACTCGAAACCGGCGTGATCGACCTCGACGGCGGCACCGCTCGCATCTCGTTTCTTACAAGCAACACAGGACACGTCGAAGGCCACGGCACGTTCGAGCTGCTGCACAACTTCCAGAACAACGGCACCGTCTCCGCCGAAGACAACGGCACACTCGACATCACCGGCTCCATCCTCCTACCCACCGACAAGCTCGACCTCGACGGTGACGGGCCCTCCGAGTCGGGCTCCGTCAAAGCGATCAACGGCAACATACGCATCTTCCACCCCATGCCCGAGGACGACCCGTTCGACGGCTTCATGCAGATCGGCGCAGGCCGGAGCATCCTCGTCGGGCCCTGGACGCTCGGGGCCGGCGGGGTCCTGCTGCTCGACGGAAGCCCCACACAGGACGCGACACTCGGCGAAAACAGTTTCAGCCCGCGAGACCATGAGCTCTACGGCATCGTCATCGTTGACGGACGAGGCGTGGTCAACCCGACCTCCGTGCGATTCAACAGCACCTCCAACATACAGATGCCCGGCAGCGAGGACATCCTGATCCTGAACTCGCCCGACACCGCGTTTACCGGCGGGACTTACCTCGGCAACGGAGTCCTTCGGCAAGGCGGCGACTTCACCGTCGAAAGTGACACCACCTTCAACATGAACACCTTCGACTGGGGCAACAGCACGAGCACCCAGGACAATCTGCTGCGCGTCAACTCAGGCGCGACCCTGACCATCAACTCGACCGGCTCGGGCACATCCGGCAACCCCTACCGTGGCCGGATCACGCTCGACAGCGGCGTCCTCGATGTTGGCTTCACCAACGGATGGACGCTCGCCTCCGCCGACCGCTCGCTGCCCGACGGCACGATGCTCATCCGTAACTTCGGCGGGCCCACGCCCGAGATCAAGGGCGAACACTTCACCGTAGACAGCTTCATGGAAGTCGTCGGCGGCCTGGCCATCGTCAGCGCCGACCTCACCACCACCGCCAACGCCGACATCTACGTCCACGCCGGCGGAACGCTCCAACTCTTCGGCTACAGCATCTTCAACCAGGGCTACTTCAACACAGCCCCAGGCGAAACCGGCACGATCCGCCAGAGCGGCAACATTGATGTTGTCGGCGACGTCTACATGGACGTCGCCACCTATGACTGGGGCAACGGCTACCGTGTAAACGGCATCAACGTCAGCCACCGCACCCTGATCGGCCAGGATGTCCTCTTCGCCGTCCGCGCCGCCAGCACGGGCACTGCGGGCAACCCCTACCACGGCGACCTCGTCATCCTCGGCGGGCAGCTTCACACCGAGTTCGACAACCCCTGGACGCTGCCCGCCGCCACCGGGAACCCCCTTTCCGGGGCCCCGCGCGGTGTGATTAATTTCAGCTACAACTTCTTCACCTTCGAGCACACCACCGGCCTCATCACCGGGCAGGAGTTCAACGTCGGCGGCGACATCAACGTCCTGGAAAACCCGCTCAACCCCAACAGCGCCGAGATACACGCCAACGTCACCTTCCTCGATACCGCGGCCGTCAACCTTGCCAGCAACACCGACCTCTCGCTCTTCGGCACAACCACATTCTTAGGCGGGTCTTTCACAGGCGCGGGCACACTCGCCCAGGGAGCTAACTTCACCGTCAACGCCGACACCACCATCGACGTCCAAGAGTTCGACTGGGGCAATTCACTCTCCGCGCTCAACATGCGCCAGCTGCTTGTCAACAACGGCGCGACGTTCACCATTAACTCGCAGGACCTGGGCGACCCCGACGCCAAGTTCCGCGGCATCCTCAGACTCCACGGCGGGCACCTCACCGTCAACACACCCGGCGGCTGGCTGATACCCTCCGGCAGCGCGATCGGGCCGCCCGTAGGACTGCTCGAATTGCAAACCGTCAACGGGATCAACCCCACGGTCAACGGCACACTGCTGACCGTCGCCGGCAAACTCACGGTCGATGATGCGCCCAGCACCACGGCCATCATTAACGCCGACGTGTCCCTGCTGTCCAACTCGACGATTGACATCGGCCCCGGAAGCGCAGCTCGACCTGCGAGGCTCGAACCTCTACCAAAACGCGATCAACTTCACCGCCGCCGGTACGCTCCGGCCACAGCGGCAGCGGATTCTACGGCATCAACGACCTCGACCCGGCGCACTTCGAGCAGAACGGCACCATGACCGTCTTCAACCCCTCCACCACTTCGCTTCGCCGCCACGACAACCGGGCTTCACCAGCCTGTCAACCACCTCGCTGGTCAGCAACCTCCCGCTGGCCGGCGACGTCACGATCGATCCCGCGCAACTTTCACCGGCGGCGGCTCACTGATCATCGAGACCGCCGCCACGCTCGCGGCGGCGGCGACATCGGCGTCGACCTGATCAACAACGGGACGCTCAGCCCCGGCGACACCGCCAGCCTCTTTGCCATCGACGGTGATTACACGCAGGACAGTAACGCCTCTCTCAACATCGACCTCTATAACGACAGCGGACCCGCGGGCGCCGGGTTTGACGCGCTGGATGTCACCGGCACCGCTACGCTGCAAGGCGTGCTCAACGTGCTCACCGTCGGCGCATTCATGCCCTCGCCCGGCGACACCTTCCAGATCATCACCGCCTCAACCATCAGCGGCACGTTCGCATCCATATTCGCCCCCAACCTCGCCCCCAACTTGATACTTAACCTGCTATACGCAACCGACAGCGTCACGCTGCAAGTCATCAGCACGCTACCCGGCGACCTCAACGGCGACGGCTTCGTCGGCATCGCAGACCTGAACATCATCCTCAGCAACTGAACCAGGCCGTCCCACCCGCCGACCCCGCCGCGGACCCTCCGGCGACAACTACGTCGGTATCCAGGACCCTCAACGCCGTCCGGCAACTGGAACGCGGGCACAATCACCTGAAAACTCAGAAACACCGGTTCTGCCGCCCCGGAACCTACAGGGTGCGTCAACCATAGTTGCCTGCCTCGCGATGATGGGCCGCCGCCTGTCATCGTTTTAATTGTTTTGTTAAACATTGTCAGCGCGGTATTATTCGTACTCATTGGTCCAGTCCAAGACTGTATATACAGACCCGACCCACCAACGTGGATAGACAGGCGAGCCCGATCGCCTCGAATAACCCGGGTGGTGTCGGTCAGGAGAAAACGATGCGTGCCGAAGCGACTGGCCATGGGAAGACAAAGCTGGATCGCTGTCATCGTTATGTATGTAAGTAGCGTCACGCCGCTATTAGGGCGTGATCAGCACGACCGGCCTCGTCACGCCCGACCCCACCACCACGGGTGCCGGCGACACCCTCTACATCGGCTATACCGCCGACGGCACCATGTCCATCGATAACGGGAGCAAGGTGTCCGCTTCAACAAGCTACATCGGCAACAGCCGGAACGTAACCGGCACGACCTCGATCGACGGGCAAGGCTCCAACTTCATCACCTACGGCAACCTGACCGTCGGGCGTTCCGGCACCGGCAGCTTGAACCTTCAAAACCTTGCAACCGTCGAAGCGGACAACCTGTATCTCGGCGATTCCGCCAGCGGTTCGGGCAGCCTCACCATCGACGGCCACGTGACGTCTGCACGCGTGTACAACACACTGTATGTCGGGAAAAACGGCTCGGGAACGCTTGCGGTCAATAACGGTGGCGACGCCGTAACCAACTACGGGATCGTCGGCGACCGTCCGAATTCAACCGGCGCGGCAACGGTCGACGGGGCCGGCTCCTTCTGGAACCTGATCGACCTGGCCATAGGCAGGGAAGGCAACGGTACGCTAGGGATCAGCAACGTCGGCCGTGTCGAAACCAGTTATATGGCTGTCGGTTCGCATGCGACATCCAACGGTGCCGTGACTATTGACGGCACAGATACACTGCTTTTTACCACGCAACTGTTCCAGGTCGGCGTCGGAGGCTCAGGCTCATTAACCATCACCAATGGCGGGCATGCCACATCCAATAATGCAGCCGAGATCGGCGTGATGAGCGGGTCAACCGGCACCGCCACGGTCGATGGTTCCGAATCCAGATGGTATCTGAACTCGCTGCACGTCGGTATTGAAGGCAGCGGAACACTGAATATCCGAAACGACGCCGTGGTCCAAAGCACAAGCGTGCGAGTCGGCTCGGCATCGGCGGCAGATGGTCGGATCATCCTCGACGGCGGAATACTTGATGTATTCGAAGAATTGAAGACTTCTCCTCAGGACTTGCTGGGCACAGGCACGGTCAACGCCGATGGCATCGCATCCGATATCGACCTGCTGTTCGACAGCACCCACGGTGCACAACAACAGATCATCCTTAACAGCGAACCCGACCAGAACGTGACCATTAACCTCGATTTGGGGTCGGGCAGACGTCTCGGCGCAGGCTACCGTGGTAACGGCACTCTGACCATCACCGAAGGCGTCACGGTCGAATCGGGCGAGGGACTGCTCGGGGACCTCGTCGGGTCCTCAGGAACAGCGGTAGTGAGCGGTGCCGCAACGACCTGGCAAAACAACGATGGCATCATCGTCGGCAACGAAGGCACCGGCGTGCTGTCTATCCAGGGCGGCGCTACCGTCGTGCTTGACGACGACCTGATCATCGCAAACGCACCCACGGCAACCGGCACCGTCAACCTGATCGACGGGACACTAGATCTTGCGGGCAATTATATGCTCATTATGCAGGGTAACGGCGTCTTCAACTTCACCGGCGGGAAATTGAAAGATGCGCGGATTATTAATGTGAGTCTGCACCAACAGGGCGGAACACTGGCACCCGGAAATGTGATCGGTCTGGGAACCAGCCTGATCGAAGGAGACTATACACTGACCGATGGGACACTCGAAATGCAGATAGGCGGGAGCGCCTCGAACGAATATGACCGACTGGAGGTGTCAGGCATCGCGACCCTGGGTGGGGCCCTGCATGTGTCGCTTGTCAACGGATTCGTACCCAGCCCGGGCGACTCCTTCGGATTCCTTTTCGCCGAAGGGGGCTTTGGCGGCAACTTCAGCGAACTCATCCTACCGGACCTTTCACCTTACGGCCTGGATTGGATGTTGAACCCCGGCGGTTCGACGCTGTTTCTGAATGTGGTTGACGCAGCGATCCCCGGCGACCTCGACGGTGACGGGTTCGTCGGCATCGGCGACCTGAATATCGTCCTGAGCAACTGGAACCAGAACGTAACTCCGGGTCAACGGCTGCTCGGCGATCCTACCGGCGACGGATTCGTGGGCATCGAAGACCTCAACACCGTCCTGGGCGACTGGAACGCCGGCACACCGCCCGCCGAGCAAAACATCCCCGAACCCGCGGGACTGTTTGCGATGGCTTTGGCGGCCTCTGCGATGCGCAGGACACGTTAACAGCCCGCCCCGCCACAAATTACTATCCTCCGGCTATGACGCAAAGGAGAAAGCATGCATCCGCTTAATGTGAAAAACTCGGCCATGTTCCTGTTTTGCCTCTGCTTGCTCGGCGCACACACGCACGCCGCGGTGATCTTCACCGAAGATTTCGAGACCCCCGCCATCCCCAACTTTCTGACCATCACCGCGGGCAACACGCTCGTTACCGCCAACCACACGTGGTCGGTCACGGCCAACAGCGTCGACCTCTTCAACGACCCGGCGCGCTCGGAAGCCGTCGCCTATAACGGATTACAGGCCGTCGACCTCGCAGGTTCTCCCGGCGCGGGCGTCATGGAGACCACATTCAACACATTCCCCGGCACCGAATACGCGCTGAGCTTCCATTTCGCACGCAACAACAACATCGGCGCAGGCGTCGCCTCCGCCGACGTCGATATCCTGGGCTCCACCACACTCCTGCACCAGCAACTGACGCATAACCCCGCCCAACACGCCTTCAACGCGCAACTGCCCTTCGCCAGCAGCTTCACCGCCGACGGCGCCACCGCCACGATCCGCTTCACCTCGCTGGTCGGCGGTAACGCCGGCATCACCATCGACGCCATCACCATCTCGCGTATCTACGACCTCCCGGGAGACCTCGACGGCGACGGCTTCGTCGGCATCGCGGACCTGAACATCATCCTCGCCAACTGGAACAAGTTCGTCACCCCCGGCGACCTCCTCCAGGGCGACGTCGACTGCGACGGCTTCGTCGGCATCGGCGACCTGAACATGCCGCTTGGCAACTGGAACGCGGGCACACCGCCGGGCACCCCCGAAAACCCGGCAAATGCCGTCCCGGAGCCCGCTTCGCTTGCTTTGATGGCCGGGTGTGGTTTAATTCTGTGTAAGCGGGGCGGCTTGGCCGTGGCCCGCTGAAGGCCCGAACCAGGGACGGGGATGGAAAAACGCATGATCCGTAACGCCGTTCGCCGTGGCTTGCCCCGTGTGATCGTGGCGCTGGCTCTGCTGCTGCTCGCGCCCACGCTGTCGTCCGCCCAGACCCTCCCAACCGTCACCGGCCGGACCTTCACGCTCCCCACCAGCGCCAACCACAAGCTCTTTATCCCCGACACGCTCGACCTGACCAACGACACCGTCGACGTCCTGGTCCACTTCCACGGCGACCCCGCCACCGTCAACAACAACGCCGGCTACGCGGGCCTCAACGCCGTCATCGTCAACGTCACCTACTCCGGCACGTCCGGGGCCTACTCCACCCCCTTCTCAAACCCCGCGCTCTTCGGCAACCTCATGGACGGTGCGCTGGCTACACTCCGCGCACAACCCGACATCGCCGACACCGTGGATTGGGACCAGCTCTCCATCTCTTCATTCAGCGCGGGCTACGGCGCGGTGCGCGAGATCCTTAAATCACCGACCTACTTCAACCAGATCGACGGCCTGCTCATGGCCGATTCTATTTATGCTTCATACACCAGCGGGACGGACTTTACACCGCTGGATTCGCAGATGGTCAATTTCCGCGCCTTCGCCCAGGCCGCCGCGGCGGGCAGCAAGACCATGATCGTCTCACACTCGCAGGTCGCCACCTTCGGCTACGCCAACACCGTCGCCACCGCCGACGACCTGATGGACTACCTGGGCATCACCCCCACCGCGATCAATCAGCCGGGCCTGGGCACGCTCCAGTTCTACCGCACCGCGTCGCAGGGCAATTTCCAGGTCTGGGGCGCGACCGGCGACAACGCCACCGCGCACACCAAACACCTGCAATACATGGCCGAATGGCTGGATGAACTGCCGTTCGATTCCGCCCCACCACCGCCCGGCGGCGTCATCGTATCGCTTGCAGACTTCGAGGCCGGCGAGGGCACGTTCAACTATTCCCCGCTCTACTCCGGCAGCAACGTCGGCATCCTGACCGCCGCCGCCGACCGCGTCACCGACCAGGCGCATAGCGGCGTGGGCGCACAGCGGATCAGCGTCACGAAAAACTCCGCGAACCCCTCCTGGCTGCTGCGCCACACGTCAGGCGGCGGGTTCCCCGCGAACAACATCCCCGTCAGCGCCGAGGGCTATATCG
>JAWKTA010000069.1:0-21563 GCA_041402025.1 Phycisphaerales bacterium | reverse complement strand
ACCGCAGCATGAAGACCATCCAGGACCAGCTCGTTGTGATGATCGATCAACAGCTCGACGAGTGACAGGTACGAATCGTTATGTGAGCTACCAATGTCCATCCAGTATCTGGCGGATGGCGTGGGCGACGCCGTGGTCGTGGTTGGGTTTGGTGACGTAGCCGGCGTGCCGCAAGGCGGCTTCGGTGGCGTTACCCATGGCGATGGCGCAGCCGGCGGCGCGGAGCATGGCGACATCGTTGATCTCGTCGCCGATGACGGCGACCTTGTCCGGGCCGATGCCCATTTTGTCTGCGATCCATGACAGGCCGTGCCACTTATCAACGCCCGGCGCGAAGACTTCGAGGATGTGAACCGCTTCATCCGGGTCCGGCGCCTGGACGGCGGCGAAGGCGTGGGCCTCGACCCGGCCGGCGAAACGCTCGGTCACCATGGCCAGGATGTCCGGCATGCGCGACCCGGGCGCGACCATACCGACGCGCAGCGTGTGCGCCAGGTCACGCGCGGTGACACTGCGTTGCTCGTGGGTCACCGAACTGGTGAAGTCGAACCACCATTGGCTGTTGGACGTGAGCCGGCCGTTGCCTGTGATGAGGTACTCGTGCCCGACGCGGTTGGGTTCGCGGTAAGCGAGCACGGCCAGCGGCTCATCCTTCAGGGAGTCGATCAACTCGGCGGCGGTATCGGGGTCCAGGGCCGAGTAATGCCGGGTGACGCCTTGGTATGCGTCCGTGACCGCCGCCCCGGTGACGAACACGCCCAGGTCCAGGCCGGGCACCTGCTCAAGGACATGCTTCGCCTCACGCCAGCCCCGCCCGGTGCAGGGCACGACGGTCAGCCCGGCCGACTGCGCCTCGGCGATCGCGGCGAGGTTCTCCCGACTGACCTTGCCCTCCGGGCAAAGCAGCGTGCCGTCGAGGTCGATCGCCAGCATGCGGTAATCCATCCCCGCACTCTAGCACGGCCCGGTTAAGATTCAATACGCCGCCTGATCCGTCATTATTCTTTTGGCGCATCATCCGATCCGCGCGGCACGGGTGTGATTTCGATTTCATCGGCCCTTATATGGACCGGCTCACCCGGCGTCGTAACCTCGAGCACCGAATCGATCTTCTCGATAACGTCGGCGGGAAGTTCTGACGACAGATCTTCGCCGGGCTGCCAGATACCGTCGTGCAGGACGTTGCCTTTGGCGTCTTCAACGATAATCACCGGCCCTTCATCGGTAAGTTTGTTGATCATGATCTTGTGCTTGTCGTCCGCGATGCGCATCTTGTACCGGTTCTGGTTCTGGAGATAGATAACATTGTCATCGACCCGCCCGAAAGGCGTTTCGGGCAGCGTGTGCAGGATTTTCTCCTGGATTACCCGCTCATTGATTCCCGGCGTGAGCGTGGTCGCGTTGCCGAACGGGCCGGGACCATTGGGTACGAACCACCCGTTCGGATGGGGAGTACGGTCGAATGACATTTCCGGTACTTCACGCTCGGTCAGCGTGACCGGAAGCGTCATCGGTTCGCCGCCACGGATGATTGATAATGTGACGGAGTCGCCGGGCTTGTGCAGACGGATCAACACGGCGAACTGCTCGAAATTGATCAGCAGCTGGTCGTCGAGCTTGTTTAGCACATCATGTTTCAGCAGGCCTGCTTCGGTCGCGGGCCCGTCGGGGACGACGTGCGTGACGACAAGGCCGACACCCTCGGGGAGCTTGAGCTGGCTGTTCATCGCTTCGGAAATACGTTCCGCGGTGACGCCCATGAAGGCGGCTTTGACCATCGGCGTCTGTATCCGATCCGCGAGCAGCTCACGGACCTGGACCGGGGCGGGCGGTGCGATCGGGGGGACCGGTTTGGGCTCGGCCTGGCAATAAGCTTGCGTGAATGAAAGCCCGGTAAGCAGAAGCGTCGTGGCGAGCGTAGGCTTGAACATGGCTATTTCCTTTAGATGTCTATCTGTATGGATCAGTACGGTATATCACGTTTGAAGCTGACCTCGCGCACGGGGCGTGTCAGTTCAATATCACGGTTATTTTCGGTATCGACCCAGCGTGTCTGCTCCACGCTGTCCCGGATGGTCGCGCGCACCGGCGGGCCGGTGTCGATGTCGTACAGCATTTGAGCCTGTGCGACCGGCCACTGCGCATCGAAACGTGTCGTGCCGGAGGCGAGCAGCGCGCCGGATGCGGCGGCCGGCGCGGGTTGCGGCGAAGCGGCTTCGCCCGCAGCGGGTTGATCGCTCGCCGCCGGCGTCCCGCCGTTACCCACGATTAAACCCGTCAAGAAGCACAGGCCCCCGAAACACGCGGCGACCGCAAGACCACGCCAGGGGAACGTGCGAGCAGACAGCGCACGCTCAACACGATGATCCAACACATCGCTCGGCCGCCGCAACGACAAGCCCCGCAGCATGGTTTCTAATTGTTCATCGGTGTGTTGTGGTTCGTTCATAGTCCATCTCCGATCGTCTGCCTGAGCCTGACCAGCGCCCGCTGGTAGCGTGAACTGACCGTACTCAGCGGTTCGCCGGACGCCTCGGCGATCTGGTCGAAGGTCAGCCCGGCGTAGACCTTCATGACCACCGCCTGCCGCTGCGCATCGGGCAGGCCGTCCACCGCGTCGCGCAGCCGGCGTGCGGCCTCATCGTCGATCAGTTCCCCGGCCGGGTCGTGGTGCCGGCCGTTATAGAGCGACACGGGTTGGGCCTTCTGCCTTGCGTTTTTCCCGGCGGCATCCAGCGCGGCGTTACGCACCGAGGCGAAGACGTACGCGACCGGGTCGCCGGTGGGCGTCTTCCCCAGGCTCCCCCGACGCAGCAGCCGGGCAAACGCTTCCTGCACCGCGTCCTCGGCGAGCGCGGGGCTGCGGGTGATCGACAGCGCCAGGCTGTAAAGCCCCTGCCGGTGCTGTCGGTATATCCCTTCCAACGCGGTTCGCACCGTCTGGGCGTCTCCGGGGTATCTCCCGGGGGTTTCTCCGGGGGCGGGGGCCGGTTAAGTCCTTCTCTCTATACACCGCTTAGGCCGGGCGGGTTTACGCATCGGGACGGGGGGTTTAATGAAAATATCGTTTTAGGAGGATGCGGGGGCGCTAAGCCGCAAGCGGCCGGGCGGGCGGCGGATAGGAAACCACTAAAGCAGGGGCGAGAAGAGCGATGCGGCACCCTCGGCGTATTGCTTGAACCGGGGGCGTTTGAGCCACCGTTCCAGTTCGAGCGTATCGCAGTGGTTGAGGTAGTTTTGCTGGGCGAAGCGCAGGTGCTGGGTGACCTGTCGGCCGTAGAGAAGGACGTTGACCTCGAAGTTTAAGTAGAACGATCGGATGTCGAGGTTGGCCGAGCCGAGCAACGCGAAGGCGTCATCGACGGTGATGGTCTTGGCGTGCAGCAGTCCGCCGCGGAAGGTATGGATGCTGACCCCGGCCTCCATGAGCGACTGGTAGTAATACCGCCCGGCGGCGGCGACGATCGGGTGGTCGCACTTCAGGGGCACGATCAGGTCGACCTTCACACCACGGTCGGCGGCCATGGACAGCGCCAGCAGCGTCGGCTCGTCCGGGACGAGGTACGGCGTGGTCATGATGATGTGCCGCTGCGCCGCCGCCAGCGCAGCGATCAACACACGCCGGAAACTCTCGCCCTCGTGGTTGGGCCCGGTCGGCACCACCTGCGCGGGTATCTCCCCGGCCGGATCGATCACGGGGAACAGGTCGTCGCCGTCCAGCGTCTGGTCGGTGTCGAAGTTCCAGTCCTCGCAGAACAGCTCCTGGAACTGCGCGACGACGGGGCCGGTGAATCGGCCGGACAGATCGACCCACTTCCCGACGTTCTTGTGGCCGTAGTCCTCGTTGACGATGTTGTGGCTGCCCGCGTAAGCGCAGCGCCCGTCGATCACGGCGACCTTGCGGTGGTTGCGCAGGTCGATGCGCGCGAGCTTGCGACGCCAGAGCGAAACCGGGAGCATCGGCACGACCTCAACGCCGCTGGCACGCAGCTTGCCGGGCAGCATGCTCTTGAAAAACGGGCGTGACCCGGCGGCGTCAGCGAGCAGCCTGCAAGCAACGCCACGTTCGCTCGCACGAAGCAGCGCATCACACACACGCCGACCGATCGCGTCGGGGCTGAAGATGTAGTACAGCAGGTGCGCGTGGTGCTCGGCGGCGTCGATGTCGGCGATCAACCTGTCGGTCAGTTCGGCGTTATCCGATAGCAGTTCGACATCGTTCCCGGCCACGATCGGGTTGCCGCTGATACGTTCGGCCTGGAGGATCATGTTGTGTTGCTGCGGGTCGATCTGGGGACGGACGACGTGACGGGCGAAGCGGTTCGGGTCGTGCCGGGCGCGCGATTCGGCGACGGCCAGCCGGTGCGAACGCGCCCGCCGCTGGCCCAGCGGGTTCACGCCCACCAGCAGGTACACGATCAGGCCCAGCCAGGGCAGGAACATAACCAGCACCAGCCACGCCATCGACGTGCTCGGCGAGAGCCGGCGGCGCAGGATCACAGCGATCATCCCGATGCGGATAGACCATTCGATCAGCGCAAAAACAACAAGCCAGGACCAATGCATGTGATGCAACCCCTGATAAGATTGCATATAGGGTAAGCCCGAACGGGCCGCGGGCCAACAACATCAGGTGCTCAAATCAACGCTGGCTTAGGCACACCGGCCAGGGCACGCATCATGGACATAGCCAGGTGATCGCAGGTAATCGATAGGTTCACGTTTGACGCCAGCAGGAGCTGCGCCTGCTCGGTCGCGTCGATCACGTTCAGCCAGGGGGTGAGTGTATCCTCGGCGGCTTGTGGGTCGGCCGGATTACACCGGTCGGTCAATTCAGCGATACGTCGGCGGGCGTGGGTGCCGATCAGTGACCACATAAGGTCCGCACCCAGCTTGTTGGCGGCCTCCTTGGAAGCATTGTCGTGCGCCTTGACCCAGTCCGCGGCGAACGTGTCGATGAAGCTGTGAATCTGCTGACCCAATCCGGGGACGGGCCGGCCCTCCGCGGCACGGTCCAGCGCGGGGGGTACGGATTCGCACCATGACAGCAAGCCGAAGCGCTCGATCAACTGCGCACGCCCTAGGCTTCCGGCGGCAAAGGCGGTCAGGTCCTTGCGCTGCACGGCGGTCAGGCCCGGCGCGTGCTTGTCGCACCACTGCTCCACCGCCTCATCCGGCAGCGGCGCGAACGCGATACGCATACAGCGGCTTCGGATCGTCGGCAGCAGCCGGTCCTCGCTCGCGGTGACGAGGATCAGCGTGGTCCCGGCGGGCGGTTCTTCGAGGGTTTTTAATAGCGCGTTCTGGCCGGCTTGGTTTAAGAGTTCCGCCTCGTCCACGATGAACACTTTGCCGTGCCCGAGCTTCGCGGCGAGGCCGGCCGGCTCGATCAGCGCGGTACGCAGCACCTCGACGGGGATGCGGGTGAGCTTGCGGCTGCGGGTGGCGGCGTCTTCGCTGTAGCGAGCCAGCTCCTTGCGGACCACGTGCAGGTCCGGGTGGCTGGTGGTCAGGCCCTGAGTGTCCCCGTCCCCGGTGCCGTCAACCTCGGCGGTCAGATTTTTTAACAGCCGGCAGGAGTCGCAGCCCCCGCAGGCGGTGACACGGCCGGTCAGGTCGGTCACGCGGTCGTGGCACAGGAGCACCCGGGCGTATGCCAGGGCGGTGGTGAATTTCCCGACGCCGACCGGCCCGTGGAAGATGCAGGCGTGGTGCTGGCGGCCGGTCGAAAGCTGGCGTTCCAGCAGGTCGATGGCCCGGGATTGTCCGAGGATGCGGTCCATAGCGCTATGGTATCAGAGGCGCTAAGGCACGGCCGTGACACCGGATTTTGCCTTGAAAAAGAGGCGCGGTCCCACTCGGCAAGCGGCCGGGACTATGATACAATCCGGTCCCTTAATCACTCGGAGTTTAAGACGCTTATGTCAACGTCCAGTGGCCCGTTCCGTGCCCCCGACCACTCGGCCCAACCCGGCCTGGGCGGGCCGGTCGTGGCGCTGGCGGCGGTGTTCGCGGCGGGGCTGGCGTGCATCGGATTGATCGTCGCACTCGGCGAGCCGATCCAGGATTCTCAACCCGCCGCCGTGCAGGCCGAGACCCCACCGGCCGAAACCGAAAAGCCCACACAGCAACCCCCCGTTGCATCCGCTCAACCCTATATCACACCCGGCGGCACCAGCCCCCTGCCCAAGCACGGCGAACCGCAGGCCCCGCCGATCCCCCCCACGCGCCTGATCGATGACGAATCCTTAAACGCCGCGCCGCCACAGGCCTCGACCCTGCCCGCGCCCGAAGAGCCGGTCCCCTGGAACGAAGCGCACAAATACCTCGACCAGGTCATCACCGTCGAGGGCACCATCGTCGAAACCAACAACATCGGCAACATCTGCTTCCTGAACTACGACACGGACTGGCAGGACAAGTTCTATATCGCCATGTTCAAGGAAGCGTTCGACCTGCTGCCAGACCCCCCCGAAACGCATTACCTCAATAAAACACTGCTGGTCACCGGCAAGGTCACGTTGCACCGTGACCGGCCGCAGATCGAAGTAAACGATGTCTCACAGATCGAAGTCGTGGAGTAAACAAGCCCGTCAACAAAACCGGTATCCCTACATCAGGACAACCGGACGTAAATACCAACACCCCTACCACCCACAACCCGAGACCCGATCATGACCCCCGGCAGTTCCACCCCCGGAAGTTCCCACCCCGCCCCCGGAAGCACTAACCAACCCCTCCGCGTCGCTATCATCGGTGCCGGCCCCGCCGGGTTCTACGCCGCCGAACACCTGCTTAAACAAAATGAACTGAACGTCGAAGTCGATATGTTCGACCGGCTGCCCACCCCCTTCGGCCTCGTACGCCACGGCGTCGCCCCCGACCACCCCAAGATCAAAAACGTCACCAAGGTCTTCGACAAGACCGCGCAGAACCACAAGTTCCGCTTCTTCGGCAACGTCACCTGCGGCCAGCACCTTACCCCCGCCGACTTCCGCAAGTATTACCACCAGATCGTCTACACCGTCGGTGCCCAGACCGACCGCAGGCTCGACATCCCCGGCGAAGACCTCAAAGGCTCGCACTCGGCGACCGAATTTGTCGCCTGGTACAACGGCCACCCCTACTACCGTGACCTCGAATTCGATCTCTCTCAGCCAAGCGTCGCCGTGGTCGGCGTCGGTAACGTCGCCGTCGATGTCGCCCGCATCCTCTGCCGCACGGTCGATGAGCTGAAAGAAACCGACATCGCCGACTACGCGCTGGAACAGCTGGCCGAGAGCAAGGTCAAGCATGTTGTCATGCTCGGCCGCCGCGGCCCCGCCCAGGCGGCGTTCAGCCTGCCGGAACTCAAGGAACTGGGCAAGATGCACGACGCCCAGGTCCGCGTGATACCCGACGAAGTCGCGCTGGATGAGTTATCGAAAACGTACCTCGCCAAGAACCCCGACGACACGGCGATGAAGAAGGTCGAGCAGCTACAGGCCATCGCCGCCGAGCCGCACCCCGGCAGGTCGCGCGACCTGACTATCCGCTTCCTCGTCTCCCCGACCAACATCACGGAAAACAACGGCCGGGTCGCCGGCATCGATATCGTCCAAAACGAACTCTATCTGGACGACAAAGGCACCCTGCGCCCGCGCGCCACCGACAGAACCGAGCACTTGGACTGCGGCCTGATCTTCCGCAGCGTCGGGTACCAGGGCGTGCCCCTGGAAGGCGTGCCGTTCCATTCCCGCTGGGCCGTGATCCCCAATGAAAAAGGCCGCGTCACCGACGACAAGACGCACAAACAACTCGCCGGCGAATACTGCGCCGGGTGGATCAAGCGCGGCCCGACCGGGCTGATCGGCACCAACAAGGGCGATGCCATCGAGACCGTCGAGTGCATGCTCGAAGACGTCAAGGCCGGCAACCTGCTCAAGCCCGAGCACCCCACGGCCGAAGCCGTCGAAAAATTCATCCATCAACGCCAGCCCGCGTTCTTCAGCTACGACCACTGGCGCTCGCTCGACGAGCACGAACTGAACCTCGGCAAAGAGTCCGGCCGACCGCGCATCAAACTTACAACGATCGAGTCCATGCTCGAAGCGATCGGCAATTAACACGGTTCGCATTCAACCCACGCGCTTGTCCCGCAGCCCCCGGCTCCGCCGGGGTCTGTTTATTTGGCCAGGGAACACCCCCGGCAGAACCAGCGGCTGAGGGAAAGTTGTTAAGCTGGTCGGCGACATGACCGACACCGGCCCCTACAACGCCACAATCATCGAGCGCGAAGACCTCCACGCCGCGCTATCGATCTTCAGGATCCGCTTCGACTCGGACGAGCAACCCGACTTCGAGCCGGGCCAGTTCACAACTCTCGGCCTGATCGACCACGACGCCCCCCCACCGAACCCCGACTCGCCGCGGTCCCGACGCGGTGGCCCGAAAATGATCCGCCGGGCCTATACCATCGCGTCACCGCCAAAACTCGTATCAAATCTTGAGTTCTACATCGTCCGCATCGACAGCGGCACCTTCACCGACCCGTTCTGGCAACTCAAGGCCGGCGACCGCCTGTTCATGGATACCAACATCAAGGGCAACTTCACACTCGAAGGCATCCCCGACGGCAAGGACCTGGTCATGGTCGGCACCGGCACGGGCCTGGCCCCCTTCTGGGCCATGCTCAACACTTACGGCGGCACACAACGCTGGCACAAACTAATCCTGATCGAGGGCTGCCGATACGTCCGCGACCTGGGCTATTACAACCAACTCACAAAGATCGCCGCCGGGGATGACTCCGTCATCTACTTGCCCACCGTCACGCGCGAGCCTGCGGACTCTTCCTGGCAAGGCCAGCGCGGCCGTGTCCACGTCATCCTCGAACCCGACCGATTCAAACAACTCACCGGCATCACGCTCGACCCCAATCAATGCCACATCCTTCTCTGCGGCAGCCCGCAGATGATCGACGAGGCTTCGGAAAACCTGACCAAACTCGGCTTCGTCACCAAAGACCGCGACCACCCGGACGGCAACCTGCACTTCGAGCGATATTGGTAAAGACCGGTATCCAAACATCAGAAAAGATTTTCGTAACGGCGATGTTTGTTACGCTGAACCCTGTCATACGGTTCGGCGTAACCAAAAGCCATGCGAGTCAAATTCATCCTCCCGGCGTTGACCGAGGCGAAGAGCCCGTACTGGCGGCCGATCAAGTATTCGCTTTTTCCCCCGCTGGGGCTGGCGACGCTGGCGGCGTATCTTTCGCCGGATGACGAGGCGTTGATCGTGGATGAACACGTCGAGCCGTTGAACACGGATGATGAGCCGGACCTGGTGGTGATCCAGGTGTATATCACGAATGCATACCGGTCATACGCCATTGCTGATGGATATAGAAAACGCGGGGTATTCGTCGCGCTCGGCGGGCTGCACGTCACGGCCCTGCCCGATGAGGCGGCGGCGCACGCGGACGCGATCTTCACCGGACCGGGCGAGGACACGTTCCCGAGGTTCCTGAACGACTTCCGCGAAAGAAGAGCGGCTGCATGTTACACCTCGCCAAAGCGCACACTGGTGGGCGTGCCGCCGATCCGGCGCGACCTGATCCGGCGGAACCTTTACCTGGTGCCCAACTCGATCGTCGTCACGCGCGGCTGCCCGCACCACTGCGATTTCTGTTACAAGGACGCCTTCTTCAAGGGCGGCAAATCGTTTTACACCCAGGACGTGGACGATGCGCTGGCCGAGATCGACCGGCTGCCGGGCAGGCACCTGTATTTCCTGGACGACCACCTGCTCGGGCACGAGCGTTTCGCCTCGGAGTTGTTCACCGGCATGCGCGGGATGAACCGTGTGTTCCAAGGCGCAGCCACGATTGATTCCATCCTGCGCGGCGACCTGATCGAGCAAGCCGCACGCGCCGGGCTGCGCAGCCTGTTCGTGGGTTTCGAGACACTCAGCCCGGACAACCTTAAGGCCAGCAACAAGAAACAAAACCTCGGGCGCGACTACCGCCGGGCTATCCGCCGGCTGGACGAGCTGGGCATCATGATCAACGGCAGCTTCGTGTTCGGGATGGACCACGACGGCCCGGACGTCTTCAAGCGCACCGTGGACTGGGCGGTCTCGCAGGGCATCACGACCGCAACGTTCCATATCCAGACGCCCTACCCCGGCACGGCCCTGCACGACCGGATGTTGGCCGAGGGGCGGATCACGACGAACAACTGGGACCTCTACGACACACGCCACGTCGTTTACCGAACGCGAGGACTATCGCCGCAGCAACTCAAGAGCGGCTATGACTGGGCGTATAAGGCGTTCTATACCTGGCGATCGATCGCTGCGGCGAGCCTGAACCACGGGACGCTCAAACACCGGGCAAAACATTTTGCATATGCGGGTGCATGGAAAAAACTCGAGCCGATGTGGAACTTCGCGATCAAGTCAAAGGCGTTGCCCTACGCACGGCCGATGCTTGAGGCGGTGTTGTCGAAAGTCAAACCAAAATCCCAGAAGCGTCGCTACACTACAGGTACGATACCGGTCATACCCGAAACGGTCCGGGTCACGGTTTCGGCTTCGCCACGAAGTTCCCATGAAAGCTGACGTGATGCCTGACGATCCGGTACGGCCCGGTAAGGACGGGCAAAAAAACACGCCCCCGACTTTCGCCGGGGGCGTGTTGTGTTGTGAGCATTGATCCGGATCAGCGTCGGCGAGTGAACAGCGCCAAACCGCCGGCGGCGAGCAGCGCGAGGCTCGCGGGTTCGGGGATCAGTTCGGCGCGGACGAGCCAGTCATCGGTGGCGTCCGGCGGGAGGAGCCAGCCCCGTCCGACGGGCGTGTCATCATCGCCGGTGAGCCGGTGGCCGTCGGCCAGAAAGACAAAAGCGTCACCGTCACCATTCTGTAGGCCGGTGATCGCGCTGACGTTATTCGATGGGTCGGTGAGTGTGCCGGAACCGCCCGTTGCCGTAAAGCCCAGCGTGCCGACCGCCGTGATCCCGGTGATCGTATAGTCAACATCCCACATCTCACCGAAGTAGACACGGTAGACTTGGCCGGTGATGGTCGCGGTCGTGCCGCCGTCCCAGTCGAGGGTCACGTAAGCGCTGCCGAGATCAACACTGAATAGGGCGCCGATCGAATCGACGCGCAGGCCGTAGTCAGGCCCGACATTGCCCTCGCCGTGGTCGTGCAGTTGATACAGACCCGGCAGGATAGTGCCCGCCGCGGACGCCGTTTGCACCGATAGCAACAGCACCGAAATCGCCACAACGGCGGATAAGATGAATCGCATCATGGGCTTCCCCCTCTCGAAAAGATAAAATGTTTCTCACCAAGTGTGACTGCAATAATTCCGCCCCGGTAGGATTATTACAGGTCTCCGTAAAAAGATGCTATCAGATTCAAACCGCGCAAACAATAGAAAAACACCGGCATTTAACAATAAGCCCCAGAACAGCCTAAATAAATAATGCTAATAAATACAGCTAAAACCACTAAACGTGCGCAGCAAGAATAAAAACCCTTCGTCATCCTCAATTCGGGTGGATAAATGCAACCGATGGTTATTTCCGTAAATACGTCGCCGGCGGTCCCCGTCGAACTCGGTGGTGAGATGGTGACCACCGGGATCTGCAAACGCCCGGTGGCGGGCGCGGTGTGGATGGATACCGATGGCTTGGCGGGAGACGGGGTCGGGGATCACAGGCACCACGGCGGGCCGGACCAGGCGGTGTACGCCTGCGCGGCCGAGCACTACGACTACTGGCGTAAGGAACTGAAGCGTGAGGATTTACCGTACGGCCTGTTCGGGGAAAACCTCACGGTGCGCGACTGGCTGGACGAGCGGGTGTGCATCGGCGACACGTTCCGTGTCGGCGGCGCGGTCGTGCGCGTGACCGGGCCGCGCATCCCTTGCGGCACGCTGGAAAAACGCGTCGGCGTGCGTGGGTTCGCCAAGCGATACACCGAGAGCAGGCGCTTCGGGATGTATCTGCGTGTGCTTGAACCGGGCGAGGTGCGCGCCGGTGACGCCGTGGAACTGATTGAAAAGAGTCCCGCGGGTTTCGGGCTGATCGAGCTGGCCGAGTTGTTCCTCTTTCGACCGAAGGATATCGATGCGATGCGGCGTGCGCTGGATGTGGACGGCCTGGGCGAACGCGCGCGAAAGGCTTTCGAAGACCGCATCAAGGCGGCGGAAGATTGAATCACTCGATCACGGGTCCTGGCCGGGGTCGGGGCTGGACGACGTGTGCATGCGCAAGACGTAGTACGGCACCTCGGGAAGGATCACCGGGCCGACATAGGCGGGCAGATTCAGGTAGATGCCACGGATACCCTGCGCCAGCGGGTTGCCCTGATCGGCGAGCGTTTCCAGCGGCTGGTCCGCGTCTTCATAGTAGGTGTAATAAATCCCAAATAGCGATTGCGGCCGAAGCTCATGCAGGTCGCGTAAGCCGTCGGAATCGTTTTCGTCCCCGATGTACAAGACATCATCGTGCAGCACACGGTCGATGTAGCGTTCGCTGGACTCGGTGCGCCCCGCGCGGTCCCTGAAGGCTTCCTGCTCCAGCCAGGTCGCGAACGACCAGTCGCCGTCGATGCGCGTGCTCTGGTGCCGGACCGGGCCGGTGAACCTTTCATAGAGCGGGACGTCTGTAGCGTGTTCGGTCGACAGGTCGATGCGCCACCACGCGGGCGCTCGGTCGTGCAGCTCGCGGACCAGTTCCTCGGCCGAGGCGGGGTCGTAATCGGGCATGTCACTGGGCGCCGCGGTCTGGCGTGCATCTTCCGCGATGATATCGACCGGCTCCTGAACATTGATGCGCCCCGAGCGGTCGGCGACGTCCAGCCGGTCGGCGTTGTCCCCGAAAAACGCCTGGTTAAGCTGATCCCCCGGGCCGAAATCAAACCCGCGCTTGGCGAACTCGACGCCCGGCCCAACGCCGTACTGCGTCTGCCGCCAGGCCTCGTAGCGGTCGGTCACGCTGGAACGCTGCCACCGCGTCATCGCCTGGCCGAAGAAAAACAACAGCGCGAGGATGAAAAAAACCAGCGGAAGCACAAGCACCGTCTCGGTCATCGCACTTCCGCGCGAACGATGGGATTGAACCACAGAGGCACGGAGGCACAGAGAAAAATCGGAGTGAACAAGATTCTCACCCTTCTTCTCTGTGCCTCTGTGCCTCTGTGGTATATGCATCGTATTCATCTCAATGGTTCAGCATCACCGGCGCAAGCGATTCGACGCTGCGCAGTTGCTCGGCCATCTCCTGCACGGCTACCGGGTCCAGCCCGGGCGCGGTCTCGGCGACCGTGACGGCGTCGTCGGCCGCGGCGACCCAGTCGTTAAACCGCAAACGTGACACAGGCTCGAGCTGGGCCTGCCAGGTCTGCGTCCACAAATCCCACGAATGGTTGTTAAAGACGTAGGCCTGCGCGATCGCGGTGTTGTAGCGGTAGGGTTTGTCGCCGTCGAAACGCGTCGGCCAGAACCGCGGGCGGCTGGACTGCCGGGCGACGCCCAAAAACGTCAGGTACTGGTTACGCGCCACATAATCATTCGGGGGCAGCGCCTGCTTGATCAGGTCGATCGGCGCGGGCGCGTCTTCGGCGTAACGGTTAAATTCCGCCCAGGGGCTGGTGACCTCGACATACTCGGCGATGTTGACACCGACGAGCATGAAATCCATCTCCCAGTGAACCTCCTGTGCTTCATAGATCGGGTTGCCCTGGGGGTCGGTGCCGATCCGTTTGGGCGCAAGCCCGATGGACGGGTCGCCGCCAAGGTCGGGGCCATTGGGATTGGTCTTGTAGACGGCCGAGAGCCGCCAGATGTGGTCCTGTATTTTTTTCCAGGTCGGCCCGCTGGTCACAGAATTCGGATCGATGCTGATCGGCGAGCCCTGATTGGGGTCACGCCAGCCGCCGAAGTATCTGACGAACGGCGAATCCCGCCCGTAGGCGTCTACATAATTCCACGTGATGCCCTGTCGGCCGGGGTTGCCGTCTTCGTTCGCCAACCGGCTCTTGATCTCGACGATGATGTAAGCCGTCTCCTGGATCGATCCGGTGAGGTTGTAAACATAATCACGGTTACGGTCCTGCGACCGCTCGTTATCGTGCTCGATATCGATCTCCCAGCCGGCGTCCGGCACGGTGCGGTTGCTGCCCCCGCCCCACAGCGAATTCGAGTTGACTGAGTAGATATCCCACAGGTGTTTATACAGCCTGCTGTACGGACGCCTGGGGATGGAGCTTAACAGCAGGGACTCCGGGCCGAACACCCAGTATTTCTCCGGCTCGCGTCCGGGTGACGGGCTGCTGATCTGGACCTCCGGCGGTTGATTGATGCCCGGCATGCTGGTGGTGCCGCCGGGATCGGCCCTGACCCTGTCGGTGTTTCGCCAACCGAACACAGCGTCCCAGGGCCCACGGTTGGTCAGTTTGTCATCGACCTGCCCCAGCCCCTCGGACACGTTATCGACATCCAGCCGCTGGTCGCTGCCGGGCAGCAGGCCGTACTTGACGGGCCGCTCGAAGTCATTGAATACGCCGCGTTGCCAGGGGATGCTCGGCGCGGCGGGCAGGAGCAGGCCCGCGCTATCCGTGTTGCCGCCCTGATTGGTCCGGGCCGATTCGCCGGCGGCGGACTGTGCCGCCTCGCCGAGCGTCTGCATCACCGCCCGGCTGTGTGCGTCCATCGAGCGCATCGCCTGGTGCATCCTGCCCATCTCGCCCGACGGTGTCCGGTACCAGGTCATGTTCGGGATCAACTGCGGGTTGTCGCGGAAGACCTGATCCAGTTCCTTCAGGTAGCGCAGCTCCGAGACGAGGCTGTCCGGATCACCTTCATCCAACATCCCGCGCAGCTTCCGCTCGAACCAGTTGTCGATGACGCCGTCGGCGAGCTGGCCACGCACGGCCTGCACCAGCGCGTCCGCGTCGCCGAGTTCGGTTTCGCTCGCGTCGGTGACGGACATATCAACCGCCAGCGGCACACCGTCGAGCACGCTGACCGCGGCGATCAGCCGGGCCGTCTCGACGTTGTTCATGGCGACGGTGTTCATCGCCCGCGCGACCTGGCTCGCCCCGCCGATCGCGGCGGCGTCGGCGGCGTGCTGCGTGACCACCCGGCCCTGCACGCTCGTCCCGACGTTGAAGACATAGAACAACAGCGACGCGATCAGGATGATCGCCAGCAGCGCGATGACCATGACAACGCCACGGCAGCGCTCGGGACGCGCCGGCCGGGGGTACACACGGACAGGTTGGGCGCTATCCCGGTTCATCGTTGCCTTCTTGATCCTTGGCTTCTTTGTTGATTTCTTCTTCGACCTGCAGCCGCAATGCCGTCAGTTCATCGGTGATACGGACCCGCGCGGCGGTGGCGAGGATGCCCCGGGCACTGACCCACTGCTCGTTGGCGATGTAGCTGCGGGCCTGGGCGAGCAGGTGGTTGAACTCGGTGTCGTCCAGCCGGCGGTTGATCTCCTCGGTGTCCATCACGTCGCGGGCCTGCCGGTAGGACTGCGTGGCCTGGGCGAACCGGCCCTGCTCGGCGAACTCATCGCCACGTGTGATCAGCTCGCGGTAGCGGACGTGCCGGCCGTGCCGCTCGACCGCCTCGGTCACGGCGGGGTTGTCGGGCGTGAGCTGCATAGCCTTATCGAGTTCCTCGCCGGCCTCTTCGAGCTTGCCCGATGCGATCAGTTGCTCCGCACGAGCCAGTGCGACGCCCGACTCGACCCGGGCGAGCGCTTCTTCCAGCTCCGCGTCCGGGCCGTGCGCAAGCGCGCTACGGTAGTGCCCCACCGCCTGAACCAGGTCGCCCGCCGCCTCGGCCTTCTGGCCCGCCTCGACCTGCGAACGCTTCTCCATCGTCACGTTCAACCGCGCCAGCCAGCCCTTGGCCTCGGCGTTTTCCGGGTCATAACCCATCGCAGCGGTGAACTGCGCCAAGGCCCCGGCTTCGTCGCCCGACTCGGCCATTTCCCGGCCTTTCTCGACCGCCGCACGCGCCTTGACCAGCAGCAACTTTGCCGACAATGCCTCGTCCTCGCTGATCGCCAGCGCCTCTTCAAACGCACGCAAAGCCGCGTCGTAGTCCCCGGTGCCCTCGGCCGACTCGCCACGGCTCACCGCTTCGGCGAAGTTCTTGCGCACCGTCAGTGCCTTGATCTGCTCTTCGATCCGCGGGTTATCCAGTTGGCCCTTTAAGCCGGTGAGGTGGTTGATCGCGGCGTTCAGGTCGCCGCCCTCGGCAAGCTCATCCGCCCGGGCCAGCGCCTCGTTGACCTGTTCCGTCTCAAGCTGTGTATCGATACGAACCTGAAGATCCATCAGCGTTTGCGACTCGGATTCTCTTAGACCTTCACGCTGGGTCTCGCGGATCGCGGTGCGCGCCTGTGCGAATTCTCCGGCGTCCATGTAGGCCTGGACGGCCTTGATCGTTTTCTCGAATGCCTCACGCCGTTCGACCTCGTCGGTCAGCGACTTGACCGACTCGCGGTCGGCAAGCCCCGCCTCCGGCATGCGGTCCAGGTCCGACAGCCAGCCACGCGCCTTGGCGTACTCGCCCTTCTCCATGTCGATCTGCGCCCGGGCGAGCAGCGCGCCGGCCTGGCCGTGCAGCCTCAAGGGGTCGCCCTCCTCGGGCCAATCCTTGTATTGCGATTCGTAAACCGTCAACGCCTCGGCGAAGTTACCGGTTCGGTAATCGCGGTCGGCATCCTCGAGCGCATCGCGCGACAGCGACCGCCGCTGTTCCAGGCGGTTGCTCTTGATCGTGCTGACGGTCAACCAGATGCCCAGCGTCAGGACCAGCAGAACGCCGGCGGCGATGCCCGCGATCATGGGGCGTTTGTCGCGCGGCGGCAGCTCCGTGGTATCCCCCGGGCCGGTCGCCTTGATCTGCGCGCCGGACGGCGAGAACGCGTCGGGTGAGGCCTCGGCCTGCTCGATCGCGGTGGTGCCGAAGTGCCGGTTGATCGCTTCGAGCAGTTGGGTCGCCGAGGCGATCCGTTTGGACCGGTCCTTGGCCATCATGCGCGCGACCAGGTCGCTTAAGCGCACGGGGACACGCGGATTCAGCTCGTGCATCGGCGGGGGCTGCAAACGCGCGTTGGTGTGCCACTTCATCCAGCGCATCGCGGAATCCCGGCGATCGCCCAACACGACGCTGAACGCCTCCTCGAACGCGCCGCGCCCGACGAGCATCTCGTAGGCGATCATGCCAAGCGAATAGATATCCGAGCGCGCATCACCCGCTACGCCGTGGAACATCTCAGGCGCCATGTACGCCGCCGCCGAGGGGCTCAGCGCTTCCTGGTCGGCGATCAGCGCGGTCAGGCCCGCCTCGCAGACCTGCACGCCGCCGCCGAGCCTAAGGACGATGTTGCCGGGTTTCAGCCCGCTGTGGATCACGCCGCTGTCGTGTAGTTGTTCGAGCACCTTGGCGACCGCGTGGACGATGCGCAGGCCCCGGACCAGGTCGAACGGGTCGGGCCGGCTGCTTAAAAGCTGCTCGACACTCGCGCCTGTGACATAATCGGTGATCAGGAATGCGCCGCGCGGGTCGTCCACCAGTTCCTTCAGCAGCACGACCCGGCGGACCTTGTCCGCGATCACCTTCTGCTTTTTCACTTCGCGTTCGCAGCGTTCCAGGAACGACCGCTCCCGCGCCGCGGGTGAGCCGGGGATCAACTCGCGGATCAGGACCTCGTCGCCGGAGTCAAGGTTCTGCGCGCGCCAGGCGGCCGAGATGACGCCCGCCTCGACCTGCTGGCCGACGGTGTAAGGGCCGAGCGTGTCGCCGAGCTTAAGCGCCCCGTAGTGGACCGGCGCGCCGTCTGTCGGGATATCGGGGGTATTCGTCATGTTGGTCGGCTATTCTCGGTGTCTGTCGGGTCGTGGTTAATCCGTGATACGTTCGAGCTCGGGCGGGCCGGGCAGGTCCGGGTCGATGCCTTCGTTGGTCAGTGTGTATTGCGCCGTGACCAGGGCGTAGCTGCCCCGGTCGCCGCCGTGCTCACCGTCCGCAAAAAGCCTGCGCACATACGGCACGGACAGGTTCAGCTTGTGCTCGATACGGACCGTGACCGCCTCGTGCGGCCCGAACGTGTAGTAGCCCTCCGGCTCGGCATCGAACTGCTCGACCTCGCCGCGTGTGACCAGGGTATACATCACCCGCACATCGGTATTAGCGGCGGCGTAGCGCAGGCGCGCCGCGGCGAGTGTCTGCACCCAGCGGGGCGAGTCCTGCCCGTAGCCGGCAAAATAGTCGTTAAGCCCGGCAACGAACTGGTCCGTATTCAACGCTTCAACGCTGTCATCGCGCTTGCCGCAGACCGGCGTCACCGCCAGGTACGCCGCGGCGCGGATCGCATCGAACTTGAGCTTGCCCTCCTGCGGGACGATCGTGTTGCGCGGCTCGCCGGTCGTGGAGTAATCCTGCGGGATATAGACGATCGCCGACCGGGCCGCCGCGAAGGCCGCGTAGTTCACGAACTGATTGCCGACCATAAGCAGGGTCGACTGCACAAGCACCAGGCTCAGGAACAGGACGATCGGCAGGACCATACAGAACTCGACCGTGGCCGTGCCCGATTCGCCGAAGACCGCGCACGACAGCCCCGACGCCGAACCCCCCTGTGGGGCGCACGCGCCTTCTCTGGCCCTACCGCACGGGCCGGCCGTCTGACCGTATGCTTCGGTCGGCATCGTCTCCTTCCGGAATGCCCCCAAGTCACCCGATCTATTCTACCCGAATCCACGTCCCGAACGACAGCATAACGCCCCAATCGGCCGGGCATTCCACCCGGCTCAGCCCCATGCCGGTCCGCACGCCCCCATCTTGAGCAACCGCCCCTATGGACGTACATTGCGGTGTTTGGGTCAGGTCATATCGTGAGGCGGTATATGCAGTCACAACCCTTCGAGCTGAAGGCCAACATCGTCGATATCGTCCGCAAACGGGTGTTCCCGGGGGCCGTCACCGTCGAAAACGGGCGGATCAAGTCGGTCAAAGAAGATACCGGGTCAGGTGGCACGACCTACAACACAACCCTCATGCCCGGCTTCGTCGATGCCCATATCCATATCGAAAGCTCGATGCTCACCCCCTGCCAGTTCGCCCGCCAGGCCGTGGTCCACGGGACCGTCGCGACCATCAGCGACCCGCACGAGATCGCTAACGTGCTGGGTGTCGAAGGTGTGCGGCTTCATGCTCGACGATGCGGGCACACCCCTCTGAAAATCATGTTCGGTGCGCCCTCCTGTGTGCCGCCTGACGACAACTTTCGAGACCGCCGGCGCGGCGCTGGACGCCGAAGAAGTCACCGCCCTGCTGGATGATCCGCGGATCGGGTACCTAAGCGAAGTGATGAACTTCCCCGGCGTCTGATGGGCGACCGGCAGGTGATCGCCAAGATAGACGCCGCCAAAGAGCGCCCATAAACCGATCGACGGCCACGCCCCCGGCCTGCGCCTGGCCAGCGTGCGGCCGACTACATCCGCGCCCGGCATAAGCACCGACCACGAGTGCTTCACCAAGGATGAAGCCCTCGACAAGCTCGCCGCCGGCGCGATCATCCAGATACGTGAAGGCTCCGCCGCGCGGAACTTCGAGGCGCTCTACACACTCATCGATGAATCCCCCGACAGGGTTATGCTCTGCAGCGACGACAAGCACCCCGATGAGCTGATGACCGGCCATATCAACGAACTCGCCCGCCGGGCGGTGGCAAAAGGATCGGTGATGAACGTCATCCGGGCCGGCTGCGCCAGCCCCGTGCATCACTACAAGCTCGACGTCGGGCTATTGCAGGAAGGCGATCCCGCCGACTTGTCGAGGTAAACAACCTTAAAGATTTTAACGTACTGCGGACGTTCATCGACGGCGAGTGCGTCGCCGAGAACGGCCGATCTTTACTTCCCGAACCCGCCGCGTGCGAGACGATCAATAAGTTTCAAGCCAAACCCATCCGCCCCGGCGATCTGAAACTCCCGTGCAGCTCGGGTAAGGCGCGCGTGATCGGCGCGCTGGACGGGCAGCTTGTTACCGAATGCCGTGTGCTGGATGTTAAGACTACCTCCGGTCACGCAGTGGCGGACACGGGCAAGGACATACTCAAGATCGCAGTGGTCAATCGCTACCGGCAGGCCGCCCCCGCCGTCGCGCTGATCCAGGGCTTTGGCCTGAAGCGCGGCGCGATCGCATCGAGTGTTGCACATGATTCACACAACATCGTCGCAGTAGGCACGAACGATGACGACCTCGCCCGTGCGATCAACCTCGTGATCGAGAGCCGGGGCGGCCTGAGTTTCGCCGAGGAAGGTGCAAAGCATGTGCTGGCCCTACCGATCGCCGGGCTGATGTCGGATGGCTCATGCGCTGATGTGGCCGGGGCCTACGCCCGGCTCGACAAGGCGGCGAAGGACGCCGGCTCCGCCCTCCGCGCCCCGTACATGACGCTCTCATTCATGGCGCTACTGGTCATCCCCAGCCTCAAGCTCAGCGACCAGGGCCTGTTCGACGGCGAGAAGTTCGCGTTCGTAAAGGCCGAGGCGTAGAAAATACAAAGTTAAGGCATAGGCCCGGGCGGGGCTTGGTCTATAATGATTAGATCGGCTTGCCGCCCTACTGGTCCCGTGGATACGCCCCGTCATGCTCCAACCCGCCGACACATCCCGCGATCACCTGCTGGTCTATATCAACGGTGAACGCCACGAGATTTCCGGGGGCAGGGGCGATGCGTTCCTGACGCTGTCGGACTTCCTGCGCCTGCGTCTGGGGATGGTCGGTACGAAAATCGTCTGCTCCGAGGGCGACTGCGGCGCGTGCAGCGTGCTGGTCGGCCGAACTGAGGGGCAAAAACTCGTCTACCGCGCGATCGACTCGTGCATCCAGTTCATGTACCAGCTCGACCGCACGCACATTGTCAGCGTCGAGGGCCTGAAACGCAACGGCCTGCTCAGCCCGGTGCAGGACGCGATGGTCAAGTGCCACGGCTCGCAGTGCGGCTTCTGCACCCCCGGGTTCGTCACCACGATGGCGGGTTTACTCGAAGATGAAGGCGTCACGCGCAAAAACGCCCTGACACCCGACGAGCTGCGCTACGGCCTGTCCGGCAACCTCTGCCGCTGCACCGGGTACCTCCAGATCATTGACGCGGGCTGCGCGATAGACCCCGGCAAGACAGCGCGTTTGAGTGAACTCTATCCCGATGCCCCGATCATCGAGGCATGTGAAACGCACAGCGGCGAGGGTGTATTGATCACCGAAAACACCGGACGGATGGTGGCGATCCCCGCGAATCTTAAGGATGCGGTCGCGTTCAAGGCGGCGCACCCAAGCTGCACGGTCGTCGCCGGCGCGACGGACATCGGTGTGCAGCACAATAAGGGCAAGATCGACCCCCGCGCGGTGCTGTGCCTGGCAAACGTCGCCGAGATACGGGGCGCCAGTCATGCGGACGGCGTACTGACCGTCGGGGCGTGTGACACGTGGACGGCCGTTGAACGCTACGTCGCGAAGCTCATCCCGCAGTTTCACGACGTCC
>JAWKTA010000068.1:0-21708 GCA_041402025.1 Phycisphaerales bacterium | reverse complement strand
CATGGGTGGATAGGGTACAGCGTTCGGGGTCCGGGGTGTAGAAGAAACACACGCCACCCCAACGCAGGCACCGAGCGCGGCGAAGGGCCCGACCGTATACTATTCGCAACTACACCGGACGACATCATTTCTTCGTCCCGCCATTTCGGGAACACGGACATGAGAACACATTGGTTTGGGATACTGTGTCTATTCGGATTGATGCTACTCAATGCGGTCCTGGAACCCGCCAAGCATGCCGCGCAAGCAGAGTACCTTGCCGAGAGAACCGCCAACAGATTTCAGATAGACAAGTATGAAGCTTGGGATTTCTTTTCAGATGTCATCCCCGCGGCACCAACGATGGGATTAGTCGTGGAAAGCGTGCCTTATCTGCTGGCGATGTTTTTGCTTTACATTCTTAAAAAGAGAGATGTACTCCACGCGTAGCGGTCGGCAGCGTAGATGTTGCGGGTTTCCACTCACCGCAGCGCATGCAGCTTTCGCATCGCCCGTTCTTCGTTGACTTTGCCAAGTGCCGCCGGCTCTTTCTGAAACAGTTTAACGAGTTGTGACGGCGTGACGCCTAGCACGGCGGCGGCTTGGGCGTGGTCGTAGTTCAGCGCGGCGAGGGTATCCAGGGCCTCTGCGAGCAGCGCGGGGAAGTCGGCGTGGTCGGCGCTTAAGACGAGGCGGCGGGCCTTGATGCGGGACCGCCAGAGATCGCTGGGGGGTTGGGACGGGTCGGGCAACTCCCCTGGGCGGTGTTCGATGGCGAGCTTTAGGCGCAGGCGTTTGAGGGCTTCGCGGTGGTTGGCGTGCTGGCTGCGTCGTTCGGTGGCGGAGGCGGCGATGCCGGTGGGTGTGTGGGTGAGGATGACGGCGGAGTCGGTCTTGTTACGGTGCTGGCCGCCCGGGCCGGAGGCCTTGGTCCGGCGGATGGCGCACTGCTTGAGCAGCGCGTCATCGTCGAGGCCGGCGGGGTGAATCCGGGGGTGGCGTGCGGATGGCGTGCGGTCGGACATATGTCTATGGTATCGCGACGCGGCGGGGGCAGACGCGCGGATCTTCGACCCGCCGCTAAACGGCGGGGACTGCCCGGACGATGGACGGTACGGGATTATGATGAATCAGACGCAGGAACACGACACACCGGCCGGCGCACTATCGGGCCTTGACCGCGCGATGCACGACGGGCCGGGGCTGGTCCGGCTGGGGCCGCTGCTGCTATGGGTGGCGTGCATGTTTGTGGTCGGGCTGGCACGTGACTACGACGTGCGATCGCTGCCGTTCTTGTATGCCGTGCAGTGCGTACTGACGGCGGCGATGCTCTGGCGGTACCGCAGGCTGCTGCCCGAGATGACGCTTTGGTTCCACTGGTCGGTGATCCCGTCGGCGGTGTTCCTCACCGCGGCGTGGATATTCCTGGGCTGGTTCTTTGGTGGCGAATTACCCGTGCGATGGGACGCCCTCATGCAGGGCAACTGGCAACTCGGCGCGCTGGATGTGCAGGCCGAACCGCACTACTTCGAGCAGATGCGCGCAGACTACCCGGCAACGTATTCGGTCTCGATCCTGTTGCGCCTTATGGGCATGTCGTTGATCGTGCCGTTCGTTGAAGAGATTTTTAATCGCAGCCTGTGCCTGCGTGCGATGCACTCGGCGAAGAAAACGGGGATCGCGATCCTTCAAGTATTGCATGACCTGCCCGGCCTGGGCGAAGTCCTGATGCACAAGCCGGCGATCCGCGCCGCGGCGCAGCAGGAGCCGATGTTCACCAAGCAGTTCAACGAGACGGCGCTGGGCAACGTCAGTGCGTTCGGCATCGCGGCCTCAACGTTCATCTTCATGCTCAACCACGTCCCGCGTGACTGGGCCGGCTGCATCGTCTGCGGCGTTTTATGGTGCCTGATGGTCTGGTGGACCAACCGCGAAAGCCGCAAACACAAGCTCGGCCTGGGCCCGGTGATCTGGTCACACGGCCTGACCAACGCACTGCTCTGGTGGTACACACTCGCCAGCGGGGACTGGCAATTCCTCTAAGCATGTCGCCTGCGCAGCAACGCCGGCCCGGCTAAACCGAATATCGCGATGATGTTCGGCTCCGGGATAAAAAAGATCCGGCCGTTGCTGACTCCCATCGGTAGGTAATTCCCGCCGACAAGGAAGGTCGCATTTCCATTCGCATCGTTCGACAGCGTGAACCGGCCGATGTGGATCAGCCCAAGATCATCGGTCGCAGTGTTGCTCCAACTGACGCTGACAAGCTGGCCTGACATATGCAGCCCTTGACCGAGTTCGGTGGCGCCCCGGACCTGGATGGTGTTATCTCCCGGGATACCAACCGTTGTATCAAGCTGCAACTCCGGCAAAAACGGCCAGATACCCGACTGCGGCGTGTTGCTGTCTGGGGCACCGTTGTAGACCGACCCACTGAACAACTCGATAACCGCAGTCGCAGAGGTCCAATCCGTCACGGCATTGAATATCAGGTCGTTGACCACAACGTCGGGGTTTAGGTCTTGTATTACCTGATACGTCGTCGCCACGCCTGGCCAGATCGCGGGATAATCCGTGATGAACCTCGGCGGTGGCGGCGGAGGGGGTGGCGGCGGAGGAGGCGGGGGGTTCTCAAAAACCTCGAATATATCCGGGAATTGCCCGTTGCTGATCGTGAACGAGAGGGACGCCAGACCCTTGTACCCGCCGGCTCCCACCAGTAATTGCCCCGTCCCGGACGCGTCCTCTGAGAAACTGAACGTGCCCAGGGGGACCCCCGTCCCGAGGTTATCTTTTGCGGTGTTGTACCAACCCGCGCCGATCGTCGTGGGCCCGAACCCGGCGCCGGGCTGCCCCAGGTCCCCGGCACCGCTGTGGAACCCGGTGTACGGGTCGTCGCCGATCGTGACATAACTGTCGCCCGGCGAATAGGGGAAAATCTCGCTGCTGGGAAACGGGTTTGTGTTATAGAGCGTGCCGGCATCGAGTTCGATCAGGATCTCTGCGCTCAGGAGATCGCCGGTTGTGTCGGCGGTGATGGTGTTGGAGACGAAGCCCGCCGGTGCTTCGCCGGTGTCGGGGTTGAGAAAGATTGTCAATGCCGCCTGGGCCTTCGGCGATGTCAGCGCGACACCCACGGCCAGACCCGCCAAACAGCGTGTGGCATGCATGTGATTCTCTCCTGTTGTAGAAGACGCACGGGTGCCGGATCAGCACGTGACACTACGGCAACCATCATAAAACCTTTACCCGTGGCCGTATACACTTGCCGGCGGATTTTACGGAAAATATAAATAATATTTTGACTTAAAACGGCGTCGTGCTTCCGCGCAAAACGCATTTAGAGACCGGCGGCAGAGAGGCTTGCGGCAGTCCGGGGATATAAAAAGTCCGGCCTCGGCATAAGCCGACCGTGTAAAGCCGAGTGACCCCCGCCGGAGCCAACCGGCTTTGCGTGGCCGGCTTTTTGTCGCGTTGGTGGCTCGTGGCCGGTGTCCGGAAATACCTATGATCGACGCCGCAATATCTAGACGCACGGGGTGGGTGCGGGTTGATGCGTTTTATTCCACTTACTCTCTTGCAGGTTGAAAAAAACTGACATGCCTCGCGGTGTAGTCCGGGCCGTGCGGGCCGATCCGGGACTCGACGAGTTTAACGGCCTTGAGTGGCGCCTTTCCCAGACGGGTGCGGCGTGCTTCCTCGATCAGGCGCGGCAGGTCGGCCGACACACGCCGATCCGGAGTCCGGCGGCGCTTGATCCGCGCTAACGTGGCGTGGGCGTGGAAGGGGTTGTCGCGTTCGGCGATCGGTAAACCCAGCATGTCCAATTGCTCATCGATGGCATCGGAAAGTTTCGTTAACGGCCCGGGGTCGGCCGGGGCGGCGAAAACGACTCGCGGAGTTGGGTCGGGTTTCACAGGGAACGTCCCGATATGGGTAAGCAACAGATCGAACGGTGATAGCCATCCCGCATCAACCGCCTCACGCACGGCCGCATCCATCGCATGACAGATTGGATCGATGTGCCGCGGGTCGGTCTCGCCGAGGAACCGCAGCGTGATGTGCATCGCATCGGGCCGGACCGGGCGGACACTCGACCCCATCCGCCCCAGCCGATCGATCGGCCGGCAAAGGGAAGCAAGCGGGGGCACATCCACGCCGATGAAAAGCCGCAACATGCCGCCATGCTACCGCGCGGCGAGGCGTGGTTTTGTTACGGGTCGCACACGGCGTAGGATGTCCAGCCGAAACACGCCGGAGAGATCATGCCACACGAGCGTATCGCTGAATATGACGGACTGAACCTGCAAACCGCATCGGCGGTGTCTTTGGGCTACCGGATGCCCGGGGAGTTTGAGCCGTTGTCGTCGGTATGGCTTGCGCCGCCTTTTAACCCCGAGACCTGGCCGGGCTGCCTGGACCGGGCGCAGAAGCAGTTCGCGGACTGGGTAGACCTGATGCGCAAGGTCGTGCCGGTCAGCACGACCGATGGGCTGGGTATCGATACCAATGATTCGTGGATACGCGACTTCGGCCCCATCTTCGTCGTGCGCGAAACCGAGAACGGCCACGGCCCGGCGATCGCCTGCCACGACTTCCACTTCAACACCTGGGGCGGCAAGTACGAGGTCCGCGACCTGGACGATGTTGTCCCGCAAAAGATCGCGGCCAAGCTCCGCCTTCCTATCTGGGTCCACGACTTCGTCCTCGAGGGCGGGTCGATCGACGTCAACGGCCAGGGCACGGTGATGACCACCGAGCAGTGCTTGCTGAACAAGAACCGTAACCCCGACATGAACAGGCAGCAGATCGAGGCCCGGCTGCACGAGACGCTGGGCACGCGACATGTCATCTGGCTGCCCGGCGGGATCGAGGGCGATGACACGGACGGGCACATCGATGACGTGGCCCGGTTCATCGCACCGGACACGGTCGCCATCATCTCCGCCCCGGCAGACCACCCGGACCACGCGATGACGCAGCGCAACCTCAAAGCCTTGCGGTTGGATAAGGACCAGGACGGGCAACCGCTTCGGATCGTGGAGCTGCCGGTGCCCGAACCGATCCTGTACGACTATCCGGAGGGCCGGTACCCCATGCCCGCCAGCTACGCGAACTTCCTGATCGCCAACGGGCACGTCTTCATGCCCACGTTCGGGCAGGCGGCGGACGACCGGGCTTTGGGGGTGCTGGCGGGGGCCATGCCGGGGTATTCGCTGGCCCCGGTGCCCGCACAGTGGCTGGTGGCGGGGCTGGGGGCGCTACACTGCCTAAGCCAGCAACAGCCGGCGGTCTAAGGGGCTGAAACAGGTTCATCCGCCCCGGAAAGGCGTGCGGACCGGAGGCACTCCGGGAGGGCCGGGCGGGGGTGGATGGTGCTCATTGGCAAGCGGGGGTGAATTTGGGGTATACTGCCCCACGGTCCTTACCTAAGGGGTGGGGGCATAACCGTGGTATATGAACAAATTGGAGATCGCCATGTTCCGTCAATCGATGTTTGTGATTCTGGGCCTGATGGCCGCCGTGACCCTGGGTTGTGAGAAGAAGCAGGAAGCCCCTGCCGTGCCGTCCACCACCGAAGCCGAGAAGGCGATGGATGAACACGCCGCCGATGCGCACAGCGCCGTGGAAGAGATGAAGGAAGACGCCAAGGAAGCCGCCGATAACGCGGCCGAGGCGACGAAGGAAGCCGTGAAGGAAGGCGCCGAGAAGGTTGAAGAGGGTGCCGAGAAGGTTCAGGATGCGCTGAGCAACTAAACCCCGCACCGGATCGCAGTCAGATACAAAAAAGGCCCCGGACGTTGTCCGTGGGCTTTTTTTATTTAATCGCCTACCGCTACGAACCGCCGACCGCGCGATCAATGTTCATGCAGGGACTGGTCGACCTCGTGTTTGGTCGCGATCGGGCTAAGCGGCGGGTTGATGCAGGGCGCATCCAGTCGGATCGGTGCGCTGGACCGGGCCGGGGCAACGTGCTTCACCGCGTTGGCAAGGACCCGGCGGACCTGCTTGTGATAATAGATGGGGAACGTCTCGTGGCCCGGGCGGAAGTAGAAGACCTTGCCCTTGCCCCGGTTCCATGTGCAGCCGGAGCGGAACACCTCTCCGCCCTCGAACCAGCTCACGAAGACGAGTTCGTCGGGCGTCGGGATGTCGAACAGCTCGCCGTACATCTCGGTGTGCTCGATCTCGAAAAACTCGTCGGTCAACCCGTCCGCGATCGGGTGGCCGGGCAGCAGGCACCAGAGCCGTTCCTTCTCGCCCGCTTCACGCCAGCGCAGCGAACAGGTCGTGCCCATCAGTTTCTTGAAGATCTTGGAGTAGTGCCCGGAGTGCAGCACGATCAGGCCCATGCCCTCAAGCACCCGGCGGTGGACCTTCTCGACGACCTTATCATCGACCTTGTCGTGGGCGCAGTGGCCCCACCAGGTCAGCACATCCGTCTCGGCCAGGACCTTGTCGGTCAGGCCGTGCTCCGGCTCTTCCAATAAAGCCGTGCGGACGGTCACGCCGGTGCCGAGGTGTTCCTCGATCGCCGACTTCATCTGGGCGTGCATCCCGTCGGGGTACAGCTTTTTGACGGCGGCGTTGGTGCGGTCGTGGACGTGCTCGTGCCAGACGGTGACACGGATGGGGCTGGCGGGCATGGGGGGTCTCCCTGGGGGTAAATCATGGGGCCGGGCGGGACCGAGTTTGTATAACCGATCCGGGCGGACCGCAAACAGCGGCATCGATACCCCCGGAAGGGGAAAGCCGGGGCCATGTTTTGCGGGTCCGGGACCAGTTTTGGTCTATAATCAAACGATATGAACGACCGGGCCTTACGATCGGTGTTCTGGTTGCTGCTGGTGTCGCTGATCGCGGCGCAGACGCCGGCGGTTGAACCGGTGGGTGAAGTCGCGCCGCAGCAGCCGACCGTCTCCCCAACACCGCCGGTCACCTCGGCCAATCTATATAGCTCCAACCTGGTGCTGCCATCGGGGTCGAACATCGCCGTGATCCCGGTCACGGGGGTGATCTACGACTTTACGTTTGAGAGCCTTCAGCGCCGGGTCGATAAGGCGCTTGCCGAGGGTGCGACGCTGATCGTGATCGAGCTGGACACGCCCGGCGGGGTGGCGACCAGCGCGATGAAGATCAGCAAATACATCCGCACGATCCCCGTGCCGACGGTCGCGTGGGTCCACAACGAGGCTTACTCGGCGGGGATCATGATCGCCGCGGCGTGCGACGAGATCGTGATGTCGCCCGCCTCCTCCACCGGCGACTGCGCCCCGATCATCCCGGGCATGAACCTCGCGCCGACCGAACGCGCCAAGGCGCTGTCCCCGATCCTCGAAGAGTTCCGTGACAGTGCGCAAGACAACGGGTACGACTTCGTCATGTTCCAGGCGATGTGTGTGCTGGGCGTCGAGGTCTACATGGTCGAGAAGACCGACGGCTCGGGCGAGCGTCGGCTGGTCAACCAGATCGACTACGCCGTGATGGTCAAAGGCGACTCGCCGCAGGACTATGCCTCCCAGACGCCCCCGCCCGGCGCTGCGGCGCAGTTGCCTGCGGTCGAAGATGTGGGCGCGGTGACGCTGAGCGTAGCGACGGATGCGGACCGGGGCGCGTGGCGTGCCGTCGAGGTATTGCCCAGCGGCGACAAAGCGCCCGGCGGGATGGTGCACGACGGCAAGACATTATTAACACGCAACCAGAAACGCGCCGCCGACATCGGCCTTTCCAAAGCCACCATCGCCACGCAAACCGACCTACAGAAAAACTACCGGGCCGGGAGCGTGGTCGTCGTCGCGCCGACCTGGAGCGAGGGCCTGGCCGCGGTGCTCACGTCGTGGTGGGCCCGGATCATTTTGATCATCGTGTGCCTGATCGGCGGGTACATCGAAATGCAGGCGCCGGGGCTGAGCGTTCCCGGCGCGGTCGCGGCGGCGGCGCTGCTATTACTGATCGGCGCTGCCGTACATCATCGGGCTGGCCGAAGTCTGGCACATCCTGCTGTTCCTGATCGGGTTTGTGCTGGTGATCATCGAGCTGGTGTTCACGCCGGCGTTCGGGCTTTTGGGTATCGCGGGCCTGATGATGATGTTCATGGGGATTGTGCTCAGCGTCGTGCCGTCGGGCAAGGGCGCGGGCGGGCGGGGCGTGGGCTGGCTGCCGCCGCCGGAGATGTGGGACCGCATGGTCGCGTCGATGTTCTTCACGCTGCTGGCGCTGCTGGCAAGCGGTGTTGGTTTCTACTACATCACCAAACACTTCGGGAAGATCCCCGGCCTCAACCGCCTGATCCTCCAGACCACGCAGCCCTCCGCCGCGGCGGTCGGGATGGACCCGATGGGCAAACCCATACACGTCAGCGGCGACGAGGTCCTGGGCGTCGGCGTCATCACCGTCGGCCTAGCCGGCACCGCGCTCACCGAGCTACGCCCCTCCGGCGTCGCACGCTTCGGCGAAACCATGTCGATGTCGTCAGCGTCGGGCCTTTCATCGACAAAGGTGACAAGGTCCAGGTCGTCGAGGTACGCGGCAACCGGATCGTGGTCGATCAGGCGTAAAACCATTTACACCCGTTTAGCAGCGGATCGAAGATCCGCGTGTCAGTTATTTAGATCAGGCACGGCGATCTACGATCACCCGCTAAACCGCAAGCGTTTTTAGACGGTAATCCAGCAACACATCCTCCTCGAGTTGTTCCACGGCGCGCAACGTAAACTGCACCGAATCCGCGATCCGCTCGGGTGCCATCCCCACGACCGCGCCGAGCGCGCCATCGTCTCCAACCACTTTCGGCGCAACGAACGCCAGCACCTGGTCGGCCAAGCCCTGTTGCAACAGCGCACCGTTGAGGTATGCCCCGCCCTCAACCAGCACGTTCATCGCGCGGTGGGTCGTGCTTAAGTGTTCCAGCAGCGGACGCAGGTCCAACTGTTGATCGCTGGCCCCGGCAAGCGGCGGCAGACCGATCAACTCGACGCCCCGGTCGACGAAAGCCTTTAGCCGGTCCGCGTCATCGTCAAACAGGTTTTCGTTGATAGCGACCGTCAACGGGGCCTGATCGAGCGTTGTTAAAAGTTTGCACGGGTCCGGCATACTCAAGCGCGGATCAACCACAACGCGGCGGGCGGTGCGTTTGATATCAACGTCGCGTGCGGTGAGTGTCGGGTCATCGGCGCGGACGGTGCCGACACCGACGATCACCGCATCGACGCGGGCGCGGATCTCGTGGACACGCTTGCGGGATAGGTCGTTGCTGATCCACTTGCTGTCGCCGGTGCGCGTAGCTGTTTTACCGTCGAGTGTTTGTGCCCACTTGACGATCGTCCAGGGCAGACCGGTCCGGCCGCGCTTCAGGTACGGCTCGGCGAGCTGCTCGGCCTCTTCACGGCACACGCCGACTTCGACCGACAGCCCCGCGTCACGCAGCATCGGCACGCCCCGGCCGGCGACCGGCTCGAACGTGTCCGGCATCCCGATCACGACCCGTTTGATCCCCGCGCGGATGACCGCCTCGGCGCAAGGCGGCTGCTTGCCGTAGTGAGAACAGGGTTCGAGGGTGACGTAGATCGTTGCCCCGGCGAGGTCGATGCCCTTTTCTTGACACTCGCGCAAAGCCTCAGCCTCGGCGTGCAGGCCGCCGTAACATGCGTGGTAGCCTTCCGCTATCACCTTCCCGTCGCGCACAATCACAGCCCCCACCATCGGGTTCGGCTCGACCCGGCCCTCGCCCAGCCGGGCCAACCGGATCGCCTCACGCATGAAGTCCTCATCCGTCATCCCGCCATGATATAGTGAAGGGGAACATTCACCATCTACCGGGGCGATAAGGGGCCGCAACATGAAATGGATCAAACGGATCGTCATCCTGCTGGTATTGGTCGTCGTGGTCGTCGCTGTGATCGCGGTCGTGATGATCGACCGGATCGCCAAGACGGGCGTAGAACAGGGTGGCACCTACGCGATGGGCGTTACGACCAAACTCAACGGCATCCACATCGGACTGCTGTCCGGCAGCGTGTCGCTGGACGGGCTGAGTGTCGCGAACCCCGAGGGCTTCAAGGCCGACCACTTCCTCAAACTCGGTGACGGCAGCGTCGAGGTCTCGCTCGGTTCGCTGATGGGCGACAAGGTCGAGGTCCCCTCGCTGAAACTGAACCACGTTGATATCGCACTCGAGAAAGATAAGGGCAAAGCCAACTACGACGTGATCCTCGAGAACCTCGCCAAAGTGACCGGCAGCGACGCGGAACCCGCGCCCGATGAAGACGAGGGCAAGAAGTTCGTCATCAAGGAACTGGTCATCACCGACGTGAACGTCAAGGCCGAAGTGATCGGCGGCCTGTCCGTGCCGGTAAAGGTTCCCGAAATCCGCCTGACCGACATCGGTACCGACAGCGACAAAGGCGTTTTGCTGAAAGACCTAAGCGGCATCATCGTCACGGCGATCCTGGCAACCGTGGCGGAACAGGCAGGGGACATCCTGCCGGGCGACATAGGCAAGGGCCTTCAGGGCGGGCTTGCCGCGGTGGGTGACTTGGGCCAATTCGGTGTGCAGGTCGTGGGCGATGTGACCGCCCAGGCGGGCGAGATCGTCGGCGCGGCGGCGGATAAGGTGGGCGAAGCCGCGGGCCAGGTCGGTGACAAAGCCAAAGCCGTCGGCGATGAAGCCGGCAAAGCGGTCGAAAAACTCGGTGAGGGCCTGGGTGGCCTGCTTGGCGGCAAAAAAGACAAGGCCGAGACGACCGAAGAAAAACAATAGCCTCGGGCGCTCTGGTTATATCCGCAGCACTTGAAAACCCGGCCCGTGTCTGAAGCCTGCGGCCCGACCGGGCGGTTTCTCTACCAACGGGTTTTACTTTTTATAAGTAAAAATGCCCGTAGTTATGGTGTCTTACTTTGACCAAGCAGCGCCATACCCGGCCGCGGCGGATGCATTATTATAGATATAAATATATTTAATTTATGTATTTATGCTTAATATCCGCCCCGGAGGCTCAAGAAATCGCCTTAGATCTTTAAGTTATAGAATAAATAGGGTATACTTTGAACAGGTGTATGCGTGATCCGTCTATCAGGTTGGTGGCCGGTTGTATGACCGGCACGAGCCTGGACGGGTTGGACGCGTCGCTGGTTGAGGTATGTGGCGAAGGCTTAGCCATGCGGGCGAAGCTGATCGGCACGGTCAGCCAGGGATTGGATGCGCTGGCGGACGTGCTGGCTCCGATGGCGGAAGGCAGACCGCACAAACCGATTGATTATATGCGTGCCGCCCGAAGGCTCGGCGAACTGCACGCGCTCGCATTGGAGCGGCTTTGCCGTGAATATCTGCCCGCGGACGGGCGATTAAGCCTGATCGCAGCCCACGGCCAGACCGTCTGGCACGCCCCGGACGAGGGCGTGAGTTGGCAATTGCTGGACCCGCAGCCGATCGTGAATCGCCTGGGTGTCCCGGTGTGTTTCGACCTGCGACAGGCGGACCTGATCGCCGGCGGGCAAGGCGCCCCGATCACGCCGATCAGCGACTGGGTGATGTTCCGGCACCCGGACCGCGACCGGCTGATCGTCAACTTGGGCGGGATCAGCAATGTGACCTATCTGCCCGCGAGCGGGTCACCCAGACAGGTCCAAGGCGCGGACATCGGGCCGTGCAACCTGCTGATCGACGGCGTGGTTCGTCGGCTTTATCCGGATCGGCGTTTCGACACGGACGGGAAGATCGCCAAGGACGGGCGGATCGACTTGGAGGTTTTCGGTTTGATCGAACGGCATCCCGCTATCACCGGCCAGGCCACCCGCTCACTAGGGCGAGAGGACTTTACCGACAGCTGGATCAGCGATCTGGTCGATAAGCTTTCCGGCAGGCTAACCCCGGCCGACATCGTCGCGTCTGCGATCGACACGGTGGCCCAGCTGATCGCCCGGTCGCCGCTGGCCAGGGCCCGGGATGTGGTGCTCGCCGGCGGCGGGGCGAGGAACCCGGTCTTGGTGGGCCGGCTGCGTGAATTGCTGGCCGGACAGGCCGTGATGCTGTCCGACGAGCTAGGCGTGCCGGTTGAGGCCCGAGAGTCCGCCGGGTTCGCCGTGCTGGGGGCTTTGAGCCGGGACGGCGTCCCGATCAGCCTCCCGCAGATAACAGGTGCTAGCGATCCCGGCGTGGCCGGTCATTGGGTTTTCCCGGGAGCAACGAAGTGATGAAGACCAACGTGAAAGAACTCCCCAACCGAGGCCACCTGACGACCGAGCAACGCAGCCCCGCTTCCGCGGCGCTGGACGCCCAGTCCACCGAGGCGGCGCTTCGGATGATGAACGCCCAGGACATGGAGGTCGCTGTCGCCGTCAAGAACGCGATCCCCGCGATCTCCCGCACCGTCGATGACATCGTCAAGGGCATGCGTAACGGCGGCCGGCTGATCTACATCGGCGCGGGCACGTCAGGCCGGCTGGGTGTCTTGGACGCCAGCGAGATCCCCCCCACCTTCCAGGCCGACCCGAGCCAGGTCATCGGCATCATCGCCGGCGGCGACGGTGCGCTGCGCAAGAGCAGCGAAGGCATGGAAGATGATTTCGACGGCGCGGTTCCGGAACTGACCAAACTCAACCTCGGCCCCAAAGACACCCTCATCGGCATCGCCGCCGGCGGCACCACCCCCTACGTCTGGGGCGGCATCCACTACGCCAAGACACACGGCGCAACCACCGCGATCATCTGCTGCGTCCCGATCAAGAGCCTGCTCAAACGCACCAAGGCCCCGGTCGTGCCCGGCAACGGCACCGTCAACACGCCGCCGCCGCCCAGCCTGCCCGCCGAGATCGATCACCAGATCGAGCTGATCGTCGGCCCCGAAGTCGTCACCGGTTCTACACGACTCAAGGCCGGCACCGCCACCAAGCTCGCCCTGAATATGATCACCACGATCACCATGGTCCAGCTCGGCAAGGTCTGGGGCAACCTTATGGTCGACCTACGGGCCAGCAACGAGAAGCTCAAGGACCGCGCGATCCGCATCATCTGCTCGCAGACCGACCTGGACCGCCCACGCGCCGCCGAGCTGCTCGCCCGCGCCGACGGCATGGTCAAGACCGCCCTGGTCATGGAGCTGCGCAACATCAGCGCCGAACAGGCCAACCGCCTGATCGCCGAACACAACGGCCAGGTCCGCCCGATCCTCGGCCAGCCGCGGTAATCGCTTCTCGAATCAATCAACCGAAAATAAAAAAGCCGCGCCGGTTTCTACGCCGGCACGGCTCGGTTCTCATTTTCCCTGAATCAATGAGTTAATAAACGATCGCGGTCACTTCCTCGATGGCATCGACCACCTGGCGGACGTGGAAGGGCTTCTTGAGGTAGCTGTCGAACCCGTTCTGCACGAGGTGCTGGGCCTGGCCGTCGGTGAGCTTGCCGCTCATGGCGATCACCTTGGTCAGCTGAAGATCATCGTTGCCCCGGATCAGCTTCAGCACGTCCTCGCCCTTGACATCGCTTAGATGCATATCAAGCAGCATGACGTGCGGGCGGAACTTCTCGCATTCGACGCCGCAGGCGAAGCCCGAGTGCGCGACGCGGACTTCATAGTTGGCCTGCTCGGCGAGGACCTTTTCGAGCACCTGGACCGTCTCGGACTCGCCGTCGACGATCAGGACGCGCATCTGCCCGGATTGCAGCCCGTCCATCGGGATGCTGTGGGCCTTCATGAATTTCACGAGCGCGTTCAGCGGGATACGCCGGTCCTTGGAACCGGGGATCCGGTAGCCCCGGAGCTGGCCGGAATCAAACCACTTGCTGACGGTGCGAGGGGCCACATTACAGATCTTGGCCACTTCACCCGTGGTCAGGATGTCTTTTTGCCTTGGCATACGCTGATCACCTTTCTCCAGAATCACTCCTGCCGGGTCCACGGCGGGACGCCCGACAAAAGGGATCATCGGTCAGGTGTGCCAGGTGATTAAGGCGTCACAAAAGTAAAAATGCGCATGCCTGATAACACGCGCGCAGGTGGCGCAAGAGATTTCGGCCTATAAAACCCGGTGTTTTCAGCGCCCGGTAAAACGTTAACCGCCCGAGACCGGCGGGATCAACGCAAGCTCATCACCGTCCCGCAACGGGTGGGCCGCGTCCACGTATTCGAGATTCACCGCGGTCGCCAGACGTGTACGGTATCTATCTAACACAGGGTGGGCTTCACTAAGTCTCAAAAGTGCATCACCAACAGTGGCGTTATCGGACAAATCCAACTCCGTGCCCCCGGCACCCAGGTCGTGCGCCAAAGCGCCAAAAAACAAAACGCGGATCACCATCTTGCACCCCCGATAACCGGCAGGAACCACACCGGATCACCCGGGTGGAGTTCCTCTTGTTGCATAGGCAGACGCACGAAACCGTCTGCCCGGGCCGTGTGCGCCAGGTCGCCCGAACCCTTCCATTGAATGACACGCGCTTGTTGCTTGTGATCGCCGACCAGTTCCGCAGAACGGAACGCCTCGCGATGTGCATTAGGCTTCACGGCCTCCGTCAGATTGACACGCCGCCAGGGCAGCTGCGCATCCAACCCCGACATAGCGCGGATGATCGGCCAGGCAAACAGGTGCGCCGTCGCCAGCACGCTCACCGGGTTGCCCGGCAGCCCGACCACCAGCCGGCCCGAGCCGTCGCACGCCTGCGCGATGAATACCGGCTTGCCAGGCTGGATCGCCACGCCCTTGATCACCGTTTCATAACCAAGCTCGCCCACCGCCCAAGGCACGTGGTCCCGCCGACCCGCGCTCACGCCGCCGACGGTGAGCACGAAGTCCGACTTCTCCGTCGCCTCACGCAACACGGACAACGTCGCCTCCGCATCATCCCGGACATGGGCGTGGTCCAGCCGTTCGACGTTAAGGCTCTCTAAAAACGCATCCAACATCGGACCATTGGAATTACGGATCTGCTGCGGCGACAGGTCGGCTGTCTTCGTCGCCGGGGCGCGGACCTCGTCGCCTGTGGTGATCAACGAAACGCCCGGCCGGCGCACGACCACCGGCTGCACACACCCCGCCGACGACGCGATCCCGATGTGCTGCGCGCCCAGACATACGCCCGATCCAATCAATACGTCACCCGCGCGGGCGTCGGCCCCGCGCGCATGGATATGAGCCCCCGGCCGAACCCGTTCAACCGAAAACCGGACGCGACCCTGCTGCTCTTCTGCTTGCTCAACAGGGACCACCGCGTCATACGCACCGGGCAACGCCGCACCCGTCGCGATCGAAGACACGCCGCGCATCAGATCAACCGACGCGTCAAGCGAACCGCCCGCCGCAATCACCGCAACAACGTCGTACCACTTGTCTGATACAACCTCGCCGCTCCGCACCGCGAAACCATCCATCGCCGAGCGGTTAAATGGCGGCTGGTCACGGTCGGCGACGATCGGCTCCGCCAGCACACATCCCAGTGCACCCGACAGCGGCACCGCCTCGGCTTCCAGGCGCATGACCCGGCTTAAAACCCGCACCAGGGCCTCGTCATAGCTCGGTAATCCACCCGATGCGCATGTGTCATCCATCCCCCCATGATACGCCATCCCGCCCGCCCGGCGCACCCAACACGCCGCTTTGCCCGAAGTATCAGCCGCCCCTAAACTCTCTTCATGCTCAAAGCGATTGTTTTTGATTTTGACGGCGTCGTGGTCGATTCCGAGCCGCTGCACTACCGGGCATTCATGGAGGTCGGCAAAGGCATCGGCGTCGCCTTCGACTACGCCCATTATCTTCAGCACTACATCGGCTTCGATGACCGCGATGCGTTCCGCGTAATGCTCGCCTCGGCCAAAATGCCCACCGAGGATTCGCACGTCAACGAACTCTGCCACCAGAAAAAATCGGCCTTTGAGAACCTCGTTAACCAGGGCGCAGCCGCCATCCCCGGCGCAGTGGACCTGATCGACGAAGCCCACGGGCAAATCCCCATCGCCATCGGCAGCGGCGCGACCGCCTTCGACATTGAACTGATGCTCAAGGGCCTGGGCCGACGCGACCGCTTCGAGATCATCGTCTCCGCCGACGACGTCTACCGGTCCAAGCCCGACCCGGCAACGTACCGGCTGGCCGTTGATAAGCTCGCCGCGAAACATCCGGACCTGAACCTCACGCCCGGCGATTGCCTGGCGATCGAGGACACCGCCGCCGGTATCGAGTCCGCACGTGGCGCTGGGCTGATGACGCTGGGCATCACCACCACCGGCCCGGCCTCGGCATTGACAAGAGCAAACCGCGTGGAGCAAGGCCTGCAAGGCGTGACGATGGACCTGCTGCGCCAATGGTTTGATGATGCGTGCTAAGCCGACAATCAATAAAACGGTTGGTAAATGGATCTCGATGGTTACTTTATGACGGATGACGGATCAAGATGAGCAAGCAAGCACCTTTGATGTTGAGTGTCAGCGGGATGCGCGGCCTGGTAGGACAATCTATCACGCCAACGGTCGTCGCCAGTTACGCCGCCGCGTTCGGCGCGTGGCTAAGAGAATCCACCAAAAAAGACGCGCCGCACGTCGTGATCGGACGTGTCTCCCGGCCCTCGGGGAAGATGTTCGAGATGGCCGCCGTGTCTGGACTGATCGCCTCGGGCTGCAGGGTCACCCGTGTCGGCATCCTCAGCACGCCGGGCGTCGCCATCATGATCGGCCACCACAAAGCCGAAGGCGGCATGGTCATCACCGCCAGCCACAACCCCATCATCTGGAACGGCGTCAAGGCCCTGCGCCACGACGGTGCCGCCCCACCCGCCGACCAAGCGATGCAGATCATCCAAAGGTTCAAGGACAACAAACTCAAGTACGACGCCGTCGACAAGCTCCAGCCCTGCGGCGAAGACAACACCGGCGTGCAAGTCCACACCGACAGTGTCCTGCCGCATATCGATGTAGACGCCGTGCGCACCGCGAAGCTCACGGCAGTGGTCGATAGCGTCAACGGCGCGGGCGGCGACGAAGCCAAGGCCCTGCTCGAAGCGCTCGGCGTCAAAGTGATCCACATGTATCCCGAGCCGACAGGCCTCTTCCCGCACACACCCGAACCTACGCGCGAGAACCTGACCGAACTCTGCGCCAAAGTGAAAGAAACCGGCGCCGCGATCGGTTTCGCCCAGGACCCCGATGCCGATCGTTTGGCCGTGGTCGATGACCTCGGCAACTACATCGGCGAAGAATACACCCTCTCGCTATCGGCGATGCATCTTTTAGGTAAGGGCGACACCGCCGTCGCCAACCTTTCGACCAGCCGGATGATCGACGACATCGCCGACAAAGCCGGCGCGAAAGTGCTCCGGACCGCGGTCGGTGAGGCCAACGTCGTCGCCGGCATGGCGCAAAGCGGCTCGACCATCGGCGGCGAGGGCAACGGCGGCGTGATCTGGCCCAAGGTCAGCGGCGTCCGCGACAGCATCGTCGGCATGGCCATCCTCTTGGAAATGCTCGCCAAGCGCGGCAAACCCCTAAGCGAACTCATCAAACTCACCCCCGCATACGCGATCGTCAAGGACAAGGTTGACGCGAGCGCCGAACTCATCAGCAAGATCAGCCCGATCCTCAAAGATGCGTTCAAGGGACAAAAAATCGACACGCAGGACGGTGTCCGCATCGACTGGCCCGACCGCTGGGTCCACGTCCGCCCCAGCAACACCGAGCCGATCGTCCGTCTGATCGCCGAAGCAGGCAACGAGAAAGACGCGGCCGCACTGATCGCGCAGGTGCGCGAAGCGCTGGGTCTGGCATAAACTCTCAAACGGTTCACCAGTCCGTCTGGATCACGGCCTCGGCCTCGAGCCTGGGCCGACCCGCCGGTGTGAATGCGACCTTCAACAGTGTCGCCTGACGCGCCGCTTTGAGGTTATCAACACCCAGGCGGAAAAGGTATCCGCGAGTAATCGGATCGTAATGCTCGCGCTGCTGGTCAAGTGTCAGCGTGTCGGCGCTCCAGGTGTAGAGCAGACGCTGCGGCGCGTTGCCAAGTGACTCATCGATGCTGTACAGCTCGACCTGAAACGTGCCCGCGGCCTTCAAGGGATCGCCCATCTCGTCATACAGCTCGAAACGCGCTTCGAGAATCGCCCGGCCGGACTCACGGATAAATCGCGTCGAGGGGTACACGCGGATACTTTTAACTTCCGGCCGCCAGTACGACCCAGGCTTAGTGACTTCCTTGGTGCCCGCCGACGCACCTGCCACGCTCGGCGTATCGGTCGCCGCCGGCTCGCACCCAGGGAGCATTGGCAGCAAGCAGACACCGGCCAGGAGCCACACGCCCGACAACACCGCGCGAAGTATCCACCCGTGACAAGCCATAACACAGAAGATATGCCGGGCCGTCGGCCGCATCAAGGAGCGGGCGTTTCCTGATCCGGTGCGGGGGTGTTGCGTGCATCGAGAGACGCCTCGGCAGCGACGTAGCCCAGCGACGTTACAAGGATCACCACCAGCGATGTGATGGAGGTGGACGCCTCCACGATCGCGCTCTCGTGGCCCGGCCAGAACAGGACGATCATCGACGTCAGTTGCGCGGACACAGCCAGAATAAACTTCCGGCTGGTCCAGCGGGGGCGGGGCTTGACGGTTTCGGGCATGGTTTTCCTTTCATTGATTGTTCAACAGACGAGGTGTAAATGTGCGTACTCGGTGTCCGCGTCATCCCGGGAGCAGCCGTTGGATCAATTGATCCATCAGGCCAAGCAATTTTGTCGCATCTGCCAGCCGGGCCTCATCGAGGTCGGCACCGTGCATTGCACTGACGAACTGCGGGTCATCGCGCAACAGGTCCACGGCCGAATCCACCAGCCGGATCCGGTCGATGGCGTCGGCAAGGTGCGGGTGGCGTGTCGAGAAGTCCGACCAGCGGATATCGATCCGCTCGAGATCAGTGTGCGGAGGTCTTGATTATTCATGCATATACTCCTGGCCTGCGTTCGTCAGCCCGTACAGCAGTTGTGAAAGCTCCTCGCCCGCCACCCCACGCAACAGGCCGTCCTGTTGTTCAATCAGAAGGATCGCCCGGCGTGTCGCGGTTGCGGCGGCGAGTAGGTTGTCGGCCCGGTTACCCCGTTCTTCAGCAAGCGTTTGCTCGTGCTGGATCACGGCGTCCCGCGCGGCGACATACACCGTGGTCGCCTCACGCACCCACCCGGACGTCAGCACTTCGGCCTGTTCGAGATCACGCCGATAAGCATCGTCCAATGAACCCAATATCTGACGCGTATAGAGCCGGTCACGCTCGGCGTCTTCCTTCAACCGACCGGACTCCTCAACCAGGGCCCGCTCCGTGACACGCAACAAAGGCGTGACCGACGGCGGCGACGAGCAGCCCACCAACAACATGCACGCCATGAAAATGGCATACATGTATGTGCTTTTAACTACTCGGGTGATCGATTTCACGGTGCATCTTCTCCAGCAGTTCCTTGAGTTGCATCTGCGTCCGGTCGAACCGCACTATCGCGCGCGTGTTGTGCCTGACGAGCTTGACCAGCACGCTCAGCTCACGATGCTGACGCTGCAGGTCCATATGGGCTTCGTTGAGTTGCGTCTCGCGCTTGCGTGACATCAATCGCTCCCACACCCAGAGCAAACCCATCAACCCCGCTACACCGAACTGCGTCAGTGGCTGGATCAGGTCGATCGATATGGGCGTGTTTGCATTCATGCTTCAATAAGCCAGTTGAATTAATGTCGTTCTGCCGTTGCGCGGGTGATAGGCGTATCGCGTTTCAAACGATAGGACAGAAGCGCCAACGGACGACATGGCCTGAGATCGCCCGTCCGCAGCCAGGCCCGGGCCTCCGACACCGAATAGTCTGTCGCCCACCCGCAACAACGGCAGCGTGCCGGCGATCTCCAATGACGCCCGGCCGTTCGACGGCGCATAACTGGCCAAGCGAGCCATCTTGTCCACCAGCCAGTGCAGCATCCGATTCGAATCGTCCGCCTCGTCCGCCTGATACAGCCCGGACTGCACATACGGATAATGAACACTCTGCGTGTCTACACGACGGAAACCGAACGCCGATGCGACATCGATCACGTTGGGCGGGAGTGTGCAGAGCTGAGCGTTGCCGTGCCAGCGCTTCAGTTCCACAGGTACGGGGCTTATCAGCGTGGCGGTGACGCGCACTTTGGCCGTGCCTGCTTTGGCCGCGGTGAGGAATGCCGTCGGGAGCGTGGTGGTATCCAGATAAACCCCCGCGCGGTCATCGAGCACCACCCTCGCGCCGGAGAAGATCGACCAGCCCGCGCCGCTGTTGGTACTGATCTCAAAGACCGGCTTCATCGCCGCGCCACCGTCGTCCAGGGTCAGGGTGGATTCAAAGACGAGCGGCTGCGGGTCGACCGTGCCGTAACCGAAGAACGCGGTGAGGTCGAACGTCGGCCCACGGTTATAAGGCGTGTCGGAGAAATACCCGTCCTCGTTGAGCACCCAACGCCGGTAGACGTCGGCATAGGTCGCGAAGTCGGAGCTAAGGTCCATGTCATACTCATCGTCCGCCTGACCTTCCAGCGCCGGGTCCCATGCACCGACCAGGACGAACGACGACTCGACTCGCCAGCCGCCGGCACGTGCAATCCACTGCCGCGCAGCTTGCGCGGGTTGTTCCGTCTCGAAAGTCAGCGTGTCACCAATGGGGCGTTTCTCATCCGCCCAGACAACATTGATCGGCCGCCCCGTTGCGTAGGGTCGGACCGCTCGCCGTTCGGTGACCGTGCCATCGACACGAGACAGGTCTCGCTGGATCACGAGGTCATAGGTTTCGAGGATATTTTCAAGAGCAAGCTTCACGGGCCGGGCCAAGTTGATCGGCTCCATCAACTGGGCATCGGCAACCTCGCGCGGCAGGCCCCGCAGTTCAAGCCCCATGCCCGACAGCGTGGAAAGCGATGTCATCGCTTGAGCAACCGTCCATGACAGGCCCGAGCCGGGCTGAATTACATGGAGATCCCCGCCGGTCATCGCGTAGGTCTGTTCTGAGCGGTTGGCATCCGCCCCGGTCTCGAACACACCCTTAGCCTGTTGGAAAAGAGTGCCGTTGGGATTACGCCACCAGATGTTCGCGACCGACCGTGATAGCAGGGCGTCCCAATCATCCGTTAGAACAAACCGTTTTAGATTTGTCCCAACGGCCTCCTCCGTTTCGAGTTTCTTCAGCATCCCGTGCATCAGGATCGGCCACCGCGTCCCGCCATCGAACAATCGCACCGGCAACGCGATCGATACCTCGGCACAAAGCCAGCGATCAAGCACACCCGGGATCCCGTCGGCCAGGTCAACGGTTAACTCAGCCGACCGGATATCCAACGGCCCATCCACCGCGTAGCGCTCTACGGAAAGCCTCGGCTCCGGCACGCCACCGACCATCACGACGGGGGCGGGATCATCCGATACACCCGGATGGTGGACCAGTTCTAACGACGTACCCGCGCTCATGCGGCACCCCCGATAACCTTTAGCTCGATTACGGGCGCAGGCAACGGCTCAACCCATTGGGAGTATTCCGTTTGTTGTACGACACCATCGACAGACATAAATCGCCAGCGGTATCGTGTTTTCACCGAGGGGATGGGCAACGTAACGCTCAGACAGACTTCCCGCGGACCCCACGCCGCAGTCGTAACAACCGCCGCGCCTTCTCCGTCCGGCTGGGCCAGCAGCTCGATCGTCTGCACACCCGTGCCTCCGATCGGTTCGGCCCACACGGCCCGCAGCAAC